>NZ_BDIY01000002.1 GCF_002072155.1 Roseovarius sp. A-2 | reverse complement strand
GCCGCGATCTCCTGCACGGTCTTGTCACCACGTAGCGCTTCCAACGCCACCTTGGCCTTAAACTGGTCTGTAAAGTTCCGGCGCTTCGCCATTCTCGTATCCCTTCAAAGGTTTGGGATACACCTTAGCCGACTGTCCAGTTTTCTGGGACCACTTCAGTGGCAGCGGAAGACTGTCCATTTCTCCGCCCTGCCAAAAAGGGGGTTACTGGTAGGGCAGCATTGCCCTAATTTGCCGTTCGTACATCACTATCGTTCCTTGATAAGTCACAATTGCATCAGTAATCATTGCCCCGTGGAGGAGACACGGCGTGTCGAACTTAGTCAGAACATCTAGCCGCCGACTGGTGGATTGGGTCGGTAGCGCATCGCGCTTGCCGAGCCACGATGTTGCGCTCCGATGTGTTCTTCTTCTGGCCCTGTTCATGTCGGGCAATGTCCCTCAAGGACTTATGCGGGTTGCCAGTAATGACGGCATGATGCTTGTGCTTTGCACACCCGAAGGCCCTACGGAGGTTTGGTTGACGGATGATGGTCGCGCGTTGGATGAACAACCCGCAGATGATCCCACAGATGGACCGTCGAACTGTATGGCGGTCACACTGTCACTCGTCATGGTGCAGGCGTGGCTGTATACGTTTGCTGGACCGGCCGAATTTACCGCGTTTCTTCCAGACCTTGTCGATTTCCGTCGCGCACGTCAATCCGACAAAGCGCCTCACCAGCCACGCGCTCCACCAGTATTGACCTGATAATTTCACGGGGCACGCAATGCCTGCCGTAACCGACTGAGGACGGGTGCATGGCGGATGTCCGGTTTCCGGGCATGGCACTGTTCCTGACGCCAGTTGGCACGCATCCGTATTCGGTTCGGATCGCCTGTCGCCAGCCTTGCGCCCCCGTATCCTGCCCCAAGTTCGTCTGCCTTTATGGCTACGGAATCGTGCCGGGTGGGCATTCCGGTCGATCCACTAACTTTATGCCCGTTGGAGAAAAACTATGAAAACCATTCTGACCACCCTTGCTGCACTTGCAGTCAGCACATCGGCGGCTTTTGCACATGCAAGCCTTGCCACCCCACATGCCGCACAAGGTTCGACCTATATCGGTGTCGTGAACATCGGCCATGGTTGCGCCGGTGAGGCGACACTGAAAGTTCGGGTACTGATCCCCGAAGGTATGATTGCCGTCAAACCCGTGCCAAAAGCAGGTTGGGCACTCGAAACCGTCACCGGGGCTTATGAGAACAGCTATGACTACTACGGCACCTCCATGACCGAAGGTGTGAAAGAACTGATTTGGACTGGCGAGCTTCTAGACGCTCACTTCGACCAGTTTTCCTTCCGTGGCAAACTGACCGACACATTTGCGGTAGGATCGACTGTCTATTTTCCTGTTGTGCAGGAATGCGCAAATGGAGCCGAACGCTGGATCGAAATCCCCGCCGAAGGTCAGGACCCCCATGAACTCGAAGGTCCGGCTCCGGGTGTGAAAATCACCGAACCGGGTCACAGCCACTAACACGGCTGCATAACAAGGGATCGCCCGATAACGGGCGGCCCCACCTGTCGAATCTGAAAAAGCCCGAACTGAAGAATTCAGGACAAACCAAGAGCGAGAAGACCGATGACACGACCGACAGGCATTCTGCATATGCTGCTATGCACCTTGATTGCGGTTCTGGTATTGGCGTCACCCGCTTTCGCTCATGCCGAGTTCCAAGGCAGCAGCCCGGCAGCCGACGCCTTGCTCGATACCTTGCCCGAGACCGTAAGCCTGCGTTTCAGCGAACCCGTTGGGGTATTGACGATGGAATGGCTTCTGCCGGACGGAACGCGCAGTGCGGCTGAAGCATCGGCCAAGCCCGATGAGCTTTCTATTTCTGCACCTCCCGAAACCGGGCGCGGCACCTATGTGCTGAACTGGCGGGTCGCCTCAGCCGATGGACATCCGGTCGGTGGGGCATTGGTGTTTTCAGTTGGCGAAGTCACAGGCGGGGCCGAACTGGACCTTCCTGCAACTGCTATTCCCTCAATTGCGGCGCGGTATCTGGCGGTTATTAGCATGGTTCTGGCAGTTGGCGGGGCGCTTTACGCCGCTATGATCGCACCATTGCCCCCGGTTGCCGCCCGCCTTGGGCGCACATCCGCTCTGGCCGCACTACCGCTAGCGGGCATCGCTCTCGGCGCATACGGGCTCGATCTTTTGGGGCGCGGTTTTCCTGCCCTTTTGTCGCCTGCCCCTTGGATCGCCGCCGTATCCGCGCCGCGCGGCTGGGGGCTGGTGGCGGGTGCCGTCGCGGCCTTGATCGCGGGCAGTTCCCTAAGGGGGCGCGGCGTGGCGCTGTTTGCACTGGGTCTCGGGACCATGTCGCTTGCTGTGTCTGGTCATGCCAGCGTGGGGCCAGATCGCTGGATCGGTCAGCCGCTGATGGCTTTGCACGCCGCCGCGTTGATCTTCTGGATCGGTGGATTGCCTCCGTTGATTGCTAGCATTTCGAGATCGAACAACTTACGGACACTGCACAGGTTCTCTAACGTGGCGCTTCCCGCTGTGATCGTGCTTGTGGCCTCTGGCGTTGGTCTAATTACCATCCGCGGCGTGGATGTCGCGACCCTGATCGGATCGAACTGGGGCAAACTTCTGGCTTTCAAACTGGTTCTGGTGGCCTGCATGCTTGTGCTTGCCTTGCTGAACAAGACACGTCTGACCCCGGCGCTGACCGCAGCGCCCCTTGCTACGCAAACCAGGTTGCGCCGCAGCATTGGAGCCGAAATTGCACTCGGGATGGTCGTCCTGCTCGTTGCCATGTGCTTCCGGCTAACCCCACCGCCCGGTGCCGAAAGGGCTACTGACCCGATTCACCTGCATCTGCATGGCGCTGAAGTAATGGCAGATGTCACTTTTTCAGACGCGCCTCCTGGTGCGATTAATATAACTATCCACTTCGCGGATGGTGGCGCAGGGCCACTACTGCCCAAAGAAGCCAGCCTTTCCTTCTCAGACATTTTAGCAGGCATTGGCCCAATCAAGATTGATGCGGAATTGACGCCAGAAGGCACTTGGCAGGCGGGGCCGTTGACACTTCCCACTGAAGGGCCATGGGAAATGAAGTTGAGCGTTCTGATCACCGACTTCGTGCAGTCCACTTTAACCGCTACGTTTGCAAAGCCAGAAGATCGCTAAACAAGATGGCGTTCGTAAAGCTCAAAACCCTGATGCGCCGAGCCGCTGGCCGCACATACGATCAGTTGTGGCAGGCCGTCGGCCATGTCTGCAACCGCTTCGCCTAGGAGGAATGCTACAATTTCTTCAAGGCTGCAGGGTATGAAGCCGATTGAACGCAACACACTCTAACATGATGATCGCCGCTTTTTCGAAACTGGCTGATCAAGTTAAGTGAATTTCGACTCTACCTAAACCGGTCATCTCGACAGCGATTGATGCCGCGCCACTCACCCTTCGAATTGGGGCATGAGTGCCGCACAATACAATTTGGCCAGGCTCCAACGGCAATCCGCGCTCGGCAAGATGATTAAAGCAATTCGGTTTTAACTTGCGACATATCCAGCAGCGAGAAAGTAATTCCAACATTCGTCCGGCGTGAACATCCGGCAGATATCGCCGAGCGCGTTGAAGAGATCGGTAAAAGTTCTGGCGCCGAACTTGCGCAGATGGGATTTGAGCTTGGAGAAGGCCATCTCGATGGGATTGAGGTCTGGCGAATATGGCGGCAGGAAGAGGAACCAGCACCCTGCCTGCGTGATTGCCTCTCCCGCCTTGATGTTGCGGTGCGTGGCAAGGTTATCCAGGATGACGACGGTGCCGGATATCAGTTCCGGCACGAGCACCTCTCGGACATAAGCGGCGAACGCGGGCCCGTCCATTGCGCCCTTGATGATCCAGGGCGCGATCAAGGTGTCGAGGGTCAGACCGGCGATGAATGTCTGAGTTCCCCAGTTTCCGAAAGGCGCGTCCATCTCGAGACGCTCTGCGCGCAGCGCGCGGCCACGCAGCCGGGTGAGGTTCGTCTTTACTGAAGTTTCGTCGATGAAAACAAGGCGCTCGGGCTGCCGTCGCATGGCGGGCATGCGTCGCATCAGCCAGTCGTGTCGCGCATGCCTTACCCGTGCGCGGCGCCGCTCGGTGGCCACCAGCGATTCTTTTTATAGGTGAACCCGAGGCGCGACAGGAGCGCGGCAATCGAGGAATGGTGAACCCCGACGCCCTCCGCCGCCATCAGGGCATCACGCATCTCGAAGAGCGTGATATCTGGATCCTGCGCGATCAGTTCCTCGAAAAACGGCCGGTAAGGTGCCAGCTTGCCGCGGCCTCACGGACGGCCTTGAGGCGCAGGATCGGCATGGCCGCGCGTCCGGATCATCTGTGCCCATCTTGCGCCCGTGGCCGGCGAAAGCTTCAGCCGCAACGCCGCTGCTCGTCCACTCAAACCCTCTTCGATATACCGTTGAAACCGCGCCCGGAGCGCCTTCGGCAATGGTGCTGACATGATCCATCCTCCCAAACAGAAGGAATCACAGCCAGAACAGCCGAGGAACCCCCCGATTCAGTTTTTGCCGAAATGCTTTATTCTAGAGTGCAAAACAATAACTCAGAACGAGGTCACAGCGTTGATGAGTTTGTGGATTTTACATTCCGCGCAATAGATAATAATTTGTTCTATATATATTTCTCTTCTTGACAATACTCCCGCCGGAGGCGGTTGCCAAAACCAAAGCGACGCGCCCGGCAGGGGCGCGTCGCTACTGTCTCAGACCGTGACCGACCTCATGTCAATTGACCAGCGTCGCGGCAGCGGCCTGCGCCATGGTCTCAACACCGAACATGTTGATGATGCCCAGAAGCATCACTGCCGCCGAGGCCATCAGGAACGCCCACTGCACCGGCGAACGGCCGGTCTCCAGCCCCTCGCCTTCTTCGCCGAAATACATGTAGAACACGATGCGCAGGTAATAGAACGCTCCGATCACCGATGCGACCACGCCGGCCACAGCGAGCCAGGCAAGCCCACCCTCATAGGCCGCGCGCAGCACGTAAAGCTTGCCGAAAAAGCCCAGAAGCGGCGGCACACCGGCAAGGCTGAACAACAGGATCAGCATCGCAAGCGCCCGCCCCGGCTGCGCCTTGGAATACATGTTCAGCGCACGGACATCCGTCACCGGCTGCCCGTCACGCTCCATCGACAGGATGAAGGCAAAGGTGCCCACGTTCATCGTCACATAGATCGCCATGTAGATCAGCATCGCCTGCACGCCGAACACCGTGCCCGCCGCCAGCCCCATCAGCGCATACCCCATATGCGCAATCGAGGAATAGGCCATCAGCCGCTTGATATCGGTCTGCCCGATCGCCGCCACCGCGCCGAGGAACATCGACAGCACGCTCAGCGCCGCGAGCACCTGTTGCCAATCGCCCACCACTCCGCCGAACGCGTCATGCACCACCCGCGCAAGCAGCGCCATCGCCGCCACCTTGGGCGCTGTGGCGAAAAACGCGGTAATCGGCGTCGGCGCGCCCTCGTAGACATCGGGCGTCCACATGTGGAACGGCACGACGGAAATCTTGAAGGCCAGCCCGGCCAGCACGAAGACCAGCCCCAACAACAGGCCAATCGGCGCCTGCCCCTCTGCCGCGTCGATGATCCCCGAGAACAGCGTCGTGCCGGCATAGCCATAGGTCAGCGACGCGCCGTAGAGCAACAAGCCCGACGACAGCGCGCCCAGCACAAAATACTTCAGCCCCGCCTCGGTCGATTTGGCGCTGTCGCGGCGCAGGGACGCCACGACGTAGAGCGCCAGGGATTGCAGTTCCAACCCCATATAGAGCGCCATCAGGTCGCCCGCGCTGACCATCACCATCATGCCCACGACCGCAAGCGCCACCAAGAGCGGATATTCGAACCGCAGCAGATCCCGGCGCGCCATGTATTCCTGCCCCAGCACCAGCACCGCCCCCGCCGACAGCAGGATCGTCACCTTGGCAAAGCGGGCAAAACCGTCATCGTTGAACATGCCGCCGAATGCCGTGCGCGTGCCACCACCCGACGAGGCCCCGATCCACAGCGCCATGACCGCGAAAAGCGCCGCCGTGAGCCAGACCAGCATCCCCGCCATCTTGTCCTTGCCGGTATAGGCCGCGAACAAGAGCGCCGCGATGGCATAGACGGAAATCACGATCTCCGGCAGGATTACGTTCAGATCAGCCTGCATGTTTCAGGGCCTCCGGTTCAGTGGTCCGCGACGGCAACCTGGCTGCTGGCCTGTGCCACCGCCTGTGCCGTCTCTACGTTGGAAATCAGCGCCTCGACCGAGGGGCCGGTGATATCGGTGACCAGTCGGGGATAGACCCCGAGCAGCAGCGTCATCACCACCAGCGGCGCAAAGACCGCCCGCTCGCGTTTGCTCATGTCGGTGATCGTCTTCAGGCTCTCCTTGATGAGATCCCCAAACACCACCCGACGATAGAGCCAGAGCGCATAGGACGCCGACAGGATCACGCCTGTGGTGGCGACCGCCGCCACCCATGTGTTGACCTGGAACACACCCACCAGCGTCAGGAATTCGCCGATGAACCCGGATGTGCCCGGCAGGCCCACATTGGCCATGGTGAAGAACATGAAAATCAGCGCATAGGCAGGCATCCGGTTCACGAGGCCGCCATAGGCGTCGATCTCACGGGTATGCATCCGGTCATAGATCACGCCGACACAGAGAAAGAGCGCGCCCGAAATAAAGCCGTGGCTGATCATCTGAAAGATCGCCCCATCGAGCCCCTGCTGATTGGCCGCGAAAATCCCCATCGTCACGTAGCCCATATGCGCCACCGACGAATAGGCGATCAGCTTTTTCATGTCGTCCTGCGCCAGTGCGACCAGCGACGTGTAGACAATCGCGATGGCACTCATCCACAGCACCAGCGGGGTCAGCACCTCGGACCCTACCGGGAACATCGGCAGGCTGAACCGCAGGAACCCGTAGCCGCCCATCTTCAGCAGGATCGCGGCCAGCACGACCGAGCCTGCCGTCGGTGCCTGCACGTGGGCATCCGGCAGCCAGGTATGCACCGGCCACATCGGCATTTTCACCGCGAAGCTGGCAAAGAACGCCAGGAACATCAGCGTCTGCATGCCGCCCACGATATGAACACCCAGCAGCGAGAAACTCTCCGAGGCGAATTCATGCCGCAAGAGCGACGGTATGTCGGTGGTGCCCGCATCCGCGAACATCGCCACCATCGCCACCAGCATCAGCACCGAGCCGAGGAAGGTGTAGAGGAAGAATTTGAACGAGGCGTAAATGCGTGCCGCACCGCCCCAGATCCCGATGATCAGGAACATCGGAATGAGCCCGGCCTCGAAGAACAGGTAAAAGAGCACCAGGTCGAGCGCCATGAACACGCCCAGCATCAGCGTCTCGAGAATGAGGAACGCGATCATGTATTCCTTGACGCGGCTTTTCACGTTCCACGACGCCGCGATGGTCAGCGGCATCATGAAAGTGGTGAGCATCACGAAGAGCACGCTGATCCCGTCGACGCCCATCTTGTATTTCAGACCAAGCAGCCACTCACGCTCCTCGACGAACTGAAAGCCGGTATTCGACGGGTCGAAGTCGAAAAGGATGAACAGCGACACAAGGAATGTCAGCGTCGTGGCGATCATCGCCACCCATTTGGCGTTCTTCTGCGCCGCCTCATCCTCGCCGCGCAGAAAGATCGCGAGGATCGCCGCCGCCACTGCCGGAATGAAGGTCACAATGGAAAGCAGGTTGTCCATCAGTTGGCCCCCCCAAAGATCGTCATCCACGTGACCAGCACCGCGATCCCGATCACCATGGCAAAGGCATAGGTAAAGATGTAGCCCGATTGCGCCCGCCCCGCGAGCCGCGTGAGACGCGGGATCAGCCCCATGGCCACACCGTTGATCGAGCCGTCGATCACGTCACCGTCGCCGCGCTTCCACAGCAACTGCCCGAGCGCCTTGGCGGGACGGACGAAAAGGAAATCGTAGATCTCGTCGAAATACCACTTGTTGAGCAGGAAGAGGTAAAGCGGACGGTTGGTCTCGGCCACGCGTTTGGGCATCGCCGGGTCCCAGACATAGAACCACAGCGCCGTGACCAGACCGATCAGCATCGCGACAAATGGCGACAGCTTGACCCATGTCGGCACGTAATGCGCCTCGTGCAGCACGGTATTCCCGGGCGCCATGTAGATCGCCGCCTCGCCGGGCGCGCTCTCCATCACGTAATGCAGTTCCGACGCCTGTGGGCTGCGCTCGGCCACCGCCTCGATCAGTTCCTGCGTCGGCTCGCCATAGCTGCCGCCAAAGAACTTGATCACCTCGTTGGGCTTGCCAAAGAAGCTGCCATACCAGATCGCCCCGGCGAAGACCGCGCCAAGCGCCAGCACGCCAAGCGGCGCAATCATCACCATCGGGCTTTCATGGGCATGCTCATGGGTGTGCTTGTCACCCCGCGCCTCACCAAAGAAGGTGAGCAACATCAGCCGCCAGCTATAAAAGCTGGTAAAGAGCGCCGCGACGACCAGCATCCAGAAAGCATAGCCGCCTGCGCTGCCGACATAGGCGCTCTCGATAACCGCATCCTTCGAGGCGAAACCCGCAAATCCGATCCAGCCGGTGAGCGGAATGCCCACACCCGTGATCGCCAGCGTGCCGATTAGCATGGCATAGAACGTATAGGGCATCTTCTTGCGCAGGCCGCCATAGTTGCGCATGTCCTGCTCGTGATGCATGCCGTGGATCACGCTCCCTGCCCCAAGAAACAGCATCGCCTTGAAGAACGCGTGCGTGAGGAGGTGGAACATCGCCACCGAATAGACCCCCACACCGGCGGCCACGAACATGTAGCCAAGCTGACTACAGGTCGAATAGGCAATGACCCGCTTGATGTCGTTCTGCACCAGCCCCACGGTCGCCGCGAAAAACGCAGTCGAGGCCCCGAGGAACACCACGAAATTCATCGCCTCGGGCGCGTATTCCATCAGCGGCGACATGCGGCAGACAAGGAACACGCCCGCCGTCACCATGGTGGCCGCGTGAATCAGCGCCGACACCGGCGTCGGGCCTTCCATCGCGTCGGGCAACCATGTGTGCAGGAAGAGCTGCGCCGACTTGCCCATCGCGCCCACGAACAGCAGGAAAGCGATCAGGTTGGCCGCGTTCCACTCGGTCCACAGGAAGGTCAACTGCGTCTCGGCCAGTTCCGGTGCGGCGGCGAACACATCGTCAAGCTTGATCGAGTCGACGAGGAAATAGAGCGCCATGATGCCCAAAGCGAAGCCGAAATCGCCCACGCGGTTGACCACGAACGCCTTGATCGCGGCGGCATTGGCGCTCGGCTTGCGATAGTAGAAGCCGATCAGCAGGTATGACGCGACGCCCACGCCCTCCCAGCCGAAGAACATCTGAAGCAGGTTGTCCGAGGTCACCAGCATCAGCATCGAGAAGGTGAAGAACGACAGATATGCGAAAAAGCGTGGCCGGTAGCTCTCGTTGTCACGGAAGTTTTCGTCATGCGCCATGTAGCCCATGGAATAGAGATGCACGAGCGCCGAGACGGTGGTGATCACGATCAGCATGATCGCCGTCAGCCGGTCCATCCGAATGGCCCATGCGGTATCGAGCGTGCCCGATTGCACCCAGTCGAGGATATGGATCTGCTCGGTCACGCCGTCATGGCCGAGGAACAGGATCCAGCTCAGCAGCGCCGAGAGAAACAGCAACCCGGTCGTGACCCATTGCGCGCCCTGATCGCCAATGATGCGCCAGCCGAAACCCGCGATGATCGCCCCGATGAGAGGCGCGAAGAGAAGGATGGTTTCCATGGCTTCAGCCTTTCATCACGTTGACGTCTTCAACGGCAATAGTCCCGCGATTGCGGAAGAAACAGACGAGGATCGCAAGGCCGATGGCGGCCTCGGCGGCGGCAACGGTCAGCACGAAAAGCGTGAACACCTGCCCCACCAGATCACCCAGAAAAGAAGAGAAGGCGACGAGGTTGATATTGACCGCTAGCAGCATCAACTCGATCGACATCAGCAGGATGATCACGTTCTTGCGGTTCAGAAACAGGCCAAAGATGCCTATCACGAACAAGGCCGCCGCCACCGTGAGATAATGTTCAAGTCCGATCATGTCTGTCCCTCCGGGCCGTACCCGATTGTCGTCTTTTGCGCGTCGCTCCGGCTTGATCCGGAGCCTCTTTCCTCATGTCATCCCGGGCCTGATCCGGGATCTCGCCGCCGGTCGATACCGGGGCGGAACCGAGCTTTTACAGCCCCTGCCCCGGTCGCACGTCCTTCAACTCCATCGCCTTGGCGGGGTCGCGATACATCTGCGCCAGCACGTCCTGCCGCTTGACATCCGTGCGGTGCCGCAGGGTCAGGACAATCGCCCCGATCATCGCCACAAGCAGGATCAGCCCCGAGAGATGAAACAGGATGAAATAGGTGTCATAGAGCAACATCCCCAGGGCGGCGGTATTCTCCATCCCCTCGGGCGTCACCGAGCGGCGCGCGGCCTCGGCCCCGTCGGCCATGGTCCAATTGCCAAAGGCAAGCCCGAACTGCATCAAGAGGATCACCCCGATCAGCAACGCCAATGGCATGTATTTCGCCATCTCCGCCTTCAACTCGGCGAAATCCACATCGAGCATCATCACCACGAACAAAAACAGCACCGCGACCGCGCCCACATAGACGATGATCAGCAGCATCGCGACGAACTCCGCGCCGAGCAGAACAAAGAGCCCCGCCGCGCTGATGAAGGACAGGATCAGCCAGAGCACCGAATGCACCGGATTGCGGCTGATCACGGTGAACAGCCCCCCGGTCAGCAGCGCCACGGCAAAGAGGTAAAAGGACATCGCCGCAATCGTCATTTCTGTGATCCTTTCTCGTCTTCGCCATCCATCACCTCGCGCGCGAAATCCATCGCACGGGTCATCGAGGGGACACCGGCAAACATCGCCATCTGCGCGATGGTCTCGGCAATCTCATCCTTGGTCGCGCCCGCTTCGAGCGCATGGCGCACGGTCATGCGGATCTGCGTATCGCTCTGCGCGCCCAGCATCGTCAACCCCGCAAGCGTGATCAACAGCCGCGTCTTGGCATCCAGCCCCTCCTTGTTGATGCCCTTGCCAAAGCTCATTTCCATGAACTCCTTGGGCATCGTCGGCCAGAGCGCCTCGAACCCCTTGGGCGAAAAGCTCTCAAGCGCGGGATTCATCGCCTTGGCCATTTCCTGTGCCTGACGCATCATCATCTCGAAGGGGTTGGTTGGATCGCTCATCTGTAGGGTGCATCCAGTTCGAGGTTATGGGCGATCTCCGCCTCCCACCGATCTCCATTCGCCAGCAACTTGGCCTTGTCATAGAACAGCTCTTCGCGGGTCTCGGTGGCAAACTCGAAATTCGGCCCCTCGACGATGGCATCGACCGGGCAGGCCTCCTGGCAGAAGCCGCAATAGATACATTTCGTCATGTCGATGTCATAGCGCGTGGTCCGCCGACTGCCGTCATCGCGCGGCTCGGCGTCGATGGTGATCGCCTGCGCCGGGCAGATCGCCTCACACAGCTTGCAGGCAATGCAGCGTTCCTCGCCATTGGGATAGCGGCGCAGCGCATGCTCGCCGCGAAACCGCGGGGAAAGCGGGCCTTTTTCATGCGGATAGTTCAGCGTCGCCTTGGGCGCGAAAAAGTATTTCAGCCCCAGCTTGAACCCCTTGAAGACATCGGTCAGCAGGAAATACCCCGCCGCGCGTCCGTAATCGATCTGCGTCATGGGTCAGCCTCCAATCGCCCAACGGGCCCAGAACCCGCCGAACACTTCGAATTTCGCAAGGAACGCCACGATTACGACCCAGCCGATTGACAAGGGCAGGAACACTTTCCAGCCGATGCGCATCAATTGGTCGTAGCGATAGCGCGGGGTGATCGCCTTGACCATGGCGAAGATGAAGAAGAAGAACGCCATCTTGCCGACCATCCAGACCACGCCATCGGGCAGGCCCGGAATGGGCGACAGCCAGCCGCCGAAGAACAGCAGCGACGTGAGCGCGCACATCAGGAAGATGGCGATATACTCGCCAGCCATAAAGAGCAGGAAGGGCGTCGAGGAATATTCCACCTGATAGCCCGCCACCAGTTCCGATTCGGCCTCGGGCAGATCGAAGGGCGGGCGGTTGGTCTCGGCGAGCGCCGAGATGAAGAACAAAAACACCATCGGCAGATGCGGCAGCCAGTACCAGCCGAAAAACCCGTATGCCGTATCCTGCGCCGCCACGATGGCCCCGAAATTCAGCGACCCGGTGGAGATGATCACCCCGATGATGATCAGACCGATTGAGACCTCATAAGAGATCATCTGCGCGGCAGAGCGGAGCGACCCCAGGAACGGATATTTTGAGTTCGACGCCCAGCCCCCCATGATCACGCCGTAAACCTCCAACGAGGATACGGCAAAGACAAAGAGCACGGCCACGTTGATATCCGACAGCACCCAGCCTTCGTTGAGCGGAATCACCGCCCAGGCCAGTATCGCCAGCACGAAGCTTGTCATCGGGGCGAGCATGAACACAGCCTTGTCGGCCCCCGCCGGCACGACGATTTCCTTGACCACGTATTTCAAGGCGTCCGCGACAGACTGCAACAGGCCCCAGACACCCACGACATTGGGGCCGCGCCGCATCTGCACAGCGGCCCAGACCTTGCGGTCGCCGTAAACGAGGAACAGCAACGAGACCATTACAAAGCCCACCACCGCAAGGCATTGCGCCACGATGATCACCAAGGTCCCGAGCGGGGTCGTCAAGAATTCAGCCATCAGGTCCTCACACCATCGGTATTCCGTTTTCCGCGCAATTCGCGGCCGTGACTTCGGCGTCGATCGTCTTCAGGCCACGGGGCAGCGCCGCCGAGACCGTATAAACCGCATCGCCCTGCCAGATGCCACCCTCTTCGCTTATATTCGTGCGCAAGTGACGCGCAAAACCGTAGCCCCGGATCAGCGTGTACTGCGCGGCGGCGCATTCGGCGTAGCGGTCCACGTCCTCGGCATCCCGGGCACCGCGCATGGCGACGTGGAAATTCACCAGATCCCCATCCAGCAACACCGTCTCGATACCCTGATACTCGGGTTGAAAAGCGGGCTCCGCCATAGGCTCGGCACAGCCCGCGAGCGCGAGCGTCAGAGGGGTGATGATCGCAGCGGCCATCTTCACTCTGCCGCCATCGGCTGATTGGCGCGGGCCTTGGCGTTGGCGCTCAGTTCCGCCATCAATTCGCTTGACCGCGCGATCGGGTTGGTCAGGTAGAAATCCCTGATCGCCAGACGGAAATCGGCCTTTCCCAGCTTTGCCTTGGACAGCGGCTGCCACTCGTTCTCCGGCACTTGGTCGATCTTTTTGAGATGCGGCACGTCCTTGACCAGCGCCTGACGCAGCTGCGCCATGCTGTCATAGGGCAGTGTCGCGCCCAACTCACCCGACAGCGCGCGCAGGATTGCCCAGTTCTCCTTGGCTTCGCCCGGCGCAAAGCCTGCACGCAGCGCCAACTGCGGGCGGCCTTCGGTATTGACGAAAAGCCCCTGCTCTTCGGTATAAGCAGCCCCCGGCAGGATCACATCGGCGCGGTGCGCGCCCCGGTCGCCGTGGCTGCCTTGGTAGATCACGAACGGGCCTTCGGCGATCTCAACCTCGTCGGCACCAAGGTTATAGATCACGTCCGCGCCGTCGATGGCAGCCTCCAGACCGCCCTCGGTCACGGCCCCCACATCCAGCGCCCCCACACGCGCGGCGGCGGTGTGCAGCACCAGCATCCGACCGGTCAACGCCTGAGCGGCGGCGAGCACCGCCTCACCATCGGCCTCTTGCAGGGCACCCTGCCCTACGATCACGATGGCATCTTCGGGAACCTTCAAGCCGTCCAACGCGGCTCGATCCGTGCCTGCATGGGTGTAGTCATAAGTCAGATCCACCTTCGGGCCCACCACCGTGACATCCGCCCCGTTGATCCAGGCCTTGCGGATACGCGCATTCAGCACCGGCGCCTCAACGCTCGGATCGGTGCCGATCAGGATGAAGTTCTTTGCCGTATCAAGCTCTTCGACGGCGATATTGCCAACATAGGCGCTGCGGTTGCCCGCGGGTAGCCGGGCCTTGTCGGTGCGGCACTCGACCGTGCCGCCCTGCCCGTCGATCAGACCTTTCAAGGCATAAACCGCCTCAACCGGGGCCAGATCACCGACCAGACCAGTCAGCTTTTTCGCGCCCTTGATCGCCTCGGCAACCTTGCCCAGAGCCTCACCCCACGTGGCCGCCCGCAGCTTGCCGTTCTCGCGGATATAGGGCCGGTCCAGACGCTGACGGCGCAGCCCATCCCAGACAAAGCGCGTCTTGTCGGAAATCCATTCCTCGTTGGTGCCGTCGTGGTTGCGCGGCAGGATGCGCATCACTTCGCGACCCTTGCAATCAACGCGGATGGACGACCCAAGCGCATCCATCACGTCGATGGTCTCGGTCTTGGTCAATTCCCACGGGCGGGCGGTAAAGGCATAGGGTTTCGAAACAAGTGCGCCCACCGGGCACAGGTCGATGATGTTGCCCTGCAGGTTGCTGTCGATGATCTCGCCCAGATAGGTGGTGATCTCGGCATCCTCGCCGCGCCCAGTCTGCCCCATCACGTGCACGCCTGCCACCTCGGTGGTAAAGCGCACGCAGCGGGTGCAGGAAATACAGCGCGTCATGTGCGTCTCCACCAGCGGTCCGAGATCAAGATCCTCGGTCGCACGCTTGGGCTCGCGGTAGCGGCTGAAATCCACGCCATAGGCCATCGCCTGATCCTGCAGATCGCATTCCCCGCCCTGATCGCAGATCGGGCAATCCAGCGGGTGGTTGATGAGCAGGAACTCCATCACCCCCTCGCGCGCCTTCTTGACCATCGGCGAGTTGGTCTTGACCATCGGCGGCTGCCCCTCGGGCCCGGGCCGCAGGTCCTTGACCTGCATCGCGCAGCTTGCCGCCGGTTTCGGCGGGCCGCCCACGACCTCGACCAGACACATCCGGCAGTTACCCGCGATCGACAGCCGCTCATGATAGCAGAATCGCGGAATCTCGACGCCGGCCACTTCGCAGGCCTGAATGAGGGTCATCGCGCCCTCGACCTCGATCTCCTGATCGTCGATGATGATCTTGCGTAGGTCAGACATTACTACTTACCTTGCTCTCTGACATGGGCCGCCCGGCCCATATTGATGCATTTGCGCGGCTTGCCCGGTGCGATTTGACCGGGAACCTCACCATATCTCGCAGCGTCCCTCGACCGTGATCCGATCCCCGGAGCGCAGGTAGACCGGCCCGATCTCGCCCTCGGCAACACCGGCCCAGGCGATATCGGAGGTGCCGAAATTCTTCAGGCAGTAGCGCGTGGCCTCGTGCACCGCCGCCTTTTGCGCACCTTCGACACCGCGCGACACACGCTTGACGGTCGCGGTGAAATTGCGCCTGTCGCTGCGCTCTCCACCGCTCTTGGGCGGGTAGAAATTCCCGTCGAAGAACACCCGCTCTTCGCGGCTGGCACAACTGGCCAGAAGCGCGATCACGACTGCCGCGATGCCGATGCCCCGAAGCACGCTCCCTGCCTTTGCGCGGCCATCCGTCACGCCGGTCACTCCGCTGCCACGGCGCTCATGCGCCCGGCCCGCTTGGCCTTGATACGGTCCTCGATCTCGTCGCGGAAATTGCGGATCAGGCCCTGAATAGGCCAGGCCGCCGCGTCGCCGAGCGCACAGATCGTATGCCCCTCGACCTGCTTGGTCACCTGGAACAGCATGTCGATCTCCTCGACCTCAGCCTCGCCGCGCACCAGACGGTCCATCACCCGCATCATCCAGCCGGTGCCCTCGCGGCACGGTGTGCACTGACCGCAGCTTTCATGCTTGTAGAATTTCGACAGCCGCCAGATCGCCTTGATGATGTCGGTGTCCTTGTCCATCACGATCACGGCAGCGGTGCCGAGACTCGACCCCACCTCCTTGAGCGCGTCGAAATCCATGATCGCGTCCTTCATGTTCTCGCCGCGCACGCAGGGCACCGAAGAGCCACCGGGAATCACTGCCTTGAGATTGTCCCAACCGCCGCGAATGCCGCCGCAATGCCGCTCGATCAACTCCTCGAAGGTGATCGACATGGTCTCCTCGACCACGCAGGGGTTGTTCACATGGCCCGAGACCGCGAAAATCTTGGTGCCCGCGTTATTGGCCCGACCAAAGGATGAAAACCACTCCGGCCCGCGCCGCAGGATGGTCGGCACCACAGCGATGGATTCGACATTGTTCACCGTCGTGGGACAGCCATAAAGCCCGGCCCCCGCCGGAAATGGCGGCTTCATCCGGGGCATGCCCTTCTTGCCCTCAAGACTTTCGAGCAGCGCGGTTTCCTCACCGCAGATATAGGCCCCGGCCCCATGCACGAGGTAGATGTCGAAATCCCAGCCTGATTTGCAGGCATTCTTGCCCACCAGCCCGGCCTCATAGGCCTCGTCGATAGCTGCCTGCAGCGCCTCTTTCTCGCGGATATACTCGCCGCGAATGTAGATGTAGCAGGCATGCGCGTTCATCGCGAAGCTGGCGATCAGACAGCCCTCGACCAGCGTGTGCGGATCGTGGCGCATGATCTCGCGATCCTTGCAGGTGCCGGGTTCGGACTCATCCGCATTGACCACCAGATAGGCGGGCCGCCCGTCGCTTTCCTTGGGCATGAAGGACCACTTGAGCCCGGTGGGAAAGCCCGCGCCGCCACGTCCCCGAAGCCCGCTCGCCTTCATCTGATCGACGATCCAGGCGCGACCGTTCTGCAGGATTTTTGCCGTGCCATCCCAATGACCGCGCGCCTGCGCGCCCTTGAGGCTGCGGTCATGCATCCCGTAGAGATTGGTGAAGATACGATCTTCGTCTTTCAGCATCCCGTTACCCCCGGTTATCCTGACGCGCACGCCAGATTTGGTAGATCAAGACGAGGGCCCAGATGAACCCCGCCAATGCCATCAGGTCAAACAGCGCGCGCACCCGCTGGCTGAGCCCCATTTCTCCGCCGATGAAGGTCGCCAGAACCCAGAACACGCCCGTGCCCGCGATCACCATCGCGGCAAAGCGGCCCTTGCGGGCGGTTTCTGCGTCCTTGTCTGACATCATCCATCTTCGTCAATATACGTCGCCGCCCGCGACACGTTTGGAGAATTCCGTCTCTCCACCCGCAGCGAGGACCTTGGCCTGTTCGACCCAGTTATCGCGGCTCACCCGGCCCTTGAAACCTTTGATGTTGGCATCAACCCAGGTCACCTCATCGGGGCCCCAGCCCGCGATCTGGTTGAAATGGTAAAACCCCAACTCGTTGCAAAGTTTCTCAAGCTTTGGGCCCACACCCTTGATCTGTTTCAAATCGTCGGCCTGTCCACCCTTGGGCGCGCTCAGCGCTTCCGGGCGGGTGCCGACATCTTCCTCATCCGTGACGGCAGGGGCGGCAGATTGCGCCTCTTCACCGTTTGTCGATTCGTCCTTGCGCGCGGCCAGATCCTTTTCGCCCTTCGGGACGGTGCCCGATTTCGCAGGCGCACTTGCTTCGGCCTTGACCGCCGGTTTAGCGGGGGCTGACTTTGCTGCCGCAGGCTCTTCATCCTCGTCGAACGGGGCCTTGTTGCCGGTAATCCCGGTCAATTGGCCCACCGCCTCTTTCACGTCGTGCAATTGAACGCCGCGATCCTCGGCACCGTGCCCCGTGCAGACGAGCCGCGTGATCACGAGCCCCAGAAAAACCGCGCAAGCCGCCCCCAGAAGCAGCGCCGCAAAGAACCCGACAGACCCGGCAGCGGACCAGAGAACCACCATCCCGGTCAGCACCGCAAGACCCCAGCAAACGATCTGACAAGTGCTCAGTTTCGACGTATCAGACATGATGATAACCCCCTGTGTTGATCAAGCAGGCGCGTTCAATAAACCTCGCCTTTCTTGGCCCGGGCAGAGAACTCCGTGTCTTTGCCGTCAGCCAGCAGTTTTGCCTGCTCAATCCAGTTGTCGCGGCTGACCCGCCCCTTGAACCCCTCAAGGTTCTGATCGACCCAACTGACCTCGTCCTCGGTCCAGCTCGCAATCTGATCGAAGTGGTAGAATCCAAACTCGTGCAGCAGCGCCTCGAGCTTGGGGCCAACCCCCTTGATCATCTTCAGATCATCCGCCTTGCCCTCGCGCGCGGCGTCCAGCGTCGCGGGCCTGGTGCCCTGCCCGGCCTCGACTTCGGGCTCTTTCGGGTCCTGAACCGGCTTTGCGGCCGCAGACGCCTCGGGCTTGGCCTTGGTCTTGGCCTGCGCCTCGCCTATCGTGGCACCGGTCTTGTCCACCGGCGTGGCCGGATCGACCTTCGCACGTATCTCGACGGGTTCGTCATTGATCTTGACCGACGGGGCGGCGGGCTGATGCATCGCGCCCTTGTCGCGCCACGGTGTCAGCAGTGGAACCTCTGACCCGTCGATCCGCTTGATGGTATCGCCCACATCCACCGCACGCTGCACGCTGCCGTTATACTGCGCGCGCCCGCTCTCGAAATCGGTGAGGCTGGTCAGACCGTCCTTCGGCTCCGACGCATAGCGCCCGTTCTGCGGCCCGGGCGTCGGCACCTTGCCCGCCGCCAGCTCGTCGATGATCTCGGCGAACCGCTCGGCGGTCAGATCCTCGTAGTAATCCTTGCCAATCTGCGCCATCGGCGCATTCGCGCAGGCCCCGAGGCATTCCACCTCTTCCCAGGAAAACTTGCCATCCGCAGACACCTCAAAGGGGCTGGCGGCGATCTTGTCCTTGCAGACGCCGATCAGGTCCTCGGCCCCGCAGATCATGCAGCTTGTCGTGCCGCAAATCTGGAAATGCGCCACGCTGCCAACAGGTTGCAGCTGGAACATGAAGTAAAAGGTCGCGACCTCCAGCGCGCGGATATAATCCATATCCAGCATGTCGGCGACATGCTCGATCGCCGGACGGCTCAGCCAGCCCTCCTGCTCTTGCGCGCGCCACAAGAGCGGAATGACCGCGCTTGCCTGCCGCCCTTGGGGATATTTACTGATCTGCCCCTCGGCCCAGGCCTGATTGGCGGGGCTGAAGGCAAAGCTCTCGGGCTGGTCATGATAGAGACGACGTAGCATTCTCAGGCACAGGCTCCTGTGGTCAGTTTGATGCCCCCGTCGGGCAGCCGTTCGGCGGCACCGGAGGATAGTTTGTAAGCAGTCACCTCGAGCAGTTGCTCTCGCGTGAGGCCGGTCTGGATGCCAGCGGCCATGTAATCCGGCTCGGTCACAAGTGTGCAGCCCAAGCTGGTCACCGCCATATCGTAGCGCGCCAAAGCGGCCTCGCTCACGCCCTCGGGTGGCAGCGCGCAGGCAGCGGTCAGGCCAAGCAGCCCCAACGCAGGGAAAATCCGGCTCATCGCGGGCACAACTCCTCTGAAATCGTCAGGCTATCTTGGGCGACATTCATCTCGGCCTCGCCCGCTTGCAGCATCGCGCCGATCACCGGTCGCAACTCCTTGGTGGTAAACCCGGCGGCGGGCAATTGCCGGTCGGCCTCGGTCCGGGTCAGCGAACAGCCCACACCCTGCATATAGGCGATGAAATCGGCCCGCAGCACATCCGCGCTGCGCGGTTCTACCGCCGTCTCGGGCGTGCTCGCCATCATCTGCGGCGAGAGGCCCATGAATTTCTGGCACAGGCCCTCTTCCAGAAATACCGCGGTTTCATCCGAAGACAGCCGAATCTCGGCCATACGCAGCATCTTGTCCATCAACAGCTGCACTTCGGTCATCTCGACCCCGACACGCGGCAACAGCAGCTTGGCCTCGTCGATGGTCATCACGCAGTTATTGTCGGCGATCGCCGCAAAGAACCGCTCGCGCCCGGAATAATCGAGCTTGCCGCCGCAGACCCCGCCAAAGACCACGAGCTGCCCGTCGAGAATGCGCGCGCGCTCCTCGGTGATCAGCTGTTCGGTGATCGCCTTGGTCTCGGCCTTGTCGTCAAAGCCCGCCCCCGGCATCACCTCATCGGCCCGAAACGGCGACATCCGGCAGCCATGCTCGGCCATCACCGCGACAAAGGCCTCGATCCGCTCGGACGGCACGGCTTGCGCCTGCGTCGCGCCAGCGAGCAGCCCGGCAGAGAAAAACCCCGCCGCCACCAATCGCCCCGCGCGTCCAAGCCAATCCGCACTCATTACCGGTCAATCTCCCCAAAGACGACATCCATCGTGCCGATGATCGCCGCGATATCGGCCAGTTGGTGCCCCTTGGAGATATGGTCCATCGCCTGCAAGTGCAGAAAGCCCGGCGCGCGCAGCTTGGCGCGGTAGGGCCGGTTGGTGCCATCGGCCACCAGATAGACGCCGAACTCGCCCTTGGGCGCCTCGACCGCGCAATAGACCTCGCCCTCGGGCACCCGAAAGCCCTCGGTATAAAGCTTGAAGTGGTGAATGAGCGCCTCCATCGAACGCTTCATCTCGCCGCGCTTGGGCGGCGTCACCTTGCCTCGCGATAGAATATCGCCCTGCCCTTCGGGTGCACGCAGTTTCTCGATGGCCTGATGGATGATCCGCAGGCTTTGTCGCATCTCCTCCATCCGCACGAGATAACGATCATAGCAGTCGCCATTCTTGCCCACCGGCACGAGGAAATCGAACTCGTCATAGCATTCATAGGGCTGCGCGCGCCGCAGATCCCACGCCATGCCAGAGCCGCGCACCATCACGCCGCTAAAGCCCCAATCAAGCGCCTCCTGCTGCGTGACAACACCGATATCGGCGTTGCGCTGCTTGAAAATGCGGTTCTCGGTCAAGAGCCCGTCAATATCGTCGAGCACGCGGGGGAAATCCCTGGCCCATTCTTCGATATCATCGAGCAATTCCGGCGGCAGGTCCTGATGCACGCCACCGGGCCGGAAATAAGCCGCGTGCAGCCGCGCGCCACAGGCCCGCTCGTAGAACACCATCAGCTTTTCACGCTCTTCAAAACCCCAGAGCGGCGGCGTGAGCGCGCCCACATCCATGGCCTGCGTGGTCACGTTCAACAAATGGTTCAGCACACGCCCGATTTCCGAATAAAGCACCCGGATCAGGCTTGCGCGGCGCGGCACCTCGACCCCGGTCAGCTTTTCGATGGCCAGACACCAGGCATGCTCCTGATTCATCGGCGCCACGTAATCCAGCCGGTCGAAATAGGGTAGGTTCTGCAGGTAGGTGCGGCTCTCCATCAGCTTTTCGGTGCCGCGATGCAGCAGGCCGATATGCGGGTCGCAACGTTCCACCAACTCGCCGTCCAGTTCCAGAACCAGACGCAAAACCCCATGCGCCGCAGGGTGTTGCGGGCCAAAGTTAAGGTTGAAGTTGCGGATCTTCTGCTCGCCCGTGAGCGTGTCTTCGAATTTGGAGCCGTCCATTATCTGCGTCCTCCGCCAAGCTTGTCACGGAACGCCATGACCCACAGAAGGACCAGCGCCCCGAGCGGGATGATCGACACGAGGCTGAACCAGCTGTTGATGCCGAATTTAGGCAGCAGCTTCCAGAACGGAATGATGACCAACACCGCGAAGATCAGCATGAAGATCACGCCGCCACCGCCCATGCCATAGCCCGCGCCCATCATTTCGTGCCCTCTTTCTTCTCATCGCCCGGAAGGATGTATTCCGCCCCTTCCCAGGGCGACATGAAATCAAACTGCCGGTATTCCTGCACCAGTTTCACCGGCTCATAGACGACGCGCTTCTGCACCTCGTCATAGCGCACCTCGGTATAGCCCGTGGTCGGGAAATCCTTGCGCAGCGGATGGCCGCGAAAGCCGTAATCGGTCAGGATGCGGCGTAGGTCGGGATGGCCCGAGAAAAGGATGCCATACATGTCGAACACCTCGCGCTCGAACCAGTTGGCCGACGGGAAAATCTCGGTGATCGAGGGCACCATATCCTCTTCGCGCGCGGCAACGCGCAGCCGGATGCGGTGATTTTGATACATGCTCAACAGGTGATAGACCACGTCGAACCGCTTGGGCCGCTCGGGATAGTCCACCGCCGTGATGTCGACCAGAGTCGAGAAAGCGCAGGTCTGATCAGTCTTGAGAAATTCCATCAGACCGTTGATGTTCGGCAGTGCCACATCGACGTTGAGTTCGTCATGCGTCACGTCCCAGCCCAGCACGCAATCGCCGCGCTTCACCTCGATATATGCGCCCAGTTCCTTGAGTGCCTTGCTCATCTCACGATCGTCCCCGTCCGGCGAATTTTGCGCTGCAATTGCAGGATGCCATAGACCAGTGCCTCGGCGGTCGGCGGGCAGCCCGGCACGTAGATATCCACGGGCACGATCCGGTCACAGCCACGCACCACGGAATAGCTGTAGTGGTAATAGCCGCCGCCATTGGCGCAGGACCCCATCGAAATCACGTAGCGCGGCTCCGGCATCTGGTCATAAACCTTGCGCAGCGCCGGGGCCATCTTGTTGGTCAATGTGCCCGCCACGATCATTACGTCCGATTGGCGCGGGCTGGCGCGCGGCGCAAAGCCGAACCGCTCCACATCATAGCGCGGCATCGCGGTGTGCATCATCTCGACCGCGCAACAGGCCAGACCAAAGGTCATCCAGTGCAGGCTGCCGGTGCGGGCCCAGTTGATGATATCCTCGGTCGAGGTCACCAGAAAGCCCTTGTCCTGCAACTCGGCATTCAGCGCCTGCATCGCAGGTTCGCGGGTCTCGCCCGGCTCGTAGGCCTCGACCGGTGCAAGGCTCGACGGCGCGGATTTCACGCGCGGACTCTGGACACCCTGGCCCTGCGTTTCAGTCACGACCGCGTCATCCTGATCGTTCACTGCCATTCCATCGCTCCCTTGCGCCATTCATAGGCGAATCCGGCGGTCAGAACGGCCAGAAACACCATCATCGACCAAAATGCCGCCATGCTCAGATCCTGAAAGGCGACTGCCCATGGAAATAGCATGGCAATCTCAAGGTCAAAGATGATGAACAGGATCGACACCAGATAAAAGCGCACGTCAAACTTCATCCGCGCATCATCAAAGGCGTTGAAACCGCATTCATAGGCGCTCAGCTTTTCCGGGTCGGGGTTGCGAACCGCCAGCACCACGGCCGCCAGGATCAGGACGAGCCCGAGCCCTGTGGCAATGGCCAGCAAAATCAGGATGGGGAGGTATTCCCTCAGCATCTCTTCCACGAGGTGGCTCCTTTCATGCGCGAGCGCGGGCGCATCAAGATGGCTGCATGACTATGCCGGGTTTAAACCCGCCCCTTGATGGGGTCAACCAAGCGTGCGCGGGTTTGACCACCAGGCGAGACGGATTCTGCATTTATGTATGCGATAGTATGCCGCAAATCGGTCGAATTGGACCGAAAACCTGACCGCCCGTCGCCGCATCGCGGCAAATCCGCGCGACTCAGCCCCGCCAGCGGGGCGCGCGCTTGTCAAAGAAGGCGCCGATGCCCTCGGGTGCCTCGTCCCCGGCCCAGCACTCGGTCAGCGCCTCGGCAGTCCGCGCAATCACCGCCGCGTCGATCCTCGGCCCCAGATCCCGCAACAGCGCCTTGGCCCGGGCCACCGCGCCTGGCGCGCAATCGAGATAGGGCACGACCTCGGCCTCGACGGCGGCTTCAAGTTCAGCCTCGGGCACCGCCCGCGCCAGCAAGCCCAGTTCGACGGCCTCACCCGCGTCGAATCGCCGCCCCGACATGAAGACGCGCCGCGCCCGCGCCTCGCCCATGCGCGCCGCCACATAAGGCCCGATCGTGGCAGGGATCAGCCCCAGCCGCGTCTCGGTCAGGGCAAACAGCGCATCCTCCACCCCGATCACCACATCGCAGACGCTCATCAGCCCGATACCGCCGCCAAAGGCATTGCCCTGCACCCGGCCGATCAGGGGCTTGGGCAGGGTGTTGAGCGCCTGAAGCATATACGCCAACTTGGCCGCCTCGCGCCCGCGCGCCTCCGGCTCCGCCTCGAACTGATCCCGCATCCAGCCCAGATCGCCCCCGGCGCAGAATGTCTTGCCCCTCGCCGCCAGCACCACGACCCGCACAGCATCGTCAGCCCCCAGATCCCTGGCCGCCTGATGCAACTCCGCGATCATCTGCGCCGACATGGCGTTGTGCTTCTCGGCCCGCTCAAGCCAAAGTGTGGCCACGCCACGCGCGTCCTGCTCGATACTGATCGTTTCGGTCATGCCCTCTCCTCTTCACCCCAAATTTCTTCAAAAGAAATTTGCCAAAAATCTTTTCAAGATTTTTGCGCGGCACCCCGCATGGCTCGCGCCATATCCACCGCCTCGGACAATATGTTGGGATCGAGCCCGGTCTCGTATCCAAGCTCCGTCAGACGCTCATGCACCTTTTCCGTCGCCACATTGCCCGCCGCGCCGGGCGCATAGGGACAGCCCCCCAGCCCACCGACCGCCGCATCGAATACCCGCAATCCACGCGCCAGTGCCACCTCGATATTGTCAAGCGCGCGCCCGCCCGTGTCGTGGAAATGCCCGGCCAGCCGCTCGGCCGGCAGCGCATCACAGACCGCCGCTAGCATCGCATCGACCGCCTCGGGCCTGCCCTGCCCGATAGTGTCGCCAAGGCTGACCTCGTAGCATCCCATCTGCCACAGCGCCTCGGCCACGCGCACCACCGCCGTCGGGGCGACCGGCCCGTCATAGGGGCACTCCACCACGCAGGAGACATAGCCTCGCACCCGCAGCCCCTCGGCCCCCGCCGCCTCCAGCACCGGGGCGAACCGCGCGAGGCTCTCGTCGATCGTGGCGTTAATATTGGCCTTCGAGAACCCTTCCGAGGCCGAGCCGAAAATCGCCACCTCATCCGCCCCGGCCTCGAGCGCATCCGACAGGCCCCGCATGTTCGGCGTAAGTGCTGCATAACGCACCCCCGGCGCGCGCCTGATCCCGCGCAAAACCTCGCCCGAGTCGGCCATCTGCGGCACCCATTTCGGGCTGACGAAACTCGCCACCTCGATGCGCGAGAACCCCGCCTCGCTCAGCAGGTTCACAAAGGCAATCTTGTCGCGCGTGGCGATCCGCGCCGCCTCGTTCTGCAACCCGTCGCGCGGGCCGACCTCGAAGATTTCAACGCGCTCAGCCATATTCACTCCTCCGGCACAGGATAGAACTCCTGCGCATAGATATCCTGCGCGCCGTCCCGCGCCTTGGCCCTTTGATACCCAGGCCGCGCGCGCAACCCGTCCCAATACGCCATGAGACGCGGATAGGCGTTCAGATCAACATAATACCGCGCCAGCTCGAATCCGTAGGCAAACATGATATCCGCCGCCGAAAACCCCGAGGGCAATAGATAATCGCCCTCCAGGCGCGCCTCCATCGCCGCCAGCACCGCGCGCAGCCGCGCATTGAGCAGCTTCACGACCGTGGGCGACGGGCGTGCGGGTGGGCGCAGGAACACCTGGTTGAGGTTGAGATTTTCCAGCAGACAGCCCACCGTCTCCGACAGGCTCAGCATTTCCAGGAACCGTGCGCGCTCCGGATGGCACGGCGGCGGCATCAGCCGCGCCTCGGGACAGGTCTCGCACAACATCTGCACGATGGCCGCACTTTCCACCCAGACAGCACCATGATGCTCCAGCACCGGAACCCGCCCTGCCGGGGAAAGCGCCAGAAACGCCGGGCTGCGCATGGAGCCGTCGCGGATCGAGTAATAGCGCAGCTCATACTCCAGCCCCAACTCCTCGAGCAGCCACAGCACCCGCAGCGAGCGCGCCAGCGGAACGTGGTGTAGGACAATCATGCGTCCTCCTCCAACCGCACCAGCGCCGCCCCCGCGCTCACCTGATCGCCTTCGGCCACCAACACCTCGGCCACAACCCCGTCGCGTGCGGCCAGCAGGCTATGCTCCATCTTCATCGCCTCCAGCACCGCCAGCCGGTCGCCCTTCGCCACTGCTTGCCCAGCCCTGGCAAAGACCGCCTTAACCAGCCCCGGCATCGGCGCCTCGATGAGCGCCGCATCGCCGCCCGCCTCGCTGTCCCGCGCCAGCGGATCGACCAGATCGAACGCAATGCCATATCGCGCGAACACCGTGATCCGCGCGCCGTCCACCGCCACCCCGGGCGCAAGCTGACCGTCCAGCCGCCATTGCCCGTCCACGCGCCGCGCCGCAACCCATGTCTTACCCACGCACAGATCATGGGCCGTCGCCGACAGCGTGCGCAGCCGCACCGTCACCTCTTCTCCGTCGTGCACCAGCAGCACGTCACGCTCCAACGGCTGCCAGAGGACAAAACCAGCCGCCTCCGGTGTCTCCTCCAACAGCCCCAGCCCGGCCAGGGCCGCCAGCGCGACCTCCCCCGGCCCCGCCGATGGGGACACCACCAGAGCTTCGATATCCCGCGCGATCAGCCCGGTATCGACATCGCCGCGTGCAAACCCCTGATGCCGCGCGAGCGCCCCCAGAAAGCCGAGATTGGTCACCGTCCCGGCCACCTCGCACCGCTCCAGCGCCCGCGCCAGCCGCCGCAGCGCCACATCGCGCGTCGGTCCATGGGTGATCACCTTGGCGATCATCGGATCATAGAACGGGCTGATCTCATCGCCCGCCCGCACACCGCTATCGGCGCGGGTGCCGTCGGGAAAGACCAGATGCGACAGACGCCCGGTGGCGGGCAGGAACCCCTTGGGCACATCCTCGGCATAGAGCCGCGCCTCAAAAGCATGGCCGGTGATCGTCAGATCCCCCTGCCGCACGGGTAGCGCCTCCCCGGCGGCGACACGCAACTGCCATTCAACCAGATCAACGCCGGTGATCGCCTCGGTCACCGGATGCTCCACCTGCAACCGCGTGTTCATCTCCATGAACCAGAAGCGATCCGGGCGCAGCCCGTCCGAGCCATCGACGATGAACTCCACCGTGCCCGCCCCGCTGTAGCCGATCGCTTGCGCCGCCCGCACCGCAGCCTGCCCCATGGCGTCACGCATCTCGGGCGTCATCCCCGGCGCGGGGGCCTCCTCGATCACCTTCTGATGGCGGCGCTGCAACGAGCAATCCCGCTCGAAAAGATGCACCGCGCGCGTGCCGTCACCAAATACCTGCACCTCGATATGGCGCGGCTTCTCGACGAATTTCTCGATCAATACATCGGCATTGCCAAAGGCCGTGTGTGCCTCGCCGCGCGCGCTTTCAAGCGCATCGAAAAACTCCTCCGGGCGCTCCACCAGCCGCATCCCCTTGCCACCACCCCCCGCCACAGCCTTTATCAGCACCGGATAACCGATGGTATCGGCCGCCCCCGACAGGTGCCCGGGGTCCTGATTTCTGCCGTGATAACCCGGCACCACCGGCACGCCCGCCTCTTCCATCAGCGCCTTGGCGGCATCCTTGAGCCCCATCGCCCGAATCGCCCGCGCCGACGGGCCGATAAAGACCAGCCCCGCCGCTGCCACCGCCTCGACGAAATCGGGATTCTCGCTCAGAAACCCATAGCCGGGATGGATCGCCTCCGCCCCGGTCTCCAGCGCCGCCGCGATGATCGCCTCGCCCCTCAGATAGCTGTCCGAGGGCGCCGATCCGCCGATATGCACCGCGCGGTCCGCCATCGCCACATGCGCCGCGGCGCGGTCGGCATCGGAATAGACCGCCACCACCTCGACGCCCATGGCCTGCGCCGTGCGCATCACCCGGCACGCGATCTCGCCCCGGTTGGCGACCAGAATCCGCTCAAACATCGCGCACGCCCCCACATTCACCGTTCCGAAAATACTCAAATCCCGACATCATCACCCTCACATCCGGAAGACGCCAAAGCGCGTCTCCTCCACCGGCGCGTTCAGCGCCGCCCGCAAGGAGAGCGCCAGCACGTCGCGGCTCTTGCGCGGGTCGATGCAGCCATCGTCCCACAGCCGGGCGCTGGCATAAAGCGGATGCGCCTGCCGCTCGAACATCTCCACCGTCGGGCGCTTGAACGCTTCTTCGTCCTCCGCTGACCATGTCTCGCCGCGTTTCTCCATCGCGTCGCGCTTTACCGTCGCCAACACCCCCGCCGCCTGCGCACCGCCCATCACCGAAATCCGTGAATTGGGCCATGTCCACAGGAATCGCGGGCTGTAGGCCCGCCCCGCCATGCCATAATTGCCCGCCCCGAAAGAGCCACCGACCAGCATGGTGATCTTCGGCACGCTCGTCGTCGCCACCGCCGTGACCATCTTGGCCCCGTGCCGCGCAATCCCCTCATTCTCGTATTTGCGTCCCACCATGAAGCCGGTGATATTCTGCAAGAACACCAACGGGATCTTGCGCTGACTGCACAGTTCCACGAAATGCGCGCCCTTGGAGGCCGCCTCGGAGAACAACACGCCGTTATTGGCGATGATCCCCACCGGGCAGCCCTTCACATGGGCGAACCCGCACACCAAGGTCTCGCCGAACCGCGCCTTGAATTCGTCAAAGCGGCTTGCGTCCACCAACCGCGCGATGACCTCGCGGATGTCATAGGGCGTGCGCAGATCGGCAGGCACCACACCAAGCATTTCCGCCGGATCATAGACGGGCTCCTCTGGTGTCTGCCAGCCCCGGACGGGGGCGAGCCCACCCCCCAGATTGCCCACCGCGCGCCGCGCCAAGGCCAGCGCATGCGCGTCATCCTCGGCCAGATAATCCGCCACGCCTGACAGGCGCGTGTGCACATCGCCGCCGCCCAGATCCTCGGCGCTGACCACCTCGCCGGTCGCCGCCTTGACCAGGGGCGGCCCGGCCAGGAAGATCGTGCCCTGATCCCGCACGATGATCGTCACGTCAGACATGGCGGGAACATAGGCCCCACCCGCCGTGCAGCTTCCCATCACCACGGCGATCTGCGCGATGCCCTTGGCGCTCATCCGTGCCTGATTGTAGAAAATCCGCCCGAAATGATCGCGGTCGGGGAACACCTCATCCTGATTGGGCAGGTTCGCGCCACCACTGTCCACCAGGTAGATGCAGGGCAGATGGCATTCCTCTGCGATCTCCTGCGCGCGCAGATGCTTCTTGACGGTCATCGGGTAATAGGTGCCGCCCTTCACGGTGGCGTCGTTGCACACCACCATGCAGTCGCGCCCCTGCACCCGGCCGACCCCGGCAATCACCCCTGCCCCCGGTGCCGCCCCGTCATAAAGACCATGCGCCGCCGTCGCCCCCACCTCCAGAAACGGACTGCCCGGATCGAGCAGCCCCGCCACCCGGTCGCGCGGCAGCATCTTGCCGCGCGACAGATGCCGCTCGCGGGCGCGCTCACCGCCCCCCGCCGCCGCCTGTAAGGCGGCCTCCTCGACCAGATGCAGCGCCTCCAGATGGCCCGCCTCATTGGCCTTGAACGCCTCCGAGGACGGCAAAACCGCCGATTTCAGTTGCATGTCGCAGTCTCCCGCATCTGGGCAGGGCACGCCCCGCCTGTTGCAATTTCACCACGGTGCGGCAACGGCTCCGCGACTTGATACACATCAAAGTGCTTTACCCAAAACGCACGCATACCCACCCCTGTAAGAACAAGAGTGGAAAGACCATGAAACACATCACATCGCTCACCCTCGCTGCCCTTCTGGCCTCGACCGCCGCGCTCGCGCAGGAGCAGGGCGACATGACCATCGGCCTCGGCGCGCACTACATCGATCCGACCGACAGCTTTAGTGCCCCGTCCACGGCCCGCGTCGGCGAAAACATCCGCCCGTCGCTGACCTTTGAATACTTCGTCATGGACAATGTCGGCATTGAGGTTCTCGCGGCTTGGCCGTTCAAACATGACCTTCAGGCGCAAGGGGCCGGTGATATCGGCTCGACAAAACACCTGCCGCCCACCATCTCGATTCAGTACCACTTCACCAACAACTCTATCATGACACCTTTTGTCGGTGTTGGTCTGAACTATACGCATTTCTGGGATGAAAAACTCGACAACGGCACTCCGATCAAACTTGATGATTCCTGGGGTGTTGCCTTGCATGCAGGTCTTGATGTGGCGATCAGCGCCCAAGGCTCCCTGCGCGCCGATGTCCGCTATATCGACATCGACACTGACGCCACAATTGGCGGCGCACCCGCAGGCTCGGTCGAGCTTGACCCGTGGGTCTTTGGCGTGGCCTATGTTCACAAGTTCTGACAATCTTCCCGTCGGAACCGAACCCGGAGGGCTGGCCGTCGCGCCAGCCCTTTCGTCATGCCCGAGGAGCCTCATTCATTGCCCTCCGCCGCTGCGCGCGCCTTCAGATCCTTTCGGATCACCTTGCCTGTCACCGTCATCGGTAGCGCTTTCAGAAACTCGATTTCCCTTGGGTATGAATAGGTTGCAAGACGCTCCTTCACATGAGCCTGCAACGCCTCGGCCAGATCCTGCGACGCCTCCCGGCCTGCGCGCAGAACCACATAGGCCTTGACGATCTCGGTGCGCAGACGGTCGGGCTTGCCAACCACCCCCACCGTCGCCACCGCGTCGTGGGTCAACAGACAATCCTCGATCTCCGCCGGGCCAATCCGGTAGCCCGCCGAAGTGATCACGTCATCCTCCCGCCCGACAAAGCGGATGAACCCGTCCTCGATCACACCCCGGTCGCCGGTCAGCAACCAATCACCCCGGAACTTCTCCGCCGTCTCTTGCGGTTTTTTGAAATATTCCAACATCATAGAGGCCGAACCTCGCTTGATCGCGATATCGCCCTCGCCGACCGTTTCACGACCCTCGCCGTCGATCACCGCCACCTCATGCCCCGGCACGGCGCGACCAAGCGCACCTGCGCGCGGATCGAACAGCGCGCCGCAGGACGATCCCACCATGTTGCATTCGGTCTGCCCGTAAAACTCGTTGATCGTCAGGCCAAAGGCGCGCCGCCCCCAGTCGAGCATCTCGTCTCCCAGCGGCTCACCCCCGCTCGCCACGCTGCGCAGACCGCCGATTTGCGCATCTTCGGCTTTCAGCATGCGGAGGGCAGTTGGTGGAAAAAATACGTTTTTTACCGCACCTTCCGAGACGATTCTCACGCACTCAGAAACGCTGAACTTGGCCATGCGCGCGGCCACCACCGGCACCCCGATGGCCAACCCCGGCATCAGCACATCAAACAGCCCGCCGATCCACGCCCAATCGGCCGGCGTCCAGAGGCAATCGCCGGGCTGCCCGAGGAAATCATGGCTCACCTCCACCCCCGGCAAATGCCCGGTCAGCACCCGATGCGCGTGCAGCGCGCCCTTGGGGCTACCCGTGGTGCCGCTCGTGTAGATCAGCACGGCAGGCGTCTCGGCCTCGGTTTGCACGGTCTCAAATCGCCCCTCGGGCAGCGCCTCGCGCTCAGGCGTGAGCGCGTCCACCTCACCAAACCCGGCCAGCATCCCCGCGCCCTCGGCATCGGTCACAACCACCCGCGCGCCCGCATCCCGCACCCGGCTCGACAGCGCATCATGCTTGAAGAGTTTGAACAAAGGTATTGAAATAGCGCCGATTTTCCAGATCGCGATATGCGCTGCGGCACACCATGCGCCCTGGCTGCGCAACACGCCCACCCGGTCGCCCTGCATCACACCCCGCGCCAGCAATGCATGCGCCAGCCCATCGGCCATGACACGCAACGTGCCATAGCTAACGTCGCGCGGGCCATCACCGGAAAGGTCGATGATCGACACGCGCTCCGGCACCGCCTCGGCCCAGTCGTCGCACACCTGCGCCGCCATGTTCAGCCGCGCGGGGATATCCCACTGGAATTCGTCGCGCAGCACCTCATAGGGCGCGGGCCGCAGCAGGGGGCGCGTGCCCTTCATGACGTCGCCCCGGGCGCGTTGCGATGCACCAGCCGCCCATAGGCATCGACGAAATACTCGTAATCGCCGCAGGCCACCACCAGCCACAGGTTGTCGCTCATCGCCGGGCGCGCCGCACAGTCCGAACGGGCCGCCTCCGCGCCCGCCTCGGCCAGATAGCGCGCCGCCATACGCTCGATTGCCTGTGTCTCGGTCGTCGTGACCGCGCGCCCGCCCAGCATCAGGCCGATGCCCGCTACCACGGCAACCAGCGCCAAAACCGGAAGAAAGATCAGGCGGCGCGGCATGTCACTCCCCCAACCGGCTGGATTGCAGGTAGTGCATCTGGCGTGCCGTCTCATGCAAATGGCAGCTCACCGCGGCCGGTCCCGCCCCCGTGCCGCCACCCCATTGCGAGGCCTCATAGCCGCATTTGGTGTCGCGATATCCGATCCAGGCGCGCTGCATCTCGCGCAGTGCCTGGGCCTGCTTCGGGGCATGAGACTGTATCTGCGCATCCTGTGCCGCCAGCTTCGCATATAGCTGCTGATAGACGGTATTGAGCCAGCCATCCCAATGCGCCCGCTCGCGATCCGTGCAGCCTCTCATGCCGATGGTGGTATATCCGCCGGGGGTGGCCTCGATACAGCGCTCAGCCGCCTTGCCCGCGCACGTCTCGCCACCGCCCGCACGAATGCAGGCCTCAACCGGGGCGATATCAAAGACAAGATCCTGCGCCATCCCCGGCGCAGGCAGCAGCATCAGCGCGGCAATCAGCCTCCTCACGCCATCGCCCCCATCAACTCGCGGCCCACCAGCATGCGCCGGATCTCGCTGGTCCCTGCCCCGATCTCCATCAGCTTGGCATCGCGAAAGAGCCGCGCAACCGGCGCGTCGCTAAGAAAGCCCGCCCCGCCCATGGCCTGCACCGCCTGATGCGCCTGCACCATCGCCTGCTCGCTCGCATAAAGACAGCAGGCGGCGGCGTCCTGCCGGGTGACATCCCCGCGATCACACGCCTTGGCCACCTCATAGACATAGGCGCGCGCCGAATTCATCGCCGTGTACATATCCGCGATCTTGCCCTGCATCAGCTGAAATGACCCAATCGCCTGCCCGAACTGCTTGCGCTCAGCCATGTAGGGCATGATCTCGTCCAGGCAGGCGGCCATGATGCCGGTGCCAATCCCGGCCAGCACGACGCGCTCATAATCGAGGCCAGACATCAGCACGCGCACGCCCTTGCCCTCTTCGCCCAGCACGTTCTCGAACGGCACCTCGACATCGTCGAAAATCAGTTCGGCGGTGTTGGAGCCCCGCATCCCCAGCTTGTCGAAATGCGGGGACGTGCTGAACCCGGTCATCGTCTTCTCGATCAAAAACGCCGTGATGCCCTTCGCGCCCGCCTCCGGGTCGGTCTTGGCATAGACCACCAGCGTGTCGGCATCCGGCCCGTTGGTGATCCAGTACTTGTTACCATTGAGCTTGTAGTGATCGTTACGCTTCTCGGCGCGCAGCTTCATCGAAACCACGTCGCTACCCGCCCCCGCCTCGGACATGGCGAGCGCGCCCACATGATCGCCGCTGAGCAGACCGGGCAGGTATTTCGCCCTCTGCGCGTCCGTTCCGTTCAGCTTGATCTGGTTGACGCACAGATTGGAATGCGCGCCATAGCTGAGCGACACCGAGGCAGAGGCGCGTGCGATCTCCTCCACCGCGATCACATGGGCAAGGTAAGTCATCCCCGAGCCGCCATATTCCTCGGGCACGGTAATTCCCAACAGGCCAAGGTCGCCCATCTCGCGCCACAGCTCATTCGGAAAGACGTTGTCGCGATCCACATCCGCCGCCATCGGCTTGACCCGCTCCTGTGCCCACCGGTGCACCATTTCGCGCAGGGCGTTCACATCCTCGCCCAGATCAAACTGCATCACGGCATTGAACATCGCGCTTCCTCCTCCGGAACGGATTTATTGAACACTTGTTCATTTATAGACACAAACCCGCATACACGTCAATCCCGCGCGCGCAGGTCAGCGGCTCGCGTTCAGCCTCGGGTCGAGCACGAACGCGTCCTGAAAAACATCGCTGATACGCCCATCGGGCAAGGGCGCGAGAAACACGAGGTTCCAGCTCTGCCGCGACACCACCGAGGGGATCACGATCATGCCATGCACGCGCAGCTGCTGATCGCCCCAGGCCCGCCGGTCCGGCACGGCGTTGTTGGGATCGAGCCAACGAGCGTCGGGGATCTCCTCGGGCATTATCACCCGCACCCGCTCGGGGGTGGCCACGGTAAAGGAGGTCAGCACATGCGGCTGCGTGTCGAGCACGCGAAAGCCCTTGTGCACGGCCACCTCCAATATCGCCGTAGATGGGTCGAGCGCGCAGTAAACCGCCCGCGTACCGACCGAATTCCACCGCCCCCCGGCCTGAAACGCGCCCTCGCCGCTGCTCCAGCTGTCCGCATGACGCGCCCGGTCCAGACGGTGCGCGGTCACCGCCCCGCCGCCCAGGGCTGCGGGCAGTGGCGTCACAGATAGACGCCGTAATCGATCTGCCGCAGGGTCCGATCCACAAGGGCCGCGCCGATAAAGGTATCCAGAAGGTCGATGGGCCGCCGCCCGCCAAGCGCCATCTGCTCGCTGCGCATCCAGTCAAGCGCCGCCGCACGCCCGCCAAAGATATCCTCGGCCCGGGTCAGCAGCAGCGCGAACAGCACCAGTTGCGAGCTGACCCCGCTCGACAGCGGCCGGTCCGCGCCGCGCAACCGCTTGAGCTGCGAGACACTGATCGCAAGGATTTCGGCCCAGGTCTTGTCCGGCAATTCCTCGACCGCCGCGCGAAACCGCTTCAGCGCCGCCGCAGGCAGCCCCTTCTCGATCGCCGCATGCACCTCGTAGGGCGATTCGGGCACCGGGCCTTTTCGGCTCAGGTATTTCCAGGATTGTTCGAGCTCTTGCTGATTGGCGATATCGAACGGCATGGGTCGGCTCCGATGCATGGCTCAATTGAGCCTTTTACATAGGTCATTTGAGCCATTTCGTCAAGATGCCGCCTGATAGACCGCCCCCACCTCGGCCCGGATGATCCGGGCGATCTGCGCGCAATCCTCAAGGCTGAAGGTCAGCGGCAGACGCATGTCGACGATGCCGCGCAGAATGCGGTCGCTCGCGGGCATCGGCGCGGAGGGCGCATAGCGCCAACTGTCATAGCGGCTGGTGAACCCCGCAGGCTCAGCCGCGCCGAACCATTTGAGCTCTACCCCCCGCGCGACACAGCGTTTGAGCACCTCGCCAATGCGCGCGCCCTCCCAATCGAGCAGCAGGAACTGGATGGAAGAGCCGACATAGCTCTCCCGCTCCGCCCGCTCCGGCAGGGTCAGGCCCGGCGTGCCACGCAATCCCTCCTCGACCACACGGTAGCGCGCGTTCCACTTCTCGACCTGGCCCTCCAGCGCGCGCAATTGCGGCCGCAGGATCGCCGCGCGCAGATGGTCCATACGGCCCGACACATTGGGCGTGTCGTATTTAACCCGCTCGAACACCGCGTCTGGCGGCACCGTCCCGTGCCGACCATAAAGCATGTATGACCCCGACAGCATGATCGCGCGGGCCATCACCTCGTCATCATCGGTGACCAGAAACCCGCCCTCGCCGGAATTCATGTGCTTGTAGGTCTGGGTCGAATAACAGCCCACACGGCCCCACCGGCCCGAGGGCACGCCGCGCCAGGCCGCGCCCATCGTATGCGCGCAATCCTCGACCACGGTGACGCCACCCGCGTCGCAGATTTCCATCAGCCGGTCCATGTCCGCCAGATGGCCGCGCATATGGCTCAGCATCAGCACATCGGCGTCTTGCGTCTTGGCCGCCAGATCGTCGAGGTCGATGGTCAGCGCCTCGGTCACGCCCACAAAGACCGGCACCGCGCCGACACTGGCAATCGCACCGGGCACCGGGGCGAGCGTGAAGGCATTGGTCAGGACCCGGTCGCCGGGGCCAACCCCAAGCGCGCGCAGCGCGGTGGCCATCGCGTAGCCGCCCGAGGCCACGGCAAGCGCGTATTTGGCCCCGGTATACTCCGCAAACTCCCGCTCCAGCAGCGCCACCTCGCCCGGCTCGTCGCCGACAAGGTTGTAGCGATGCAACCGGCCAGAGCGCAGCACGCCCATCGCCGCCTCGATCCCCTCCTCGGGGATCGGCTCCTGCTGGGTGAAATTGCCTTTGAACACCTCGGTCATGGCATTGTTTTGATTGCCGATCCGGGCTGCGTCAATGCTTTCCTGCGCGCGCCGCCGGCAATTTCACGAAATCCGAAACCGCCCTGCACCTTAGCCGATAAGCCGCGTCACCACGCCGGGCAATTCGTCATAATGGCCGATCACGGCCTCCGGCCCCAGATCCGCTACCGCCGCGCCGTTGGGGCCAAACCCCACCAGCACCGAGGGCACGCCCGCCGCGCGCGCCGTGTCAAAATCGGTCACGGTATCGCCCACCAGAAGCGAGCGCACGGGATCGCCCCCCGCGCGCCGCACAGTCTCGCGCAGGTGCTCCGGATCGGGCTTGCGCACCGCCAGCGTGTCGGCCCCGGTCAGCGCGGCAAAGGCCCCCAACACGCCCAACCGCTCCATCAGCAGGCGCGCCAGACGCTCGGGCTTGTTGGTGCAGATGGCCACCTTGTAGCCCGCATCGCTCAGCCCTGCGACCGCCTCCATCGCACCGGGATAGAGCGTGGTGTGCACGTCGATCGCCTCGGCATAGGCCTCCAGCAGGATGGGATATTGCCGGTCGATCTCGGCCAGGTCCGCGCCGCGCCCCAGACGTTCCATCCCAAGCGTCAGCATCGCCCGCCCGCCGCGCAAGGCGACACCGGCATCGGCTACGGGATCGAGCATGTCGCCCACGCCAAGCCCCCGGAAACAGGCATTTGCGGCAGCGACAAGATCGCCGCTCGTGTCGGCCAGCGTGCCATCAAGATCGAAAACCACCGTGCGCATCGCGCGTCTCCTCATCCGCCCCTATGATGTCCGGAGCAGATAGCCCTCAACGTCACGAAAGACAAAGCGAAAGCCGCGCCTCACCCGCCAAGGCCGGTAACCCGTACCTCCGGCAGGCCCGTGAGCGGCGCACCGAGCGCCTGAAATGCGGCCAACGACAAGCGGCTGCCCGCGCCGCGCGGCGCATCCAGCGGGATGAGCGCCACCTCCACCGTCCTGCCATTCGCCGAATAGGTCACGCGCCCCCGCCCCGGTGCATCCACCAGCGGCGTCTTGAGCCACAGTCCCGGCTCTGTCGCCGTGCCCAATGACGCCACCGTCAGCCCCAGATCACCCGTCGCGGGCGCGAGCGTCGTGGCGTCCTCGTCCTCCGGCGCGGTTTCGGTCGTGGCAGGCGGCGGTTCGGTGGCAGGCTCCGGCACAGGCTGGAAAATCCCCTCGACCTGCGCACAGGCACCAAGGAGGGCGAGCATCGCGATCAATGTCAGGGCCCGTGTCATGCCGTCACCCTATCGCGCCGCTGCGGCCCGGACAATCCGCAACATCGCCCTTGCCCCGCCCCACGGCGCGGCTTAGGTTTCCGCCATGACAGCACCTCTCATAGACCCGTTCCAGCGCGCCATCTCCTACCTGCGCGTCTCCGTGACCGACCGCTGCGATTTTCGCTGCGTCTATTGCATGTCGGAGAACATGACCTTCCTGCCGAAGAAAGAGCTGTTGACGCTCGAGGAGCTTGATCGCATGTGCTCGACCTTCGTGCGCATGGGCGTGGAAAAACTGCGCATCACCGGCGGCGAGCCCCTGGTGCGCAAGGGGATCATGGCCTTTTTCGACGCCATGACCCGGCATCTCGAGGCGGGCGATCTCAAGGAGCTGACGTTGACCACCAATGGCAGCCAGCTTGAGCGTTTCGCGGATGACCTTTATGCGGCAGGCGTGCGCCGGGTGAATGTCTCGCTCGACACGCTGGACGAGCAGAAATTCGCCGACATCACCCGCTGGGGCCGTCTGCCGCAGGTGATCAAGGGGATCGACGCGGCGCAAAAAGCCGGGCTGCGGATCAAGATCAACACCGTCGCGCTCAAGGGCTTCAACGAGGACGAGCTTTTCACGTTGCTCGAGTGGTGCAAATCGCGCGACATGGATCTGACCTTCATTGAGGTCATGCCGATGGGCGATATCGGCAACGAGGACCGGTTGGGCCAATACTGGAAACTGTCGGACCTGCGCGCGCGTCTGGCTGAAACCTTCACCCTCACCGACCTGCCCGAAAGCACCGGCGGCCCGGCGCGCTATGTGCGGCTGGAAGAGACCGGGCAAAAGATCGGCTTCATCACGCCGCTCACCCATAATTTCTGCGAAAGCTGCAACCGCGTGCGCCTGACCTGCACCGGCGAGCTTTACATGTGCCTCGGCCAGGAAGACATGGCCGATCTGCGCGCGCCCCTGCGCAACAATCCGGCCAACGACGCACCGCTTGAGGCCGCAATCCGCACCGCCATAACGCGCAAGCCCAAGGGCCATGACTTCGACTATTCGCGCCAGTCGGTCGATGGTCGCGTGTCGCGCCACATGAGCCATACCGGCGGCTGATGCGCCGCGCCGGCGCGCCCCTGCCGCTGCGCCTCTACAGCCTTGCGGCAAACATGCTGGGGTCCGTCGCCTATCGCGGTGCCTGCCGTAAACTCGAGGCCCACGGCACCGACCGCGCCCGCTGGCCCGAACGTCTGGGCCGCGCCACCCTGCCCCGTCCAGACGGCACGCTGATCTGGTTTCACGCCGCCAGCGTCGGCGAAAGCATGTCGGTCCTGACGCTCATCGCCCATTGGGCGGCATCGCGCCCCGATCTGCAATTCCTGCTCACCTCAGGCACCGCCACCTCGGCGCAGCTGCTGTCCAGCCGCCTGCCGCCCCGCACCCGGCATCAATTCGCCCCGCTCGACACCAGCCGCGCGATGCGCCGCTTCCTCACCCATTGGCAGCCCACGGCCGCGATCTTCATCGAAAGCGAGCTTTGGCCGCAGATGCTGCGCGAGACCGATCAGGCCGGGATTCCCCTGGCCCTTCTGAACGCCCGTCTGTCGGACAGATCGGCCCGCAACTGGCAACACGCGGAGCGCACGGCACGGCACGTGATGGGACAGTTCCGGCTGATCCACTGCCAGGACGCGCGCAGCGAGAGCCATCTGCGCGCGCTCGGCCTCGCACACGCGCGGCAGGGGCCGAACCTCAAATCCCTCACCGGCCCCCTGCCCGTCGACCCTGAGGCGCGCGCGCATCTGAAGCGCAGGATCGGTGGGCGCGTGGTCTGGTGCGCCGCCTCCACCCATCGGGGCGAGGACGAGATCATGCTCGACGCCCATGCACGTCTCCTGCGACACGACCCCGATGCGCTGCTCATCCTCGTGCCCCGCCATCCGGAACGCGGCACCGCCCTCGAAGTTATGATCGCCGAACGCGGTCTCAGCGGCGCGCGCCGCGCCATCGGCGGGCCGATCACCGGGCAGACCCAGGTCTATCTCGCCGACACAATGGGCGAGATGGGGCTGTGGTACGCGCTCGCCCCCGTCACCTGCCTCGGTGGCTCCTTTACCCCGGCGGGCGGCCATACCCCGTATGAGCCCGCCCATGCCGGTGCGGCGATCCTGCACGGGCCACGTTACGCAAATTTCGCCGAGATCTACCCGGCGCTCGATGCCGCAGGCGGGGCGACAGAGATAACGGATGCCGTCGGCCTCGCCCAAACCCTCATTACGCTCCTCACCTCACCCGACCGGCTCGCCACCATGCGTGCCGCTGCCCGCGCGTTCGCCCTCCCGCAAAGAGACGCGCTCGACGACATCATCGCCGACCTCACCCGCGCGCTCGATCTCACGCCATGACCGCGCCTTTCACTGTTCTTCAAATACTCAAATCCCACACCAGATGCCCGAGCTGATCGTCACCAGTTTCAACCGCAACTTCACCGGCGTCTCGGCCACGGCGGCAGGGGTGATCCGCGTGCAGCAGGGCCAGTACGACCTCCGCCTGAGCGATGTGCCCCTGCCCAGCTGCCCGGCCCCGATATCGCGCGCCGAGGCGCGGCACCTGTCGCGCAGCCCGGCACCGGGCCGCCCCTTCACCATCTGGCACGTGCGCCGCAACAGCGAGATGCGCGCCGCCCTCTGGGCACGCGACGTGTTGCGCCTGCCGATTCGCATCGTCTTCACCTCCGCCGCGCAGCGCCGCCATTCGGCCTTGCCCCGCTGGCTGATATCCCGGATGGACGCGGTAATCGCCACCACCCAAGCCGCCGCCGCACATGTGCCGCATGTCCGCGCAGTGATACCACATGGCGTGGACTGCGCGCGCTTTGCACCGGCCATAAACCGCGCCGCCGCGTGGGAGGCCTCGGGCTATCCCGGCACGCGCGGCATCGCCACCATCGGGCGCATCCGCCCCGAAAAGGGCACTGACCGCTTTGTCGCGGCGATGCTGCGCCTGCTGCCCGACCATCCCGGCACCACCGCCCTCGTGATCGGTCGTGCGGGGTCCTCCCACCGGGGATTTCTCGACAGGCTCAAGAGACAAACAGCCGAGGCGGGCCTCTCCGACCGCCTCCTCTTTCCCGGTGAGATTGCCCCCGATGCGCTGCCCGCCCTCCTGCGCGCGCTCACACTGGTGGTGCAACTGCCGCGCTACGAAGGCTACGGCATGACCGCGCTTGAGGCGATGGCCTCGGGGGTGCCCTTCGTCGCCAGCGATACCGGGCATTTTCGGGAATTTGCGCGCGGGGATCGTGCGGGCTGCATCACCGCCGACCCAGAGACCACGCTCGCGACGCTGCTGCGCGACCCCGACAGGCTATCGGCCATGTCACTGACCGCACGCGCAACCGCGCACGCGCATTTCGACGTGACGCAGGAGGCGCAGGCGATCGGCCGTGTCTACGAGGCGCTTTGGACGCGGGCGCCGCCCGACAAGACCCAAGCGCGTCAGTAATGATACCGGCACTGCACGATCACCAGCGTCTCCTGCGTCACGCGGTAAACCAAACGATGCTCACGGTCTATCCGTCGTGACCAATAGCCCGCGAGATCCCCGCGCAACGGCTCTGGCTTGCCCGTGCCCTCGAAGGGATGGCGCAGACATTCCTTTATCAGCCTGTTGATTTTGCGTGCAATTTTTGGGTCTGTCCGCTGCCAGTACAGATACTGATCCCACGCCTCGGGATCAAAGGTGAGGGTCATTCTCCCTCCATCGCCTCGAGATCGGCCAGCGTGCGGGAGATGCCCTCCCCGCGCTCTACCCGCGCGATGGCATCACGTAACGCATGCGCATTGGCGGGCGAGGCCAGCAGATAGGCCGTCTCGTCCATCGCCTGATAATCCTCAAGCGAGATCATCACCACCGGCTTGCCCTTGGCACGGGTGACGATGACCGGCTCATGATCGTCGTTCACCCGATCCATCATCGCCGAGAGATTCTTGCGCAGGTCTGTGGAGGTGGTGTGTTTCATCGCACGGAATGTACGTCATGGCGTACGGGAAATCAATAGCGCCGTTTGCGTGCAGTGCTCACACACTCAATTACGGCATCTACATCGTGGAGATTCCGGATATCGATGATCAGATGTTCATCCTGCCGATCTTGGATGAGTGGAATTCGCTCGGCGATTTCTTCAGGCCGCAACAAACCACGCGCAAAACAAGGTGGACGAAACCACCAACGCATGTGGTCCCTTGCTCCTTTGAAGGCAAACTCGGCATCTCTGTACGGTTTTCCATTAGGGTCAAAAAGAAGGTGCGCGGCTGAAAAATTCCCTCTCGAAAGAAAACGAAACGCTAGTCCTTGTTCGCTATAAAGGCGATGCAAGAGTTCGAAGAACGCCAGCTTAACATCATCGGTTTGAAGCCGTTCGAAAATCCTCAAAAGGTGCGCCGTATCGCGTAAAGCCCCGCTCACTGATCTAGGAAACTCCGCAGCTTCCGGCTCCGCGAGGGATGCTTCAGCTTGCGCAGCGCCTTGGCCTCGATCTGACGGATACGCTCGCGGGTGACACTGAACTGTTGCCCCACCTCTTCCAGCGTGTGATCGGTGTTCATCCCGATGCCGAAGCGCATCCGCAGCACCCGCTCTTCACGCGGCGTGAGCGAGGACAGCACCCGCGTGGTCGTTTCTTTCAGGTTATCCTGAATGGCGCTGTCCAGCGGCAGAATAACGTTCTTGTCCTCGATGAAATCGCCAAGCTGGCTGTCTTCCTCGTCGCCGATGGGCGTCTCCAGGGAAATCGGCTCCTTGGCGATCTTCATCACCTTGCGGACCTTTTCAAGCGGCATTTGCAGCTTCTCGGCCAGTTCTTCCGGCGTTGGCTCGCGACCGATCTCGTGAAGCATCTGGCGCCCGGTGCGCACCAGCTTGTTGATCGTCTCGATCATATGCACCGGAATGCGGATGGTGCGCGCCTGATCGGCGATGCTGCGGGTGATCGCCTGTCGGATCCACCACGTCGCATAGGTGCTGAACTTGTAGCCCCGGCGATACTCGAACTTGTCCACAGCCTTCATCAGGCCGATATTGCCTTCCTGAATGAGATCAAGAAATTGCAGGCCCCGATTGGTGTATTTCTTGGCAATCGAGATGACCAGACGCAGGTTTGCCTCGACCATTTCCTTCTTGGCCTGACGCGCCTCTTTCTCGCCCTTCTGAACCTGCCCGACGATGCGGCGGAATTCAGAGATATCGAGGCCGACATACTGTCCGACCTGTGCCATATCGGCGCGCAGTTCGGCCACCTTTTCGGGCTGACGCTCCATAAACATCTGCCAGCCGCGCCCCGGCTTGGCCGCCATGTCGTCGAGCCAGTTCGGGTCAAGCTCGCGCCCGCGATATTCCTCGACGAATTCCCTGCGGTTGATCCGCGCCTGATCGGCGAGTTTGACCATCGCCGTGTCGATCTGCATGATCCGGCGGTTGATCCCGTAGAGCTGGTCGATCAGCGCCTCGATGCGGTTGTTATGCAGGTGCAACTCGTTGACAAGCTTGACGATCTCTGAGCGCAACGTCTGATATTTCGCTTCCTGATCGGAAGAGAACGAGGCGTCTTCATTCAGCGTCGCCGAGATCCGGCTGTCCTGCATCGCGCTTAACTGCTCGAAATCCTCGGCGATGCGGTCGAGCGTTTCGAGCACGCGCGGCTTGAGCGCGGCCTCCATCGCGGCAAGGCTCATATTGGCCTGCTCGTCTTCCTCGTCGTCGTCATCCTCGCTCTGGATCGGGTTGCCATCGGCGTCGAGTTCCGGCTCGTTAGCCCCATCGGTGCGATTGGCGGGCGCGCTGGTGACATTCGCAGCCTCGACGACCGGTTCCGCCCCCTCTTCGCCCGGCTGGTTGCCGAACGTGGCCTCAAGGTCGATCACATCGCGCAGCAGGATGTCTTCGCCCAGAAGTTCGTCGCGCCAGATGGTGATCGCCTGAAAGGTCAGCGGGCTCTCGCAAAGCCCCGCAATCATCGTGTTGCGCCCGGCCTCGATGCGCTTGGCGATGGCGATCTCGCCCTCGCGGCTCAAGAGTTCGACAGAGCCCATCTCGCGCAGGTACATGCGCACCGGATCATCGGTGCGGTCGAGCTTTTCTTCCTTGCCCGAGCCAAGCGTGATCTCGCCGCGCTTGCCCACTTCGGCGACGGCGGTGGTCCGGTTCTCTTCCTCTTCGGCGTCCTCGGCCTCGATGATGTTGATGCCCATCTCCGAGAGCATCGACATCACGTCCTCGATCTGCTCCGACGACACCTGATCCGGCGGCAGAACCTCGTTTAGCTGATCGTAGGTGATGAACCCTTTCTCACGCGCCTCGGCAATCATCCTCTTGACCGCCGCCTGCGACATGTCGAGCGAAACTTCGGTCTCGGCGTCGTCGGGCTTTTGGTCCTCGGTATCCTTGGCGGCCATGAAAGACTCCTCAGTTAGGGGCGGTCCAGGTGATTCGGCTGTTCCGAATCATTAGCGCGATCATGTGATTCGCACACCCGTTTACCCCGAATTTATTGTCCATTCTTCCCAAAAATGCGGTCATCGCTTGCGTTTGGAAAAGGTTATCTTGTCCAGGAGCGCGGCAAACTGCTCTTTCTCGTCACGTTTGATCGCCGCTCCGTTCTCACCCAGCTCGTATTCGGCTCTGTCCTCCTGCTGGCTGCGCTGCGCCTTGTTGCGCGCCTCCGCCGCCTGTGCGAGCCGCCATGTTATCGCCTCATCGGCCAGTCCGGCCATGTCCTCGGCGGCCTCGTGCATCTCGGCCTGCACGCCCCGCTGCGCCATCAGCTTGGCGAGTTCCTCGCTCAGCGTCAGGCTGGCAAGCTCGGCGTCGCCCGGATACCGCACGGGTGGGGCAAGCGCGACATGGGGCAGCGACAGCAGCTTTTCAAGGGGGGCTGCACCCATCTCGCCCTCGATCTGCGCGCGCAGGGTGTCGGCCCCCGCAGGCGCGTGACGCAGGATCAGCGCGCGCAGCCACGCGTGATCCGGGTCCTGACACTCCATGCGCTCGATCTGGCTCTCGAAACTCTCCATCACCTCGGGGCAGCAGATCAGCGTCGCCAGAATCACCGCCTCGCGCAGATGCGTATCCCCCGCAGCCGTGACCAGCAGCGAGGATTTCGTGGTCGCGCGCGCGGGTTCCGGCGGGGGCCATTTACCGCCCTTGCCGCCGCGCGGGCGCGGCGCAAAGGCGCCGCCCGCGGCGCTCGCACGGCGCGGGTTGAACAGTTGCCAGCGCAGGTCCTTGAGTTCCTGCTCATAGTACCTGCGCAGCGACGGGTCGCGAATCAGTCCGGTTTTCTCGCGGCAAACGTGCTCCAGCGCCGCCTTGCGCTCGGGGCTGTCGAAATCGCGCCCCTCGGTCTCGCGCTGCCACAACAGGCGCACCATTGGTAGCGCCGCATCAATCCGCGCCTGCACCGCGCCCGCGCCCTCGGCCCTGAGCAGATCATCGGGGTCCTGCCCCTCCGGCATCAGCGCAAAGCGCAGCGATTTGCCCGCCTCCAAGAGAGGCAGGGCAAGGTCGATCACCCGGTAGGCGGCCTGAAGCCCGGCCCGGTCGCCGTCGAGCATGATCACCGGCTCGGGTGCGATCCGCCACAGCAGTTGCATCTGATGTTCGGTCACCGCCGTGCCAAGCGGGGCCACCGCCGCGCCAAAGCCCGCCGCCACCAGCGCGATCACGTCCATATAGCCCTCCGCCACGATCAGCGGCTGGCCCTTGCCCGCCGCCTCTCGCGCGGGTCCGTGATTATAGAGCGTGTGCGACTTGTCGAAAATCTCGGTCTCGGGCGAGTTGAGATACTTGGCGTTGTCATTCGGGTCCATCGCCCGCCCGCCAAAGGCGATGCAGCGCCCGCGCGCATCGCGAATCGGAAACATTATCCGGTTGCGGAACGTGTCATAGGGCTTGCCACCCTTTTGGCTTTCCCGGGCCAGACCGCAGGCGAGGATCATCTCGGGCGGCACGCCCTTGCCGGTCAGGTGATCCCACAGCCCCTGCCAGCCGTCGGGGGCAAACCCAAGATCGAACCGCGCCTGCGTCGCTTCATCCAGCCTGCGCCCCTTGAGGTAGTCATGCGCCGCCGTTCCCGCACCGCTGCGCAATTGCAGGCCGAAATACTTGACCGCCTGCTCCATCACCTCGACAAGCTGCCCGCGCCGGTCGGCTTTCTTCTGCGCCTGCGGGTCGCGTTCGGGCACACTCATGCCCGCCTCGGCGGCGAGGATCTTCACCGCCTCGATGAACTCGACATTCTCGGTCTCGCGCACGAATGAAATCGCATCGCCCTTGGCGTGACAGCCAAAGCAGTAATAGAATCCCTTGCGGTCATCCACATGAAAAGACGCGGTTTTTTCCTGGTGGAACGGGCACGGTGCCCACATGTCGCCCTTGGCCTGATTGGATTTTCGGGTGTCCCACATAACCTTGCGCCCGACGACCTGAGACAGCGACAGGCGGCTTTGCAACTCATCGAGGAATCCGGGGGGCAGGCTCATACCCCTATATTGGGCGCGCGGCGCGCAGAGTCCAGTGCCCTACTGCGCCTCGCATTGGGTGACATAGCTGCCCGCCACGTCCTCGGCCAATTGCCCCTCGTCGAGCGTATAGACCCAATCCACCAACGGCTGCACGGCAGGTTCATAGGGGGCCATCTCTCCGGTCATGTCGGCGCTGATCACCTTGATCGCCTGGGGGGCCTCTTGCCCGTCCTTGCGCGCCTCGACGGCCCGCGCCACGATCTCGCCGGTGGGGGCACAGATCGGGTTCTGCGCCGTGGCGCTCAACGGCAGGGTGCTCAGGGCGGCAATCAACATCAGGCGCATGGCGGTCTCTCCTTCAACGATTGTCGCGTTCTAGGGCAAATCGCGCGCGCTGTCAGCGCCTCACACCGGGGAATTTCGCCGCGCCGCGACCCGTCGCATCGCGGTCTCCGCCTCGTGGATCAATGTCCCGGTCATCGAGCGAAACACCATGATCCGCCAGTTGTCCGCGCCCATGCGCGCAATCGCCCCGGCCATATGCGCCACCTCGGTGCGGGCGACATGGCCACGCTTGAACACCTGATCGCGCAGATCGAGCGGGCAGAGCCGCGCCAGCACTTGCGCCGCTTCCGGCCCCTCCAGCACCAGCACCGCCCAGGCGTCGCTTTGATCGACGATGGCGGCATGCGCGGCCAGCCCCGGATCAGGCTCCGGCCCGATCAAAAGCGCCATTTCGCGCCCGAACCACATCGCCCGCGCGCCCTTGCGCCCGGTCATCCGCCCGGGCTTGGGCCAGCCCATGCCATGTGCCGCCTGCATCGCCCCCGACAGCGCGGCGGCCTGCCCCTTGTAAGGCGCAAGGCTGGTCATCCGCTCTGGCGCAGCCGCGCTCAGCCGCAGCGCGCCCGCCGTCACCGGCAACCGCCCCTTGCCGGGGCTCTCGGCTTGCACCTCAACCACGCAACCGCCCTCCATCCGCATCGTATTGCACCACACCGGTCACCTCGCACAGCGTCTCGGTGCCGCGCAGGTGATCGACCATCCGCACCCGCTCGCCAATCCGCTCCGGCCCGCGCCGCAGAAACGCCTGCCCTATCACATGACCCAGCGTCGGCGAATAGCAGGCGCTGGTGATATAGCCCTGATCGTTGGCGCTCACGGTCTCGGCACTTTCATCAAACAGATGCGCGCCGGGCAACAATTCCTTGACCGCACCCACTGGTTTCAACCCCACCAGACGCTCCCGCTCCGGGTCCATCAACCCGACCCGCGACGCCGCCGGTTTGCCGACAAAATCCTTCTTGGCGCTCATCATCCCCTGCATCCCGATGTCATAGGCCGTCACCCGCCCGTGGATCTCGGCATGAGTGATAAAGCCCTTCTCGATCCGCAACACATTCAGCGCCTCCATCCCGTAGGCCCCGCCGCCCATGGCCTCGGCGCGCGCCACCAACTCGCGGAACAGCGCCGCGCCATAACGCGCGGGTACCGCGATCTCATAGGCATGCTCGCCCGAGAAGGAGATGCGGAACAACCGACCCGCAACACCGCCCACGCGCACCGGACCGCAGGCCATGAAGGGAAACCCCGCGTCGTCAATCGGCGCATCCAAGAGACCGTTGAGCAGATCACGCGCCTGCGGCCCGGCCACGGCGAACTGCGCCCACTGTTCCGTCACCGACACCATCCGGACGTCCCAACCGGGCCGCAGCACCTGCGCCACAAACTCCAGATGCCGCATCACCTGCCCCGCCGCCGCAGTGGTGGTGGTCATCAGGTAATGACGCTCCCCCAGTCGCGCACAGGTGCCGTCATCCATGACATGGCCATCCTCGCGCAGCATCAACCCGTAGCGCACGCGGCCCTCGCGCAGCGTGGAGAACATATTGGTATAGACGAAATCCAGAAACCGCGCCGCATCCGGCCCCTGAATGTCGATCTTGCCGAGGGTCGAGACATCGCAGACCCCCACGCAACCGCGCACCATCGTCACCTCGCGGTCGCAGGATTGACGCCAATGGCTCTCCCCCTTGCGCGGAAAATAGCTGGGCCGGTACCACAGCCCCGCCTCGATCATCGGCGCACCCCGCACCACGCTCTCGTCATGCGAGGTGGTCAGCCGCTCGGGCGCAAAGCCCTTGCCAATGGCCCCCGCCCCCATCGCCGCAATCGGCACCGGCACATAGGGCGGGCGAAACGTGGTGGTGCCGGTCTCGGGAATGCCGCGCCCGGTCGCATCCGCCAGCACGGCAAGCGCGTTGACGTTCGAATTCTTGCCTTGATCGGGGGCCATGCCCTGCGTCGTGTAGCGCTTCATATGCTCGACCGAGCGAAAGTTCTCCCGCGCGGAAAGCTGCACATCCTTGACCGTCACATCGTTCTGGAAATCGAGCCAGGCACGACCCTTGCCCGGCACCTGCCACAGCGGAAAGATGTCATAGGCGGCATCACCCGCCGATGGCACGCTGATCTCCGGCGCTTTCAACCCCAATTCGGCCACCACGCGCAGCCCCTCGGCCAACCCGCTTTCCAGACAGGCGCGGGTCGAAAACTCCCCCGCCGCAGCGCCCGCCGCGCGCTGCCCCGGCACCGCCCCCTCGGGCGGCAGAAAGGCCAGCCGGTCCGCGTCCCAGACCGGCCGCGCGCCCATGTGACAGGCCAGATGCACCGACGGGTTCCACCCACCCGACACCGCCAGACAGTCGGCGGCAATCCTTTCCTCTCCCTTGGTCGTGGCAATCGTCACCGCTTCCAGCCCGCGCCGCCCCGCCGTCCCGCAAACCTGCGCGCCCGCATAGAACGCCACGTCGAGATCGCAGCGCGCATAATGCCGCGAATCGACCAGCGCCGCCACATGCACCCCCGCCTTCTGCAAATCGGCCACGGTGCGATGCGCGCTGTCATTATTGCCAAAGACCACCGTGCTCTGCCCTGGCGCAACACCCCAGCGATTGAGATAGGCGCGCACCGCGCCCGCCATCATCACCCCGGGCCGGTCGTTGCCCGCGAATGCCACCGGCCGCTCCAGCGCCCCCGCCGCCAGCACCGTGCGCCGCGCCACGATCCGCCAGAACGCGCCCTTTGGCGCGTGGGCGCGATCCGCCACATCCGGGGCCAACCGTTCCAACGCCCCATACGTGCCCTGATCATAGGCCCCGGTCACGGCCATGCGCGTCATGATCCGCACGTTGGGCATCGCGGCCAACTCGGACGCGATCTCCGCCACCCACTCCACGGCAGGCACTCCGCCCACCTCCTCGCTCTCGGCCAGCAACCGCCCGCCAAGCCGCATGTCCTCTTCGGCAAGGATCACATCCGCCCCTGCCTCCGCCGCCGCGCGCGCCGCCATCAGCCCGGCAGGCCCGCCGCCAATCACCAGCAGATCGCAATGGGCAAAGGCGCGCTCATAACGGTCCTGCGCGGCCTCGCCCGACAGCGCGCCCAGCCCGGCGGCGCGACGGATCACCGGCTCATAGACCCGCTCCCAGAACGCGCGCGGCCACATGAAGGTCTTGTAATAGAACCCCGCCCCTAGAAAGGGCGCAAGAAGGTCATTCGCCGCCAGCAGATCGAAGCCCAGAGTCGGCCACCGGTTCTGACTGCGTGCCCAAAGCCCCTCATGCAACTCGACCGTGGTCGCGCGCAGGTTGGGCTCCTGCGCCGCCCCCAGCCCCAATGTCACCAGCGCATTCGGCTCCTCGCTGCCTGCGGTCATCACGCCGCGCGGGCGGTGATACTTGAACGACCGCGCCACCATCCGCACGCCATTGGCCAACAGCGCCGAGGCCAGCGTATCGCCCGCAAACCCTTCATACGCCCGCCCGTCGAAATGGAACGCAACCGGGCACGCGCGGTCGATCAGCCCCTTGCCCGCAACCCTCATGCGCCCGCCTCCGCCGCCAGCGCCACGTCCAGAACCTCATGGCTAACCGTATCGCGCGTCACGATCAGCCAGGCCCCGCAGCCCTGCTCATGCTGCCACAGATCGCGCGTCACCCCCGCCGGGTTATCGCGGTTATGCAGGTAGTCGTCCCAATCCAGCCCCCACGCGTCCCCCTCGGGCCGCGCCACTGCCGCGCCCTGATAATAGAACTCGCGACGATCCCGCTCACCGCAAACCGGACAGCCCAGTCTCATCGCACCCGCACTTTCATCGTTCCATAAGTACTCAAAATCCCGCCCTCTCTGCCTGGCTCAATGCAGGTTGTGCTGCGCGCCGGTGCCTTCCTCATCCATCAGCCCCCGACCGGTGCGAAACCGGTCCAGCCGAAACCCGGTGGCCGCCGGATGCAGTCGATCGGTGGCGATCAGATGCGCCATCGCATTCCCCGAGCCCGGCACCGCCTTGAACCCGCCATAGCACCAGCCGCAATTGAGATAGAGGCCGTCAATCCCGGCATGGTCGATCACAGGTGAGCCATCGGGCGACATGTCCATGATCCCGCCCCAGCTGCGCAGCACGCGGGCATTGCCGATCATCGGCATCAGCGTCATGCCCGCCTCCATCACATGCTCGGCCAGCGGCAGGTTTCCGCGCGCGGCGTAAGAGGCATACATGTCCAGATCGCCACCAAAAACCAGCCCGCCCTTGTCGGACTGGCTGATATAGAAATGCCCCATGCCGAAGCTGATCACATGGTCGATGCAGGGTTTCAGCCCCTCGGTGACAAAGGCCTGCAACACATGGCTCTCGATCGGCAGGCGCATCCCCGCCATCGCCGCCACCTGAGACGAGCGCCCGGCCACCACGACCGCCAGTTTCCTGGCGCGAATGGCCCCGCGCGTGGTCTGCACGCCGCGCACCCGGCCGTTTTCGATGTCGATGCCCGTGACCTCGCAATTCTGGATCAGGTCCACACCCCGGTCGCTTGCGCCGCGCGCATAGCCCCAGGCCACCGCGTCATGGCGCGCGGTGCCCGCGCGGCGCTGCAAGAGGCCGCCATAGATCGGAAACCGCGCCTGCTCGTAATCGAGATAGGGCACCATGCGTTTGAGCTCCGCCACGCTCAGCAACTCCGCGTCGTCGCCCTGATTGCGCATCGCGTTGCCGCGCCGTGCTGCGGCGTCGCGCTGCCCGTCAGAGTGAAACAGCACGATCTGCCCACGCTGGCTGTGCATGACGTTGTAATTCAGATCCTCTTCCAGCCCCTCCCACAGTTTCAGGGAATGGCTGTAGAATTCCGAATTGCCCGGCAGAAAATAATTGGCCCGCACAATGGTGGTGTTGCGGCCCACATTGCCGCCCCCCAGATAGCCCTTTTCCAGAACTGCCACATTGGTGATGCCGTGATCCCGGGCCAGGTAATACGCGGTCGACAGGCCATGCCCGCCACCGCCGATGATCACCACGTCATAGTCGGATTTGGGCGCGGCATCGCGCCAATGCGCCTGCCAGCCGGTGTTGCCGGTCAGCCCTTCCTTCAGAACCCGCAGTCCCGAAAACCGCATGCCTGCCTCCTTGCCCGTGATGTGATGCGACTGAACCAAGTCTCATCTTCAATAGCAATGGCAGAGCCAAAGCTCTGCCATCTTTCCCGCCATTTCCCGGCCCATGCGCGACCTGCGCGCCTCGGAGCCCCGTTACAGACCCATGGCGCGATAGCTGGCCGCGACCTTGGCGATAGACACAAGATACGCCGCCGTGCGCAGATCGGTCACGTCCTGCCGGTTGTGCCAGACCTCGCGCATCGCCTGGTAGGCGCTGCGCATCGTATCGTCGAGTCCCGAACGCACCAGCTCCAGCTCACCCGCACCGCGCAGGTATTGCTGCTTGAAATGTGGGCTCATCTGCCAGTTTTCGCCCAGATGCGCGTCGAGCCGCTCCAACTCGTCGACGATCAGCTGATGCCGCGCCTCTTCCTGACGCCGCCCGATCCGGCCAAAGCGGATATGGCTGAGGTTCTTGACCCATTCGAAATACGACACCGTCACACCGCCCGCATTGGCATACATGTCGGGAATGATCACGGTGCCCTTCTGGCGCAGGATATCGTCGGCCCCGGCGGTGACCGGGCCGTTCGCCGCCTCGATGATCAGCGGCGCCTTGATGCGGTCGGCATTTTCAAGGTTGATCACCCCTTCCATCGCCGCCGGGATTAGGATTTCGCACGCGTTTTCCAGCGCCTTGCTGCCATCCGCGATATAAGTGCCGTCCGGAAAGCCATCCACGCCGCCATGTCTGGCAATCCAGTTGCGCACCGCCTCCACGTCAAGGCCGCTCTCGTCGATCAGCGCACCGTCACGCTCGATGATCGCGGTGATCTTGCAGCCATCCTCCTCGCTGAGGAACTTGGCCGCGTGATAGCCCACATTGCCAAGGCCCTGCACCACCACCCGCTTGCCATCGAGCTTGCCCGACATGCCCGCCGCCGCGACATCCTCGGGGTGACGAAAGAACTCGCGCAGCGCGTATTGCACGCCGCGCCCGGTCGCCTCGGTCCGGCCCTGGATGCCGCCGCCATGAATGGGCTTGCCGGTGACGCAGGCGCGGTAGTTGATATCGGTGGTGGCCATGCGCTTGTACTGATCGGCAATCCAGGCCATCTCGCGCTCGCCGGTGCCCATGTCGGGGGCGGGCACGTTCTGGGCGGGATGGATCAGGTCACGCTTGATCAGCTCATAGGCGAAACGCCGGGTGATCATCTCCAGCTCATGCTCTTCCCATTCGCGCGGGTCGATCCGCAATCCCCCCTTGGAGCCGCCGAACGGGGCTTCGACCAGCGCGCATTTATAGGTCATCAGCGCCGCCAGCGCCTCGACCTCGTCCTGATTGACCCCCATGGCATAGCGGATGCCGCCCTTGACGGGTTCCATATGCTCGGAATGGACGCTGCGATAACCGGTGAAGGTATGGATCTGCCCGCGCAGCCGCACCCCGAACCGCACGGTATATGTGGCGTTACAGACGCGGATCTTCTCCTCCAGCCCCGGCGGCAGCTCCATCAGTGCCACGGCGCGATTGAACATCAGATCCACGCTTTCGCGGAATGTCGGCTCTCTCTTGGCGGTCATGCATTCTCTCTCCCTGTTGCGCGGCGCTCACGGGGATGGGCGCGTTCCGGTTCGCGCAGACGCCGCTGCGGCGATGGTTAAAGTCTGAGCCGCGTTTGTCCACCCCGGAACTTGCATAAGTCCGGCGGCTGCATTTTGCATCCTCCGAGGACGGGTATTGTCGCCTTCAGCAAGACGATGCACGAGAAAGGCCTATATTGTTGATTTAAATTAGTTAACCTTTGATTATTCTCCCTGTTTCGCCATAATTTCACCATAAAGCCCGGGGATAAACAGCGATGGCGTAGTGTGATCGACGCCAGGCTCGGGGGGGCGTTATCATTAAGAGGTGATCAGGAATGTGCGTTAACGAAACACCGAAGAGATCGGGGGCAATTGCCATGCTGAAGGCCGGCACCGCATTGGCCTCGCGCCCATTCCGGCAATTCCTGCATGAAGAAGACGGCACCGTAACGGCGCTCGCGTTTTTCATGGTCCTCATCATGCTGATGGTCGGTGGCTTTGCTCTCGACACCATGCACCACGAACGCGAACGTGCCAGCCTGCAAGCCACGCTCGACCGGGCGGTTCTCGCCGGGGCTTCGGCGAGCAGCGACGCCGAGGCGCGCCAGATCGTCGAGGATTATTTCGCCAAGGCGGGCAAGGCCGACTACCTTCTCGCCGAACGAGAGGGCGATATCGCCACTTCGCTCAACAGCGCCACGATCACCGCACGCGCCCAGCGAAACATCTCTACCTACCTGATGAAGCTTAGCGGCGTTGACACGCTCGGCGTTGCCGCCGCCTCCACCGCCGAGGTACGGATCCCCAATCTCGAAGGCATCCTCGTGCTCGACGTGTCGGGGTCGATGGGCAGCAATTCCAAGATCGACAACCTCAAGGTCGCCGCCAAGCAATTCGTGAGCACCGTGGTCGGCAATTCCGATCCCGGCAGCGCGGTTCTGTCGATCGTACCGTTCAGCTTTTCGGTTTCTCCGCCCGAGTCGATCTTTGAGGCGCTCGCGGTCGATGAAACGCATAACTACTCCACCTGCCTGGAGTTCAAGGACAACGATTACGATCACGCGACGCTGACCAGCGGCAGCTCGTCCCTCAGCAGCGGCATCCCGGCGCAGCAGATGGTCTATACCTCGGTCTATGGCGGGTTCGACGACCTCACCCAGAGCTGGCGGTCGTGCTACAATAACGACTACATGCGCATCCTGCCCTATTCGACCAGCGTGGCAGACCTGCATGCCAAGATCGACGCGCTGCAACCCGATGGCAACACCTCCGGCAACGAGGGCATGAACTGGGGCGCGGCCCTGCTCGACCCGACCTTTCGCGAGGTCACCGCGCACATGATCGACAACGATCGTCTCGACGATTCTCTCGCGCATGTGCCGGCGAACTACAACGATCCCGAAACCCTGAAGGTGATCATCTTCATGGGCGACGGCGCGAACACCACCTCCTATTTCTTCGATCGCAGCCCGGCGAGGTTCCGCGGTTCGAATTCCGATCTCTACGAGGTCATCTATCAGGATCGCGAGTTCAAATACGCCTATAACGTGTACAATGTCGATTGGAAGAAATACGGCTGGGACGGAGAGCGTCGATGCGACTATAGCAACTGGGAATGTGAATACGAGGAAAGCGGCCCGGAGGAATCCGTCTACTACCTCTACAGCCCGGTCTACGGTCAGTACTACAGCATCGCGGAAAACGATTGGCTATCGCCGTCGGAGTTCAACAATCTCGAAGACACCATCGAAGGCTACGTCTCCACCAACCAGCTGTCCTGGGAAACGGCTTGGGGCCTGATGTCGGTCGACTACTATTCCAGCAAAACGCAGAACTGGTCGGCATGGAACGATTACACCGGCTCCGAATATATCAACGGCAGTCAGAAGAACGTTCTGATGCAGCAGGTGTGCAAGGCGACCAAGGACGAGCATGTGGTGGTCTACACCATCGGCTTCGAGGTTTCCAGAAACGGCACCGCCGAACGCGAACTGATCAAATGCGCCACCTCGCCCTCGCATTACTACCGCGCGTCGGGCACCGATATCAGCAGCGCGTTCAGCTCGATCGCGGCGAATGTCAAGCATCTGAGGCTGACCCAATGAACCGCGCATTCAGCAAGGGAGTTCGCAGGTTCCGGCGCGACGAGTCCGGCACCGCCTCCGTGGAATTCGTCATTCTCGCACCCTTCCTGATCGGACTGATGCTGTTCTCGGTCGAACTGGGCGTGGTCACGCTGCGTGCCGCGATGCTGGAACGCGGACTTGATATCGCGGTTCGCGATATCCGGCTCGGCACCGGCAACGTGCCCGATCACGACGCGACCAAGGCCACGATCTGCGACAATGCCGCGATCATTCCCAACTGTCTCAACAAGCTGCGGCTCGAGATGCGCCCCAATAACTTGCGCGCCTACTCAGCGCTCGACCCGACGCCCGACTGCACCGACAATGAAGAGCCGACCAAGCCGTTGCGGGCCTTCATTCCAGGTGCGCAGAACGAGCTCATGGTGCTGCGCGCCTGCGTCAAGTTCCAGCCGCTCTTCCCACGGGCAATTCTGGGGGACGCATTTTCCACGGATAACAGTGGCGAGGCTGCGCTTGTCGCCTCCACCGCTTTCGTGCAGGAGCCGATCTGACATGAAACACATTTCTCAACGCATGCTTCACCCCCTCGGATGGCTGCGCCGGTTCCTGCGCGACCCGCGCGGAACGGTCGCCGTCGAGACGGTCATCATCGCGCCCTTCATGATCATGGGCCTCGTTTACGCATACGAATATTTCGACATGTCTCGCGCCCAAAGCGTGCGCGACAAGGCCACCTATACCATGGCCGACATCCTCTCGCGTGAGACGGCCGTCGTCGATGACACCTATATCGACAATGCCAAACGGCTGTTTGACTCGATGACCGATAACCAGAGCCCCAACGACCTTCGGATCACGGTCGTGCGCTATCACCTCGACGAGGACAACGGGACCGACGAGTTCGAGCTGCGCTGGTCCGAAACCCGAGGCAGTGGCGGCCTGCTTCCGCTAACCGCCGACGATGTACGCGAGGCACATGACGTGTTTCCGGTCATGGTCAACGGGCAGGATCTGATCTTCGTCGAGAATTTCGCGACCTACCAGCCGGTTGTCACGAATGGTATAACCGAAAACGTGCCGATCAATACGCGGATGTTCATGACCCTGCGATTCGCCTCGCAGCTCTGTTTCGTCGGCGTCTGCACGCCGGGCTGACGTTCGACCCGTGCGGCTTTGGCGCGGTGGCACATGCCGGCAGGCCGGATCAGTCGACACCACGCAGGTTGATCCGGTCCTGCAAGATCTCTGCCATCACCTTGGCCGGTGTCGCCGGCGTCACGCCACCGACCCCCACGCGCCGCCCGATTCGCCACCAGAGCCCCGGCTCCCAGGCGAACGGCGCAGCGCGGCTCATCTTGATCATGAAGCCGTTCGAGGGCTTGAACGCGAAGGCCCCCCGCGCCACTCCGATGATGTCGTCCATCGGGGCCACCACCCGCCCGTCGCTGCAACGCAGACCGGCGGGCGACAGCTCCAGCCGCAGCGTCGTCGCACGCCACATCCGCAGCGCCAGCCACAGCGCGAGCGTGCCGAACCCCACCATGAACACCTGCCAGCCCAGGCCCGGCGATTGCACCAGCGCGAGATAGAGCAGGATCAGGCCGAGCATCGCCACAGACCCCACGCCGATCACCCGTCGCCCCGACGAGGCGGCGAGCACCACCTCCACATCTTCATCCAGCATCGCGCATCTCCCTTTGCCCCGGGCGTTTACCCCGGTTGACCGAACTTGGCGAGAGGCATCGTCAAAAACGCACAGTGCCCCTTTGCCTGCGAACAGACCGTCCCCTGCCCCCGCGCGGCGAGCATGCCTATCTAGACGGTGAAAGGAGACCGCTCATGTCGATCAGACCCGTTCTCGAAACCCGCCTCGCGCAGCCCACGATGGAGGGTGCCGGCGTGCACCTGCACCGTGCCTTCGGCTTTCACGACCCGGCGGAGCTTGACCCGTTCCTGCTGTTCGACGATTTCCGCAATGACGATCCGGCGCGCTATGCCAAGGGTTTCCCCTGGCATCCGCATCGCGGCATCGAGACGATCACCTATGTGCTCGAAGGCGACGTCGCGCATGGCGACAGCCTCGGCAACACGGGCACGCTTGGCGCGGGCGATGTGCAGTGGATGACCGCCGGGTCGGGCATCCTGCATCAGGAAATGCCGCGCGGCAATGCTGCCGGACAGATGCACGGGTTCCAGCTCTGGGCCAACCTGCCCGCCTCGCTCAAGATGACCGCGCCTCGCTATCAGGATGTGAAATCCCCCGACATCCCCGAGATCATCGACGATGACGGCACCCGCGTGCGGGTGATCGTGGGCGAGTTCTGGGGCAGGCGCGGCCCGGTGGATGGCATCGCCGCTGATCCGCAATATCTCGATATCTCGGTGCCGCCGGGGGTGCGAAAGACCTTTCGGATCGATACCTACCGGCGCAGCTTTGCCTATGTCTTCGCCGGGTCGGGGGCCTTTGCCGATGCCTCGCAACCAACCGGCGTGCTGCTGGAAAAGGAACTGGCGGGCCGCGAACTGCACCTGCGCGACCCGTCGGGCGACCGCACGCTGGTGCGCTTCGGCACCGGCGACGAGATTACCGTGCAGGCGGGCGAAAACGGCCTGCGCTTTCTTCTGATCTCGGGCGCGCCGCTACAAGAGCCGGTGGCCTGGCACGGCCCGATCGTGATGAACACGCAGGCCGAGTTGCGGCAGGCGATGCGCGAGTTGCGCGACGGCAGTTTCATCAAGCAGGCGGGGTGACGCGCGGACATGATCCGCGCCGCGACCTCGCAGCCTTGCACGACGAAAGGCCAGTAGGCGCAGCCGGACGCATTTGCTAAGCTCGACACCGGAGACATCAGGGAGGCGGTGTAGAATGTCCGGAACCGAGCAAAACGGCTGCAACTTTTCCTCCGTGCTCATCGTTGACGATCATCCGCTGTTTTGCGATGCGCTCGCCATGACGCTGCGGGCGGTCGCGCATATCGGCGAGATCACCACCGCCGCCCGGCTCGACCGGGCGCTTGCCCTGCTCGGCCAGGGTCACGACCCCGATATCGTGGTGCTCGACCTCAACCTGCCGGATGTCGACGGGCTAGACGGGTTGGTGCGCCTGATGGCCGCGACACGCGCGCCGGTGATCGTGATTTCCTCGATGACCGACAGCCGTCTGGTGGCGCAGGTGATCGGCGCGGGCGCTGCGGGCTACGTGCCCAAACACAGCCAGCGCGAGGTGTTCCGCGCCGCCTTCGACGCGCTGCGCCGGGGCGAGCGGTTCCTGCCCGAGGGGCACGCCCCGCAGGAGGACGGCATCGCCGCCGACACCGCCGATGCCCTGCAACGGCTCGCCATGCTGACCACCCAGCAGAGCCGCATCCTGCAACTGGTCTGCAAGGGCAAGTTAAACAAACAGATCGCCTATGACCTCTCGATCGCCGAAACCACGGTCAAGGCGCATGTCACCGCAATCATGCGCAAGCTCGGCGTGCAGAACCGCACGCAGGCGGTGCTTCTGGCCAGGCAGATCAGCTTTGCGAGCGTCTTGCACGCCGAGGGAGAAAGAGCATAGGCTCACGCCGTATCGCTTATCCCGGGAGGAGGGTCGCGCGATGGATCAGGTGGCCATTGAGAGCAACGACCGGATCTGGCACCAGGGCATCGTGCGCACCGCTTTCGCGGCGGCCGCAGACGCGGCCCCGCTCGCGCGGCTTCACGCGGCGCTTGGGGGCGATGCGCGCGGCTTTGAGCTGATCATCCTCTTCGTGACCCCCGAGGCCGAGGCCGCGCCCCTCATCGCCGAGGCAAAGCGCGTCTTCGCGCCCGCCCGGGTCATCGGCTGCACCACCGCCGGAGAGCTGACCGACACCGGCTATCGCGAGGGCGGGATCGTCGCCATCGCCCTGCCCCGCTCGCATTTCCGCGCCGAAACGCTGCTGGTGCCCGACCTGTCGCATCTCGACGCGCAGGCACTGATTGACCGAATGATCCAGAACCGCAGCGCGATGGCCCAAGACGCGCCGGGATGGGAGCATGAATTCACCTTCCTGATGATCGACGGGCTGTCCACGCGCGAGGACGCGCTGACCGCCGAACTCGCCGTCGGGCTGGGGCCTGTGCCGCTCTTTGGCGGCTCTGCGGGCGACGGCACGCGCTTTGCCCGCACCCGGATCCTGCATGACGGGCGCGCCCATGACCATGCCGCGATCCTGACCCAGGTGCGCAGCCGCTGCCCGGTCCGGGTGTTCAAATCCGATCACCTCGTGCCCACCGAAAAACGCATGGTCGTCACCGGAGCCGACCCCGCGCGCCGCATCGTCCACGAGATAAACGCCGAACCGGCGGCGCGCGAATATGCCCGCATCCTCGGCAAGGACCCCGAGCAATTGACCCCGTTCACCTTCGCCGCCCATCCGCTCGTGGTGCAGATCGGCGGGCAGCACCACGTGCGCGCGATCCGGCAAGTGGCCGGGAACGGCGATCTGGTGTTCTTCTCGGCGATCGACGAGGGGCTCGTGCTGACCCTGGCCGAGCCGCGCCCGATGGTGGCGCATCTGCGCGAAGAGATGGCCACGCTCGCGGCCCCCGGGCCGCCCGACATCATCCTGGGCTGCGATTGCATCCTGCGACGGCTCGAGGCGCAGGAAAAGCAGGTGACCGGCGCGCTGTCACGGCTCCTGTCGGCCAATCGTGTGATCGGCTTTTCGACCTATGGCGAACAGCTCAACTCGATGCATGTCAACCACACGCTGACCGGCGTCGCGATCTACCCGCCCGACCCCGAGGCCCCGCAAGAGGCCGCGCCATGATCGGCTCGCTGCTCGACCCGCGCGATCCGCCGGAACGCCAGATCGAAAAACTGCTCAAGATCGCCGCCGCGCTGATGCGGCGGGTCGAGGACTCGACCAATGCCTCGGGCGCCGCCTATGCCCAGTTCCAACGCGCCGCGATGCTCGAACAGGAGGTGCAGGCCCGGACCCGCGATCTCGAACGCGCGCTCGACCTGCTGAACGACTCGAACGCCCGCCTCTCGCAGGCGCATGCCGAGACCGAGGCCGCGCGCTCGAACCTCGCCAATGCGATCGAGACGGTGCAGGAAGGCTTTGCGCTCTTCGATCCGGCGGGCGCGCTGGTGATGTGCAATTCGCGCTTCGGCATGCACATGCCCGACATCCGCGAGCGGCTAAAACCCGGTCTGAGCTTTACCGATTATGTCCATCTGGTCAGCCGCTCGCGCCATCTCGCGCTGACCGAGACGCTCTCACCCGCGCAATGGGCCGCCCGACGGATGCAGCGCCATGCCGACGATCACGTGATCTTTAACGTGGGCATGACGCAGAACCGTTGGGTGCAGGTCTCCGAGCATCGCACCGGCGATGGCGGCACCGTCGTGCTGCAAACCGACATCACCGATATCATGCGGCTGGAGCGGCAGGCCCGCGACCGGCTGCTCGACGATCAGGCCCGGCTGATCCGCGCCACGCTCGAACACCTCAATCAGGGGCTATGCATCTTCGACAGCGCCGGTCGGCTGGTGGGCTGGAACAGCCTGGCCAGCGAATTGCTGGCCGTCCCGGCGCACCGGTTCCGAACGGGCGCGGAGTTTGAGACCCTGTTCGGGCGGCTGCGCGAGGATGCCCTGCGCGATCCCACCCTCGGCGCGCGAGACATCGCAACCTGGGTCGCCCGCAACGGCACCCGCCCGCCGCTTTCCTTCGAGATCCGGCGCGGGCGCGACCGGATCCTGTCGCTCTTCGGTCAGGACATGCCCGATCATGGCTTCGTGATCTCGCTCACCGATGTCACCGCCGAACGCCGCGCGGTGCAGGCGATCTATGAGGCCAACGCAACCCTGGAAGCGCGCGTCGCCGAGCGCACCCGCGCACTCGAAGCCGCCCTGCAGGAGGCCGAGCGCGCCAATGCCGGCAAGTCCCGCTTCGTCGCCGCCGCCAGCCACGACCTGCTGCAACCCCTGTCGGCGGCAAAGCTCTACATGGCGGCGCTGCAAGGCGCAGTGCCGGATGCCGCCGCCCAAACCATCCTCGAAAAGGCGCAGAACGCCCTTGGCAGCGTCGAGCACATCCTCGAGGCGCTGCTCGACATCTCCAAGCTCGATTCCGGCAACGCGGCCGTGCATGTCGCCCCGGTCCCGCTCGGGCTTATCCTGGCGCAACTGCACGACGAATTGGGCCCCGTAGCCGCGCAAAAGGGGCTCGATCTGCGGGTCGTCGGCACCTCGGCCATCGTGTGCAGCGACATGACCTATCTGCGCCGCATCGTGCAGAACTTGTTGTCGAACGCGATCCGCTACACCGGGTCGGGCCGGGTGCTGATCGGTCTCCGCCGACAGGCGCGCAAGGTCCGGCTCGAGATCCGCGACACCGGGCCGGGCATCCCGGCCGACAAGCAGGATGTGATCTTTCGCGAATTCCACCGCCTCGACGCTGACGCCAGCGCCGCCGAGGGGATGGGCCTCGGCCTCGCCATCGTCGAACGCGCCTGTTCGTTGCTGATGCACCCGCTGCGGCTCTGGTCCGAGCCCGGTCTCGGCACCTGTTTTTCGGTCGAATTGCCGCTTGTTGCGCAAAGCGATCTCAAGGCCCCCGCCCCCGAGCCACCGGGTACCGCGCCGCAAGCCGACCTCGGCGCGATCATCGCGCTGCTGATCGAGAACGACGCGCCGCTACGCAACGCGATCACCGTCACGCTGGAGACATGGGGTGTGCATGTGCTCGACTGCGCCAGCGGGGCCGAGGCGATTGCGCTGTTGCAGGAGATCGGCGTCGCGCCGGATGCGATCATCGCCGATTACCAGCTCGACAATGGCAGCCTCGGCACCGACGCGGTGCGCGACCTGCGCGCGATCCACGGCCCGATCCCGGCCTGTATCGTCAGCGCCGACCGCTCGCGCGAGTTGCGCGAGCATTGCGCGTCGGCCGGTCTCGACGTGCTGCACAAGCCGCTAGATCCCAACGAGTTGCGCGCCTTCCTGCGCCAATGCGCCTGATCCCCTGATCCGGTTTCGGGGGAAGGGTCCGTTTGCGACACGCGTCGGAAACAGGACAGACAGGCCAACGGGAATCACATTTTCTGAAGCGACCTTGGAGGACGGCCCATGCATCCACGCAGTAAGATCGCGCTGATCACTCGCACGATTGGGGCGGTGCGTGGCCTTGCGGCACGCGGGCGACCGGGCCGGGGCTGACCCCGCCCCCTTTCCCGATCTCTTTCAAAGGTGTCCGACATGACAACCCAGACCAAGACGCGCCGCGCCGGTGGGCGCGAGGCCCGCCGCACGGCCCGTGCCAACCCGCTCGCCGACACCCTGCGCCCGATCCGCGCCGGACTTGAGGGCGGCACCTACCGCCCGCTCTCTGACACGCAGATGCAGCGCATTCACGCTTCCGTGCTCGACGCGCTCGAACAGATCGGCCTGGCCGATGCGCCCCCCTCGGGCGTGGCCTACCTGACCGGTGCCGGTGCCATCGAGGGCGCGGACGGGCGCATCCGCTTTCCCCGCGCCCTGATCGAGGACACGATCGCCCGCGCCAACCGCAGCCTCACCCTGCACGGCCGCGAGGCGCGGCATGATCTCGACCTCTCGGGCCACCGCGTACATTACGGCACCGCCGGTGCCGCCGTGCATCTGGTCGAGCCCCATGGCCGCACCTACCGCGAGAGCACCCTGCAGGATCTGCACGATGCCGCCCGCATCGTCGACCAACTCGACAATATCCACTTCCTGCAACGCCCGATGGTCTGCCGCGACATCCCAGACAACCGCGAGATGGACCTCAACACGCTCTATGGCTGCTGCGCGGGCACCACGAAACATGTCGGCGTGTCCTTTACAGAGCCGGGCTTCGTGCGCGACGCGATGGAGATGCTGCACCTGATCGCGGGCGGCGAGGATAAATGGCGCGACCGCCCCTTCGTCAGCAACTCCAACTGCTTCGTTGTCCCGCCGATGAAATTCGCCACCGAATCCTGCCTCGTGATGGAGGAATGTATTCGCGGCGGCATGCCGGTCCTGCTTCTATCGGCGGGCCAGGCCGGGGCCACCGCCCCCGCCCCCATCGCCGGGGCCATCGTGCAGGCCATGGCCGAATGCCTCGCGGGGCTCGTCTATGTGAACGCGATCCAGCCGGGGCATCCGGCGATCTTCGGCACATGGCCCTTCGTAAGCGACCTGCGCACCGGCGCGATGTCGGGCGGGTCGGGCGAACAGGCGCTGCTGTCTGCGGGCTGCGCACAGATGCACAAATTCTACGGCCTGCCCGGCGGGGCGGCTGCGGGCATCGCCGATGCCAAGCTGCCCGACATGCAGGCCGGATGGGAACAGGCGATGTCAAATGTCATGGCCGGCCTCTCGGGCCTCAACATGGTCTACGAGGCGGCGGGCATGCATGCCTCGCTGCTCGGTTTCTGCCTCGAATCGCTCATTCTCGGCGATGACCTGATCGGCCAGGCCCTGCGTTGCACGCGCGGCATCGAGGTGGACGAGGACACACTCAGCCTCGATGTGATCCGCAACGCCTGCATTGGCGGCCCGGGGCACTATCTTGGGGCGGCGCAAACCCTTGAAAGGATGCAGACCGATTACGTCTATCCCAGCCTCGCCAACCGCTTCTCGCCCAAGGAATGGGACGAACTGGGCAAGCCCGACCTGATCGAGAAAGCCACCGAGAAAAAGATGAAGATCCTCTCGGAACGCTCGGCAGCCCGGTTCGACCCGGTGACGGATAGTGCGATCCGAGAGCGGTTCCGGATCCATCTCCCGGCGTGAGGCATGGCACCCCGCGCGAAACGCACCAAAGGTGCCGCGTGATCGTCATGCCAGAGGCAGGCCTCTGGCATGACACCGTCCCGCGGCCTGGCGATCACGCGGCACCTTCGGGAGGTATGCAAGCTCCGCTTCAGGCCCGCTCACCCCACCGACGTGATACAGACCGCCGAAATTCGCCCCGCTCAGGTGTTAAAGAGGAAGTGCAGAACGTCGCCATCCTTGACGACATAGGCCTTGCCCTCGGCCCGCATCTTGCCCGCATCCTTGGCCTTCTGCTCGCCGCCAAGGGTGACGAAATCCTCGTAAGCGATTGTTTCGGCGCGGATAAATCCCTTCTCGAAATCGCCGTGAATGACCCCCGCCGCCTTGGGCGCCGGCGTGCCGGTGGGAATGGTCCAGGCCCGCGCTTCCTTGGGGCCGACGGTAAAGTACGTCTCCAGGTGCAACAGCTCGTATCCGGCCCGGATCAGCCGGTCTAGACCGGCCTCTTTCAACCCCATTTCCTCAAGAAAAACAAAAGCTTCATCCGGTTCAAGCTGGCTGATCTCTTCCTCGATCTGGGCAGAAATCACAACGCTGCCCGCCCCCTGCGCGGCGGCCATCTCCGCCACAGCTTGACTATGGGCGTTGCCCTCGGCGGCATTGCTTTCCTCGACATTGCAGACATAGAGCACCGGCTTGGATGTCAGCAATTGCAGCATCTTCCACGCCTTGAGATCCTCGTCGTCGATCTCGACGGTCCGCGCGGGCTTGCCCTCTTCCAGCACCGCCTGCGCAAGCGCAAGAAGCCGGTCCGCCTGCACCGCGTCCTTGTCGCCGCCCTTCAGCTTGCGCACCAGTCCGGCCCGCCTTTTCTCAATAGAATCGAGATCCGCCAGCATCAGCTCCGTCTCGATCACCTCGGCATCCGCTACCGGATCGACGCGGCCCTCGACATGGGTCACGTCACCATCCTCAAAGCAGCGCAGCACATGGGCGATGGCATCGACCTCGCGGATATTGGCCAGAAACTGGTTGCCCAGCCCCTCGCCCCTGGAGGCCCCTTTGACCAGCCCCGCGATATCGACAAAGGTCATTCGCGTCGGGATGGTCTGCTTCGATCCGGCAATCGCCGCCAGCTTGTCGAGCCGCGCATCCGGCACCGCTACCTCGCCGACATTCGGCTCGATCGTGCAGAACGGAAAATTTGCCGCCTGCGCCGCAGCAGTCCGGGTGAGCGCGTTGAAGAGCGTGGATTTTCCGACATTGGGCAGGCCCACGATTCCCATCTTAAAACCCATGACAGCCCCTTTCCTGCGGTGAATTGCGCGCATCTACGGGTTTACGCGGGGCAAGGTCAAGCCGGGCATTGATTTCCCCCCCGCTTTGCGCCAAACCCGCACGGACCCATTCGAAGGACAGGCCCGCATGACACGTATCGACGCGAAATTCGCAGAGCTGAAAGCCGCCGGTAAAAAGGCGTTCGTCTCCTACATCATGGCGGGCGATCCGGATTACAAACGCTCGCTCGAGGTGATGAAGGGGCTGCCGGAGGCGGGTGTCGATATCATCGAACTGGGCGTGCCCTTCACCGATCCGATGGCCGACGGGCCGACCATTCAGCTGGCCGGTCAGCGCGCGCTTGCAGGCGGCATGACGCTGGAGAAAACGCTGCACATGGCGCGCGAGTTCCGCGAGGCGGACGACACGACACCGATCGTGCTGATGGGCTATTACAATCCGATCTACAATCGCGGGGTGGAGCGGTTCCTGACCGATGCCAAAACCGCCGGTATCGACGGCCTGATCGTAGTCGACCTGCCCCCCGAGGAAGACGACGAGCTGTGCATTCCGGCATCACGGGCCGGGCTCAACTTCATCCGCCTCGCCACCCCCACCACCGATGACAGGCGCCTGCCCAAGGTGCTCGAGAACACCTCCGGTTTTGTCTATTACGTCTCGATCACCGGGATCACCGGGGCGGCGGCAGCAGAGGCGGCGGATGTCGGCCCCGAGGTGACCCGCATCAAGGCGCAAACCGATCTGCCGGTGATCGTCGGCTTCGGCATCCGCAGCCCCGAAACCGCACAAACGATTGCCAGCGTTGCCGACGGCTGTGTCGTGGGCTCTGCCATTGTCGGCGAAATCGCCAAGGGCGCGCCGGTCTCGGGCGTGCTCGATTTCGTGCGCGGTCTGGCAGAGGGTGCGCACCGGGCGTGACGTAACCTGATGCGGACCGTGCCGGTTTCAGAGATGAGCCGCGCATATGTCCTGAGGACGAGCGGCGTCAACCGATCAACCTAGCCGCTGCATCAGACTTGATTTCCGTTCTCTGATCGGCTCTGTTTTCATCCAAAGGAGGCCCCCGTCATGCGCGCATTCGTGAAATGGGCGATCCGGATCTTGCTCGCGCTGGTCGTCGCGATGGCGGTCGTGGGCCTGTGGAAACGCGAGGCGATCACGCGGTTATGGGCGGTCAACACGCTCTTTGACGCGGACCGGATCGTCGCGAATTTCTCTAACATGAACCGCGCCTTTCTGACCCTGCCGGTGCCGCGCGGCGACTTGCCGGTCTCGCCCTTGCCCGAGGGCCCCCAGATGACCCTGCCTGAGGACGTCGAGACATGGATCAGTGAACGCAGCGTCACCTCGCTTCTGGTGCTCCATAAAGGTCGCATCGTGCATGAACGCTACTTTCAGGGCACCAAGGCGCAGGACCGGCGGATCAGTTGGTCGGTCGCCAAGAGCTTTCTGTCGACGCTCATCGGCATTGCGCTGGCCGAGGGGCAGATCGGGTCGCTTGAAGATCCGGTGACCCGCTACGCCCAGCAATTGCAGGGTAGCGCCTATGACGGCACCACCGTTCGCCAGCTTTTGCAGATGACCAGCGGGTTGGAGTTCGACGAAGATTACCTGGATTACGATTCCGACATCAATCGCATGGGCCGGGTACTGGCGCTCGGCGGTACGATGGACGGGTTCGCCGCCGATCTGACGGCCCGCGCAGCCCCGCCCGGCACCCGCTGGAAATACATCTCGATCGACACCCATGCTCTCGCCATGGTGCTGCGCGGGGCGACCGGTCGCGACTTGCCCGCGCTTCTGTCGGAGCACATCATCCAGCCTATGGGCTTCGAGGCGGAGCCCTATTACCTCAGCGATGGCGAGGGGGTGGCCTTTAGCCTTGGCGGGCTGAACGTGACCACGCGCGACTATGCCCGCTTCGGCCTGATGGTGGAACAGATGGGCCGCTACCGGGGACAACAGATAGTGCCAGAGGACTGGATCAAAGCCTCGACCACCCCGAGCGCGCCCACGCCAGAGGGCGCGTTGCAATATGGCTATCAATGGTGGATGCCGGAGGATGCGCAGGCGGGCGAGGTCTTCGGCCATGGCATCTACGGGCAATACATCTATATCGACCGGGCACGCGACGCGGTGATCGTGGTCACCTCCGCCGACCGCGGCTTTCGCGAACCGGGCGTCAAGACCGGCAACATCGCCATGCTGCGCCGCATCGCCGCCGCGCTCTGACCGGCTTGCCGCGCGTGCCCATGGCGCTATAGTGCCCTTGCAAGCGATTGGGCCCAAAGGACCAAAGCCAGCCTTTCACGCAGACAGGACAGAAGGGCACGACATGACATTCATCGCGATGAACCGCTTTCAGGTAAAACCCGGCCACGAGGCCGAGTTTGAGCGCATGTGGGCCGAGCGCGAGAGCCATCTCGACGAGGTTCCGGGCTTTCGCGAGTTTCGCCTGCTCAAGGGGCCAGAGAGCGAGGGGCACAGGCTCTATTCCAGCCACGTCATCTGGGAGAGCCGCGACGCCTTCGACGCATGGACCAGATCCGAGGCATTCCGTGCGGCGCATAAGGACGCAGGCAACCGGACGACGCGCGATGCACTGATGGGACCGCCACAGTTCGAGGGCTTCGAGACGGTACTCAAGGAACACTGACAGACAGGAAGGGCGCGCAATGGAGATGGAGAAATCGGTCAATGTGCTGGGCGGGACGCTCGCACAATGTTCTGCCGACCCGGTCACGGGTTTTTTTCGCGACGGGCATTGCAACACCTGCACGCAGGATCACGGCAGCCACACGGTCTGCGCGCTGATGACCGCCGAATTCCTCGCCTATTCGAAATATGTCGGCAACGACCTGAGCACGCCGCGCCCCGAATTCGGCTTTGCCGGGCTCAAGCCCGGCGATCAGTGGTGCCTGTGCGCAGCACGCTTCCTGCAGGCCCATGACGAGGGTTGCGCGCCACAGGTGCGGCTCGAAGCGACGCATCAGCGCGCGCTCGATCTCGTGCCGCTGAAGGTCTTGAAACAGCACGCGCCGGCCTGATCTGCGTGGCCATGAAAAAACGCGGCCCCGTTTCCGGCGGCCGCGTTTCCGTGTTCTCGAAAAGGTGAGCCAGAGGTCACGCCTCTTCGGTGGCCTCTTCGCCGGTCTCTTCGACCTGATCCTCTTCCTCATCATCCTCCTGGCTGCGCAGCGCAGAGGGCGCGGAGATGTTGCAGATCACAAAGTCGCGGTCGATCGTCGGCTTGGCACCGGCCGGCAGGTCGACCATGGAAATGGTCAGCGTGTCACCGATATTTTCCATCTTTGTCAGGTCCACGGTGATCTTCTCGGGGATGTCCCCTGCTGTCACCACAAGCTCGACCTCGGGGCGTACGATGGTCAACACGCCGCCCTTGCGCAGCGCCTTGCACTCTTCCTCGCCCTCGAATTCGACATGGATGAAGAGATTGATCTTGGTGGTCCGGCGCAGGCGCATGAAATCGACATGCGTCGGCAGGTCCTTGACGATATCGCGCTGCACGTCGCGGCAGATCACGCGCACATCCTCCTGGCCCTCAACCTTGAGGTTGAAGAGCGTGGACTTGAACCGTCCCGCCTTCAGGCGCTTGATCAGCGCATTATAGGGCAGTTGGATGGGCAGCGGCTCTTTGTCGCCACCAAATACGATACCCGGAACCAGATGCGCACGGCGCACCGCACGAGCGGCGCCCTTGCCCGTCCCCGTGCGTTCCTGGGCGTGAAGATCAGGAATTTCTCCAGCCATTTTGAATTCTCCATAGGTTAGAGCGGGGCTCCTCCAAGGCTGTAGCCCCGCGTGAAATTGCGCCTATAGAGCACGCTGGCTTGCTTGAAAAGGGTCAAACGGCAAGGTCTGCGGCTTCTTCTCGCAAAATACTCAAATTCCGCCGCTTGCCACGAGGGTATCACTCCCACTCGCCTGAAAATCCCTTCGGCACCATTAGAATATCGCGGTCGAGTTCATTCACATCGCGCCGCCCGCAGAGGCCCATGGTGGTGTCCAACTCCTTTTGGATCACCTCCAGCGTCTTGGTGACGCCCGCCTCGCCCATGGCACCCAACCCGTAGACGAAGGCACGCCCGATATAGGTGCCTTTCGCGCCGAGGCTGAGCGCCTTGAGCACGTCCTGACCCGAGCGGATGCCGCTGTCGAGATGCACCTCGATCTTGTCGCCCACGGCATCCATGATCGCGGGCAGGGCGCGAATGGCCGAGAGGGCACCGTCAAGCTGCCGCCCGCCGTGGTTCGAAACGATGATCGCATCCGCACCCACGTTCAGCGCCTCGAGCGCGTCGCGCGGGTCCATGATGCCCTTGATGATGAGCGGGCCATCCCACATCTTGCGAAACACCCGGATCCGGTCCCAGTCGAGCGCCTGATCGAACGCCTCCGCCGTCCATGTGGTGAGCGAAGAGGGATCCGAGACACCCTTGGCGTGCCCCACGATATTGCCGAAGCTGCGCCGCCGGGTGCCCAGCATTCCCAGCCCCCACTGGACCTTGGTCATCATATTCGCCACGCTGGCGGGCGTCAGCTTGGGCGGGGCCGAAAGGCCGTTCTTGAGGTCCTTATGCCGCTGACCCAACATTTGCAAATCGACCGTGATCATTGCCGCCGAGCACTTGGCGTCGCGCGCGCGGTCGAACAGCCGCTGCATGAAATCGTCGTCCTTGAGGGTGTAGACCTGAAACCAGAACGGCTTTTCGGTGTTCTCTGCCACATCCTCGATGGAACAAATCGACATGGTCGAGAGGGTGAAGGGCACGCCGAATTTTTCGGCGGCGCGCGCCGCCTTGATCTCGCCATCGGCATGTTGCATGCCGGTGAGGCCCACGGGGGCGAGCCCCACCGGCATCGCCACGTCCTGCCCGATCATCTTTGTCGACAGGTTGCGCCCGGTCATGTCGATGGCGACGCGCTGTTTCAGGTAGATCCGGTCGAAATCGGTGGTGTTATCGCGAAAGGTCTGCTCGGTCCAACTGCCCGACTCCGCATAATCGTAGAACATCTTGGGCACGCGGCGGCGGTAGATCCGCTTGAGATCGTCGATATTGGTGATGACGGGCATGGGGGCACTCCGGAAATTGGTAAAACTGTTTTACCAACCCCGGAGCAGGCGCGCAATCACCGACTATGTCGCAAGGTTGGGGGCCTAATGTGTTGTAAAGCGCCCGTTTTCTCGGATTACAAATCCGCCGTTCCAAAACGGCTCAAGAGGCAAGAGGCACTTCACCCGCCGCAAAAGTGCCGCCCGCCCCCGCCACCTAGCGAAACCGGTCCACAAGCTTTTGCAATGGGCTGCGCTCGTCTTGTTGCGTACCTTGCGTTCTTTCGGCTTCTGGCGCGGGCGCAGGCTTTGCCCTGCGCTCCGCTTTGGGCCGCGCCGGGGCCATGCGCTGCGCGACTGCGTTCTGAAACCGATCGGCCTTGCCCTGTGCCAACCACGGCGCGCCGTCGGCAATGCCGCGCATCATGTCGTCGATCCAATCCTGATCGGCCTTGGCGAAATCCTGCAAGACATAACCCGCCACCCGGTCCTTGTGCCCCGGATGCCCGATGCCAAGCCGCACGCGGGCATAGGCGTCGCCGATATGGGCGTGGATCGAGCGCAGACCGTTATGGCCCGCATGCCCGCCGCCCGTCTTGACCCGCAGCTTGCCGGGGGCGAGGTCGAGCTCGTCGTGAAACACCGTTACATCGCCCGGCATCAGCTTGTAAAAGCGCATCGCCTCGCCCACCGATTGCCCACTGAGATTCATGAAGGTCCCGGGCTTGAGAAGGATCACCTTCTCGCCCTCCAACACGCCCTCGCTGACATGGCCCTGAAACTTGGCGCGCCACGGGCCAAACCCGTGATCCTCGGCGATCCGGTCGACGGCCATGAAGCCGATATTGTGGCGGTTGCCCGCATATTTCGCCCCTGGATTTCCAAGGCCCACGAAGAGCTGCATTGCCCATTTCTCCTGCGTCACTTTAGGATGGTCTAGGGCCTTGGCCTGACGGAATCAACCAAGGGACAGGATGGCATGGCAGAGTATGAGATCGACGGGCTCACGCTTGATGTGCCCGAGAAGTTGCTCAATGACCGGATCGCGGCCAAGCTCGCCTCGGGCAAATACGAAGGGCAGGAGGCAGCGGCCGCCCGCATGCGCCTGCGCGAGGGCCAGCGGGTGCTGGAACTGGGCGCGGGGATCGGCTATATCGCAACGCTCTGCGCGCGGGTGGCGGGGGCTGAAAACGTCACCACGATCGAGGCGAACCCGGCAATGCTGCCAGTGATCCGCGCCAATCTGGACCGCAACGGGGCTGAGGCGGCGACGCTGTTGCACGGCGCGGTGACGGGCCGTGCAGGCACCGAGGCCGCCATCGCCTTTGACGGCGCGCGCAGTTTTTGGGCTGGGCATATCGCGGATGAGGACAGCGCCCCCGACCGGCTTGTCAAGGTGCCAGTGCTCGGACTCGATGCGCTGCTGGAACGGGCGCGCCCGCATCTGGTGATTATGGATATCGAAGGGGCCGAGGCGTATCTCTTTGACGCTCCCTGGCCGGATCATGTCACGTCGGTGATGATGGAACTGCACCCGGGGCGCTATCCCGACACGGTGATCCAGCGCATCGTCGATTGCATGTCCGGCTCGGGGCTGACCTATGATCCCGGCCCCTCACGCGGGCGCATCCTGTGCTTTCGCCGGGTGCGTGGCCGCTGAGGTGCCGTACCCCTACCCCTGCCTTATCCGCCGGTCTCGATGTCAAAGCCCAGATGCTTGGCCACGGTGAAGATGTCCTTGTCGCCACGCCCGCACATGTTCATCACCAGCAGGTGATCACGGGGCAGATCGGGGGCGATCTTCATCACATGGGCAAGCGCATGAGAAGGCTCCAGCGCCGGGATGATCCCCTCCATCGCACAGCTCAGTTGAAACGCCTCCAATGCCTCCTTGTCGGTGATCGAGACATACTGCGCGCGGCCCGTCTCGTGCAGCCAGCTATGTTCGGGGCCAATACCCGGGTAATCGAGACCGGCCGAGATCGAATGCCCTTCGAGGATTTGCCCGTCGCCATCCTGCAACAAATAGGTGCGGTTGCCATGCAGCACGCCGGGGCGGCCGCCGGTCAGGCTTGCACAATGCTCCATCCGGTCGTCGACGCCGTGGCCCCCGGCTTCCACCCCGATGATGTTCACCTCCTTGTCGTCAAGGAAGGGATAAAACAGCCCCATGGCGTTCGACCCGCCGCCGATGGCGGCCACGAGCGTGTCGGGAAGACGGCCCTCGGCGGCCTGCATCTGCTCGCGCGTTTCCTTGCCGATGATCGACTGAAAATCGCGCACCATCGCCGGATAGGGGTGCGGACCCGCCACCGTGCCGATGCAATAGAACGTGTCGCGCACATTGGTCACCCAGTCGCGCAGCGCGTCGTTCATCGCATCCTTAAGCGTGCCGCGCCCGGAAGTGACGGGGATCACCTCGGCCCCGAGCAGGCGCATGCGGAACACGTTGGGCGCCTGCCTCTCGACATCATGCGCCCCCATGTAGACCACGCATTGCAACCCGAACTTGGCGCAGACCGTTGCGGTCGCGACGCCGTGCTGCCCTGCCCCCGTCTCGGCGATAATCCGGCTCTTGCCCATGCGGCGGGCAAGGATGATCTGACCCAGCACGTTGTTGATCTTATGCGCGCCGGTATGGTTCAGCTCGTCGCGCTTGAGGTAGATTTTGGCCCCGCCCAGATGCTGCGTCAACCGGTCGGCATAATAGAGCGGCGAGGGTCGGCCCACGTAATGGGTCCAAAGATCATGCATCTCGTCCCAGAAGCTCTGGTCGGTCTTGGCATACTCGTACTGCTCCTCCAGTTCCAGGATAAGCGGCATGAGGGTTTCCGACACGAACCGCCCGCCGAAATCGCCGAACCGGCCTTTCTCGTCGGGGCCGGTCATGAAGGAGTTGAATAGATCGTTGGCCATGAGATACGCCCCTTGTTTGCTTCCGCATGTCCTAGTGCGAGGACAGGGCGAGGGCAAGGGAAAGGCGTTTGCAAACGCCTTTCAACGCGGTTTGGAAACCGCGTTCCAAGCCGCTTGCAAGCGGCTTGGCCAAGGGATTTGCAAATCCCTTGGCCCCTGCACCCGGCGCAGGGGCGTGGAATTGCAGAACACGACAAAGTGCCGCCCGTTCTCGATCACCTGAAAGCCGCGCCTCTCGACTTCGTGCAGGAACTTGTCGCGCCCGGCAATGCGCTCTACATCGCGAATCTGGCGTTTCACGACGCCACCGCGCCGCGCCTCGGGTGAGTCGAGGAACTGCGCGAGCCACGTCTCGGGGCTCAGGTGATCGGGCTGCCGCATCATGGCTGCCATCAGACCCGATGTTGGTTAAGCGGTGGTTAAACCGCGCGCATTATCTATGAAATCGCGGATCAGTGTCGCGTCCTTGATCCCCGGCGCGCGCTCCACACCCGAGGACACGTCAAGCTGCCGCGCGCCAGTGCACGCCACCGCCTGCGCCACGTTATCGGGCGTCAGCCCGCCCGCCAGCAGCCAGGGCAGCGGCCAGTCCCGCCCCTCGATCAACCGCCAGTCGAATGCCAGCGCATTGCCGCCCGGGCGCGTCGCCTCCGGTGGTGGCTTGGCGTCGATCAGCAGTTGATCTGCTACCCCGGCATAGACGTCGACCTTCCCAAGATCCGCCGCCTCGGCCACGCCAATAGCCTTCATCACCGGCAATCCGTAGCGCGCCTTGATCTCGGCCACCCGGGTGGGGCTCTCCTCGCCATGCAGTTGCAAGAAATCGAGCGGCACGCGATCCGTCAGCGCATCGAGCGCCGCGTTGTCGGCATTGACCGTCAGCGCCACCTTGGCCACGCCCGGCGGCACGTCGAGCGCCAGCGCGCGTGCCGCATCTGGCATCACATGGCGCGGTGATTTCTCGAAGAACACGAATCCCACATAGGCCGCACCCGCCGCAACGGCAGCGGCCACGTCGGCCGCAGTGGTCAGCCCGCAGATCTTGACGCGAATGTCTGTGCTCATGGGCGGGGGTTTAGCTCGCCTGGTCGAGAAGCGCCAGAACCTCGTCCTTGTCCTTGTGCTTCTCGCCCTTCAGCCGCTTGACCTCGGCGCGCAGACTGGCCAGTTCGCGCGCCTGCCGCGCAGCGGCGGCACGTTCGCCCGCCTCGCGGATCCATTCCCAGATGAAGCCCACGATCAGCCCCGCGAGGATGCCGCCGAAAATCACCACGAAAAGCGGCACGTCATAGGTCGGATTGAGCGCGGCAAAGCCTGCCAGTTCATCCGGCAGCACCCGAAGGGTGACCACCCCGCGATTGGCCAATGCGATGAGCACGAGGGCAAGGGCGAAGACAGCGATGGAGGCGTAGCGAATATAGCGCATGGATCAGTTTCCGTTGAGCCGGTCACGCAACAGCTTGCCGGTCTTGAAGAAGGGGACGAATTTTTCCTCAACATGCACGCTTTCGCCGGTGCGCGGATTGCGACCGACCCGGGCGTCACGCTTCTTTACCGAGAACGCGCCGAAGCCGCGCAACTCGACCCGGTTGCCACCGGCCAGCGCATCGGTGATCTCGCTGAAGATGGTGTTCACAATACGCTCCACGTCGCGCTGATAGAGGTGCGGATTTTCGTCCGCGATTTTCTGGATCAGTTCCGATCGGATCATCGGTGGTCTCCCCCGGCCATTTTTGTGAGTGCTTGGCAGTTGCGGGCGACTATAGCCAGAATGGCGCGAAACCCAAACAGAAAGCCGGGGCCAAGAGACGGAAAACTATGTAATATTTCGCCCTGGCGCGCAGAAACAGGGCGGCCTGCCCGCTCTCAGGCCGGTGCTGCGGCGCGGCATCAATGCCACGCACGCAAGGACCGGGATGATTCGCGCCCCTCGGCAGAGGCCGTTCCGGGGTACTGAAGCGGTGGACATTGCCGGGCGCAGACCGCATTGTCTGCGCACATTGAAGCGGAGCGACGCGTGGCCCCCAGACCGATCCTCATCGACACCGATCCTGGGCAGGATGATGCCGTGGCGATCCTGCTGGCACTGGCTGCGCGCGACACCCTGGACGTGTTGGGGCTGACCTGCGTGGCGGGCAATGTGCCGCTCGAGAAAACTGCCCTCAACGCCCGCAGAATCTGCGACTTGGCGGGTCGGCCCGATCTGCCGGTCTGCGCGGGCTGCGACCGGCCGATGGGCCGCGCTCTGGTCACCGCCGAACATGTGCACGGGCAAAGCGGCCTTGACGGCCCTGACCTACCCGCACCGCAGATGCCCCTGCACCCGGCGCACGCGGTGGATTTCCTCATCGACACGCTGCGCGCCTATCCGCCCGGCACGGTGACGCTGATCGCGCTCGGACCACTGACCAATCTCGCCACCGCCTTCGGCCGCGCGCCCGACATCACCGGACGTCTGCGCGAGATCGTCCTGATGGGCGGCGCGCAGGCCGCGCTCGGCAACGTCACGCCGGTGGCGGAGTTCAACATCCATGTGGACCCGACCGCCGCCGATATCGTGCTGCGCGCAGGCGTACCGGTGGTTATGGTCCCGCTCGACGTCACTCATAAGGCGCTGGTGACACCGGCGCGCAACGCCGCGCTGCGCGCGCTTGGCACGCCTGTGGGCCACGCCGTGGCCGATCTCACCGGCTTTTTCGAGCGCTACAACCCCGTACGCTATGGGGCCGAGGGTGCGCCTCTGCACGATCCATGCACCATCGCCTGGCTGTTGCGGCCCGATCTCTTTGCATCCCGCCATGTCAATGTGACGGTTGAGACGCAATCGGACCTGACGCTCGGCATGACCGTGATGGACTGGTGGGGCATCAGCGACCGCGCGCCCAATACGACCGTGCTGCACGATATCGACGCGGACGGGTTCTTCGACCTTCTGACAGAAAGGCTGGCCACGCTATGACCGCACTCACCCTGGCCCGTCCCGACGATCTCGACAGACTGGCAAACCTTGTCGCGGATTTTCACGCCGAGGCCGCCATCGCCCAGGACGAGGAAACACGGCGCGCCGCGCTGCTGCCCCTGCTTGAGGGCAGCCCGCATGGCGCGGCCTATTTGATAGGCCCGGCGCGCGCGCCGATCGGCTATGTGATCCTCAGCTTCGGCTGGTCGATGGAATTCGCCGGGATGGACGGATTCGTCGATGAAATATACATCCGCCAGGCAGTGCGCGGGCGCGGCATCGGCTCGGAGGTGCTCAGCACTCTGCCCAAGGCGTTGGCAGGAGTCGGTCTGCGCGCCTTGCATCTGGAGGTGCGGCGCGACAATCACCGGGCACGCGGATTTTACGAGAAACTTCGCTTTCGGGCACGCGAGGATTACATGCTGATGACCCGTGAGATGTAGACATTCGCAAAGTTGACCTTACGTTATACCCATGACCCTTCAGATACCCTTCGATAACAGTTATGCCGCCCTGCCCGCGCGGTTCTACACCCGCCAAACTGCCGTGCCGGTGCGCGCGCCGCGCCTGATCAGGTTCAACGCGGAGCTTGCCGCCGATCTCGGGATCGGGACGGCGGATGAGGCCACGCTTGCGCAGGTTTTCGCGGGCAACGCCGTGCCACCCGGTTCGGACCCGCTGGCACAGGTCTATGCGGGCCATCAGTTCGGCGGTTTCTCGCCGCAACTGGGCGACGGGCGCGCGCTTCTGCTGGGCGAGGTGCTGGACCGGACGGGCCAGCGCCACGACATTCAGCTCAAGGGCTCCGGCCCCACACCCTACAGCCGGATGGGCGACGGGCGCGCCTGGCTCGGGCCGGTGCTGCGCGAATACGTGGTGTCCGAGGCGATGCATGCGCTTGGCCTGCCCACCACCCGCGCCCTCGCCGCCGTCGAGACCGGCGAGCCGGTCTACCGCGAGACCGGCGGCATGCCCGGCGCGGTGCTCACCCGCGTCGCCGCCAGCCATCTGCGCGTCGGCACGTTTCAGTATTTCGCCGCGCGCCGCGATATCGAAGGCCTGCGCGCGCTCTATGACTATACCGTCACCCGCCATTACCCGCAGACCGAAGGCCCCGCCCATCTGCTGGCCGAGGTGATCCGGCGGCAGGCCAAGCTGGTGGCGGGCTGGCTGTCGGTGGGCTTTATCCACGGCGTGATGAACACCGACAACACCGCGATTTCCGGCGAAACGATTGATTACGGCCCCTGCGCCTTTATGGACACCTATAACCCGCAACAGGTATTCAGTTCCATCGACGCCCATGGCCGCTATGCCTATGACAACCAGCCGCATGTCATCGTCTGGAACATGGCGCAATTCGCCACCGCCCTCGTGGCCCTGATGCCCGATCAGGATGCCGCGATCGAGGAATTCACCGCGCTTGTCCATGCCATGCCTGACCGGATCGAAACCGAGTGGCGCCGCGCCTTCGGCCGCAAGATCGGCATCGAAAACGCCAGCCCCGAGGATGCCGCCCTTGTCGCCGACCTTCTGACGCGCATGGCCGAAGGGCGCGCCGATTTCACCAATACGTTCCGTGGCCTTCTCGACGGCACCGCGCGCGATCAGTTCCTTGAGCGCGACGCCTTCGACACATGGGCCGACGCCTGGCGCGCGCGCATCGCTCGGGAACGCGACCCCGAGGCGGTGATGCACGCCGCCAACCCCGCCGTCATCCCGCGCAACCACCGCGTTGAGCAGATGATCGACGCGGGCGTCGCGGGCGATTACGCGCCGTTCGAGCGGCTCTTGTCGGTGTTGGCACACCCCTTTGAGGATCAGCCCGACGCCGCAGATCTCAAACGCCCACCCGAGCCTGCGGAGGTGGTACACGCCACGTTCTGCGGCACCTGATCACTTGTCGCGCAGCCGCCGGAACAGGCGAGGGTTGCGACGGATGAACTCGTCGATCACTCCGGTGAATCCGCCATAGGCCTGCCCCTTGAGATAGGCAAAGCCCGACGCGGCCCCAAGACCCGCCCCGATCATGTCAATGATCAGGTCTCCCATCGTGTCCATCAGCCCGGATTTCTGCATGTTCATGCCAAAGCTCTGATCCATCGCGAATTCGAAGATCTCCCACAGAGTGCCGATGGACAGCCCGAAGCAGAAGGCAAAAAACGCCACCGCCCAATGCGGCGCGGCATAGCGATCACCCTGGAACATCATGAAGACCAGCACAAAGCCGATCAACCCGAACCCGATAGCCGAGCCTGCATGCATCACGATATCCCACCACCAGAACCGCTCGTAGAAATCGAGCACTTCGCCGGCGAATAGCGTGGCTCCGACAAAGACTACGATGACTGTGAGAAAACTGGGCGGCACGTCGATCTTGGCCCATCTCGCCACGAACACGGGGGCCATCGACAGCGCCAGCGTGGTCAGCGCAATGAAGGCCAGCGACCATTCACCCGTGACCAGTGCATCGAGCGCAATCACCCCAAGCGCCATCCAGATCAGCCGGGTCAGCAGGGTCTGGCCGGAAAACATGCTGCGTCCTGTCATTCTTCGATGCTATCAGGGGATAATGAGGGCGTCGATGATCCGGATTGCAAGTTACAACCTTCAGAAATGTGTCGGGCTCGACCTGCGGCGCAGGCCGGATCGCATCCTGCGCGTGATCGGCGATCTTGCCGCGCAGGTGGTGGTCTTGCAGGAGGCCGACAAGCGGCTGAGCCCACGCATGGCCGCCCTGCCCCACGAGATGGCCGAGGCCGTAGGCTGGCAAGTGGTCGAGTTCGGCCAGCCCGGCGGCTCGCTCGGCTGGCATGGCAACGCGATGCTGCTACGGCCCGGGTTGCGGGTGGTCGAAACCCAACATATCGAATTGCCTGGGCTCGAGCCGCGCGGCGCGGTGCGCGCCGATCTGGAGACCGATCTGGGGCCGCTGCGCGTGGTCGGGCTGCATCTGGGGCTGGTGCGGCGCCACCGGCTGTTGCAGGTGGCGGCGATCATGCGGGCCCTGGTGCGGCTGGCACCCTGCCCCACGGTCCTGGCAGGCGATTTCAACGATTGGCGCGGCGGGCCGGCGCTTGATGCGGTGGCGCAGGGGGTGGAGTTCGTGAGCACCCGCCCGAGCTATCCGGCTCCGCGTCCCGTCGCACGGCTCGACCGTCTGGCGATCAGCCCCGATCTCGTCTCGTTGCGAAGCGGCGTGCATCTGGCGCGCCCCGCGCGGGTCGCCTCGGATCACCTTCCAATCTGGGCGGATCTTGGGCTGCGCCCGCCCCATGGCGCGCATGACGATGCCTGAGCGCGCCCCCTGACGCGACTTTTCGCAGGGCTGACCGAATAACAATAATGTCATTGGTTATTTAGGAGCATCGACCACACGTTCCCGACATACTGCATACCGCCTGTCAGAAACTTTGCCGGGACCGGATGCTGACGCCACGCATTGATACAGACTGGAGGCCCCTCTTGCCCGCATCCCCGAATTTTGCCTTGTTCCTCATCCGCGTCAGCTTTGGGGCGTTCATCGCGCTCTGGGGGTTGAGCAAGGTCGTACGCCCTGAGGGAGCCGAGCGACTTTTTGCGACCTATTACGGTATTGACGGAATGGCCCACCTGGCTGCCATCGGGCTCGGAGGTCTACAGGCCCTGATAGGGTTGGCGATCCTTCTCGGGCTGGCACGCACGTTCAGCTATGGCGCGGGTGTGCTGATCCATGGCACCTCCACGGTCGCGACCTTGCCCCATCTTATCACGCCTTTGGCGGACGGATCGAACCTGCTGTTCTGGTCCGGCGTGCCGATCCTGCTGGCGGCCATTGGCCTGTTTCTTGCCCGGTCCGAGGACACCGTGCTGTCGCTCGATATCTATCGCGATGCAGGCGGATCGCAGGCCGCCGGGGGATAGGCTGGCAAGCGATGCGCTGTCGCGGTGGCGAGACGCCGGTTGACCCGGCCGACCCCGGTCTTGCAACTGTTGTTGCCCGCGCCGCCTATTCCCCTTTCAGGCGCGCCACGAGATCGTGCATGAAGGCATGCCCCGCCTCGAATTGTGCCACGGTGATGTACTCGTCCGGCTGATGTGCCTGCGCGATGTCGCCCGGCCCGCAGATCACCGCTGAGTAGCCGCGCTCCTGAAACTGCCCGGCCTCGGTGCCATAGCTGACCACGTGGCGGCCATTGTCGCCGGTGATCTGACGCGCCAATCCTTCCGCGGCACCGCCCTCTTCCGGCTGTAGCCCCGGCACCCGGAACTTGCGGCGCAAGTCGATCCGGGTGTCGGGATGCACCGCCTGCATCGCGACCTCCGCCTCGGCCACACGCGCCTCAAAGCGCGCGCCCCAGTCCTCGGGGTCCTCGCCCGGCACAACCCGGAAATCCATGCCGAACCGGCAATCCTTGGCGGTGATGTTATGCGCCGTCCCGCCGGAAATCGTGCCCACATGCAGCGTCGTCCAGGGCGGCTCGAACAACGACGCCAGTTCCGACGGCGTGCGCGCGCGATTCTCGGCGTTCTGCTGATTGGCCCATTCGATTAGCGGGGCTGCCGCCATGATCGCGTTGACCCCGCGATGCATGATCGAACTGTGCACCTCGAAGCCTACGACATGCACGTCATAGCCCAGCCCACCCTTGTGGCCGGTCACCGCCTGCATCGTTGACGGCTCTCCGATTATGGCAAGCTCAGCGCGCGGCAGCACCTCCAGCATCCGCTCGATCATCGGCGGCGCGCCGACACAGCCCACTTCCTCATCATAGCTCAGCGCCAGTTGCAGGGGCCGCGTCACGCCCAGCCGATGCGCCTCGACCAGCGCCCAGATCGCGAGCGCGTCAAAGCCCTTCATATCGACGCAGCCGCGCCCGAAATACTTGCCGTCCCGCTCCGTCACGGTGAACGGATCGGAGGTCCAGGGCTGGCCGTCAACCGGCACCACGTCCGTATGCCCCGACAGGACCACACCGCCGTCAACCTCGGGTCCGACATGGGCGAAGAGCGCGGCCTTCTCCCCGGTTTCGTCATAATGGCGATGCGCGGTGATGCCGTTTTCACGCAGATAGTCTTCAACCCAATCCACCAGCGGCAGATTGCTGTCCCGGCTCACCGTGGGAAAGCTCACGAGCTTCGTCATCAGCTCGACCGGCGAAAGTCTTTGGGTCATGTTCAATAGCCACTTTCTGAGGTCAGCACGAAATGGCCCGGCTCCACCTCTTTGTATTCCGACGGTCCCGGCTCGTATCCGACCGGGTGGATCGGCGAGGGGATCGGCTTGAAATTCAGATCCTTCTCGGATTTCCGGCGGCGCGGGTCGGCGACCGGCACGGCCTTCATCAGCGCCTGCGTATAGGGGTGCTGCGGGTTCTCGAAGACGGCGGCGCGCGGCCCCCGCTCCACGATCCGACCAAGGTACATCACGCCGACATCATGGCTCACCCGCTCGACCACCGCCATGTCATGGCTGATGAAGAGATAACTCAGCCCCAGTTCGGCCTGCAATTCCATCATCAGGTTGATCACCTGCGCCTGCACGCTCACATCGAGCGCGCTCACCGCCTCGTCGGCCACGATCAACTTGGGGTTCAGGGCCAGTGCCCGGGCAATCGCCACCCGCTGCCGCTGTCCGCCACTGAGCTCATGCGGAAAGCGCCGCAGGAAGGAGCGCGGCAATTCCACGCGGTCGAACAGCATCGCCACCCGGTCATCCATTTCCGAGCGGCTGACAAGGCCGTAATTGCGCATCGGCTCGGCCACCTGATCGGCCAGCTTCATCTGCGGATTGAGGCTCGCGAACGGGTCCTGAAACACCATCTGCATATCGACGCGCGCGCGGCGCAGGTCGCCGGGGTCGAGCGCGATGATATCGACGCCATTCAGCACCACCTCGCCCGCCATCGGCTCTACCAGCCGCAGGATCGAGCGCCCGGCGGTGGATTTGCCGCAACCGCTCTCGCCCACAAGGCTCAGCGTGCGGCCCTTGGCGAGCGAAAAGGACAGATCCTCGACCGCATGCACATTGGCCACCGTGCGGCGAAAGAAGCCGCCCTTGACCGCAAAGCGCGTGGTCAACCCTTCGACATGCAGCAATTCCTCGTCATGACCCTTGATCGGCGCGATCTCCTGCGCATCCGCGCCCACCAGCTTCATCGGTTCGGGATAGGCCTTGCCGCGCATCTCGCCCAGCTTGGGCACGGCGGCCAGCAGCGCGCGGGTGTAGTCATGGCTCGGGGCCTCGAATATCTGCTCGACCGTGCCCTCCTCGACCTTGTTGCCGCGGAACATCACGACCACCCGGTCGGCCATCTGCGCCACCACCGCCATATCATGGGTGATGAAGATCACCGCCGTCCCGGTCTCGCGCTTGAGCCGGTCCATCAGCGCCAGAATTTCGGCCTGAATGGTCACGTCAAGCGCCGTCGTCGGCTCGTCCGCGATCAAGAGGCGCGGCTTGCAGGCGAGCGCCATGGCGATCACCACCCGCTGCCGCATCCCGCCCGACAATTCGTGCGGATATTGATCGAGTCGGCGCTCGGGCTCGGGTATGCGCACCTCGCGCAGCAATTCCAGCGCCCGCGCACGGGCCTGCCGTTTGTCCATCCCGCGATGCACGCGCAACCCCTCGGAGAGTTGCCGACCCACGGTAAAGACCGGGTTGAGCGCGGTCATCGGTTCCTGAAAGATCATCCCGATCTCGTTACCCCGGATCGTGCGCATCAGCCCCTGTTCGGTCTGCGCAAGGTCGATCTCGCCGCCCTCCTTGCGGTCGAACAGCATGCGCCCGCCCGCGATGGTGCCGCCGCCATATTCGATGAGCCGCATCAGCGACAGCGACGACACCGACTTGCCTGATCCCGATTCGCCCACGATGCAGACGGTTTCGCCCGGATTGACCTCGAAGGACACATCCTCGACCCCCACCACCGGGCCATCCTTGGTCTCGAAGGTGACCCGAAGATTCTCGATTCGGGCAATCGGAGTGTCCAACATAAGGCGCGGCCTTTTCTCATTCATGGCGGGCAATGATGAAACGCTACTCACTTTGGCGCACCACTGTCAAACCATGTCCGGTCGATCACGCGCGATTAACGGATTCGCGGAATGCGCCTCTTGCTTTTTGCCCGAATCCGGTCTGTGATGCGCGAACCGGCGGGGATGCGGTGTGGGTGCTTACATACGCACGACGGTCTTGTTCCGCCACACCAAGCCCGGCATAAGTCGGCAAAACCGAAAACGAGATGGCCGAACCAGAGCTGTCCAACACCGGAGGAAAGTAACCCCATGACCCTGAAATCCTTGCTTCTCGGGGCAACCGCCGCGTCGTGCCTTGGCCTTGCGGCCCACGCCGAACGCGGGTCGGATGGCCATGTCAACGTGATCTATTGGCAGGCGCCGTCGATCATGAACCCCTACCTGTCAGGCGGCACCAAGGAGATCGAGGCGGCAAGCCTCGTGCTCGAGCCGCTCGGGCGCTACAATGAAAAGGGCGAGATGGTGCCCTATCTCGCCAAGGAAATCCCCACCGTCGACAACGGCGGCGTGGCCGAGGACCTCAAGTCGATCACCTGGAAGATCAAACCGGGGCTGAAGTGGTCCGACGGCACGCCCTTCACCGCGACCGACGTAAAATTCACCGCCGATTATTGCATGAACCCCGAGGGCGGCTGCGCGCAGTTGGCCAAGTTCGAGGGCGTGGAGTCGGTCGAGGTGATCGATGACCTGACCGTCAAGGTCAATTTCGCCGACGCCCAGCCCAACCCCTACGGCCCATTCATGGGCGGGCAATCCCCGATCATCCAGGCTGCGCAATACGCCGAATGCACCGGCGCGCGCGCGTCGGAATGCGCCGAGGAGAACTTTGCCCCCGTCGGCACCGGCCCCTTCGTGGTGGATGAGTTCCGCCCCAATGACGTGATCTCGCTCTCGGCCAATCCCGAATATCGCGACCCCGCGAAGCCGGCCTTCGCCACCATGACCTTCAAGGGCGGCGGCGATGCCACCGCCGCAGGCCGCGCAGTGCTGGAAACCGGCGAATTCGACTATGCCTGGAACCTGCAACTCGCCCCTGACGTGATCGCCAACATGGAAGAGGCTGGCAAGGGCGAGGCGCTCGCCGCCTTCGGCACGCTCGTCGAGCGGATCGAGGTAAACCTGACAGATCCGTCCCCCGACCTGCCCGAGGGGGAACGCGCCACGGCCAAACATCCGCACCCATTCCTGACCGACCCGGCGGTGCGCAAGGCGCTCTCGATGGCGATCGACCGTGTTTTGCTGACCGAGATCGGCTATGGCAAGGCGGGCAAGCCCACCTGCAACTGGGTCCCCGGCCCGGATATCTACGCCTCGGACAACACCGAATGCCTGACCCAGGATATCGAAGGGGCCAAGGCGCTTCTGGACGAGGCCGGCTGGACCGACAGCGATGGTGACGGCGTGCGCGACAAGGACGGCGTCGAGCTTTCGCTCTTGTTCCAGACCTCGACCAATGCCGTGCGTCAGGACTTTCAGGCGCTGATCAAGCAGTGGTGGTCTGAAATCGGTGTCGAGACAGAGCTGCGCAACGTGTCGGCAAGCGTCTTCTTCGGCGGTGATCCGGGTAGCCCGGACACCTTCCAGAAGTTTTATGCCGACTTGGAAATGTATGCCAACCTCTTCGACGGTACAGACCCGCAGAACTATCTCGCCTCGCGCACCTGCAACAAGGCCCCGCGCCCGGAGACACAGTGGCAGGGCGAGAACGTCGACCGGTTCTGCGACCCGGAATATGACGAACTCGTCAAGGAGTTGGGCCGCACGGCCGACCTGAACGAGCGGGCGGAAATCGCCATCAAGCTCAACGAGATGATCACCAAGGAGCAGAACGTGATCATTCCGCTGGTCCACCGTGGCCGGGTCTCTGCCAAGTCCAACACGCTGGGCGGCGTGGTGCTGAACGTGTGGGATACAGAGCTGTGGAACGCGGCTGACTGGCACCGCATCAAGGAGTGATCCGGCACTTGCCTGATCAGGGCCGGGCACATGCCCGGCCTGCCTGTCTACCAACGATCCCGCAGAGGCGTCGCGCATGCTGACTTATACGATCCGACGGCTCGTGCTCTCGATCCCCACGCTGCTGTTCATCAGCCTCGTAATCTTCCTGCTGCTGGAGCTTGCCCCCGGCGACCCGATGGCGCAGGTACCGCTCACCGTGCCGCCCGACGTCAAGGAACGCATGCGCGAGGCGTTGGGCCTCGGCGAGCCGACGCATGTGCGTTTCGGCAAATGGATGTATCAGTTCTTCGTGGTCGAGCCTATGCTGCTCTTCGACCATATCTTCGGCACGGCTCTGGCCGAAGGCCAGCAGCGCGTGCTCAGCTGGCAGTTCCGCTCGCCCGTCATGGACGTGATCGTCCAGCGCATGCCGCAGACCCTGTGGGTCGTGGCGATGTCCTACGTGGTGGGCATCCTCATTGCCCTGCCCATCGGCATCTATTCCGCCTACCGGCAATATTCGCTTTTCGATCAGGCGGGCACGTTCGTCACCATGGTGGGCTATTCGGTACCGCCGTTCTTCTCGGGCGTGCTGGTGATCGTGATCTTCTCCGTGCAGCTTGGCTGGCTGCCCTCGATCTACGACACCACGCTGGAGGTGGTCGACTGGGCTACCTTCAAGCAACAGATCCTGCAAATGGTCATGCCGGTCATGGTGCTGGCGTTGCAGACCACCGCGCAGATCAGCCGCTTCATGCGCGCCTCGATGCTCGACAATCTCAACCAGGATTACGTGCGCACGGCCCGCGCCAAGGGGCTGTCGGAATGGGCCGTGGTCATGGTGCATGTGCTGCGCAACTCGATGATCCCGGTGGTCACGGTGATCGCGCTCGGGGTGCCCTACATTTTCGGCGGCGCGATCATCACCGAGCAGATCTTCAAGGTGAACGGGCTTGGCCAGCTGCTGATCACCGCCATTCAGGCCAATGACCTGCCGATGGTGCAAACCGTGACCTTCATGATCGCGGTGCTCATCGTGTTCTTCAATATCGTCGCCGACGTGCTCTATGGCGTGCTCGACCCGAGGATCCGCTATGACTGAGACCCCAAAACCGATCACCGCCCTCGCCGACGAGGGGCCCACAGCGCCCCCGCGCAGCCATTGGCGCGATGTCTGGGACCAGTTCAAAAGCCACCGCGGCGCGCTTGCGGGTGGTATCGTGCTTCTCGTCATCATCCTCGCGGTGTTTTTAGGGCCCTACATCTGGCCCTATGACGCCACCTATATCGACATCCGATCGCGCAATCAGGGGCCCAGCCTCGCGCATCCCTTCGGCACCGATCAGCTGGGCCGCGACACGCTGGCACGCATGCTGGAGGGGGGTCGAACCTCTGTCGCCGTCGGACTGACGGCGATGCTGCTGGCGTTGGTGCTGGGCTCGCTGATCGGCGTTCTGGCCGGGTTCTTCCGCCGCCTCGACGGGCCGCTCATGCGCTTTACCGACCTCTTCCTGTCGCTGCCGCTGCTGCCGCTGCTCCTGGTGATGGTGCTGCTGTTCCGTGAGGCTCTGAACGGCATGTTCGGTCCGGAAATGGGCATCTTCATCCTGATCGTGGTGGCCATCGGCGTGACCAGCTGGATGCCCACGGCACGGATCGTGCGCGGCGACGTGCTAGCCCTCAAGGAGCGCGAATTCATCCTTGCCGCACGCTCCATCGGGACCACCAATTTCAATCTCATCACCCGGCACATCCTACCCAACGTGATGTCGCCGATCATGGTCTCGGCCACCTTGGGCATTGCCAACGCGATCATCACCGAGAGCGCGCTGTCGTTCCTCGGCCTCGGCTTCCCGCCCGATTTCCCCACCTGGGGGCGGCTCTTGAACGACGCGACGCAATATCTACAGGATTACCCCGAGCGCGTGTTCTGGCCCGGCCTCGCGATCTCGCTCACGGTGCTGTCGATCAACTACATGGGCGACGGGCTGCGTGATGCGCTCGATCCGCGCATCCGGGGTCGCTAGAGTATTTCGAAAAATGGGGGAAGCGTCAGGTGTCCCTCTAGGTCTGATGTGTGTCAGATCTCATACCAGCGGCCCTATGGATTGACCGTTCTTGCCTATTCGCGGTCACTGATTGAACGGACACGCTCGGGATCGTTTGCAAAGACGTTCCATGCCTCGCAGCATCGTGTCACGATGTCATCGCAGGTATCGAACACAGAAACGGCGAGGCCGTTTGCTCGAAGACAGGCCCAGATGTTCTCAACCGGTTTCAGCTGCGGTTTTGCCCCCGCCGAATGACGGTTCGTCAAACCTGATATCCTCCGGAGTTGTTACCCGGGGCGCCGCCCGTTCAGGGCTGAATTCTGTCCACCGGACAGAATTCCGGGCGCCCTTCACCCCAGTCGCGCAAGGTTTGTCTATCCATGCCACAGCTCTGCGCTGCTGCCTTGCGATCCGGGCCTCCCAGCACCAAGGCAATCGCCAGGAGACGTCGTGCAGCCTTCGCATCCTTCGTTCACCGCGACGCCGCCCGAAGATCGCTCGCCGACAGCTCCTTCCGTGTGATTTCAACGGTCATCACTGCCTCCACCGTTTGGCGGCAGTGATTCAGATTCTCACGTCGAAAGGAACCCTTCGAGCGACGAAAGCTCGGGCCCTTGGTATCAGGCCGCGTTGGACCGTGCCCGACCGCCGCCGCCGCCGCGACGCCGACCGCCACCGGGCTTGCCCTGACCGGCCCCGCCGCCAAAGCCTCCACCACCGCCACCGCCGCGACGACGCGGGCCGCCACGGCCCTGCGGTTTCTTCTCCTTGGGATCGGGCAGCACCTCCCAAGGACGACCCGAGGCCACCGGAATGGTGGTGCCCAGCACCTTCTGGATATCCTTCAACTCACCCATCTCGTCCGGTGCGCAAAACGCAATCGCCGCACCGTCCTTGCCCGCACGCGCAGTGCGCCCGATGCGGTGGACGTAATTGTCGGGCACGTTCGGCAACTCAAAATTGTAGACGTGTTTCACATCCGGAATATCAAGGCCGCGCGCCGCCACATCGGTGGCCACCAGCACCTTGACCTGCCCGTCGCGAAACGCCTTCAAGGCACGTTCCCGCTGGCCCTGGCTCTTGTTGCCATGGATCGCGGCGACGGAGAATCCGGCCTGCTCCAGTTTGCGCGCGAGCTTGTCAGAGCCGTGCTTGGTGCGACCGAAGACCAGCGCCAACTCGCCCTTGTGCTTGCCCAAAAGTTCGATCAGCAGATCGGGCTTGGCCGCCTTGGCGATGAAATGCACCTCCTGCGTGACCTTGTCGGCGGCCTTGCCCGGGGGGCTGACCTGCACCCGCTTGGGATGGGTCAGATAGCTGCCCGCGATCTCTTCCATCTGCTTGGGCATGGTCGCCGAAAAGAGCATGGTCTGACGCTCGGCGGCCAACAAGCCGGCGATCCGGCGCAGCGCATGGATAAAGCCCAGGTCGAGCATCTGATCGGCCTCGTCGAGCACGAGAAACCGCGCCGTATCAAGGCGCACGGCGCGCCGGTCGATAAGGTCGAGCAATCGGCCCGGCGTTGCCACCAGAATATCAGTGCCCTGATCCAGCCGCTTGATCTGCGGGTTGATCGAGGCGCCGCCAACCACGAGGTTGATCTTGATCGGGCTGTCCTTGACCAGCGGCAGAAGCGCGTCGCGGATCTGTCCGGCGAGTTCCCGGGTGGGCGCAAGGATGAGGCTGCGGATCGTCTTGGGCGCGGGCTTGCCCGGCGCCTCCATCAGCGCGGTGATCAGCGGCAAGCCAAAGGCCATGGTCTTGCCGGTGCCTGTCTGCGCAAGGCCAAGGACGTCATGACCGTTCATCGCATGCGGGATCGCATGGGTTTGGATTGGGGTGGGGTCGGTGATGCCGGTCGCGGCCAGCTTGCGGGTGAGCGATTGGGGCAGGCCCATTTCGTCAAAGAGGTTCAATTCGTATCCTTTCGGGGGCCAGGACATCTGCCCAAAGCCCGGTACAGGCGGCAAAGATCACCGCCCGGTCGTCGTGGTTGCACCTGACGGGCCAAGACAAAGGGCCGACTGCCCCCGCCTTCCGACAGGTGTTTGGCCCCACGCGTGATTTTGGGAACATATCCGCGACATTTCATAGGGTGCGCCCCGTTTCAGGGGCCGTGCTGCTCACGCGGCAGGAAATGACGGTTGAGAGGCATATGGCGGTGCGGACCGAGGAAGTCAAGCGAAGAGGGATCTGCGGCACGATTCCGTGGCGGTTCCGGCCTTGAGCGGACATAGCGCCCCGCCAGAAGGTGCCGCGTGATCGCAGGGCCGAGGACTGGCGATGCAGCGTGTGTTGCGGGTACTTTATGCCAGCCAAGTCATTGTCGCCTCGACACATTGCGCTCGCCCTCAAATCGCCAGGCCGCGGGACGGCCCGGCGATCGCGCGGCACCTTCGGTGCGTTTCGCGCGGGATGCGGCAACGACAGTTCCAGGCCAGTTACGACGCCCCTTAACGCACCATCCAAGTCCCATCCGGCCAGAAGGCGTGAAAGGCGAAGGCGAACATCACGTCATGCGGCACATCGCGCCCCTGCCCGTCGCGCACCCGCACCGTGCCCACGTCGCGGCCCTTGGCGATTGTGCCGTGATCGAGCGCCGAGGCCTGACCATTTTCCCAGGAAATCGCAACGCCTGCCTCTTGCACGCCGCCCGCGTCGCGGATGCGCGTCAGTGGCCAGGCCCGGTCGCCGACGCGCACCACGCGCTCCAGCGGCGGGATGCCATGCGGCGGGTTCTCGCCGTTATAGAGGAACGGCCGCGCGGAACTGTCATAGCCCTGATAGGGATTGCGCCCGTAGGAGCGGTTGTAGTCGGGTTCCGCCATCACCAGCCCCTGCGGGTTACGGGCGCGGAACTGGTCCCAGCTTTCCATCCAGCTTGGCAATTGCCGCAACTCCACCCCGGTCATCTGCCCGACGACCCCCTCGCCGATGGCCTGCTGCCACCAGCTCTGGGTTTCACGGTCATACATCACCATGTCGGAATGGCGCAGCTTGCCCGAGACGCCAAAGCTGAGGACCTGCCCGCGAACCCGCCGGTCAAAAGTGATGCCGGAATTGCACAACGGGCAAAAGGTCACCGCCACCGGGATGCCGCCGATCTGGTCGTTGACGATCTCGTGCCATGTCAGATAGCGGACCGGATAGGCGCGCGGGGTCTGGCCGTCGATCTCGACGGTGATCACCGGCTCAGTGCCGGAAATCCGCCGCTCACCGCTTGCGCGCAGGAATTTCGGATCATCAATCGCCGGGATACCGTCCTTGGGCGGCCCGCCCGACATGACCTCGGACCAGTCCTCGATGCTGGTCTTCTGGAAATTCGTCTCCGGCCACTCATGCCTCCAGAAACTCGGGTCGGCATGCGCGAGGCCCGCGACCAGCAGGAGAGACGTCAGAAATCCAAGAAATCGGGGCATGCGGGGCACCTCGGGCAGGGTTGACGGATGCCGCGATCATGCCGCTTGCCGGGGATTCTGACCAGCCACACCCACGCGAATGTGAGGCGTTGTCAGCCCTTTCCGGCCTGTTTCCTCTTGGCCCGGATCAGTTCGCGGTCCCACATCCGGTCGCGCAGCAGGCGGCGAAAGGCACGCTCTAGCTCCGCCACACCGTTCTTCTCGTAACACCGCCCATGCGCAAGGATGATCCGCTCAGGCACCCAACCGATCATTTCCTCGACACTGTCGGCCATGGCGCGCTTGTCACGGAACATCCAGCGGATGCCGGGCGGGGTCTTGCCATCGCTGTCGTCGATGCCCTTGATCCAGGCCATAGGGCGGTGACGGACTTGCAGCTTGGCGGTCTCGATGGCGGTGATCAGGTCGGTCACGATCAGGCTGCGGCTGGCATTGTGCAGGAACACCGCCTCGTGAAAGCGGGTGCTGCCCTGCACGATGCGTTGCTCCAACTGTCCCGCCCACGGCCCCTCGGCTTCATCCGCGCGCAATTCGCGATCAAAGCTGAGGCTCAGCCCCGCCTGCGCCGCGCGCTGCGCCACGCCCGGCACGGCCCAGCTTTTGGCCTTGGGCCAGGCCGCCTGCCAGTCCGCGATATGTGCAAAATGAAACGGGTTCGGCGCCACCAGATGACGCACCTCCCCAAGCCCATCGAGCTCTGCACGCAGGCCATCGGTGAGCCGCGTCGGCGCATGCACCCAGAGGTTTCCGGTGCTCAGCCGCACCACCGTGGCGCGGGTCGGGCAGGCAATCCCGTGATGACGCGTGGCCGGGCCGTCGATCAGCCAGATCCCCTCGCCCCAGGGCTTGAGGGTATCGAGCGGCTCATATCCGGTCCCGGCCATGCGCGTTATTCGATCACGGTGACAGATTGCATCACGTCGGGTTGGCCAATGACCGCCCCGTTATTGCCGCGTCCGCGCTTGATCGCGTCAACCACGTCCATTCCATCGGTGACCTGGCCGACGACGGTATATTGCCCGTTCAGGAACTCACCCGCGTCGAACATGATGAAGAACTGCGAATTCGCACTGTCGGGGCTCTGGCTGCGTGCCATGCCCACGACCCCGCGCAGGAACCGCTCATCCGAGAATTCGGCGGGCAGATCGGGGCGGTCGCTGCCGCCCATGCCTGCGCGGCCGATATCGCCGCCCTCCAGCTTGCCGAACTGCACATCGCCGGTCTGCGCCATGAAGCCCTCGATCACCCGGTGAAAGACGACGCCGTCATAGGCCCCCTCTTCGGCCAGCGCGGTGATCTGCGCGACATGGCGGGGCGCGATATCTTCGTAAAGGTCGATGGTGACGGTGCCGTTGGCCTCGCCAGCGACTTCGATCTGCAAACCAGTCGCCAAGGCGGGGCTGGCCAGCAGCGTGAAAGCAATCGCGAGCTTATGCATCGGCGGCCACCTTGACGCTGATCATCCGGTCAGGGTTGGCGGGCGGCTCGCCCTTTGTGATGGCATCGACATGCTCCATGCCGGAAATCACCCGGCCATAGACCGTGTATTGCCCGTTGAGGAAATGGTTATCCTTGAAATTGATGAAAAACTGGCTGTTGGCCGAGTTCGGATTCTGGCTGCGCGCCGCGCCCAATGTGCCGCGATCGTGCGGGATCTTGGAAAACTCGGCCTTGAGATCGGGCAGATCGCTGCCCCCCGTCCCGGCGCCGCGCGGGTTGTAGTCCTTTTCCATATTGGCGTGCTGAACGTCACCGGTCTGCGCCATGAAGCCGTCGATCACGCGATGAAAGGCCACGTTGTCATATTGCCCGGCGCGCGCCAGTTCCTTCATCCGCTCGCAATGACCGGGTGCGATATCGGGCAACAGCTCGATCGTGACGGTGCCGTCCTTGAGCTCTATCAGAATGGTGTTCTCGGGGTCCTTGATCTCGGCCATCGGGCGCTCCTTCGTTGAAATCTCCCCGTTACCTAAGACGAACGCGCGCGCTTGCCAAGCAGGCAGGTTGACCTCTGCGCCCCTGCGCGCCAATAGAGGCGCGACAGACCGATCAACACGGAGGCCGCCGCGCCATGAGCTGGAAAACCCTCGACGACATCGATCTTGCGGGCAAGCGTGTACTGGTGCGCGTCGATATCAACGTGCCGGTGGACAAGGGCATGGTGACCGACGCTACCCGGATCGAGCGGATCGTGCCCACGATCACCGATATCCTTGACAAGGGCGGCAAACCGATGCTGATCGCCCATTTCGGGCGACCCAAGGGCAAGGTGGTGCCCGACATGTCGCTGCGCGTCACGGTGCCCGCGCTGGAACAAGCCCTGGGTCGCAAGGTCAGGCTGATCGAGACGCTGGAGGGGGCCGAGAACCTGACCGAAGAGGCGCGCGCCGCCGATGTGCTGCTGTTGGAGAATATCCGCTTTCATCCCGGCGAAGAGGGCAACGACCCAGAACTGGCGCAGCGTCTTGCCGCGCTTGGCGATGTCTATTGCAACGACGCCTTTTCGGCCGCACACCGCGCGCATGCCTCGACCACGGCGCTTGCCCATCTGCTGCCGTCTTGCGCGGGGCGTCTGATGCAGGCTGAATTGCAGGCGTTGGAGGCGGCGCTCGGCGCGCCAAAGCGCCCGGTGATGGCGGTGGTCGGCGGGGCCAAGGTCTCGACCAAACTCGATCTTCTGGGCAATCTCGTGGAAAAGGTCGATTGCCTCGTGATCGGCGGCGGCATGGCCAACACCTTTCTCGCCGCCATGGGCCTTAACGTGGGCAAGTCGCTATGCGAACATGACATGGCCCCGACCGCGCGCGAGATCATGCTCAAGGCGGGTGCTGCGGGCTGCGAGATCCTGCTGCCATCGGATGTGGTCGTGGCGCGCGAATTTGCCGAAGGGGCGGCGCATGAGGTGACGGGCGCGCATGCCTGCCCCGCAGATGCGATGATCCTCGATGCCGGGCCGCAGGCCGTGGCGCGCATCGGCGCGGCAATTGACGACGCGAAAACGCTGATCTGGAACGGGCCGCTCGGGGCATTCGAAATCGCGCCCTTCGATGCCGCCACCAATGCCGCCGCGAAACACGCCGCCGAGCGCAGCCGCGAGGGCGCGCTGATTTCGGTCGCGGGCGGAGGGGATACCGTCGCGGCGCTGAACAAGGCGGGCGCGGCACAGGATTTCACCTACATCTCCACCGCGGGCGGTGCCTTTCTGGAATGGATGGAAGGCAAGGATCTGCCGGGCGTGGCGGCGCTCAAGAGTGAGGGCTAAGCCGCTCTTGACGCGGGCCCCCATCGGCGGGCAGGCTGGCGCGATGAAGACCTGGACCTTGATCACCGGGGCCTCCGAGGGGCTGGGCGCGGAGTTCGCGCGCATCGCCGCCGCCGAGGGCCGCAACCTGATCCTGACCGCCCGCTCCGCGGACAAGCTTGCGACATTGGCCGACGAGTTGCGCGGCGGGGCGGGGGAAATCCTCGTCCGGCCCGCCGATCTGGCCGATCTGGCGCAGGTCGAAATGCTCTGGCAGGAGGTGAGCCGCGACCGGCATATCGACGTGCTGGTGAACAACGCAGGGCTTGGCCGTCACGGTGCCTTCGGCAGCGGCGAGGGCTGGGCCCGCGACCTGAGCACGATCAGCGTCAACATGACGGCGCTCAGCTACCTGATGAAAATGGCGATCCCGCATATGCAGACGCAGGGCGGCGGGCGCATTCTGAACCTCGCCTCGGCGGCTGCCTTCATGCCCGGCCCCAACATGTCGGTCTATCATGCGACCAAGGCGTATGTGCTCTCATTGTCCGAGGCGGTCTCCGAGGAACTGCGCGGCAGCCCGGTCAGCGTCACAGTGCTCTGCCCCGGTGCCACACAGACCGCGTTTTTCGACGCCGCCGGCATGCGCGGCATTGGTCTGTTGAAACTGGGCCGACCGGCGCAGGCCGATGCGGTCGCCCGTGCAGGTTGGCAGGCCATGAAACAACGCCGACGTATTCTCGTGACCGGCGCGATGAACAAGCTTTTCGCAGCCTCCCCGCGCCTCACCCCGCGCGCGCTGACCACATTCATCGCGGGCAAGGTGATGGGCAAATGGGGCAACTAGGCCAGGCCGCCCCCTGCCCGATGGCGAGTGGTGCTTGACAATGCCCCCCTTGCGCGCGACAGACGCCGCCATGATGCTGACCTTCCTTCAGGTAGCCCTTGGCGGTGCGATCGGGGCGTGCCTGCGCTTTGGCGTGGGGCTGGCAATGCTGCGCGTTGCGGGGCCGGGCTTTCCCTTGGGTGTTCTGACTGTGAATGTCCTGGGCTCTTTTCTGATGGGGGTGATCATGATGCTGTCGTTTCATCGCGGCTTCGACCATCTCAACGCGTTCCTGATGACAGGGGTCCTGGGTGGCTTCACCACCTTCTCGGCCTTCTCGCTCGAGGCGTTCACCCTTTATGAACGCGGCCAGATCGTTGCGGCATGGGTTTATGTGGGGCTATCAGTGCTGCTCTCGCTCATGGCGCTGGTGCTTGGAGTCTGGCTGACGCGGGGGATGGCGACATGAGCGGCGTGCAAATGCGGGCGGTGAAACCCGGCGATGGCGATCAGCGCCTTGACCGCTGGCTGCGGCGGCAATTTCCGCATCTGACGCAAGGGCAGATAGAAAAGATGTGCCGCAAAGGCGAGGTGCGCGTCGACGGCGGGCGCGTGAAATCCAGCGTCCGGCTAGAAGAGGGGCAAAGCGTGCGCATCCCGCCGCTGCCCGATGCCGACAGCAAGCCCGCGCCCGATGCCGCCCGGATCAGCCCGGCGGATGCGAAGATGATCCAGTCCTGCGTGATCTACCGCGACGATCATGTGATCGCGCTGAACAAGCCGCCGGGCCTGCCCGTACAGGGCGGCAGCAAGCAGGCGCGCCATGTCGACGGGCTCGCCGAGGCGCTGCGCTTTGGGTATGAGGAAAAGCCGCGGCTTGTGCACCGTCTCGACAAGGACACGTCGGGCGTGCTGGTTCTGGCCCGCACCCGCGAGGCGGCCAAGGGGCTGACGGCCGCTTTCCGCCACCGCAACACGCGCAAGATCTACTGGGCCGCCGTTGCCGGATCGCCCATGCCGCGCATGGGCACGATCCGCTTTGGCCTGGTCAAGGCCCCGGGGCACGGGGCCAAGGGCGAGGGCGAAAAGATGCTGTGTCTGCATCCGCGCGAGGTGGAAAACACCCCCGGCGCCAAACCCGCCACCACCGATTACGCGATGATCGAGAATGCGGGCGGGCGCACCGCGTGGATGGCGCTGATCCCGGTGACCGGACGCACCCACCAGCTGCGCGCGCACATGGCCGAGATTGGGCATCCCATTGTGGGTGATGGCAAATATGGCGGCTCGGGGCAGGAAAACCTGGGTGACGGCTGGGGCGCGCAACTGGGCGGTGATGTCAGCCGCAAGCTGCATCTGCACGCGCGGTCCCTGAAGATCGAGCATCCGGTGAGCCGCGCGATCCTGCATCTGACCGCGCCGCTGCCCGAGCATATGCAGCGCACCTGGGATCTGTTCCAATGGCAGCCATCCGAGGCACCGGAGGACCCGCTGGAGGATATGGCATGAGCCGCCCGCTGCGTCTGGTGATCTTTGACGTGGATGGCACGCTGGTGGACAGTCAGGGCGACATTCTGGCGGCGATGACAGCGGCGTTCGAGCGCGCGGATCAGCCTGCGCCGGGGCGCGAGGCGACGCTCGGTATCGTGGGGCTGTCGCTTGACGTGGCAGTGCCACGGCTTGCCCCCGATCTGCCCGGTGATCTGCATAACCGCATCGTCGGCTGGTACAAGGAGGCCTATATGGGCCTGCGGGCGCAGTCGGGCGTGGCGCAGTCCTCGCCTCTCTATCCGCATGCGCGCGACACGCTGCGCGCGCTGCATGCGGCGCCCGAGACATTATTGGGCGTGGCCACGGGGAAATCCGCGCGCGGACTCGACAAGCTGCTGGACGGGCACGATCTGCGCCACTTCTTCGTGACCCGGCAGGTGGCCGATCACCATCCGTCGAAACCGCACCCGTCGATGCTGCACGCGGCCCTCTCGGAGACCGGCGTCGCGCCGGAAAACGCGGTCATGGTGGGCGACACGAGTTTCGATATGGAGATGGCCCGCGCGGCAGGAATCCCCGGCATCGGCGTCAGTTGGGGCTATCACAAGCCCGAGGCGCTGAGCGCGGCCACCGAGATCGCGCATGATTTTCGCGAACTGGCAGGGCTGATTGACACGATCTGGAGGGCACCGGCATGAGCGAATGGGCCGCGAAACGCTTCTGGACCGAAGCCGGGGTCAGTGAGACCGGGGGCGGTTTTGGAGTGCATCTCGATGGGCGCCGCGTGCGTACGCCTGCCAAGGCCGAATTGATCGTGCCGACCCGAACCATGGCCCGCGCCATCGCCGCGGAATGGGACGCCCAGGACAGCAAGATTGTGCCGGACACCATGCCTGTGACCCGTGCGGCCAATGCCGCCATCGACAAGGTTGCGCATCAGCATTCCGAGGTGGCACGCATGATCGCCGATTACGGTGACAGCGACCTGTTGTGCTACCGCGCCGAAAGTCCGGCGGAACTCGCCGCGCGGCAGGCGGAAGCCTGGGATCCGCTTCTCGACTGGGCCGAATCGGTCCTTTTCGCACGGCTGCACCCGCGCACGGGCGTGATGCACCGTCCACAAGAGGTTGAACCGCTTGCGCGCCTGCATGCACAGGTAGAAATGCTGGATAATTGGGCGCTGACCGCCGTTCACGATCTTGTCAGCCTCAGCGGCTCGCTGATCATCGGCTTTGCCGCAATCCACGACCTTCACCCTGCAAAAACCCTCTGGCACCTGTCGCGGATCGACGAAACCTGGCAACAGGAGCAATGGGGTAGCGATGACGAGGCCGACGCCACTGCACGCAGGAAAGAATCTGACTTTTTGGCCGCTAAACGCTTTTACGATCTTTCGCGCGCATGAGGTGAACCGGGTTTCACGCCGGGTGACCTATGGTCATCCCGCAGACGGCTATTGGTTTTCTTGAACAAAGACTTGACGTTTTGTGATGAATCCACACAAACTTGCGATCACTGCAAGGGGTTGCGACCCCTCTAACAGTGTCACAGCGGCCCCCCTTGGGGCCGAACGAACCGCTCTCGAAAGAGTGGACAATCAGGAAGAGGTAAACATGAAAAAAACCGTATTTTTGGGCGCGCTGACCGTTGCTGGCGTTGCTGCCGGGGCATCCGCGGCGGCCACGCTTGACGACGTGAAGGCCCGTGGCAAGCTGAACTGCGGCGTGACCACCGGTCTCGTCGGTTTCGCCGCGCCCGACGCGAACGGCGTCTGGGAAGGATTCGACGTGGCCGTGTGTCGCGCGGTCGCCGCTGCCGTTCTGAGTGACGCCAACGCCGTTGAATTCGTGCCCACCACAGGCAAGACGCGCTTCACTGCACTTGCCTCGGGCGAGATCGACATGCTGGCGCGCAACACCACCTGGACCTTCTCGCGTGATACCGATCTCAAGTTCGACTTCATCGGCGTCAACTACTATGACGGTCAGGGCTTCATGGTGCCCAAGGCACTTGGTGTGAGCTCGGCAAAAGAGCTGGACGGCGCGACCGTCTGCATCCAGACCGGCACCACCACCGAGTTGAACCTCGCGGATTTCTTCCGCAAGAACAACATCAGCTACGAGCCGGTGCCGGTTGAGACCAACGCCGAAGGCCAGCAACAGTACCTTGCCGGGGCTTGCGACACCTACACGACCGACGCCTCCGGCCTTGCCTCGACGCGTGCCGCGTTCGAAAATCCGACGGAGCATGTGATCCTGCCCGAAATCATCTCAAAAGAGCCGCTCGGCCCGCTTGTCCGCCACGGCGACAACGAATGGGGTGACATCGTGCGCTGGACGCTCAACGCGCTGATCTCTGCCGAGGAACTCGGTGTCACAAGCGCGAATGTCGAGGAACTGGCCTCCGGCGCAACTGACAGCCCGGAAGTAAACCGTCTGCTCGGCACCGAGGGTAACCTCGGTGAGATGATCGGCCTTGACGCCACTTGGGCAAAACGTGCGCTCGCCGCCGTCGGCAACTACGGTGAAGTGTTCGAGAAGAACATCGGTGAAAAGACCCCGATCGGCCTTGCCCGTGGTCTCAACGCCCAGTGGACTGATGGCGGCATCCTCTACTCGCCGCCGTTCCGCTAAGACCAGAACTGACAAAGGGCGCGGATCATCCCGCGCCCTTTTCACCTGACATCTCTCAAAAAAATCGACCCACGGCGCAGACGCCGATAAAAATCCGGGCCGAAACACAGGGAAACTTAGATGACAACGGTATCCGACCCTCCCAAGGCGTCGTTCCAACTGTCGCAGTTGATCTACGACACGCGGTATCGCTCCTATACATTCCAGTTCATCGCCTTGATGCTTCTGGTCTCGCTGATGGCCTATCTTGGCGCGAATCTCGTGCATAACCTTGCCGAGCAAGGCCAGAATATCGCCTTCGGCTTTCTGGCAGAGCCGGCGGGCTATGACATCAACCAGCGACCGATCGAATATGACAGCCAGTCGAGCCACATGCGCGCGTCGGTCGTGGGCGTTCTCAATACGCTGATCGTGGCCTTTCTGGGCTGCATCACCGCGACCCTCTTGGGCGTGACGGCCGGTATCCTGCGCCTGTCGCCGAACTGGTTGGTGCGCAAGTTGATGGCCGTCTATGTCGAAGCGTTCCGCAACGTGCCGGTGCTGATCTGGATCCTGATCATCTTCACCATCATGACGGCGATGCTGCCCGCGCCAAGCGCGTTCCGGGGCGAAGATCCCTCCTCGAGCATGCTCTTCGGGTCGTTCGCCTTCACCAATCGCGGCGTCTATACACCTGCGCCGATCATGGGGCCCGGATCGCTTGTCGTGGTGCTGACCTTCATCGCCTCGATCTTCGGCGTGTTCTACTATCGCCGCTACGCGACCAACCTGCTTTTTGATACCGGCAAGCTCATTCCGACGGGCTGGCCGTCGCTGGTCATCCTCTTCGTGCCGACCATCCTGATCTATTTCATCCTCGGTCGGCCGATCGGCCTAGATTACCCTGCGCTCGCAGGCTTCAACTTTCAGGGCGGCATCCACATTCGCGGCTCGCTCATTGCGCTGTGGTTCGCGCTCGCGATCTACACGGGGGCCTTCATTGCCGAGAACGTGCGAGCTGGCATTCAGGCCGTCAGCAAGGGCCAGACCGAGGCTGCGGCCTCGCTTGGCATGCGCCCGCGCCGGATCATGAACCTGGTGATCCTGCCGCAGGCGCTGCGGGTGATCATCCCGCCGCTGATCTCACAATATCTCAACCTCACCAAGAATTCGTCGCTGGCCATCGCCGTGGGCTACATGGATGTGACCGGCACGCTTGGCGGCATCACCCTCAACCAGACCGGACGCGCCATCGAATGCGTCCTGATGCTGATGTTGTTTTACCTCACGATCAGCCTCGCCATTTCGGCGGTGATGAACGTCTACAACAACGCCATCAAGTTGAAGGAGCGGTGAACCATGGTACAGGAACATTTCGCTTTCGTACGCAGCACCATGCTCCCCGAAGCGCCGCCCCCGGCGGCGGAAAGGGGCGTGGTCAAATGGCTGCGCGAAAACCTGTTTTCCTCGGCGGCCAACACGCTGCTGACCGTAGTGTCGCTCTATGTCGTGCTCCAGATCGCAAGCTCGGCGGCACCCTGGTTCCTCAATGGCGTCTGGGACAGCCCCAGCCTGACCGCTTGCCGCGACATTCTCGACGGCAAGATGGGGGGCTGTTTCGCGGTGCTCTCCGAGCGGTGGAACCAGCTTCTCTTCGGGTTCAAATACCCGTCGGAACTCTACTGGCGGCCGGGTCTGGCCTTCGTCCTGCTCTTTATCGCGGGCGCGCCTCTGCTCTTCTACAAGATATTCCCGAGCAAGATGCTGATCTTCACCGGGCTTTACCCGTTCATCGCCTATTGGCTGATCTGGGGCGGGTCGGTCCTCGTTCCGGTCTTTGCCCTGCTGGGCGTGCTGCTTGGTGCGTTTGTCTACAAGCGCACGGTTGGGGCCAGCGCAGGCATGGCGGTGATCGCAGGCTTCGTGGCGGCGCTTATCTTCTGGATGCTGTCGGGTTTCATCACCGGGCCGATGGAAAACGTTCTGGCCATCGAACCGGTGCCATCCCGCGACATGGGCGGTTTCATGATCAATCTCATGCTCGGCGTGGTCTGCGTGTCGCTCTCGGTGCCGTTCGGTATCGCGCTGGCGCTCGGGCGGCAATCGAGCATGCCGATCATCAAGTGGATCTGCGTGGTCTTCATCGAGTTCATCCGCGGCGTGCCGCTGATCACGCTGCTGTTCGTCGCCAACGTGGTGCTGGCCTATTTCCTTCCGCCGGGCACGTCATTCGATCTGATCCTGCGGGTGATCATCATGATCACGATGTTCGCATCGGCCTATATCGCCGAGGTGATCCGGGGTGGCCTCGCGGCGTTGCCGCGCGGGCAATATGAAGCAGCGGACAGTCTGGGCCTGGACTACGCGCAGGCGATGCAGCTCATTATCCTGCCGCAGGCGCTCAAGATCTCGATCCCCGGCATCGTCAACGTCGCCGTGGGCCTGTTCAAGGACACGACGCTGGTTTCGGTGATCTCGATGTTCGACATCGTCGGCATGATCCGCGGCCCGATCCTCGCCTCGTCGGAGTGGAATGGCGTCTATTGGGAACTCTTTGGCTTTGCCGCTCTTCTGTTCTTCATCACCTGCTACGGCATTTCGCAATATTCTCAGTGGCTGGAGCGTCAGCTTCAGACTGATCATCGGTAAGGAGGGTCATCATCATGGCCGCAGAAACACAAATGAAGGTCTCCGATCAGGTCGCTGTGGAGATCACCAAGATGAACAAGTGGTACGGCGCGTTCCACGTGCTGCGCGACATCGACCTGACCGTCTATCAGGGCGAGCGGATCGTCATCGCGGGGCCCTCGGGTTCGGGCAAGTCGACGCTGATCCGCTGTATCAACGCGCTGGAAGAGCATCAGAAAGGCTCGATCACGGTGGATGGAACAGTGCTGTCAAATGACATCAAGAACATCGACCGGATCCGATCCGAGGTCGGGATGGTGTTCCAGCATTTCAACCTTTTCCCACATCTGACGATCCTGGAAAACTGCACGCTCGCCCCGATTTGGGTGCGCAAGACGCCCAAGCGCGAGGCCGAGGAAATCGCGATGCATTTCCTCGAAAAGGTCAAGATCCCCGAACAGGCCGACAAATACCCCGGCCAGCTTTCGGGTGGGCAGCAGCAGCGCGTGGCAATCGCGCGCTCGCTGTGCATGCGGCCGCGCATCATGCTCTTTGACGAGCCGACATCGGCGCTCGATCCGGAAATGATCTCCGAAGTGCTCGACACGATGATCGAACTCGCCGAGGAGGGGATGACCATGCTTTGCGTCACCCACGAGATGGGCTTTGCCCGCAAGGTCGCGAACCGGGTGATCTTCATGGACCAAGGGCAGATCGTGGAGCAGAACGAGCCTGAGGAGTTCTTCAACAACCCGCAGAGCGAACGCACCAAGCTGTTCCTGAGCCAGATCCTCGGGCATTGACATGGGTGGGGGCGCTGCCCCCGTCGCGCGCGGCGCGACTCCCCCGGAGTATTTCAAGAACGGTGAAGGGGCGGTCGTTTGGTGGCCGCCCTTTTCCTGTCAGACCCAGGCCGCTTGCCGGGCGCGCAGGGTGTGGATAGCAGCGCGCAGGTCATCGGCGATGGCGCCCTCGCGTGGGGCATCGCGCAGCGTGTCTATGAGAGCATCGGGTGGGAATGCCGGGCGGCGCGTCCATGTCAGAGCAGCGAGCACGCTGCGGGCGCGCTCGGGCAGGCGGTCGGGGATTTCATAGCCGTTGAGCGTGGCCCAGACCCCGGACCAGAGCCGCCCCACCATCCACGGATTGTAACCGCCACCGCCGAGGACAAGCAGGCGGGGACTGAGCGGCTGCAACAGCGCCACCGCCTGCCAATGGGCGTTGTTCGAGAGCGCGAGGCGCGAGAGCGGATCCTCGGCCACCGCATCGGCCCCGCATTGCAGCACGACGGCCTCGGGCCGCATCGCCTGTAGCTTCGGCAACATGACCTCATGCAGCGCCATGGCGAAACCGCTGTCATTCGTGCCCCTCGGCAGCGGCAGGTTGATGGCATGCCCCCCTGCCCGATCATCCAGTGCACCGGTAAAGGGCCAGCGCCGTGCCTCGTGGGTGGAGATCATTAGCACCCGCTCCTCGCCATGAAACGCCGCCGCCACCCCGTCGCAATGATGCGCGTCAATATCGACATAGGCGATCCGCGTGAGGCCTTGCGCCAAGAGCGCCTTGAGCGCCAGAACCGGATCGTTGAGATAGCAGAAACCGGCGGCGTGGTCGGCCATGCCGTGATGCGTGCCGCCGCCGGGATTATAGACCGCACCGCCCTCGGCAATCAGGTCAGTGGCCAGAAGCGAACCACCAGCGGCCGTGGCCGGTCGGCGGAACATCTCCGGAAAGACCGGGTTCGATAGGGTGCCAAGATGGTGGCGCGCACGGGTCTCAGGGGTGACGTGACCGGTCCTCTCGGCCTCTTTCAGCGCCGCGATATAGGCTTGGGTGTGCCAGCCGGTCAGCGCATCGGACTTTGCGCGGGGGCTGTTGATGTATTGCGCAGACGGCAGCCAGCCCATGGCGCGGCAGAGGTCGATCACCGTCGGCACTCGCGGGATCGAAAGCGGGTGACGCGCACCGTAGCTCGATCCGCGATAGATCTCCGATCCGATGAAGCGCGGGGGCTGCATCGCGCTCAATTCAGCGTTCGCGGGATGACAAAATGCTGCGCCGTGCCGGTGCCGGGCATCAGGTCTGCCCAGTCATTGATGTCAAAGCGCACGACCAGCGTGGCCCCGGTGGGGTAGTCGTCGAAGCGCTCATGCGCAGGGGGCGTGGCGACGAGGCTTGCGGCAAAGTCCGCGATGCCCGGATTGTGGCCCAGCATCAGAACCCGCGCACCGATGGCCCCACGCAATACGCGCAGCATGTCGGGAACTTCGGCCAGATAGAGCGCATCGCAAAGCTCGGGCAAGACCGGCAACTTGAGGCGCGTGCAGGTTTCCTGTGTGCGCGCAGAGGACGAGCACAGGATCTGATCCGGGATCAGGTCTTGCGCGCGAAGCCACTCCCCCAATGCCGCGGCCGAGCGCCGCCCACGCGTGTTCAGCGGGCGCGCGTGATCACGCAGCAGGGGACCGCCCCAATCGGATTTCGCATGCCGCGTCAGGATCAGCTCTTTCATCCGAAATACCCCATGTGAAAGGCGGATTGCGCAGGCTCCCGCCCGTAGGATTGACTGACCGGGCAAGCGCGACGCACCGCGCATCCCCGCGCGCGGCAATCGTTGGCGTCACGGTCCAGATCGGTCTTGCAGGCGGGCACGTCGTAAGCCCCCGGGCGCAGCGCATCCACCGGGCAGGCAGTCAGGCAGGGCTGCGTCGTGCAGGTCTCGCAGGGGCGCAGGGTCGGCTCAGGCAGATCGAGCCGCTCTGGCAGAGCCAGTGCGCCGCGATAAGACACCATCAGCCCCGCCATATCATGCACCAATAGCCCCACCGGCGACGGCCAGGCACGCCCGCTGCGCCGCGCCCAATCGGTGAAGGGCTGCCACGGCGGGCCGCCAAAGGGAAAAAGCGCCGTCGCCCCGAGACCGTCGGCAAGCCCGGTGATGATACGGGTTGACCAGCGGTCCATCGGGTCAGGCGTGCCGTCGCGATATTCGGGCGTCTGTGTGAAGGCTGTCCAAAACCCCGTCTCCGACGGCCCCAAAAGCACCAACGTCGCATGCCCCGGCACCTCGTCCGCCCGCAGATGCAGTGCGCCCATAACCGATAGGTGATGCGGGGCGGCGTGGCGGGTGATCTGGGTCAGGCTCATCTCGGCATCCTAGCAATGATCCTGAACCTAACGCGCGGTGCGACTTTCACAAGGCGCTCAGGTGGCCCGGATCAGCGACCCCGCCCCGTGCTCCGTATAAAGCTCCAGCAGCGTCGCATTGGGGGCGCGCCCGTCGAGGATGACGACCGCCCGGACCCCGCCCTCGATCGCGGCAAGCGCGGTCTCGGTCTTGGGGATCATGCCGCCCGCGATCACGCCGTCGCGCGTCATCTGGCGGATCTGATCGGCATTGAGTTCGGTGACCACCTGACCCGACGCATCGCGAACCCCGTCGATATCCGTGAGCAGCAAGAGCCGGTCAGCCTTGAGGGCTGCGGCCACGGCACCCGCCGCCGTGTCGCCGTTGATGTTGAACGTCTCGCCATTGCGCCCCGCCCCAAGCGGCGCGATCACCGGAATGATATTGGCCTCGAACATGGTGTGCAGGATCTCGGCGTCGATCTCGGACGGCTCTCCGACAAGGCCCAGATCGGGGCTCGACGGCGTGCAGGTGATCATCCCGGCATCCTTGCCTGACAGGCCCACAGCGCGCCCGCCCTGACCGTTGATCGCCTGCACGATCCGCTTGTTGACGCGGCCCGACAGCACCATCTCGACCACCTCCATCGTGGCGGCATCGGTGACCCGCTTGCCGTTCACGAAGTCGGATTTGATCGCCAGTTTCTCCAGCATCTCGTTGATCATCGGTCCGCCGCCATGGACGATCACCGGGTTGACGCCGACCTGGCTCATCAGCACCACGTCGCGGGCGAAGGTTTCCATCGCCTCGTCGCTGCCCATGGCGTGGCCACCCAGCTTGATCACGACGATCGCGCCGGTATAGCGTTGAAGATAGGGCAGCGCCTCGGAGAGGGTGCGGGCGGTGGCGATCCAGTCGCGGTTCATGTCTCTGGCCTTCATCCTTGTCTCCGGCATGGCATGCGCGCCTTGTTAGCCGTTGTGCAATGCCCTGCCAAGGGCCGTTGCACCTGCGCCCCGCTGCGCTAGGGTCAGCGCAAGGCATCAGGAAAGGACACGGGCATGACTGAACAGCGGACATTGCTTCTGACCGGGGCGAGCCGGGGGATCGGTCACGCCACGGTGCAACGGTTCAACGCCGCAGGCTGGCGGGTGATCACATGCTCGCGGCATCCCTTTCCCGCCGAATGCCCCTGGGGCGGTGGCGAAGACAACCATATCCAGATCGACCTTGCCGATCCCAAGGACGTGATCGAGAAGGTCGAGGCGATCCGCGCGAAATTGGGTGGGCGGCTCGACGCGCTGGTCAACAATGCGGGCATTTCACCCAAAGGGCCGGAGGGTGAGCGGCTTGATACGATCAGCACCGATCTGCGCACATGGGGGCAGGTGTTTCACGTCAATTTCTTTGCCCCCGTGGTGCTGGCGCGCAGCCTGAAAAACGAGTTGGCGGCGGCCAAAGGGGCCGTGGTCAACGTGACCTCTATCGCGGGCGCACGGGTGCATCCCTTCGCAGGGGCCGCCTATGCCACCTCCAAGGCGGCGCTGGCCGCGCTAACCCGTGAAATGGCGCATGATTTCGGACCTTTGGGGGTGCGCGTCAACGCCATCGCGCCGGGTGAGATCCGCACCGCGATCCTGTCGCCGGGCACCGAGGATCTGGCCGATCGCCTGCCGATGCGCCGATTGGGCGAGCCAAGGGAAGTGGCCGATACGGTCTATTTCCTCTGCACCGAAGGCTCCTCCTACATTTCCGGCACCGAGATCGAGATCAACGGCGCGCAGCACGTCTAGGGCGCGCCGCCCGGGCCAAATTCACCCTCGCAACGTGGGCGCGATTGGTGTAAGAAATGGTTTAATGCTAAACTATATTCGCCAACAAGGAGTTGCCCACCCATGGCCACCCGGAAAAGCGCAAAGAAACCAAACGTTTCCGCAGATGAACTCAAGCAATATTACCGCGACATGCTGCTTATCCGGCGATTCGAGGAGAAGGCCGGCCAGCTTTATGGCATGGGGCTGATCGGCGGCTTCTGCCATCTCTATATCGGGCAGGAGGCCGTCGTCGTCGGCCTCGAGGCCGCCGCCGACGAGGGCGACAAGCGCATCACCACCTACCGCGATCACGGCCACATGCTCGCCTGCGGGATGGACCCCAAGGGCGTGATGGCCGAACTCACCGGTCGCGAGGATGGCTACAGTCGCGGCAAAGGCGGCTCGATGCACATGTTCTCGACCGAAAAGCAGTTCTACGGCGGTCATGGCATCGTGGGGGCCAACGTGCCGCTCGGCGCAGGTCTCGCCTTTGCCGACAAATACCTCGAGAACGACCGCGTCACCTTCGCCTATTTCGGCGATGGCGCGGCCAATCAGGGTCAGGTCTACGAGACCTTCAACATGTCCGCCCTCTGGCAGTTACCGGTGGTCTTCGTGATCGAGAATAATCAATACGCCATGGGCACCTCGCAGCAACGCTCCACCTCCTCGCCCGACATCTACCATCGGGGCGAAGCTTTCGGCATCCCCGGCGAGATGGTCGACGGCATGGACGTGCTCGCGGTGAAAGAGGCCGGCGACAAGGCCGTCGCGCACTGCCGTTCGGGCAAGGGGCCGTATATCCTGGAGATCAAGACCTACCGCTATCGCGGCCACTCGATGTCTGACCCGGCCAAGTACCGCACCCGCGAGGAGGTGCAGAAAATGCGCGAGGAGAAAGACGCCATCGAACATGTGCGCGACCTGCTGATTTCCGGTGGCCATGCCTCCGAAGAGGATCTCAAGGCCATCGACAAGGAAATCAAGGAAGTCGTCAACGCCAGTGCCGATTTCGCCAAGGAAAGCCCGGAGCCCGCAACGGACGAACTCTGGACCGACATCATCGCCGACGTGGCACCGCAGAACGCCTGAGGAGGAGAGACGACAATGGCAACCGAAATTCTCATGCCCGCCCTCTCCCCCACGATGGAGGAAGGCACCCTCGCCAAATGGCTGGTCAAGGAAGGCGACACCGTCAATGCCGGTGACATCATGGCCGAGATCGAAACCGACAAGGCCACGATGGAATTCGAGGCCGTGGACGAAGGCACCATCGGCAAGATCCTGATCGAGGACGGCACCGAAGGGGTCAAGGTCAACACCCCTATCGCCGTTCTGCTGGAGGAAGGCGAAAGCGCCGACGATATCGACACCGCATCAAACGCCCCGGCCGCGAAAGCCAAGCAAAGCGACACCGACGAGCAGAAATCCACCCCCGCCGAGGCCAAGGCCCCCGCTGCCCCCAAATCCGACACCAGCCCGGACTGGCCCGAAGGCACCGAGATGCAGACCATGACGGTGCGCGAGGCGCTCAATACTGCCATGGCCGAGGAAATGCGCCGGGACGACACGGTCTTCGTCATGGGCGAGGAGGTCGCCGAATATGAGGGGGCCTACAAGATCACCCAGGGCCTTCTGGATGAGTTCGGCGCGAAACGTGTGATCGACACGCCGATCACCGAGCACGGATTTGCCGGGATCGGCGTCGGTGCATCCTGGGGCGGATTGCGCCCCGTCGTCGAATTCATGACCTGGAATTTCGCCATGCAGGCTATTGACCAGATCATCAACTCCGCCGCCAAGACGCTTTACATGTCGGGTGGACAGATGGGCAGTCCCATCGTTTTCCGTGGCCCCAACGGCGCCGCCGCCCGCGTCGGCGCCCAGCACAGTCAGGACTATGCCGCCTGGTATGCCCAGGTCCCCGGCCTGCGCGTCGTGCAGCCCTATTCCGCCGCCTGCGCCAAGGGCCTGCTGAAAAGCGCAATCCGCGACCCGAACCCGGTGGTCTTCCTCGAAAACGAGATCCTCTACGGCAAGTCCTTCGAGGTGCCCAAGATGGATGATTTCACCATCCCCTTCGGCAAGGCCAAGATCTGGCGCGACGGCGCGGACGTGACCATCGTCAGTTTTGGCATCGGCATGACCTACGCGCTGGAGGCCGCTGAGAAACTCGCCGAGGACGGCATCGACGCCGAGGTGATCGACCTGCGCACCCTGCGCCCGATGGACACCGACACGGTGATCCAGTCGGTGATGAAAACCAACCGCTGCGTCACCGTCGAGGAAGGCTGGCCCACCCCCTCGATCGGCAGCTACATCTCGTCGGTGCTGATGCAAAAGGCGTTCGACTATCTCGACGCGCCGGTGATCAACTGCACCGGCAAGGACGTGCCGATGCCCTACGCGGCCAATCTCGAAAAGCTGGCGCTGACCTCGACCGCCGAGGTGATCGACGCCGTGCGCCAAGTGACCTACCGGTAAGGAGAGCGACGCGATGCCAACCGAAATTCTCATGCCCGCCCTCTCGCCCACGATGGAAGAGGGCACGCTCGCCAAATGGCTGGTCAAGGAGGGCGACACCGTCAACGCGGGCGACCTTCTGGCCGAGATCGAGACCGACAAGGCCACGATGGAATTCGAGGCCGTGGACGAAGGCACCATCGGCAAGATCCTGATCGAGGACGGCACCGAAGGGGTCAAGGTCAACACCCCTATCGCCGTTCTGCTGGAGGAAGGCGAAAGCGCCGACGATATCGACAGCGACTCGGGGAGCGCCCCGAAATCAGCCGATGCGGCAGAGCCCGCCAAGGACGAAAAGACCAGCGAAACACAGGGCGGCGAGGGCTCCGGCAAAGGCAAGACCACCGAGCCGGTTGCCAAGTCCGACACCGCTGCCCCGGCAGCCCCCAAGAACGACAGCGGCGAGCGTATCTTCGCGTCGCCCCTCGCCCGCCGGATTGCTGCGGAAAAGGGGCTGGATCTCGGCCAGATCAAGGGCTCCGGCCCGCATGGCCGCATCGTGCGTGCCGATGTGGAGGGTGCCAAGCCCGCAGCGGCGCCCGCCAAGGAGGCCGCCAAACCGGCGGACAAGGCCCCTGCCCCGGCCTCGGGCCCCTCGTCGGATGCCGTCATGGCGATGTACGAAGGCCGCGAGTTCGAGGAGGTCAAGCTTGACGGGATGCGCAAGACCATCGCCGCGCGCCTGACCGAGGCCAAGCAGACCGTACCGCATTTCTACCTGCGCCGCGAAATCAAGCTGGACGCGCTGTTGAAATTCCGTGGGGACCTCAACAAGCAGCTTGAGTCGCGCGGCGTGAAACTGTCGGTCAACGACTTTATCATCAAGGCCTGTGCGCTCGCGTTGCAGGCGGTGCCCGATGCCAATGCCGTCTGGGCCGGCGACAAGGTGCTCAAACTGAAACCCTCGGACGTGGCCGTCGCCGTCGCCATCGAGGGCGGGCTGTTCACGCCGGTCCTCAAGGATGCCGAGATGAAATCGCTGTCGGCGCTGTCGGCAGAGATGAAGGACCTGGCCAAGCGCGCCCGCGACCGCAAGCTGGCGCCGCAGGAATACCAGGGCGGGACCTTCGCGATCTCCAACCTCGGCATGTTCGGGATCGAGAATTTCGACGCCGTGATCAACCCGCCGCATGGCGCGATCCTCGCCGTCGGCGCGGGGCAGAAAAAGCCGGTGGTGGGGGCGGACGGCGAATTGACCGTGGCCACGGTGATGTCCGTGACCCTGTCAGTCGATCACCGGGTGATCGACGGGGCCATGGGCGCAGACCTGCTTAAGCAGATCGTAGAGAACCTCGAGAACCCGATGGTGATGCTGGCCTGATCATACGGTCGGCCGCTGCCGCATTTCGGAACGAAAAAACCCGTCCGCTGCAAGCTGGACGGGTTTTTTCTTTTCACACGCGCGGGCAGGTCATTCCGCCTGCTGGCTGCCGCCAATGACCGACAATCCGCGCAGGATATCCACGGCATAGGCCAGCTGGTAATCCTCTTCGCGCAGCTTGGCGGCCTCTTCGGCGCGGGCGCGGTCCTCTTCGATCTGCTTGATCTCGTCCTCGCTCAGGCTGTCATTATTCAGACGGCCCCGCAGATCGGCCTCGGAACGACCGGGACGGATCTCCTGCTCTTCCTCCGTCTCCTCGCGGCGCGGCGGCTGCTGCACAAGGATATCGGGGCTGACCCCGAGCGCCTGAATGGACCGGCCCGACGGTGTATAATACCGCGACGTGGTCAGACGCATCGCGCCGTTGCCCCGAAGCGGCATCACCGTCTGCACCGAGCCCTTGCCGAAGCTCTTGGTGCCCACAACGATGGCGCGGTGATGATCCTGCAGGGCACCTGCGACGATCTCAGACGCGCTTGCAGAGCCGCCGTTGATCAGCACCACGATGGGCTTGCCGCCCGCCAGATCGCCCTCGGTCGCGTTGAAGCGCTCGCCATCCTGCGGATCGCGGCCCCGCGTGCTCACGATCTCGCCCTTGTCGAGGAACGCATCCGACACCTTGATCGCCTGCGTCAGCAGACCGCCGGGATTGTTGCGCAGATCAAGCACGATGCCGCTCACGTTCTCCATCCCGCCAAGCGCCTCGATCTGCTCTTTCAGACCGCTTTCGAGATTGGGATAGGTGTTGTCGTTGAAGGTGGTCACCCGCAGTACCACCGCATCGCGTTCCACACGCGAGCGGACTGCCGTAAGCTCGATTGTGTCGCGGATGATCGACACGTCGAACGGCTCCGCCTCGCCCTCGCGCACTACGGTGATCACGATCTCGCTGCCGATTGGGCCGCGCATCAGTTCGACCGCGTCGTTGAGGGTCAGGCCAAGCAGGCTCTCGCCATCGACATGGGTGATGAAATCGCCCGACTCGATGCCGGCCTGATCGGCGGGGGTGCCATCCATCGGCGAGACCACCTTGACAAAGCCGTCCTCCTGCGTGACCTCGATGCCCAGTCCGCCGAACTCGCCGCGCGTCTGCACCTGCATGTTCTCGGCATCCTCGGGCGAGAGATAGCTGGAATGCGGATCGAGCGATGTCAGCATACCGTTGATCGCGGCCTCGATCAGGTCCTTGGTCTCGACCTCCTCGACATATTGCGCGCGGATACGCTCGAAGATGTCGCCGAAAAGATCGAGCTGCTCATAGACATTGCTCGACTTCGCGCTCTCCTGCGCCAGCAGGGGGGCCGCCACCTGCGTCGTCGCAATCGCGCCTGTCAGGATGCCGACGGATGCGGCCATCAGGAATTTTCTCATGTCTCAGTCTTCCTTGTCGGTTCTGAACCACGTAAGCGGGTCCACCGGTGAATTGTCTTGACGCACTTCGATATAGAGCGTCTGGCTCCTTTGGGCACCCGCCTTCGGCGGATCAGCGGCCAGAAGCAGATCGCCGTCCGCGCCCGCCCCGCCCATGAGGCCCACCGGACTGCCCCCGGGCAGGACCTGACCGGTCTGACCATAAACAACATCGAGACCGGCGAACACCAGAAGAATCCCGGCCTGCGGCTCCAGAATGATCACATTTCCGTAGTCGAGCAAGGGGCCGCGATAGCGCACCGTCGCAGGTGCGGGCGTGGTGACCAGCGCGCGGGGCCGCGTGGCCAAAACGATGCCGGGCCGGGTGATTCCTGCCGCGTCGGCCTCGCCCGCCCGGCGCAGGACGACCCCCTCGACCGGCAGCGCCAGATTGCCCTTGCGCGGGGTGATCTCGGGCAGGCTTCCGGGGGCTTCGTCCACCGCGATCTCGCTTAGCCCGCTGGCAAAGCCCTCCAGCGTCTCGGTCGAGGCAATGAGCAGCGCGGTCTTGACCGGGTCCTCGGTGAAACGGCGCGGCAGGCTGGTGCGCTCTGCCATGGCCTCGCTCAGCGCGGTGCGCGCCGCCTGCACGCCCTCCAACCCGTCCTGCAACTTGTCCGCCGCGCTTTGTTGCAAGGCCCGCAGCACGCTCAGTTCCTGCACCTTGTCGCGCAGATCCATCGCGCGGGTATCCAGCGCAGGGGCCACCTCGGACAGGATCATGCCCGCCCGCGCGGTGCCCACTGGCCCTGACGGGTGCATCATCAGCACCGGCACCGGGGCCGCACCCAAGGTCTGCAACACACCCAGAAGCCGCGCGATCTCGTCCTCGCGTGCCTGCAATTCCGCGCCAAGCGCCTGTTCGCGCAGCGCGGCGCGGCGCAATCCCTCGCGCATCGCCTCCAGCCCGTCCTCATAGGCCCCGACCACCTGCGTCAGCGCCTTTACGCGGTTCTGCGCACCCTCAGCCTGCGCCAGTTGCTCGGCCGCCCGATTCAGCTGATCTACCGCCGCACGCGCCGCGACCGATGGCTCGTCTGCTGCGACCGGCATCGCCGCCAGCGCAACCAACACGACGCAGGCCCAAAGCGCCCTCATGCCAGCAGACTCTCGCCGGTCATTTCGCCGGGCTGCGGCAGGCCCATCAGCGCCAGCACCGTGGGTGCCAGATCGGCCAGCCGCCCGCCCTCGCGCAACTGCGCGCCGTCGGGCCCGCCCACAAGGATGACAGGCACCGGGTTGAGCGTATGCGCGGTATGCGGCCCGCCGGTCTCGGGATCGACCATCACCTCGCAATTGCCGTGATCGGCGGTCACGATCATCGCGCCGCCTGCCGCCTCCAGCGCGTCGAGCACGCGGCCAAGCCCCGCATCCACGGCCTCGCACGCCGCCATCGCGGCCTTCAGATCGCCGGTATGACCAACCATGTCGGGATTGGCATAGTTGACGACGATCAGGTCATACCCCTCGCGGATAGCCTCGACCAGATGATCGGTGACCTCGGTCGCCGACATCTCGGGCTGCAAATCATAGGTCGCCACATCCGGCGACGCCGCCATATAGCGTGTCTCGCCCGCCTCCGGCTCTTCCTTGCCGCCATTGAGGAAAAAGGTCACATGCGGGTATTTTTCGGTCTCGGCGAGGTGAAACTGCCGCAACCCGTGATCGGCGACCCAGGCCCCCAGCGTGTTGACGATGTCGCGCGAGGGAAACACCGTGTCGAGCCAGGCGTTATGCGCCTCGGAATATTCCACCATACCGAGACATGCGGCCCATTCGGGCACCGCACCCCGATCAAAGGCGTCAAAACCCGGATCCACCATCGCCTGTAATATCTCGCGCGCCCGGTCGGCGCGAAAGTTGAGACAGAACAGCCCGTCACCGGGGGCCACCCCCCGGTAATCGCCGATCACCGTGGCGGCGATGAACTCGTCGCTCTCGGAGCGCGCATAGGCATTGGTCACGGCCATGCGCGGATCGGCGGCGCGCAGGCCCTGTCCCCGCATCATCGCCTCATAAGCTTCCTGCACGCGCGACCAGCGATTGTCGCGGTCAAGCGCGAAATAGCGCCCGGTCACGGTGGCGATACATACGCCATCGGGCAGATCCTCGATCAGCCGCGCCAGATGACTGCGGGCCGAACGCGGGGCGACATCGCGCCCGTCGGTGATCGCATGCAGGATCACCGGCACACCCGCCGCGCGGATCACCCGGGCAGCGGCCACGATATGGCGCAGATGCCCGTGCACCCCGCCATCCGACACCAGCCCCATCAGATGCGCCGCGCCGCCGCTCTCCTGCAACTTGGCGATGAACCGCAGCAAAGCCTCGTTGCGCGCAAAACTGCCATCCTCGATGGCAAGGTCGATCTGCCCGAGGTCCATCGCCACCACGCGCCCCGCACCGATATTGGTATGGCCCACCTCGGAATTGCCCATCTGCCCGCGCGGCAGGCCCACATCGGGGCCGTAGGTGATCAGCGTGGCATTGGGGCAGGTCGCCATCAGCCGGTCGAAATTCGGCGTTCGCGCCAGGTGCGGCGCATTCGCCTCGGTGCGCGCGCTCAACCCCCAGCCATCGAGGATACACAGGACGACGGGTTCGGACATGCTCTCTCCTGTCTTGCTCTGGCGGTCTTCTAACGCGTCGGGGGGCCGGGGTGAAGCGGATAGCCGCATCATCGCGGGAAATCGGCGCGTCCTGCCGGTGCCCAGAAAAACATCACCCGATACTGTTATGACTCCACACGCGGCTCCTTGCGGCCCGAAAATCCCAGGCAAAGCGTCGACAAATCCGGGAGCACCTAAGTGTCACTTCAGGCCGGGTTGGTGAGTTCAGCCTTGAAAACGGGCGCAAAATCGGCCAGAATTCAGTTATCTCATTTGCCAGAATTCAGTTATCTCAATTGAAAGAAACCGTTCATGCATACCCGTCACGTGGCCCAGCTCATTTTCGCGTCCTTCGCCAGCACGCTAATCTTCGCCGCCGGTCCTGCCGCTGCCTGCAAATACGGCACCTGCTGGAACGCGGTCGCGGTGGGCTCGGACGGCGCGGCGGGCTACGCCGCCGATCAGGCCACTGCACCCCGCGCCCATAAACGTGCCGCTCGCGGCTGCGGCGCGAAGTGTACGGCAGTCGAAGTGTTTGACGGCGGCTGTGGCGCACTTGCGACCTCTCGTAGCGGCACCGCACATCTTGGGCTTGGCCCGAGCCGGAACAAAGCCCGTACCAACGCCATGGAAGAATGCAGCAGCCTTGGCGCGTTCTGCACCTTCCGCGTCGGTATCTGTTCGCGGTAACCGCCGCATCATCCGGCCAACGGGTTGTCCAAGGACTCCCGTCTGAGAATTCCCATTACCGGATCGAGGATTCTGACCCTCGCTGTGCTATCGAGCGATTTCGTTCGTAGCTTAGCCGAACTTCAGAAGGTCGGTTCCAATTTGCATGAAGCAATCACGGTTATCGAGACGGGGCAGAACAGGTCAGGCCACTCGACATGGTTTCCAGCCCAAAACGGTGCCCGCCGGGTGATGGTCGACGCGCGCGTTGCGGCCGTCGATTACGCGGCGGTGAGTTTGGGATAGTTTTTCAGAGACATGGTTGGGCGTGACCCAGCCTGCCCTCATGAGCGCCTTCTTCGCGCGGAATCGAGGGCCGCCAGGCCCGCCGCGCGATCGTCATACTGAAAGCATGCCTCCGGCATGACGCGCCCCCACGCGGCGGCGATTTGGTGAGGCTGGGTGCGCCGGATCGAGGTTCTTCGGATACGGCGAGATAAAGTGCCCCGATCCCCCGTCGGATCGCCCCCGCGCGCGTCGGCAATCGCGCGACGGGCCTTGCGCCTTTATCTTGTGAAAAGGTTTATGGCTAAAATACCGCCCATCAATAGAATAATGAAAAATGAAGGAACAGAATAATAGGCAAAATCGTCAGGCGGTTCACCACCAAAAATACGGTATCGAATGTATGAAAATATAAAAAGAGCGCTGGCTATGAGCCAAAGTGTAAGCAAAAAAAGTAGTCCTTTTCCAATACCAATTGGAAGGAAGTCCGCTTTGCTCATCGCCCACCCCAAAGTATCAGCAAAGCGGTGAACCCACTCTAACATTATGCTGCCCTCCACTCCTGCCGTCATTTAGCGCAACACGTGCGTGCAGTCTGTCAATGTTTCTTCGGGTAGCTTTGGGACCGTGACGCAACTTTGTTATGTCAGTCAAGGTCGCAAACTTCATCTCCCACATTTACCGCCGTAGGCGCGCCGATGAAGCACAGAGGTAGCTCATCAGTCGGCGCACTAAATGTCATCCTCGGGCTTGACCCGAGGATCTCCATGGCCAAGAGATCCCCGATCAAGTCGGGGATGACGACTACCTCGCAAACTTCTTATACTTCACCCGCTTCGGCTCGAGCGCGTCCGGCCCCAACCGCCGCTTCTTGTCTTCCTCGTAATCCGAAAACGCACCTTCGAACCATTCGACATGGGCCTCGCCCTCGAAGGCGAGCATGTGGGTGCAGATGCGGTCGAGGAAGAAGCGGTCGTGGGAGATGACCACGGCGCAGCCGGCGAAATCGACGAGAGCGTCTTCCAGAGCGCGCAGGGTTTCAACGTCGAGGTCGTTGGTGGGCTCGTCGAGCAGGAGCACGTTGCCGCCCTCTTTCAGCAGCCGCGCCATGTGCACCCGGTTGCGTTCGCCGCCCGATAGCAGCGAGACCTTTTTCTGCTGATCCCCGCCCTTGAAGTTGAACGCGCCGCAATAGGCGCGGGAATTCATCTGGGCGTCGCCCAGCTGAATGATCTCGGCCCCGCCGGAGATCGCCTCCCACACGGTCTCGTCTGCCTTGAGGTCATCGCGGGACTGGTCGACATAACTCAGCTCCACCGTGTCGCCGTAGTCGATGCTGCCTTCGTCCGGTTTTTCCTGCCCGGTGAGCATCTTGAAGAGGGTGGATTTACCCGCGCCGTTGGGGCCGATCACGCCGACGATGCCGCCGGGGGGCAGAGAAAAGCTGAGATCCTCGATCAGGAGCTTGTCGCCCATGGCCTTTTTCAGCCCCTCGACCTCGATCACCTTGGAGCCGAGACGCGGCCCGTTGGGGATGACGATCTGGGCGCGGCCGACCTTCTCGCGCTCGGACTGGTTCGCCAGTTCGTTATAGGCGTTGATCCGGGCCTTTTGCTTGGCCTGACGCGCCTTGGCCCCCTGCCGCATCCATTCCAGTTCGCGTTCCAGCGTCTTCTGCTTGGACTTGTCTTCCTTGGCCTCGCGCTCCAGCCGTTTGGCCTTTTGCTCCAGCCAGGCGGAATAGTTGCCCTCGTAGGGGATGCCGCGGCCGCGGTCCAACTCCAGAATCCAGCCGGTGATCGAGTCGAGGAAATAGCGGTCATGGGTGACGATCAGGATCGTGCCCTTGTAGTCGATGAGGTGCTGTTGCAGCCAGGCGATGGTTTCGGCGTCGAGGTGGTTGGTCGGCTCGTCCAGGAGCAGCATGTCGGGCGCTTCGAGCAGCAGCTTGCAGAGTGCCACGCGACGTTTCTCGCCGCCCGAGAGGGTGGTGACGTCGGCCTCGTCGGGGGGGCAGCGCAGCGCCTCCATCGAGACGTCGATCTGGGCGTCGAGATCCCAGAGGTTGTCGCTGTCGATCTCGTCCTGAAGCTGGGCCATCTCGTCGGCGGTCTCATCCGAGTAGTTCATCGCCAGTTCGTTGAAGCGATCCAGCTTGGCCTTCTTGGCGGCAACCCCCAGCATGACGTTTTCGCGCACGGTGAGGCTTTCATCGAGATGCGGCTCCTGCGGGAGGTAGCCGACGCGGGCCCCCGTCGCGGCCCAGGCCTCGCCGGTGAAGTCGGTGTCGAGGCCGGCCATGATCTTCATCAGGGTGGATTTACCCGCGCCGTTCACACCGACGACGCCGATCTTCACGCCGGGCAGAAAGCTGAGATGGATGTTCTCAAAGCACTTCTTGCCGCCCGGGTAGGTCTTGGAGACGCCCTGCATGTGATAGACATATTGATAGGCTGCCATGGTCGTGCCGCTCCGCTGGTTTGGGGGGTTGATCGGGGGTGGTGATAGCGGTCATGGGCGGCGGGGGCAATGGGTTGCGCGTGACCCGGAACCGCCGTCACATCACTGTGCCGTTCGGGGCATCGCCTCTTGTCCGGGGCGCGGGATGCGTCATAGTGGAGGCGTCGGAGCATTGCGAGGGGTCGATCATGCGTCTTTGCGCGCGTCTTGTCTCGATCATGGCCCTTATCGGGCTGGCGGCCTGCGGCGGGACCACGGCGCTGCCGGTGATGCCGGGGGATACGGCCCCGCAATCGCCGCTCTTTTATGTGACCGACCGTGCCACGACCGCGACGCAGGCGGGCGTGATCACCTACACACCACGCCGCGATGCGGCCATGGGCTTTGGCATCGCTGAGGTCGAGACCGCGCCCCCCGGCCCCGAGTTGCGCGCGGTGCGCGAGGTGGTGCGTTTTCCGGCAACGCCACTGCTCTTTACGCAGGAGGCGGGCGTGATCGTGCCCGATGCCGGGGCGATGCGGCGTTATGAGGCTGCGGGCGCGCGGATGAGTGACACGCTGGGCCGGGCCCTGCGCGCCACGCCGGGGCGCGACATCCTGCTCTATGTGCACGGCTTCAACAGCAGTTTCGAGAATACGCTGGAGACCACGGCCCGGCTCTGGCAGGCGATCGACCGGCAGGCACTGCCGGTGGCCTATAGCTGGCCGTCGGGCAATCCCGGCCCGTTCGGCTATTTCAAGGATCGCGAGAGCGGCGAGTTCTCGATCTTTCACCTCAAGGAGACGCTGCGCCTGCTGAGCGGCCTGCCTGGGCTGGGCCGCATTCATATCGTGGCCCATAGCCGGGGCAGCGATGTGGTGACCACGGCGCTGCGCGAGTTGGTGATCGAGGCGCGTGCCGCCGGGCGCGATCCGCGGGACAGCCTGCGGGTCGAGACGCTGATCCTCGCGGCGCCCGATCTCGATTTCTCGGTGGTGCGGCAACGGCTGATCGCGGAACGCTTCGGCCCCGCCTTTGGCCGGATCACGGTCTACATGAACCCCGATGACAGCGCACTTGGCTTTGCGCAGCTTCTGATGGCCGGCATGCGGTTTGGCCGCTTGTCCTATGACCATCTGGGCGAGGCCGAGCGCGAGATCTTCCGGCGTATCCGGAACGTGCATTTCATCAATGTGAGCGCGGTCACGGGGCAAGCCAGCCATAGCTATTTCAGCCGCAACCCCGAGGTTCTGGCCGATATGGCCACCGTCATTACCACCGGCGCGGACCCCGACAGCCCCGCACGCAACCTGATCCATGCGGAGGCGAATTTCTGGCGTCTGGTGCTGGTGCGCGATCCGGTCCTCGACCAGTTGCGCGGGGATCGCTGAGACCCGGCGGGGGCTCAGCGCATCAACACCACCGGCACCTTGCACGAGCGCACCATCTCGGTGGTGGTCGAGCCGATGATCAGGCTACGGATGCGGCTATGGCTATAGGCACCCATCACCAGCATGTCGAAAATCGGCCTCGTCCACCAGCTTGCCCAATACCGCACCAGGCTGGCCCGCGATCACGCCGGTCACGGCGTCGATGCCCCCCCGTCCGGCACGACCTTATCCAGCGCCAGGCTGAAATCAGAGCCGTTCAAGACGGCCATGCACGAGCCATGTCACGACCGTCTCGCGCGCCTGTCGAATGGCCACGGGGGCCAGGCCGCCGACGCGCCGAGAGCCTGCCTGTTTCTGCGGCGTTGCAGCAGTGTTTCCGCGTTGGCCCCTCGTCATGCTTGATCGGGCCACGGTGCCGCAGTAGGGTCTGATCTCGGGGGCGTAGCGGCGCGGGAACGGGCATTGGACTTTCGCGAGTATCTGGGGCGTCGCCATTTCGCCAATCTCGACGGGCTGCGCTTCGTCTGCATCTCGATGGTACTCTGGCATCACGCGATCCCCGGAGATCTGCAAGCGATACAAATACTTTCGCGCGGTTTTCTCGGTGTCGATTTCTTCTTCGTGCTCAGCGGCTTTCTGATCACCACGCTGCTTTTGCGCGAGGCGCGGGAATATGGAAAGTTCTCGATCCGGGATTTCTATATCCGCCGCGCGCTGCGCATCCTGCCGGTCTATGTCTTCGTGGTCTCGGCGGTCTCGGTCTACTATGTCGGGCTCAACGGGCGCTCTGATCTCGCCGACCTGGTGCCGTTTTACTACCTCTTCCTGTCGAATTTCCTGACCGACCATATCCCCACGCTTTCGATCACGTGGTCGCTGTCGGTGGAAGAGCAATATTACGTGATCTGGCCGCTGATGATGCTCTTGCTTACCCGCCGCCCGCTGGTCTGTCTGGCGCTGGTCGTGGTGGCGGCGAATGTGCTGGGCAGCATGGGGGTTTTCGGCCTCTGCGCACCACAGATCGGCCCGCTGACCCTGAAACTGCCCAATGCCACCTATGCGCCGATCATCATGGGGGCGCTGCTCGCGCTCGCGCTCGACCACCCGCGTGGCCATGCGCTGGCCGCGCGGGTGCTGGGTGGGCGCTGGACCGCGCTTGTGGGCCTTGCCCTGCTCGCGCTCGCCATTCACCTCACCCCGGCCGAGATCCGCGGCTGGCCCAACCTGCTGATCCATTCGCTGATGACCGCAACCCTCGCCGCGCTCGTCCTGCGCGAGGACAATGGCGGGCTGGGCCTGCTGCGGCAACCGATGATCGCCCGGGTGGGGGCCATCAGCTATGGCATCTATCTCTATCATCTGATCGCGCTCGACATCGCCAACCGCGCCTTTGGCCTGGCGGGGGTCGCGAATGACTGGGCGCTGCTCGCAGTCTACAGCCTGCTGTCGGTTCTGATCGCCGAGGCCAGCTTTCGCACGCTCGAGGCCTGGTTCCGCCGCTTTCGCCCGAAACCGAAACCAAACCCGGCACCGCAGCCGGGTTGATCCGCGCGGCGGCAGCGCAATCCCCCTTGCACCTTCCCGGCCCCGGGTCTAGCAAGCTGCCCATGACCGATGCCGCCCTGCATATCGACGACAGTCGCGCCAAGCGCAACGTGGCCGTTCTGGTGGCGGCACAGGCGATCCTTGGCGCGCAGATGCCGATGATCTTCGTGGTGGGCGGGCTTGCCGGACAATCGCTGGCCTCCAACGTCTGTTTCGCCACATTGCCGATCTCGCTGATCGTTCTGGGTTCGATGTTCTCGGCCACGCCCGTGTCGTATATGATGCAGCGCTATGGCCGCCGCGCGGGCTTTATGATCGGGGCGCTTGCGGGGGCAATCGGCGGGCTTGTCGGGGCCTATGGCCTCTACGTGGCGTCCTTTCCGATCTTTCTGGCAGGCAGTTTCATCACCGGCACCTATATGTCGGCGCAGGGATTTTACCGCTTCGCCGCAGCCGACACCGCCAGCGAGACCTTCCGCCCCAAGGCGATTTCCTATGTCATGGCCGGGGGCCTATTGAGCGCCATCATCGGGCCGCAGCTGGTCAAGCTCACGTCACAGGCGATGGTGATCCCGTTTTTCGGCACCTATCTGGCGGTGATCGCGCTCAATCTTGCGGGCGCGTTCCTGTTCCTGCTGCTCGATATCCCGAAGCCGCCCGTGCCATCAGAGGATGCGCCGCGCGGACGCTCGCGCATGGAACTGCTGAAAACCCCGCGAATCGCAGTGGCGGTGATCTGCGCGATGGTGTCCTACGCGCTGATGAACCTGGTGATGACCTCGACGCCGCTTGCCGTGGTGGGCTGCGGCTTTGACGAGGGCAACGCGGCCGATATCGTCACCGCGCATGTGCTGGCAATGTATATCCCGTCGTTCTTTACCGGCCATCTGATCGTGCGCTTCGGGGTGGAAAAGATCGTCGCAACCGGGCTGATCATCCTTGCCGGTGCGGGCGCGGTGGCGCTCTCGGGGGTGCAACTGGAGCATTTCTTCGTGGCGCTGATCCTGCTGGGGCTGGGCTGGAATTTCGGCTTTATCGGGGCCACCACAATGCTGGCGGGGGCCCATGCCCCGCATGAGCGCGGGCGTATGCAGGGGCTGAACGATCTGCTGGTCTTTGGCGGGGTGACCTTTGCATCGCTCGCCTCGGGCGGGCTGATGAATTGCTCGGGCAGCTCCGCGCAGGCGGGCTGGACCGCGGTCAACCTCGCCATGGCGCCCTTCCTGATGCTGGCGGGGGCGGCGCTGATCTGGCTGGTGATGCGCCCGCGCACGGCGTGATCGCTGGCGTCAGCCGGGGTTTTTGAGTATTTTTGCCATAAAGAAACAGGAGGGGCGCGCCGTGATTTCAGAGATTTTGCACAGCTATCGTCGCCTGCCGCTTTGGGTGCAGCTTTGGGTGGCGGTGATCCTCGTGCCGGTGAACGCGGCGTCATTGGCCTTTCTGGCAGAGCCTTTTGGCCTGTGGCTGGCGGCGCTGGCGGTGGGGGCGATGCTGTGTAACGGCGTGATCATGCTGGTCGAGCGGGGCTTTTCCAAGCTGATGGCGCTGCCGCATGTGCTGATCTGGACGCCGATGCTAGGGCTGGTGCTGTGGCTGCTGACGCAGGACATTGAGCCCGCCTATTGCACCTACCTGCTGATCGTGCTGGCGGTCGATGCGGTCTCGTTGGTCATGGATGCCATCGACACGCGCAAATGGCTGTCAGGCGACCGCGAGATCGCCTGACACCGGTGATGTTTAGCCCAACTTGCGCAGGCGCGCGAAGAGGCTGGAGGTGTCCCAACGCCCGCCGCCCATCTTCTGCACGTCCTTGTAGAACTGATCGACAAGAGCTGTGACCGGCAGGCTCGCGCCGGTCTCGTCTGCGGTTGACAGACAAATGCCCAGATCCTTGCGCATCCAGTCGACGGCGAAACCGTGCTCCCATTTGTCGTCGATCATGGTTTCGTAGCGGTTCGACATCTGCCACGAGCCGGCCGCCCCCTGGCTGATCACCTCGACCACGGCGCGCCCGTCAAGCCCCGCCTTCTCGGCGAAATGCAGCGCCTCGCTGAGGCCCTGCACCAGCCCCGCGATGGCAATCTGGTTGCACATCTTGGTCATCTGGCCCGCGCCGCTATCGCCGATGCGGCGGCAGAGCTTGGCATAGGTGGTCATGATCGGCTCGGCCGCGTCATAGGCGGCCTGATCGCCGCCGCACATGATCGACAGCTGTCCATTCTCGGCCCCCGCCTGACCGCCCGATACGGGCGCGTCGACGAATTGCTGCCCGCCTGCGCGCGCGCCTGCGTAAAGCTCTGCCGTGACCTTGGACGAGACCGTCGTGTGGTCGACAAAGATCGCGCCGTCGCCCATGCCCGCAAAGGCCCCGTCGCCGCCCAGGCAGACGCTGCGCAGGTCGTCGTCATTGCCGACGCAGGCCATCACGAACTCGGCGCCTTGGGCGGCCTCGCGCGGGGTGGGTGCATGCCGCCCGCCATGCTGGGCCGCCCATTTTTCGGCCTTCGACGCGGTGCGATTATAGACGCAGACGTCATGGCCCGCCGCCTGAAGATGCCCCGCCATCGGATAGCCCATGACGCCCAATCCCAGAAATGCCAGCTTCGCCATTCTTCTCTCCTCCTGATCGCGTGTTGCCATTGTCTCAGGGGGGATTTCTGACTATCCCCGCAGGAGATGCAAGCAGAAACCCGGATGAGGCAGACCCTGTGGCAGTGGTAATCAAATGGCTTTTGCGCGCGGCGGGCGCGGTGGTGGTGCTGGCGCTGGTGGCGGTTCTGCTGGCCTATATACTGCTGTCGCGCTCGCTGCCGGAGTATGACAAGCGGCTCGCGGTGCGCGGGCTGGACGGCCCGGTCGAAATCGTGCGCGACAATGCCAACGTGCCGCATGTTTTCGGCAGCACCGATGCCGATACCTTCTTCGGGCTGGGCTATGCGCATGCACAGGACCGGCTGTGGCAGATGATGACCATGCGACGCACGGTGCAGGGGCGTCTGTCGGAGGTGTTCGGCGCGCGCACCGTCAAGATCGACAGCACGATGCGCCGTTTCGATCTCTATAACCTCGCGCGGCAATCGGTGGCGGCGCAGGACGCGCAGACGCTGGCGGCGCTCAAGGCTTATTCCGATGGCGTCAACGCGCGGATCACCGAGATCAATCAGGAGGCTCTGGGCCGGGGCGCGCCCGAGCAATTCCTGTTCAACGCCCCGATCGCGCCCTGGCAGCCTGCGGATTCGCTTGCCATGCTCAAGCTGATGGCGGTGCAACTCTCGGGTCATCTAGAGAACGAGGTGCTTTTTGCGCGGGCCTCGCTGGCGCTCGACGATGCCGCGCGACTTGACGATATCATGCCGCTCGCGCCGGGCAGCGGCATCGCCGCCCTGCCGGAATATGCCAGCCTGTTTCCGGGTGCGGAGTTTCGTCACGCTGCGGCAGAGCCGGACCTGACCGATGATCCGCTCTCGCCCTTCAAGCGGCGCGCCTTCGCCGGGGCCTCGAATGCCTTTGCCGCCGCGCCCTCGCGTTCGGCGGCGGGAGGCACGCTTTTGGCCAATGATCCGCATCTGGGGTTTTCGGCCCCGAACATCTGGTATCTGGCACGGCTGGAGTTGCAATCCGGCGGCGTGATCGGCGGCACCATTCCCGGCATTCCGGTCATCCTGACCGGGCGCAGTGCGCGGCTGGGATGGGGGGTGACCTCGTCCTATCTGGACGATCAGGACGTCTTCATCGAGAAACTGAATCCCGACAACACCGACCAATACCGCACGCCGGAGGGCTGGAAAAGCTTTCGCACCAGCCGCTCGATCATCGAGATCAAGGATGCCGATCCGGTCACCCTGACCCTGCGCTGGACCGACAATGGCCCGGTCCTGCCGGGCAGTCACTACAACCTTTCAGAGGTGACGCCGCCGGGCCATGTCGCCTCGGTCGCCTGGACCGCACTCAGTGGCGAGGACACCACGATGACCTCGGCGATGGGGCTGATGGGCGCGCAGTCGGTAGAAGAGGCGATCGAACTCAGCCGCCTCTACATCGCGCCGTCGCAAAACCTGGCACTGGTCGATCAGGACACCATCGCCCTGCGCCTGATCGGGGCGATGCCCCGGCGCAGCGCCCGGCACGAGAGCGAGGGGCGCATGCCCACGCGCGGCTGGCTGCCGGAAAATCGCTGGCAGGGCATGCTGCCCTTTGCCGCCAACCCCGAATTCGTGGCCCCCAAGGGCGGCATCCTGGGCAACACCAACAACAAGGTGGTGGATCGCCCGTTTCCGATGCATGTCAGCCATCTGTGGGGCGATACGCAACGGGTGCATCGCTGGCGCAGGCTGATGCAGGGACGCGCGGTGCATACCCGCGACAGCTTCATCGAGGCACAACTCGATACCGTCAGCTTCACCGCGCGTTCGATCCTGCCGCTGATCGGGGCCGATCTGTGGTTCACCGGTGAGGCCGCCCCCGAAGGCACCCCCGAGCGCCTGCGACAGCGCGCGCTCACCATGCTCGCCAACTGGAACGGCGAGATGAACGAGCACCTGCCCGAGCCCTTGATCTATGCCGCCTGGATGCGGGCGCTGATGGACCGGCTCATTCGCGACGATCTCGGGCCGCTCTCGCGCGACTTCGACCATCCCGACCCGGTCTTCATCGAGCGCGTCTTTCGGGATGTGGACGGGGCCGCGGCGTGGTGCGATGTCAAGCAGTCGGCGGCGCAGGAGACCTGTTCCGACATCTCGCGCATGGCGCTTGACGACGCGCTGATCTGGATCGAAGAGCGTTACGGCACATCGCTCGAAAGCCTGCGTTGGGGCGATGCGCATCAGGCGACGCATGATCATCAGGTGCTGGGCGAGGTGCCGCTCTTGCGCTATTTCGTCAACATCCGCCAATCCACATCGGGTGGCGACAACACGCTGCTGCGCGGGCGCACGCGCGGCGGCGGGGGGCCGGACCCGTTCCAGAACGTGCACGGGGCGGGCTATCGCGGGGTCTATGATTTCGCTGATCCCGACAGCAGCGTTTTCATCATCGCAACCGGCCAGTCGGGCCATTTCCTGAGCCGCCACTACGACGATCTGGCGCAGATCTGGCGGCGCGGGGAATATATCCCGATGTCGCTCGATCCCGATCTGGCGCGCGCCGCGACCGTGGGCGTGACGACGCTGCTGCCTGCGAGCGACTGAGCCGCGCGCGCGTCAGATGTCGAGCCGGGCATCCTGCGCGCGATAGGCCATGCGCGGCTGGCGCTCTGTCGGAAAGGGCACGAGGCGCTCAGCCTCTTCATCCCAGAGCTTGAGGCGGAAACTGGCGAGCGCCTCGGGCCAGCGGATCACGTCATGCGATTTCAGGGCGTCGGGCAGATCATTCTGGCAGCGGCGCAGGTTGTAGGAGGGAATGCCGGGATTGTAGTGGTGCAGATCGTGATAGGCGATGTTCCCGCTGCCCAGATCCCAGAGCCAGCCGAGATCAAGCGAGCTTGCCCCCACTAGCGTCGCCTTGCGGAAATCGAGATCGGGTTTGCGATCCCAGTAGGTCTCCTCGAAATTGTGCTGGAGGTAGACGAGGAACACCCCGACCACCCCGGCGATCACCGCGCTGAGCGCCAGCACGCTCACCCCCGCCCAGCCAAGCGTCAGCCAGACCAGCGCGACAAAGCCCGCCAGCATCAGGTTATGCGCGACCACGCCGCGCGCGCCGACCTTGCCGGTGTTGCGCGGCCAGCGATAGGCAAGGAAATAAGTCACGATCCCGCCCAGTGACAGCATCACCGCCGGGTTGCGGTAGAGACGATACCACGCCCGGGTATACCACGGCGCCGCCTGCCATTCGCGCAACGTCATGGTATAGACCTCGGTCGTCTCGCGGTGGTCGAGATTGCCGAGATAGGCGTGATGCAGGTTGTGATTGTACTGCATGACCCGGAACGGCGTCAGCGAGAAGATCGACAGGACATAACCCGCCGCATCGTTCAGCCAGCGTGTGGCGAAAAGCGAATAATGCCCGCAATCATGCTGTAATACGTAGAGCCGCACCGAGGCGAAGGCCAGCACGATGACCAGCGGCGCGGCGGCCAGCCACATCCCCTGCCCCGCGAGGCCCGCCCCGCCGATGAGGGCTGCGGCATAGACGGCAAGGGTGACGAGAAAGGACAGCGCGCCGCGCAGATCGCTCTTGGCGGTGTAGGGTCTGAGGAACGCACGCAGGGACTGATCTGGGGCAGTGGTCATGGGCGGTCTCCGTCGGAAAAGGGTCTCGCGTCCTTTAACCCTCAAGACTTGAACGTATCGTGGCGCAATGCAAGGGGGGGACCGGAATTTTCGACGCCAGGGATTGACGTGCGCCATGCAAGGGCGGATGCAGGTGGCATGAACCGCGCCCGCGCACTCGCCCACCTTGCCGCCGCCCTTGGCTTTGCCGCCTCGCCCTATCTGAGCGATGGCTTCAGCGGCTTTCGCCCGGACCAGTTTCCGGTGCCACAGGACAGCGCGCCGGTGCAGCCTGCGGGCTATGCCTTTGCGCTTTGGGGGGTGATCTATCTGTGGCTCACTGCCGGGGCGGGATACGGGCTCTGGCGGCGGGCCGGGGACGCGGGCTGGAGGCCCGCGCGCGGGCCGCTTATCGTGAGCCTGCTGATCGGGGTGGCGTGGATTCCGGTGGCCAAAGACTCGGTGCCCTGGGCGACGGTGATGATCTGGGCGATGCTGGTGACGGCGCTGGCCGCACTTGCGCGCACGCCGCGCGGTGATGCGGCCTGGCTGTCGGGGCCGGTCGGCCTTTATGCCGGCTGGCTCACGGCGGCAAGTTCGGTGGCGCTCGGACTGGTGCTGGCAGGCTATGGCTGGACCACGCAGGTTACCGCCGCCGCCCTCGCACTGCTGCTGGCGCTGATGATCGCGGCGGCGGTGTTGCTGCGGCTGCGCCCGGCCACGCCAAGCTATGCCGTGGGCGTCGTCTGGGCGCTGATCGGCATCATCGTGCAGAACGCGGGCGGCGGCAGCGGCGCGATCCTGGGGCTGGCGGCGGTCGGTGCGGTGCTGGTCGGCATGCTTGGCCTGCGCGGGCGCGAGCGTGGCGATCACCCGGTGCGGTGAGACGCGGGCTGCGTGTCTCAGAAACAGACGAGTTCGGCCTTGGCCTGCGCCCGGCGCAGATCGGCCACCATCGTCTGAGACACGGCCGCGCTCTGGCATTGGGATTGAGCAGATAGGTACGCCCGGCGCCCACCCGGCGCAATTCCTGCGCCGATGTTTCCTTGGGCAGGACCCCGGTCTCGAGACAGATCAGCGCATCCCTGAGACTCACGGTCTGTTCGATCGCGCAGTCCGGAACGACAACGGAGATTGCAGAGGCGAGCGCATCGCAATAAAGCGGATGATCGTTCACGATCAGAACCGAGGTCACCCGACGGCGCGGACGCAGTTCGGATCCCAGCTTCGTGACATTTCCCCCCCCCTGAGGAAATGTCTGACCCTGCTCTCTCGCGTTTTGCGAGATGCCAGTGGACGCGTTACATTCAACGCGCGACTGATAGCGCAGAGGTGATGCGCTTGCCTAGCCTCCTCGGTTGCGGGTCTGCGCGTGCATCCGCGCGATCATCCGGCTCGCCGTTGTCTCGAACACGCAGGGCAGGATGGCATGGATCAGCGCGGCAAACCCCGCCGCGAACAGCCGCAGCGCGAAGCCGCCCGCAAAGCCTGCATGCTCGAGATAGCTTTCCTCCACCTTGCGCGGGTGCTCCAGAAACAGCTTGGACATCATCGGTTCGGTCTCCTGTTCGTCATCTTGCACGATACTGGCCCAATTCCGGAGTGACATTATCCCGAATTTCCTGTATCAGAATTAATTATTGGGATATTTTCCACTGAAATAGCTGTTGAATGACAAACCTTGACGAATTTGACCGCAAGATCCTGACGGAAGTGCAACGCAGCGCCGATACCCCGCTCGACGCGCTCGGGCAGAAGGTGGGGCTGTCGCGCAATGCCTGCTGGCGGCGCATCAAGGCACTGGAAGCGGCGGGCGTTCTGCGCGCCCGGGTGGCGCTGCTCGATGCCGCAAAGATCGGCCTGCCGCTGGCCGTCTTCATGCAAATTCGCGCGGCGGCGCATGATGCCGACTGGCTGGACAAATTCGCCCGCGCGACCCGCGCCATGCCGCAAATCCAGGGGGTCTACCGCATGACCGGCGATCTCGATTACCTGATCTGCGCGCGGGTCGCGGATATGGCAGACTACGACCGCCTGTACCAGACGCTGATCGCGCGGGTGCCGATGGGCGATGTCTCGGCGAGTTTCGTGATGGAAGAGATCAAGCACAGCACGGAATTGCCGCTGGTCAAGGGGTGACGGGGCGGGCGTGTTGTAGCCTTGAGCGGACATAACGCCCCGCCAGGAGGTGCCGCGTGATCGCAAGGCCGGGGACTGGCGATGCAGCGTGTGTTGCGGGTACTTTCTGCCAGCCAAGTCATTGTCGCCTCGACACATTGCGCTCGCCCTCAAATCGCCAGGCCGCGGGACGGCCCGGCGATCGCGCGGCACCTTCGGTGCGTTTCGCGCGGGATGCGGCAACGGCAACTCCAGGCCAAACTCTTTCGCGTTTTTCCCGGTAGACCCGGCCCCACCCCTCGCGTATTCCGGGCACCAAACCCACCCCGAACCGAGAGCGCGCCATGATCCCCACGGTCTACGTCATCCTCTTTCTCGCCATCCTCGCCGAAACCGCAGGCACCACCGCCCTTCAGGCCAGCCAGCAATTCACCCGCCCGCTGCCCTCGGTCATCGTCCTCATAGCCTACGGGGTCAGCTTCTACCTGCTCGCCCTCACGCTGCGCACCATGCCGGTGGGCGTGGTCTATGCGATCTGGTCCGGCCTCGGCATCGTCTTCATCGCCGCCATCGGCTACGTGGTTTTCGGCCAGAAACTCGACCTGCCCGCGATCCTCGGGACCGGGCTGATCCTTGCGGGAATCGTCGTGATCCAGTTATTCTCGCGCTCAGCCCCGCATTAGACCGCCGCCACGCGGGCAAAAAGGGTGGCAACAGCCCCCGCTTGCCGCTATTGCAGCGACCGAAGACCACATGAGGCCGCCCATGCGCGACACCATCACCGAACGCTGCGAGGCCAAGGGCCTGCGCATGACCGATCAGCGCCGCATCATCGCCACGGTGCTGGAGGTCTCTGACGATCACCCCGACGTCGAGGAGCTCTATGGCCGCGCCTCGGGCGTCGATCCGCGGATTTCCATTGCCACGGTCTATCGCACCGTCAAGCTGTTCGAGGAGGCGGGGATCATCGACAAGCTGGAATTCGGCGACGGGCGCGCGCGGTATGAGGATGCCGAGCGCGACCATCACGACCATCTGATCGACATGAATTCCGGCGAGGTAATCGAATTCGTCGATCCCGAGATCGAGGCACTACAGGAGAAGATCGCCGAGAAACTCGGCTATCGCCTGATCGGTCACCGGCTGGAGCTATACGGCGTGCCGCTGAAACCCGGCAACTAGGCCGGGCACATGGTCACAGCGCCTGCACAACGCATCATGCGGATCGCCATCGGCAGCGTCCTAATTGGCCTTGCCGTGCTGACGCTCAAGGCCATCGCGTGGCAGGTGACCGGCTCGCTCGCGTTGATGTCGGACGCGCTCGAAAGCCTGGTGAACGTGGCCACCGCGCTGGCCGTCATCGTGGCGCTACGCGTGGCGCGTCGACCTGCCGATGACAATCACCCCTACGGCCACCACAAGGCCGAGTTCTTCTCGGCGGTGCTCGAAGGCGTGCTGATCGTCATCGCCGCCCTCTTCATCCTGCGCGAGGCCTATGCCGGGTTTCTCAGCCCGCGCGCACTCGACGCGCCGCTCGTGGGCCTTGCGATCAATGCCGGGGCCAGCCTGATCAACGGGGCCTGGGCCACTATCCTCATTCGCAACGGACGCCGCCACCGCTCGCCCGCGCTGGTGGCTGACGGGCGCCACCTGATGACCGATGTGGTCTCTTCCGTAGGGGTGCTGATCGGCGTCGCGCTCGCCTTTGCCACCGGCTGGTGGTGGCTCGATCCGGCGATGGCGGTGCTCGTGGCGCTCAACATCCTGTGGTCGGGATGGGTGGTGATCAAGGGATCATTGAGTGGGCTGATGGACGAGGCCGTCTCAAACGAGGAAATGGCCATCATCCGCCGTGTCATCTCTGACGCCGCCAGCGATGACGCTGCCCTTGAGGCGCACGACCTGCGCACCCGCCACGCGGGCCAAGTCACCTTCATCGACTTCCACCTCGTGATGCCCGGCGACACCACGGTCGAGGCCGCGCATGACCTCTGCGACCGGATCGAGGCGGCGCTGATGGACGCCCTGCCCGAGGCCCGCGTCACCATCCATGTGGAGCCCGAGCACAAGGCCAAGCATAGCGGCATTGTCGTGCTGTCATAGCTCTGCTGCTTCTCTGTGCAACGGACCTGCGCTAACAGGGTCAGACACCCTGACACGAAAGCCCCCCTGACATGGAAAACCTGCGCGGCAGCATCCTGATGGTCCTCGCGATGGCCGGTTTCGCGCTGGAGGACATGTTCATCAAGCGGCTGGCCGATACCTTGCCGGTGGGGCAGATCGTCATCTTTCTGGGCCTTGGCGGCGCGCTCATTTTCGGGGCAATCACCATGCGCCAGGGCCGCAGGCTGTGGTCGCGCGACCTGCTGTCGCGCCCGGTGCTCTTGCGCAATTTCGGCGAGATCGTCGGCACGTTGGGCTTTGTCACCGCGATTGCGCTCACGCCCTTGTCGTCGGCCTCGGCGATCCTTCAGGCCACGCCGCTCGCGGTCACGCTCGGCGCCGCGCTCTTTCTGGGCGAGGCCGTGGGCTGGCGGCGGTGGAGCGCCATTCTGGTGGGTTTCATGGGCGTGCTGATGGTGATCCGCCCGGGGCTGGAGGGCTTTGAGCCCGCCTCGCTTTTCGCCGTGCAGGGCGTGGTCGGTCTGGCGATCCGCGACCTGGCCACCCGCGCGGTGCCGCGCAGCATCTCCTCGATGCAGCTTTCGACCTATGCCTTTGCCTCGCTGGTGCCAACCGGGCTGATCCTGCTGGCGTTCAGCGGCACGCCCGCCCTGCCCTCGGGCCTCAACTGGCGCGATCTGGTGCTGGCGCTTCTCTGTGCGGTGGCGGCCTATTACGCCATCGTCGCGGCGATGCGGTTGGGCGATGTCGCGGTGATCACACCGTTCCGCTACTCGCGGCTGATCTTTGCGCTGATCATCGGGGTGACGCTGTTTGACGAGCGGCCGGATATCTGGACGCTGACCGGGGCCGCGATCATCATCGCCTCTGGCATCTACACGTTCTGGCGCGAAAGGCGACTAACGCGGCGCAGCCCCGCGCCCTCGGCCCCGATCAGCCCGCGCGGCTGAGCATTGCGCAGTTTGCAGCCGCCGCAAAACTTGCTAAGCCACGCGCAACGCAATTTGGTCCAAGGATTCCCGCCCATGAGCAGCATCATCGACATTCACGCCCGCGAAATTCTAGACAGCCGGGGCAACCCCACGGTCGAGGTGGACGTGACCCTTGAGGACGGCACGATGGGCCGCGCGGCAGTGCCCTCGGGGGCCTCGACCGGCGCGCATGAGGCGGTGGAGCGGCGCGACGGCGACGCCGCGCGCTATCTCGGCAAGGGCGTGCTGGAGGCCTGTGCCTCGGTCAACGGCGAGATTGCCGAGGAACTTCTCGGCATGGACGCCACCGAGCAGGTGGCCGTCGACATGACGATGATCGAACTGGACGGCACCCCCAACAAGGGGCGACTGGGGGCGAACGCGATCCTCGGCGTCAGCCTGGCAATCGCCAAGGCGGCGGCGGATTATTCAGGCCAGCCGCTCTATCGCTATGTCGGCGGCACCTCGGCGCGCACCCTGCCGGTGCCGATGATGAACATCATCAATGGCGGCGAACATGCCGACAATCCGATCGACATTCAGGAATTCATGATCATGCCGGTCAGCGCGGGCGATATCCGCGACGCGGTGCGCATGGGGGCCGAGGTGTTCCACACCCTGAAAAAGGAACTGTCGGCGGCGGGCCTTGCGACTGGAGTGGGCGACGAGGGCGGCTTTGCCCCGGCGCTGTCCTCGACCCGTGACGCGCTCGACTTCATCCTGAAATCCATCGAAAAGGCGGGCTACACACCGGGTGACGATATCTGCCTCGCGCTCGATTGTGCCGCGACCGAGTATTACAAGGGCGGCAAATACGAGTTGTCCGGCGAGGGGCTGAGCCTTTCGAGCGACGAGAACGTGGCCTATCTTCAAAGCCTGGTGAACGACTACCCGATCATCTCGATCGAGGACGGCTGTTCCGAGGATGACTGGGATGGCTGGGTCGCGCTGACGCAGGCCATCGGCGACCGGGTGCAGCTGGTCGGCGACGATCTTTTCGTCACCAACCCCGCGCGCCTCGCCATGGGGATCGAGAAGGGCGCGGCCAACTCCATGCTGGTCAAGGTCAACCAGATCGGCACACTCACGGAAACGCTTCAGGCGGTCGAGATGGCGCATCGCGCGCGTATGACCAATGTCATGTCGCACCGCTCGGGCGAGACCGAGGACGCCACCATCGCCGATCTGGCCGTGGCCACCAATTGCGGGCAGATCAAGACCGGCTCGCTCGCGCGCTCGGACCGGCTGGCGAAATACAATCAGCTGATCCGGATCGAGGAAATGCTGGGCGAGACCGCGACCTATGCGGGCCGCTCGATCCTGCGCAGCTGATCAGACGAAAACGGGACGCATCGACCGATGCGCCCCACCTTTCCGGTGTCTGGCCGACCCGATCAATTCGGACATGCGGCCCGGTAATAGGTGCCGTCGCCGCGCGAATAGGCGCAGGATCCGGTCTGCTGGTTCTGGGCCACGACCGTCCCGGCAGCGGCGCCACCAAGGGCGGAAATCAGGCGCCATTCGTCGCCGGCGCCCAGGGCCTCGGCAGTGATCAGACCTGCGGCGGCCCCGCCTGCGGCACCGGCCACCGTGCGCCCTTCCGGCGACATGCCCTGACAGGCCCCGAGGGCCAGCATCGAAAGACCTGCTGCGGGCATCATCAAAATCCTCATAATTCTCTCCTTGATGTCGGACGCCTGCTCAGCACCACACAAAAGAATGATGGCCGCCGGGACAGCGCCTCAGTTTGTTTCACAACTGTTCAACGTTCAGTCGCCGGCCGTTGTTCCAGCCCGGAAAAAATAATCACGCGCAGCGCAGCCGCTGCCGGTTTGCCACGACCTTCTGACAGGACAGCGCAGAGAACCTCGATCAGATCCGCGATGCCCGCGTGCCTCCGCGGGCGGACGCGGGCGTGCAGTTTTCAGCCCGTCCGCGCGCGCACATGTGCCACCAGCGCGCGCGTGGAGCCGTCCTTGCCCGAGGCGTCCTCCCCCTCCAGCAACGGCAGCATCTCGCCGGCCAGCACCTTGCCCAGTTCCACCCCCCACTGATCGAAGGAGTTGATCCCGAGGATCACCCCTTCGACAAAGACCCGGTGTTCATAAAGCGCGATGACCTGCCCCAGACGCCGGGGCGTCAGCCGGTCATAGGCCAGCGTCACCGACGGCCGATTGCCCGGAAACACCCTGTGTGCGGCCTGCCGTTCCAGTTCCGCGCCGGTGAGCCCTGCCGCGCGCATCAACGCGCGGGCCTCGTCCATGCTCCGCCCGCGCATCAGCGCCTCGGATTGGGCCAGACAATTGGCCACCAACAGCCGGTGATGATGCGCCAGGTTTGGCTCGTGCCCATTTGCGGCCACCAGAAATTCACAAGGCACCACATCGGTGCCCTGATGGATCAGCTGATAGAACGCGTGCTGCCCGTTGGTGCCCGGCTCGCCCCATACAACCGGGCCCGCCGGGCGTGCGAGCGGCGCGCCCGCCATGCTCACCCGCTTGCCGTTGCTCTCCATCTCCAACTGTTGAAGATAGGCAGGCAACCGCGCCAGACGCTGATCATAGGGCAACACCGCGCGGGTGGCATATCCCATGCCCTGATGATGCCAGAGCCCGACCAGCGCCAGCATCAAGGGCATGTTCTCCTGCGGCGTGGCATCCCGAAAATGCCGGTCCATCGCCTCGGCCCCGGCAAGAAACTCCTCGAACCGCTCCGGCCCGATGGCGATCATCAGCGGCAGCCCGATCGGCCCCCAGACCGAATAGCGCCCGCCCACGTAATCGCCAAAGCCAAACACGCGCGCCGGGTCGATCCCCCATTCGGCGGTCTTGTCCAGCGCCGAGGAGACGGCGGTAAATTGCGGCCCCGGCTCTACGCCCGCACGCTCCATCCACGTCCGCGCGGTCGCGGCATTGGTCATCGTCTCGATGGTGGTGAAGGTCTTGGAGGCGACGATCACCAGCGTGGTCGCGGGATCAAGCCCACGCAGCGTGTCGGCGATATCCGCGCCATCCACGTTCGACACGAAATGACAGCGCGGCCCGTCGTGATAAGGCTTGAGCGCGCGCACCACCATCTCGGGGCCGAGATGCGAGCCGCCGATGCCGATATTGATCACATCGGTGATTGGCCCCTGCCGGATCTCTTGGGCAAAGGCCGCCATCCGGGCGCGTGTGGCGTGGATGCCGGGCATGATGTCCACGCCGTCCACCGTGACCGCCCCGCCCGAAAGGTTGCGCAGCGCGGTATGCAGGACGGCGCGCCCTTCGGTCTCGTTGATGGGCTGCCCGTCGAACATCGCCGCGCCGCGTTCCGCGACCCCCGCCGCACCGGCCAGACGCAAGAGCGCCGCGCGCGCGGCTTCGTCCAGCGTCGTCTTGGAATAATCCAGCAGCATCCCGTCAAAGTGCACGGAAAACGCCTCGGCGCGCCCCGCCTTCTCGAACAGCCCCGCGATGCTGCGCCCTGCCGCGGCCTCGGCCGCACACTCAACCTCGGTCCACATCTCGCATATGCTCGTCATGGTGCCCAATGCACCGTCATGTCATCCAGCACGGCGGCGATCGGGGCCTCAGCCGGGCGCATGTGCTGCGCGCGCTCCAGCGCGCGGCGTTTTTTCTCGCCGGTGATCATTAGATGCTTGGCCACCGCGCCGTTCAGCACCCGCGCCGACAGCGTCACGCGCGGCTCTTCGGCCCCATCGACGCGCATCGGCACGAGGAGCGGCGCGCGCCGCTCCAGCGCCGCCTCAAGATTGTCGGCCCCGGGAAAGAGCGAGGCGGTGTGCATGTCCTCGCCCATGCCCAGGAGGCAGACATCAATGGGCAACGCGGGCGAGATGTTGGCTTCCAGTTCCGCCAGCACCTCTTCGGGCTCCGGTGCCTTGGCATATAGCGGCAGGTAGCGTGCCGCCGCCGCCCGCCCAGTCAGCAGCCGCTCACGCAGGAGCCGCGTGTTGGAGCGCACATGCACCTCGGGCCGCCAGCGCTCGTCACTCAAGAGCACATCAACCCGGTCCCAATCGAGGCCGGTGTCGCAGAGCGCGTCAAAGACCGGGCCAGGCGTGGTGCCGCCGGGCACCACGAACAGCACGCGATCCTCATTGGCAAGCACGGTGCGCAGGGCACTGGCCAGAGTGTCGGCAAGGCCGATGGCCAGCATGTCGGCATCGGGATAGTCGATGATTTTCATGGTCGTATCTCCCGCCAGCGCCGCCCGTCCCGATGCATCAGCATGAGCGCATCATCCGGCCCCGAAGAGCCGGTTGCATAAGGCAGCGGCGCGTTTGATTGCGCGTCCCACGCGGCAATGATCGGATCGGTCCAGGCCCAGGCGGCCTCGACCTCGTCGCCGCGCATGAAGAGCGTCTGGTTGCCCCGGATCACATCCATGATCAGCCGCTCATAGGCATCCGGGAAATCCGCCTCCTCGGGCCCCAATGCCTCGGCGAAGGTCATGTCGAGCGGCACGTCGATCAAACGCATGCCGCCGGGCCCCGGTTCCTTGATGGTGACACCCAGTTCGATCCCCTCATTGGGCTGGAGCCGGATGGTCAGGATGTTGTGATGCCGCCCGGCATCGGCCCCGAAGATCGAATGCGGCGCGTCCTTGAACATCACCGCGATCTCGCTCGCGCGGTCCTTGAGGCGCTTGCCGGTGCGCAGGTAGAACGGCGTGCCGGCCCAGCGCCAGTTGCTGATATGCGCCTTGAGGGCCACGAAACTCTCGGTCAGGCTGTCGGCATTGCCGATCTGCTCGCGATAGCCCGGCTGCGCATCATCGCCCTCGTACTGGCCGCGCACCACGTTTTCCGGCTCCACCGGATCGAGCGCGCGAATGACCTTGAGTTTCTCGTCGCGCACCGCGTCGGGCTCGAACTTGGCGGGCGGCTCCATCGCGATGAGGCATAAAAGCTGCATCAAGTGATTCTGCACCATGTCACGCATCGCGCCCGACGTGTCATAGTAATCGCCGCGCCCGCCGACGCCCACGCTCTCGGCGACGGTGATCTGGATATGATCCACATATTGACTGTTCCACAGCGGCTCGAACAGGACATTGCCAAAGCGGATCGCCATCAGATTCTGCACGGTTTCCTTGCCGAGGTAGTGGTCGATCCGGTAGATCTGCCCCTCGTCGAAATGCCGCGCCAGCGTCTGGTTGAGCGCGTGCGCGGTCTCCTGATCGCGGCCAAAGGGCTTTTCCACCACGATGCGGCTGTCGTCATCGGCCATTCCGTGCTTGTGCAGCCGCTTGGCCAGATCGCCAAAGAGCGATGGGGCGACCGAGAAATAGAAGGCGCGAATGCGGTCGGCGCGCATCTTGTCGGCCAGATCCGCCCAGCCCTGCGTGCCCTTGGCATCGAGCGTGACGTAATCGAGCATCTTGAGGAACGCCGCGAGATCCTTCTTGCGGCCCGCCTCCTCGCCGCCATATTCAACGATCGCCTCGCGCACCATCTGGCGATACGCCTTTGCGTCCATCTCGCTGCGCGCCGCACCTATCAGGCGCACGTCGCCCTCGATCTGACCGGCCACAAAGCGGCGAAAGAGGGCGGGCAATATCTTGCGCCGCGCCAGATCGCCTGTGCCGCCGAACACCACCAGATCGAACGGATCGACCGGGATCACCCGAGACGCCATGCCCTGTCTCCTCAGATTGCCGCGCGCCCATCTCTCGGGCGGTGCGCGTTTCGCGGCAACTGTAACATGTCGCTGCGGCGGCACAATGGCCTCGGCGCGCCTCGGCCGTCAGAGTTTTCGGAGTCTCGGGTATGGCGTGTTGGTGCCCGTGCGTCAGCCGATCATGTTGCCCGCCTCGCCCAGCCCTTCGTAATGCCGCCTGAGCCGTTGCAGGGCGATACGCAGCACGATCTTGCCCGACCGCGCCGACCAGCCCATTTTCTTTTCGGCGCGCTCCAACCCCTCCAGGTAGCAGCAGCAGCGCAGCGCCACATCGCCCAGACCCGGCCCCAGATCGCGCAGCGCGGCGATGACGCGGGCGCGCGCCGCCTCGGCATTATAGGCCAGGGGGCCGGGGGCCGGGCTGCTGTCATCCACATGGCTGAGGAACCGGTCCCAGTTTTGGGTGACGCGCGGCCCCATCTGCGCCAGTTCGAAATCCTCGCGCAGTCGTTCGCCCGCGCGCACAAGATCGGGCGACAGAAAGCGGCTACCGTCCCTGTCGCGCCGCCGGGCGAGCGCGATCAGCGGGCTTTCGGCCAACCCGTAGCGCATCCGTCGGCGCGACTCGGGGCCCTCGACATCTGCGGTGCCGCGCAGCACCACCGGTGGCTCGCGCAGACCGTTGGCCGCGTTCTCGGCGGCGGCTAGCATTTCGCCCAGCGCCGCCCGCCCCTTGCCGGTGATGTGATAGCGCGCGATGCGGCCCGGATCCTCGCAGGCGATCCAGCCCTTGAGCGCCAGCGCCTCGGCCACCTCGCGATCAACCACCGCCGTGCGCGAGGGCTGGCCGGAGCCGCCGTCGCGCACCACGACCGCCTTGTCCATGTCCACCGACACCGCCAGCAGCGCGCCGGTTTCGCACAGCCGCCGCAACACGCGTCGCGCCTCGGCCTGCAGGCGCGCATTGCTCAGCGTGCCGTCATCGTCTTCGGTCCTTTCGGGATTGGTCTGAACTGTCATCTTGGCCTCCTTGACAGGAGAACCGATTTTCTTTGCACCGCCGACACGTTGACCAAGCCGACGCAGCGCCTCGTCGATCAAGAGATCGTCGCGCCGCGTCTCGCAGGCCCGGATCTGGCGCAACACGGTCGAGGCATGCCGCCCCGAGCGCCGCGCAAGGGCCCGGATCGGCATGCCGCTTTCGATATGGGCAAGGTAATGCAGCGCCGCTTCGGGCACCCATGACGGCACCATCTGCATGTTCGGTTTGCTCATGATCTGATCGCGCATCACCAACCCCCAGTTTGCCGTGAACAGGGCGCCGGTCCCATCGACGCATTTTATCCACAGAATAATCCACAACTTAAGCGTGCAAAGATTACCGGTTCGTTAACTGTTTCCACAAAATCAACCTTCGTTGACAAACGGTAAACAATTTCGACCCGCTGCGTGCGCAAGACCGGCGCAGCGCGCAACGGGGCCGAAGCCGTGCAAAAACCGGGCTTGCACAAAAGACAGGAGTTTCGTGATGCAGGATATTCTCAGCAACCTCGACGCCTTGCGCCGCCCGCCCCTCTTGATCCGCGCGGCGCGGATCGGGGTCGGCGACTACAAAAGAGCGGTGCATCTGCCGCCCCATCTGGGCCATGCGGCAGCACCCCGCCCGGCCGAGGCGCTGGCGCGGCTGATGGAAATCGAGGCAGGTCTGGAGCGGGACCGCACGGAGCGCGCCACCGGCTATCGGGCGGCGCGCCACGTGGAGGTGCTGATCGCCATTCTCGGCGAGGCCCGGCTATTGCGCGCCGGGCAGACCGCGCCCGCCTGAACGGGCGCGGTCTGCCCGGGGCTTAGCTGAAGGCGTCCGGCATTTCCGATTTGCGCTTGGCGACATAGGCCTTGAGCGCCTCGTGAATGCCGGGGTCGAGCGCGGGCTGCTGATAGTCGTTGAGCAGCTTCTTGTAGCGTGTGTTGGCCAGTGACATGGTATCGCGCCCGCCCTCTTCCGACCATGTCTCGTACGGTTTGTAATCGAGCAGATCCGAGCGCCAAAAGGCGGTCTTGAAGTTGGCCTGGGTGTGCGCGCAGCCCAGGTAGTGCCCGCCCGGTCCGACCTCACGGATGGCATCCATCGCCTGGCCGTTCTCGTCCATTTGGACGCCTTTTGCGAGATGATGCAACGTGCCCAGCTGATCGGCATCCATCACGAATTTCTCGAACGAGGCGACCAGACCGCCCTCCATCCAGCCGCAGGAATGCAGCATGAAGTTCACGCCCGCCAGCAGGCCCATGTTGAGGCTGTTGGCGGTCTCGTAGGCGGCCTGCGCGTCGGGCAGCTTGGAGCCGTTGAACGAGCCCGCCGACCGATAGGGCAGCCCCAGGCGCCGCGCCAGTTGCCCCGCGCCATAGGTGATATGCGCGGCCTCGGGCGTGCCAAAGGTAGGCGCGCCGGAATTCATGTCGATCGAGGTCACGAACGCCCCGAAGATCATCGGCGCGCCGGGGCGGATGATCTGCGAATAGGCGATGCCCGCGAGCACCTCGACCAGAACCTGCGTCAGCGTGCCTGCCACCGTCGTGGGGGCCATCGCGCCGCCGACGATGAAGGGTGACAGGATGCAGGCCTGATTGTTCTTCGCATAGACTTCGAGCGACCCCATCATCACATCGTCAAAGGTCATCGGCGAGTTGACGTTGATCAGCGAGGTCATCACCGTGTTCTGCTGCACGAACTCCTCGCCGAACAGGATGCCGCACATATCGACACTGTCCTGCGCGCGGCTCGGCTCCGTGACCGAGCCCATGAACGGCTTGTCCGACAGCGTCATATGCGCCAGCAGCATATCGAGATGGCGCTTGTTCACCGGCACGTCGGTCGGCTCGCACACGGTGCCGCCCGAATGGTGCAGCCATTTGGACATATAGCCCAGCTTCACGAAATTGTGGAAATCCTCCAGCGTCGCGTAGCGGCGGCCATTTTCCATGTCATGCACGAAGGGCGGGCCGTAGACCGGGGCCAGCACGAGGGACTTGCCGCCGATCTCGACCGTGCGCTCGGGGTTGCGGGCGTGCTGCGTGATCCGCGAGGGGGCCGTCGAGATCAACTTGCGCGCTAGGCCACGCGGTATACGCACCCGCTCACCCGTCACATCGGCCCCGGCCTCGCGCCAACGCTCCAGCGCGACGGGGTTCTCCACGAAATTCACCCCGATCTCTTCGAGAATCGTCTCGGCATTGGTCTCGATGATGTCGAGCGCCTCTTCGCTGAGGATCTCGAAATTCGGGATGTTGCGCTCGATGTAACGCGCGGTCTCGACGCTGACGGCGGTGCGTTCCGCACGACGCGCGGCCCCGCCGCCGCCCCGGGACCGTCTGCTGCGCGCTGCTGCTTCTGCCATGGATGCACCCTTTGATTGCGTGGTTTCTGAGTCGCCTTTTTGCCCGCTTTCTGGCAGGCATTTGCGTCGTTTTAACGTCTCACGCCGTCTGGACAGGCGCGGATTCCGTCGCATGGGGGGGAAAAGCGACATGACCCGCCCCGTCCTGCGGCGGTTGCTGACCGCCCGGACCACACGAGAATGTGACTGACGTTTGATATTCTCAAAAGCTAATCTGTGGATTTGATGGTGCAGCCGTCCTGAAACACGCTCTCGGGTCTGGCACGGGCCACCGTTATCTGACACTGGCGTGCAAACCACGCAGATTGAAAAGGGACATTTGCATGATCAATTCATGGACGCGCCGCGCGGCGGCCTGCGCCCTTGTCGGGGCCAGCCTGCTGGCCAGCCCGGCACAGGCGACCAACGGCTATTTCGCCAACGGATACGGCGGGAAATCCAAGGGCATGGCGGGCGCGGGTGTCGCGGTGTCCACCGGCGTTCTGGGCATGGCGCAGAACCCGGCGATGGGCGTCAAGGTCGGCAATCAGGCGGCGTTCTGCCTCACCACCTTCGCGCCCGACCGCGACGTGACCATCCAGCCCGGCGGCCCGCTGACCCCCGGCAAGTTCAAAAGCGACAACGACGTGTTCTTCATTCCCTGCGGCGGTGCCAACTGGCAGTTGGACGACCAATCGTCGCTCGGGCTTTTTGTCTTTGGCAACGGCGGCATGAATACCGAATTCGACAGCAATTTCTTTGCCGGATTCGGGGCCGGATCGGCACCGCTCGGGGTCAATCTGGAGCAGGCGTTCTTTTCTCTCAACTACGCACGGCAGGTCAGCGACCGGCTCAGCATCGGGGTCTCTCCCATCCTCGCCGTGCAGCGCTTCAAGGCCGAGGGGCTGGAGGCTTTCGCACCCCTCTCAGTCAGCCCGGGCAATGTGACCAATCGCGGGCATGACTGGTCCACCGGCTTTGGCGTCAATCTCGGGCTGCTTTATGAGGCGAGCCCGGAATGGACCCTGGGCGCCGCGTTTCGCAGCCGCATCCAGATGTCCAGCTTCGACAAATATCGCGGCCTCTTCGCGGAGGGCGGCGATTTCGACATTCCGGCAATGGTCACGCTTGGCGCGGCCTATACCCCGGCCGCCGCACCGGACTGGACCATCACCGGCGAGTATCAGCGGATTTTCTACAGCAATATCAACGCCATCGCCAACTCAAGCGTCACCCCTGGCGGCCCGCTCGGATCGGCGGGAGGCATCGGCTTTGGCTGGGACGATGTGGACATCCTGCGCCTCGCCGCGATCTGGCGTAAATCCGAGCAACTGACCTTGCGCACCGGCGTCAGCTATTCGAGCGACTTCATCGGAAACACCGGCGACGTGGTGATCAACACCATCGCCCCCGGCACGCCGCAATGGCATCTCTCGGCGGGTGCCAGCTATGCGATCAACGATCGGTGGGAGTTGACATTCGCCTATACACACGCCTTTTCCAACGGCTTTACCGGGGCCAACCCGACGCTGACCGGCGTGCCGCAGACGGTGCGCATACGCATGCATCAACACGAGGTCACCACCGGCTTCAGCTATCGCTGGTAGTGGCAGAGCGCGCGCCGCTTGCCCTTGCGCAGAGGCGGCGCGCGTTCTACTAGGCAGCGCATGAGCCAGATATCCCATGACCGCCTTTTGATCATCGACTTCGGCAGCCAGGTGACGCAGCTGATCGCCCGCCGCCTGCGCGAGTTGAACGTCTATTGCGAAATCCACCCCTATCAGAAGGTGACCGATGCGCTTTTGAAAGAGATCGCGCCGCGCGCGGTGATCTTTTCGGGTGGCCCCGACAGCGTGACCCGCGCGGGCAGCCCGCGCCCACCGCAGGCAGTCTACGATCTGGGGGTGCCGATCCTCGGCATCTGCTACGGCCAGCAGGTGATGATGCAGGACCTGGGTGGCAAGGTCGAGGCGGGCGAACACGCCACCGCCGAATTCGGCCGCGCCTGGGTCACGCCCACGGGGCTGGAGAGCGAAGTGATCGAGGGCTGGTTCACCGATGGCGCGGGGCGCGCGCAAGTCTGGATGAGCCACGGCGACCATGTCTCTGAAATCGCTCCGGGATTCGAGGTTCTGGGCACCTCGCCCGGTGCGCCTTTCGCGATCACCGCCGACCGCGCGCGACGCTTCTACGCGGTGCAGTTCCACCCCGAGGTGCACCACACCCCCGACGGCAAACGGCTCTACGAGAATTTCGTGAAACTCGCGGGGTTCAAGGGCGACTGGACGATGGGTGCCTACCGCGAGGAGGCGATTGCCAAGATCCGCGCGCAGGTCGGCGACAAGCGCGTGATCTGCGGCCTTTCGGGCGGGGTCGACTCTTCGGTCGCAGCCATGCTGCTGCACGAGGCCATCGGCGATCAGTTGACCTGCGTGTTCGTCGATCATGGCCTGCTGCGCCAGAACGAGGCGGTGGAAGTGGTCTCGATGTTCCGCGACCATTACAACATCCCGCTGATCCATGCCGATGAATCAGAGCTGTTCCTGGGTGAGCTTGACGGCGTAAGTGACCCAGAAACCAAGAGAAAGATCATCGGGCGGCTGTTCATCGACGTGTTCCAGAAACATGCCAACGAGATCGAGGGCGCGGAATTCCTGGCGCAGGGCACGCTCTACCCGGATGTGATCGAAAGCGTCAGCTTTTCGGGCGGCCCGTCCGTCACGATCAAGTCGCACCACAACGTGGGCGGCTTGCCGGAAAAGATGGGCCTGAAACTGGTTGAGCCGCTGCGTGAGCTTTTCAAGGACGAGGTCCGCGCCCTGGGCCGCGAGCTGGGCCTGCCCGAGCGATTCATCGGGCGGCATCCGTTTCCCGGCCCCGGCCTCGCCATTCGCTGCCCCGGCGAGATCACCCGCGAAAAGCTGGAGATCCTGCGCAAGGCCGACGCGGTCTATATCGACCAGATTCGCAAGCATGGGCTGTACGATGAGATCTGGCAGGCCTTCGTGGCCATCCTGCCGGTGCGCACCGTCGGCGTGATGGGCGACGGGCGCACCTATGATTTCGCATGCGCGCTGCGCGCGGTGACCTCCGTCGACGGCATGACGGCGGATTACTACCCGTTCTCCCACGACTTCCTTGGAGAGACCGCAACCCGGATCATCAACGAGGTCAAGGGCATCAACCGCGTGACCTATGACATCACCTCGAAGCCGCCGGGCACCATCGAATGGGAGTGATCCGGCTGACCGGAACGCTGACCTCAACGCCCGACGAGGTCGAGCGCGTGCGCGCCGCGCTTTGCGCGCATGTCAGCCTGACGCGGGCGGAACCGGGCTGTCTGTCCTTTGACATGACCGAGACCGCGCCGGGGGTCTTTTCCGTCGTCGAGTGCTTTGCTGACCGCGCCGCCTTTGACGCGCATCAGCAGCGCACCCGCGCCAGCGACTGGTGGCAGGTCACCGGCCACATGACGCGGGATTTCGATCCGAGCGAGGCCTGATGCTCTGGCGGCGTAAACCGGCCATCATCGTCGCGAGCATGGGGCGTTCGGGCAGCACGCTGTGCTACGCGGCGCTGCGTGAGGCGGCGATGGGACGGTTTGGGCGCGATCCGGCCTATTTCGCGCCAAGCCTTGCCCGCGCGCGCCTGCGCCGTGGCCAGATCGTCAAGACCCATGATTACCCCGACGCGCTACCCGCGCGGCGCGCGCCCTGCAAGGCGTTGTTTATCTTCGGCTCCACCTATGCGGCGGCGCTCTCGCTCCATGTCTGCCGGACGCGCGACGGCGCGGTCTGGGTGGCGCAGCATTTCGCCAATTGCAAAAGCACGGCCAGCCCCGACGATCTGTTCGCGCGCGATGCGCTCGGCATGGCGCAGCAGGTCAAGGCCTGGACGGTTACCGAGGCGCTGCCAGTGCTGTGCCTGCGCTACGAGGCGTTGTGGGACAGCGTGCCCCGGATCGCCCGGTTCACCGGCTACCCGCTCCACCTGCCCCCGAAAACGCCGCGCGCCACCCCCGATTTGCCCGAGAGCCTGAGACAGAGGGCCGAGGCGGTCTATCGCCCGCTCGACGCGATCCTCGACCGGCTTCCCGATGCCTTTGTCGCGGGTCCCGAAATGCAGCCACATGTCCGCGACATCCCCGATGATCCGGCCTTTTCGCCCGAGGCGCGCGCATGTCTGTCCTGACCCCACCCGGAACACCCGCCCCCTCGGGTGCCACGGTGCTGCGCGCCGCGCTCTGGATGCTGGGGGCGGTGGTGTCGTTCTCGTCAATGGCGGTGGCGGGCCGGGCGGTCAGTTTCGAGCTCGATACCTTCGAGATCATGATGTATCGCAGCATCGTGGGCTTTGTGCTGGTGATCGCGGTGGCGCGGCTGACCGGGCATATGCGCGGCATCACCACGCGCTCTCCCGGGCTCCACCTGATCCGCAACATCAGCCATTTCACCGGCCAGAACCTGTGGTTCTACGCGATCACGATGATCCCGCTGGCGCAGGTCTTTGCGCTGGAATTCACCTCGCCGCTGTGGGTGCTGGTGCTCTCGCCGCTGGTGCTGGGCGAACGGATGACACGGGTGCGCGCACTCGCCGCGATCATCGGCTTTTCCGGCATCCTGATCGTCGCGCGGCCCAGCCCCGAGACGCTGAACGCGGGCACGCTCGCCGCCGCCGCCGCCGCCATCGGCTTTGCCGGGTCGATCCTCGCCACCAAGCGGCTCACGCGCACCGAGACGCTAACCTGCATCCTCTTCTGGATGACCGGAACGCAGATCGTCTTTGGCCTCATATGCGCCGGGTTCGACGGCGATATCGCCCTGCCCTCAGCCGCGTCCCTGCCCTGGCTCTTCTTGATCGGCTGCGCCGGGCTGATGGCGCATCTGTGCCTGACCACGGCACTCTCCATCGCGCCCGCGACGGTGATCACGCCTGTAGATTTCCTGCGCCTGCCGCTGATCGCGGTGATCGGCCTCATGGTCTATGGCGAGTCTGTGGATGCGCTTGTACTGATCGGCGCGGCGGTGATCTTTGGCGGGAATTACCTCAACCTTTGGCACGAAACCCGCAAAAGACCCAGAACCTAGGCTTTTCCCGTCAAAAGTGTGTCCCCCACGCCACCGCCGGATCCTTGGACAGCTGTGACGCCGCGTCAAATATTGACCGGTCATTGCGTAACAGTAATGTGACCTCCAATAACTCTGGAGGAGGGACATTTATGAAAAATCTCGCACGCGCTGCGATCGTTACGGTCGTCGCGACAGGGAGCGCTCAGGCTGGCGGCATCGACCGTTCGGGGCAATCCATCGAGGTGCTGTTCGAACGCGGCAATTACGCGGAATTCAGCTTTGGCGCGGTATCTCCGTCTGTCTCGGGGACAGTCGCGACACCGCTTGGCCAACGCAGTTCGGGTGACATAGCGGACTCGTATTTTCAGGTCGGGGCCGCCTACAAACATCAGGCCACCGAAAAGCTAAGCTTTGCGATCATCTATGACCAGCCCTTCGGTGCCGATGTCAAATACAGTGGCGGATCCGTTCCCTTCGCAGGGACCCCTGACGCAACGGCCATCGGCAATATTGCCGCCGGAGCCTGGCCGATCGCAGGGACCGATGCGCGTCTCGACGCGGATGCCATCACCGGTCTTTTGAATTATCGCTTCACGAATGGTTTTGGCGTTCATGGCGGTTTCAGAGTGCAAACTGTCACTGCCGATTCCAATGTCCCGCTCGTCGCGGGATATTCGGTGGACGGTCAGGGCGACGAAGGTCTCGGCTATGTGGCGGGCCTGTCCTACGAGAAGCCCGAGATCGCGCTGCGCGTGTCGCTGACCTACAACTCAACCATCGAGACCACGCACCGGACCACGGAAACAACGGTTGTCTTCGGCACCCGGACGAGCAAGACCAAGATCGAAACACCCGAGTCGATCAACCTGAACTTCCAATCCGGCATCGCCAAGGATACGCTCGTGTTTGGCAGCGTGCGGTGGGTCAACTGGTCCGATTTCACGATCTCGCCCCGGGATTACCAGATCCTGACCGGTGGTCCCTTCCTGTCTTACACAAGCGACACCTATACCTACACGCTCGGGGTCGGTCGGCAATTCACGAAAAATTTCTCGGGCTCCCTTTCGGCAACCTACGAGGATAACGACGATGGCTCGCCGGTCTCGAACCTCGGGCCGACATCAGGCAAGCTCGGCTTTACCGTCGGCGCACGCTACGAGAATGAGAACGGCATGATCTTGTCCGGAGGCGTGAACTACACCTTCGTAGGCGACGCAGTCACCACGATCGGCGCGCTGCCCAGAACGCAGTTCAAGAACAACGACGCGATCGGCGTCGGTTTTAAGGTGGCCTATCGCTACTGAGCGACAGAGCCGCCAAACATCATGACCCCGCCCCTCATCCGGGCGGGGTTTTTTCGTGGGCACGGACATTTTGCCATTTGACGCCCCCGCGCGCGCTTTGTAGCACCGTGACCAAAGGGGACAGGCAATGATCTATCAGACCGCGCAGGACTGGCGTGACGCGACGCATAAACGGGTGCTGTTCTACGGCATGTCGGGCCTGGGCAAGACCCATGTCTCCAACCTGCTGCGCGATCAGGGCGGGTGGTTCCACTACTCGATCGACTACCGTATCGGCACCCGCTACATGGGCGAGCTCATTGTCGACAACGCCAAGGCGCACGCCATGCAGGTGCCCTTTCTACGCGACCTGCTGCTGTCGGATTCGATCTATATCGGCTCCAACATCACCTTTCACAATCTCGCCCCGGTCTCGACCTATCTGGGCAAGCCGGGCGACCCGGCAAAGGGCGGCATGCCCATCGACGACTACTGCCGCCGTCAGGAACAATTCCGTCAGGCCGAGATCAACGCGCTGATGGATACCGGCTATTTCATCGAGCGCGCCGAGCGGCTCTACGGCTATCCGCATTTCATCTGCGACACCGGCGGGTCGATCTGCGAATGGGTGGATGGCGACGACCCGAATGATCCGCTGCTTTCGGAGCTCTCCCGCCATTGCCTGCTGATCTATATCGAGGGCTCCGATGCGCATACCGCCGAACTGATCCGCCGCTTTGACCGCGCGCCCAAGCCGATGGCCTATCAACCCGAATTCCTCGCTACCGCATGGGATGAATATCTGAGGGAAAACAATTGCCAAGTGGACGACGTTGATCCAGACAGCTTTATTCGCTGGACCTATGCCCGCGCCCTCGCACATCGTCAACCACGCTACGAGGCCATGATCAAATGGGGTATCTCAGTCAGCGCAGACGAAGTGGCGCAAATCCGCAACGGCGCAGATTTCGATCACCTGATCGCGACCGCCCTTGAGCGCCGGACCGATACGCCTATCTGACCCCAGTCAAACAAGGACCCCTGCCCCATGCCCATCAAGATGCCCGCCAATCTGCCCGCCTATTCCGTGCTGACGCGCGAGGGTGTGATGGTCATGGACCCGGATCAAGCGGCGCGGCAGGATATCCGGCCGCTGCGCATCGGCCTGCTGAACCTGATGCCCAAGAAGATCCAGACCGAGAACCAGTTCGCCCGGCTGATCGGGGCCACGCCCTTGCAGATCGAGCTTGACCTGATCCGCATGTCCGAACATCAGACCAAGAACACCGCCGCCGAGCATATGGAAAGCTTCTACCGCCCCTTCGAGGAGGTCGCAGCCTCGGGCGATAAATATGATGGGCTGATCATCACCGGCGCGCCGATCGAACATCTCGACTTCGACGCCGTCACCTATTGGGGCGAATTGGCCCGCGTTTTTGACTGGACCCAGACCCATGTTCATTCCACCTTCGGCGTCTGTTGGGGCGGGATGGCGATGATCAACCATTTCCACGACGTCAAGAAACATAAGCTGGATCACAAGGCCTTCGGCTGCTTCCGGCACCGCAACATGGATCCCGCCTCGCCCTATCTGCGCGGGTTTTCGGATGATTGCGTCATCCCTGTCAGCCGCTGGACCGAGATGAAACGCGCCGAGATCGAGGCGGTGCCGGGACTTCGCATCCTTCTCGACAGTGACGAGGTCGGCCCCTGTCTGGTCGAGGATACCGCGCGCCGTGCGCTCTATATTTTCAACCATTTCGAATATGACAGCGACACGCTGAAACAGGAATATGACCGCGACGTCGCGACCGGCACCCCGATCAACGTGCCGTGCAACTACTATCCGGGCGACGATCCCGCGCGCCCGCCCTCGAACCGCTGGCGCAGCCACGCGCATCTGCTCTATGGCAACTGGATCAACCAGATCTACCAGACGACCCCGTTCGAGCAGATGAACATTGGCCATTAAATCTCTGATAGTCATTGCGATTGTCATCGCCGGCCTCTGGGGCTGGACACTGCACCGCGCGCGCCTGCACGAGGCACGGGCCGAGGCCGCCTTTCCCCCCGAGGGCCAGATCATCGAGGTCGACGGCCACCGCGTGCACGGCGTGGTGATGGGGCCTGATGACGGCTCGGCCCCCGATCTGGTGCTCATTCACGGGGCCTCTGGCAACACCCGCGATATGACCTTTGATCTCGCTCCGCGCCTCGCAGGCGATTACCGCGTCATCGTGCTCGACCGTCCGGGCCTCGGCTATACCGACCGGATCAACCGCACCGGGGCCACGATCACCCAACAGGCCGCGCTGATGCAAAAGGCCGCCGCGCAGTTCGGTGCCGAGAAACCCATCGTGCTCGGCCACAGCTACGGCGGCGCGGTGGCGCTCGCCTGGGCGGTCACACAACCCGACCATATCGCCGCCCTCGTCGATCTGGCGGGTGCGGCCAAGCCGTGGAAGAGTGGCCTCTCCACCTATTACCGCGTGCTCTCGCACCCGGTGCTTGGGCCTCTCGTGATCCCTTTCATTACCGCTTTTGTCGATGACGCCCGCGTCGAACAGGCGGTATCAGAGATTTTCACGCCGCAAGCGCCGCCCGGGGGCTATCTTGATCATATCGGCGCGGGGCTGACCCTGCGGCGGCACAGCATGCGCGCCAACGCCCTGCAACGCGCCAACCTGCTCTCAGAGATCGAGGCGCTGCACCCCCGCTACGACGAACTCGCACTCCCGGTCGAGATCGTCCACGGCACCGCTGACACCACCGTCGGCCTCTCTATCCATTCCCGCCCCCTCGCCGATCAGGTGGACGGTGCCAATCTCACTGCTCTCGACGGCATCGGCCATATGCCGCACCATGCCGCCCCCGATGCGGTCATCGCCGCCATCCACCGCGTCGCCACCCGCGCCGGATTGCGCCCGCCGGAGTGAGCCGCCATAGTGGGGCATCACAAGAACGAGGCCCGGCATGGAGCTCCCCTTTGATGGCGCGATCAGCGCCTTTTTCGAGAACGACGCCCCCCGCGAGGTGCGCGACGCCATCCGCCGGGCTGACAAGGACGACGTGCTCGACCCTAGCTTTCCCTATTCCGAGCGCATGGCCAAGAAGGTCTATGAAAAGGAACTTGAGCACCTCCAGATCGAACTGGTGAAGCTGCAGCACTGGGCGCGCGAAACCGGCGCGCGCGTGGTCATCGTCTTCGAGGGGCGCGACGCGGCCGGCAAGGGCGGCACCATCAAGCGGTTCCGCGAGAACCTCAATCCTCGCAGCGCGCGGGTCGTGGCGCTGCCCAAACCCTCGGATACTGAGGCCACGCAATGGTATTTCCAGCGCTATATCGACCATCTGCCCGCCGGGGGACAGATCGTGTTTTATGACCGCAGCTGGTACAATCGCGGCGTGATCGAACATGTCTTCGGCTTTTGCACCGAGGCCGAGCGCGAGTCGTTCTTCAAACAGGTGCCGGATTTCGAGCGGATGCTGGTCGATGAGGGCATTCACCTCTTCAAGTTCTGGCTGAATGTGGGTCGTGCCGAACAGCTGCGCCGCTTTCTCAAGCGCGAGCAAAGCCCGCTCAAGCAATGGAAACTAAGCCGAATCGACGTCGAGGGCCTGCGCAAATGGGACGCCTACAGCGCCGCCATCGAGGAAACGCTCGCGCGCAGCCACAGCAGCCACGCGCCCTGGACCGTGATCCGCAGCGATGACAAGCGCCGCGCCCGGCTGGCCGCGATCCGGCAGGTGCTCAGCAGCCTCGACTACGCCCGCAAGGACCCCCGCGCCGTCGGCACGTGCGACGCCGGGATCGCGGGCGGGCCCGAGATCTGGAATGGCTAAGCAGGGCTATCACCACGGCAACCTGCGGCAGGCGCTGGTCGAGGCGACGCTCGACCTAATTGCCGAGCGCGGGCCACAGGGCTTTACCATGGCCGAGGCCGCCAAGCTGGCGGGCGTCTCGCCCGCCGCCCCCTACCGGCATTTTTCGGGGCGCGAGGCACTGATCGCCGAGGCCGCGCGCCAGGGCTACGAGATTTTCGTGACGCGGATGGAGGCGGCCTTTGACGGCGGCCAGCCCAATCCGCTGGCGGCCTTCATGACGACGGGCCGCGCCTATCTGGAGTTTGCCCGCAGCAATGCCGGGCATTACGTGGCGATGTTCGAATCCAACCTCTCGGTCAATTGCAGCCCGGAACTGGCCGATGCAGCCGGGCGCGCGCAGGCCATTCTCAATCGCGCGGCCGAGGCGCTCTCGGCCCACCTGCCGCCTGACCGCCGCCCCCCTGCGGCAATGTTCGCAGCCCATGTCTGGGCCATGAGCCACGGCGTCGTGGAACTCTTCGCGCGCGGCAATCCCGGGGCCCGTTCACCCTTTCCGCCCGACGACCTGCTCGAGTCGGGCATCGCGGTCTACCTGCGCGGCCTCGGCCTGATCCCGCCCGACAGCTGAAAATTTCCCGCCCGGCCCCCTTGCATGCGGCCAAGGCATTCCCATCTATGTAAATGTAAATAACATTCACACTGTAAGAGGAGCACCCATGTCCACCATCGCCGCATGGCCCGCACGGGCCGAAACCTGGCTCGACCGGCAGGGCAAACCCGCCTGGATCATCGCCATGGTTCTGGGCTTCATCGTCTTCTGGCCGATTGGCCTCGCCCTCTTGGGTTACATGATCTGGAGCAATCGCATGTCCTGCAGCCGCACATCCACCCGCCACACCCGAAACGCGCCCTCGGGCAACAGCGCCTTTGACGCTTACAAAGCCGACACGCTGCGCCGCCTCGAAGAGGAACAGGAGCAGTTCGAGAGCTTTCTGCAACGCCTGCGCGACGCGCGTGACAAGGCCGAATTCGATCAGTTCATGGCCGAGCGGCGCGACCCTACCCCGGATCGGGCGACCGGCTGATGCGACGCACAAATACAAAAGGGCCGCCCCTTGGGACGGCCCTTCGTGTTTTTGAACGGATCGAGGCTTAACGCTTGGAGAACTGGAAGCTCTTGCGCGCCTTGGCCCGGCCATATTTCTTGCGTTCCACCACGCGGCTGTCGCGGGTCAGGAACCCGGCGGCCTTGAGCGCACCGCGCAAGCTGGGATCATAAAGCTGGAGCGCCTTGGACACGCCGTGCTTGACCGCACCCGCCTGCCCCGAGAGGCCACCGCCCTTGACGGTCGCCATCACGTCAAACTGATCCTCGGTGCCGGACACGGTGAACGGCTGTTTGAGGATCATCTGGAGCACAGGGCGCGCGAAATACTCGTTGATCGGCTTGCCGTTGACGACAACCTTGCCCGAGCCGGGCTTGATCCAGACGCGGGCGACCGCGTCCTTGCGCTTGCCGGTGGCATAGGAGCGACCGAGATCGTCGCGGACGGGCTCGCGCGGGGCTTCCATCGCCTCGGGGGCAACGCCTACGTCACCTGCGACGGCTTCCAGACCTTCGAGGGATTTGATTTCTTCAGCCATCAGTAAGCCACCCGCGTATTCTTGGAGTTCATGGATTTGACGTCCAGCACCTCGGGGCTCTGGGCTTCGTGGGGGTGCTCGGTGCCGGCATAGACGCGCAGATTGGTCATCAGCGTGCGGCTCAGGCGGTTGCCCGGCAGCATGCGCTTGACGGCCTGCATCACGACGCGCTCGGGGTACTTGCCCTCGAGGATCTCAGCCGTGGTGCGCGACTTGATGCCGCCCGGGTGGCCAGTGTGCCAATAGTTCGGCTTGTTGCGCTTGTTGCCGGTAAGCTGCACCTTGTCGGCATTGATGACGATCACGTTGTCACCCGTGTCCATATGGGGCGTAAAGCTCGGCTTGTGCTTGCCGCGCAGGCGCATTGCGATGATCGAGGCGAGACGGCCCAGAACAACGCCCTCGGCGTCGATCAGGATCCATTTCTTGTCGATATCTGCAGGCGTTGCAGAGAATGTTTTCATGTCAGGCAAAACCTTGTGCTTGATCTTTGGTCTTGGTCCCGGCGGGCCATGCGTGGCACGCCGATGCGATGGGCGGGTTATAGTCAGTGACGCGACCGGGTCAACAGGCATTATTTCCAATAAAATTCGTAATTTCAATGACTTGTAAATTAGGTATTATTATACCCCATAATCCTCTGCGCAATCCGTGGCATTTCCGCCGAGAAATCTCGCCGCGCTGCGGAAACACCTTGCACGACTCAGGCTACGCCCCTAATTGCCGATTCACTTGATCGGGACCGATCCCAACTTCGGATGTCTTTCTGGGGGGGCGCTAAGGGACCGACTGGATTCAATCTGCTGGAACGAAGGGGAGCGCCATGAAAGACGCCAACCTCTTCCAACTGGGGATCGGTCTGGAGACAGGCGCCCAAGAGGAAGACACCACCCGCGGGATCACCCCCGCGAACGACGACACCATTTTACCCCGCGATGTGCTGGACGAGAGCCGCGATGATCACTTCATCCGGCGCGACGGCGCTGTGTTCGCGGGCACCCATCTGATCATCGAGGTGGTGAACGGCCACGGGCTCGATGACGAGGGCCGCATCCAACAGGCGTTCCGCGACTGCGTGGATACCTGTGGCGCAACACTGCTGCATATCCATACCCACAAGTTCAGCCCGCAGGGCGTGTCGGGCGTGGCGGTGCTGGCCGAAAGCCATATCTCGGTCCACACCTGGCCCGAAATCGGCTATGGCGCGTTCGACGTGTTCATGTGCGGCGAGGCCCGGCCCTGGCTGGCCGTTGATGTGCTGAAATCCGCGTTCGGCACAGCAGATGTCCGCATCAAGGAACTGCTGCGCGGCGAGGATGTCGTGACCGAGGCCGGAATCGCGGCATGAGCAACTGGATTCGCGAGAGCCTGCATCCCGACTATGCGCAAGCCCTGCGCGTGGACGAGATGCTCTATGACAGCAAGACCGAGCATCAGCGGTTGAAGGTGTTCCAGAACGGCACCTTCGGCCGGGTGCTGACGCTTGATGATGTGGTACAGACCACCGAGGGCGACAATTTCATCTATCACGAGATGCTGACTCATGTGCCGATCCTGGCGCATGGTGCGGCCAAGCGCGTGCTGATCATCGGCGGCGGCGATGGCGGCATGGCCCGCGAGGTGCTGCGCCACGCCACGGTCGCGCATGTGACGATGGTGGAAATCGACGCGGGCGTGGTGGACTTCTCGAGAGAATTCCTGCCGATGCTGAGCGACGGCGCGTTCGACGATCCGCGCCTCGATCTGGTGATCGCCGACGGCGCCGAGTTCATCCGCCAGACCGCGGGCGGTTATGATGTGATCATCGTCGATTCGACCGATCCCATCGGCCCGGGCGAGGTGCTCTTTTCCGACACGTTCTACGGGCACGCCAAGCGCGCCCTGACCGAGGACGGCATACTCGTGACACAAAACGGCGTGCCCTTCCTGCAAGGTCAGGAATTGCACAACACCATGCGCGCCTTTCGCGCCCTTTTCGTCGATGCCACCTGCTATCTTGCGACCGTCCCCACCTATGCGGGCGGGCCGATGGCCTTTGGCTGGGGCACCGATGGCCCGTCGCGCGCCACACCTCTGGATGTGCTGCAAGGCCGGTTCGATGCCACCGGCATCACGCCTGGATACTACACCCCGCAGGTCCATCAAGCCGCCTTCGCCCTGCCCGGCTATGTCGCCAAGCTCCTGCCCTGAGCCTCATCGTTCGAAAAATACTCTCGGGGGGGGTCCGGGGGGCAGACAGCCCCCCGGCGCTCAGGCCGGCGGGATCGAATAGGTCAGGCTCGCCCGTGCTACCGGCTGCGTCACGCCGTCGGAAAACACCAGCACCTCGCCGACCGCCAGCACGCGCCCCAGCTTCAAGAGCCGACATTCTCCGATCAGATCGGTGCGCGCCGCCGGTTTGCGCATGAAATCTATGCTGCAATTGGTCGTCACCGCCAGCCCCTGCGGCCCGATCATCGCCAGCACGGCGAGGTAGACCGACACATCCGCCAGCGCAAAGATCGACGGGCCCGACACGGTGCCGCCGGGCCGCAAATGCCGCTCCCCCACCAAAAGCCGCGTGCGAATACGCATCTCGCCCACATCCTCGATGGCAAACTCGCCCATGACCTGCGGAAATTCCCGCTCCAGGAATCCCATCAAGTCTTCCGCACCCATCTTCAGGCTCATGCTTTCCTCCCTGCCCTTATCCATGCCAGAATGGCCATAACGCAAAAGGGGTGACAAGATGCCAATTCTCGACCGCACAGACGAAGGCGCAATCGCGCGTCTTACGCTCAACTCACCGGGCAATCTCAACGCGCTCTCCGACGCGATGCTGGCGGAACTCAAATCCGAATTCGCGCGGCTCGGCGAGGATCGCCGCATTCGCGTGGTCACGCTCGCGGGCACCGGCAAGGCGTTCTGCGCGGGCCACGATCTCAAGGAAATGCAGGCCGCGCGGCAATCGCCCGACAATGGCCGCGCCTATTTCGCCGATCTCTTCGCGCGCTGCACCGAGGTGATGACCGCAATCCGCGACCTGCCGCAGCCGGTGATCGCCGCGCCGCATGGCATCGCCACCGCCGCAGGCTGCCAGCTTGTGGCGTCCTGCGACATGGCGGTCGCCGCCCACGGTACCCGCTTTGGCGTCAACGGCGTCAATATCGGACTTTTCTGCTCGACCCCCATGGTGGCGCTCAGCCGCAACATCCCGCGCAAACAGGCGTTCGAGATGCTGACCACCGGGCAATTCATCGAGACCAACCGCGCGCAGGAGCTGGGCCTGATCAACCGCGCCGTGCCGATGGAGGATCTGGAGGCCGAGACCATGACCCTTGCCGAGACCGTGGCGGCCAAGCTCGGCTCGGCGGTGCGCATCGGCAAGCGCGCCTTCTACGAACAACTGGAACTGAACATTGACGCCGCCTACGCCCATACCGGCGCGGTGATGGTCGAGAACATGCTCGACCGCGACACCGACGAGGGCATCAATGCCTTTCTCGCCAAGCGCCCGCCGGACTGGCAGCAGTGACGCCCCTTTCCAAACCCCGCGCAATCCCCTAGATCGCAGCCCATGACACAGAGTTTGCACATCATCGGCGGCGGCATGGCCGGGTCCGAGGCCGCTTGGCAGGCCGCCAATCTCGGCATCAACGTGGTCCTCCACGAAATGCGCCCCAAGGTGAAGACCTTCGCGCATCGCACGGGCGATCTGGCGGAAATGGTCTGCTCCAATTCCTTCCGCTCGGATGACCATGAGCAGAACGCCGTGGGCCTGCTGCATTGGGAAATGCGGGCCGCAGATGGCCTGATCATGGCGATGGCCGACCGCCACCGTCTGCCCGCCGGGGGCGCGCTCGCCGTGGATCGCGACCCGTTCGCGCAATCGGTCACGCAGCGCCTCATGGATCACCCAAAGATCACCGTGCAACATGCTGAAATCACGGAGCTTCCTACGGATGGCCACTGGATCGTCGCGACTGGCCCGCTGACCTCGGAAGGGCTGGGCCAGGCCATCGCACGCGAGACCGGGAGCGACGCGCTCGCCTTCTTCGACGCCATCGCCCCAATTGTTTATTACGACAGCATCGACATGTCCAAGGCGTGGATGCAATCGCGCTACGACAAGGGCGAGACCGAGGCGGAACGCACCGCCTATCTCAATTGCCCAATGGACCGCGACCAGTATGAGGCCTTCATCGATGCGCTGCTCGCCGCCGACAAGACCGAGTTTCACGAGGGCGAAACGGCCAAGTATTTCGACGGCTGCCTGCCTATCGAGGTGATGGCCGAACGCGGCCGCGAAACCCTGCGCCACGGCCCGATGAAGCCCGTCGGCCTGACCAACCCGCATCAGCCCGACATCAAGGCGCATGCGGTGGTGCAACTGCGCCGTGACAATGCGCTCGGCACGCTCTACAATATGGTGGGCTTCCAGACCAAGATGAAATATGGCGCGCAAGCCGCTGTTTTCAAGGCAATCCCCGGACTGGAGAACGCCAATTTCGCCCGCCTTGGCGGCATCCACCGCAACACCTTCCTGAATTCTCCGACGTTGCTCGATGATCAGCTGCGCCTGCGCTCGCGCCCGCATATCCGCTTTGCCGGGCAGATCACCGGCGTCGAGGGTTATGTCGAGTCAGCGGCCATGGGCCTGCTCGCGGGCCGCCTCGCCGCCGCTGAAATCATGGGCCAACCTCTGCCACCCGTCCCGCAAGACAGTGCCATGGGCGCGCTCATCCACCACATCACGGGCGGCGCCGAGGCCAAGACCTTTCAACCGATGAACGTGAATTTCGGCCTCTTCCGCCCGGTGGAGGGGCTCAAGGGAGGTCGGCGCGGGCGCGTGCATCGCTACAAGGCCTATACCGACAGGGCCAAGGCGGCATGGACCGATTGGTTGCAGGCGCAATGCATGAGCTTCGCACCCTAACCAATTGCTTAAATGTTCATAACGCGCTTTGCCCCTTCACCTACCGGCCCGCTCCATCTGGGGCACGCCTTCTCGGCGATGCTGGCGCATGACATGGCGCGAGCGGCGAACGGCACCTTCCTTTTGCGCATCGACGATCTGGACCAAAGCCGTAGCCGCCCAGAGTGGGAAGCGCAGATTTTCGATGACCTGACGTGGCTCGGCCTCAGCTGGCCTGCCCCGGTCCTGCGTCAATCCACCCGACTTTCACACTATCGGGATGCCCTGAAAACACTTTGGAATCAGGGATTTCTCTACCCATGTTCCTGCAGTCGCAGCGATATCCGCGCCGCCGCCGCCGCCCCGCAGGAAGGTGCGCCGCTCAATGGCCCCGACGGGGTAATCTACCCCGGCACCTGCCGCCCCGACACCCCGCCCAAGGGCGCGATGCCGCAAGACACCGCCCTGCGCCTTGACATAAGCCGCGCCTGCAAAACACTCTCCAGCCCTCTGACATACAAAGAAAAAGACGACATCATCACGCCCCGCAACCTGCCCGCCACCGTGGGCGACGTGGTGCTTGCCCGTCGCGATATGGGGGCCTCCTATCACCTCTCAGTGGTACTCGACGATGCCGACCAGCAGACCACCCATGTGATCCGTGGTCAGGATTTGCGCGACGCCACACAGATCCACGTCCTGCTGCAACGTCTGCTTGGTCTGCCCACCCCCGCCTATCACCACCACCGGCTGATCCGCGACGACCACGACAAGCGCCTCGCCAAACGCGACGACGCCCGCGCTATCGCCACTTATCGCGCCGAGGGGGCCAGCCCGCAAGACATCCGCAAAATCGTCGGGCTTTAGAGTATGTCGCATGCTCGACAAGCTCAAAACCGGTTCCCACTCTTGAGCAACATGCTTTAGCGTTTCATCGTTCTAGAAATACTCAATCCGACGCCGCCATCGGTGCCATGATCTCAATCTCCGCGCCCTCGCGCACCGCCCGGTAAAAGCATGACCGCCGGTTGGTGTGACAGGCGGGCCCGGTCTGGCGGATCAGCAAGAGCAGGCAATCGCTGTCGCAATCTATGCGCATCTCGACCAGTTCCTGCACATGGCCCGAGGTTTCCCCCTTTATCCAGAAGGACTGTCGCGAGCGGCTCCAATAGGTCACACGCCCCGTTTCCAGCGTGCGCGCGACGGCCTCGGCATTCATCCAGGCCATCATCAGCACCTCGCCGGTTTCCGCCTCCTGCGCGATTGCCGGGATCAGCCCGTTGGCATCATACTTTAGTCGATTCGGATCGAAGTCCATGACGGATTTCCTTTTGCATCTGGCGCGTGCGGGCCTATTTAGGGGGGACGACACGAAAGGGAAAGCCATGTCCGGCGAGACCGACCTGATCAAGCTCTATTCCGCGCGCATCCTCGAGCTCGCGGCTGACATCCCGCATCACGGGCGGCTCGACGCGCCGCAGGCCAGCGTCAAGCGCCGCGCGCCGCTCTGCGGCTCGACGGTGACGGTGGATATCGCCTGCAACGAGGGCCGGATTTGTGACTATGCCGCCGAGGTCAAGGCCTGCGCGCTCGGTCAGGCAGCGGCCAGCGTGGTGGGTGCCAATATCATCGGCTGCGATCTGTCGCAGGTCCGCGCGGCGCGCGACGCACTCAAGGAGATGCTCAAATCCGACGGCCCGACGCCACCCGCGCCGTTCGACGGGCTCGAGGTGCTGCGCCCGGCGCGCGACTACAAGAACCGTCACGCCTCGATCCTGCTCACGCTCGAGGCACTGGTCGAGGCCATGGAAGAGGTGCAGGCGCAAACCTCCTGTGCCTGACATGTGGCAGCCCCGTCGCGCCAAAGATAAGGGTTGTGAGGGCCGGCTCCCTATCCATCGCGACAAAACGCCCTGCCTTGCGTCCAGGGCTCGCAAGGACAGCGCGCATGGCACGCCAGAAACTTGACCAGAACAGCCCCTGATTGGACGTTTCGATCAATGCTTTCTCATCCACATGATCCGCGATTTCTTCGTAATCCTGGTGGCGGTAAAGGTGCTGGAATTCACTCTCAAGGCCGCGCCGGTCTATTACAAATTCCGCATCTCGGCGCCAGAGCGAAAAGGCGGGAGGCGGCCGAGGGCGTTGCTCAACAATGAGCGCTCGATCATGCGCAACGAGGGCGGGCCGGTGGCTGGAGTGCTCTGCCATGCTCAGCGCCATGGCCGAGATGATCCGGCTGGAGGAGCGCATGGAAGGCATCGTCGAGATGGGCAGCGTGCTGGTGCAGCGCATACGCCCGGTGGACAGCGTCGAGTAGCAGGCCCCGCCCCCGTTTTCCTTGCCCGCGCGCGGAAAACCGTGCTGAAGTACCTCGACGGCACCGATCACGGCGGGGGAGCGACGCGCATGGCTTATATCAGCCCGGAATTCACCATCGGAGTAGAGGAGGAGTACCTTCTCGTTGATCTCGACAGCCTGGCGCTCAGCCCGGCACCGGAGGCTCTGATGCGCGCCTGTGCACAGGACTTGCAGGATCAGGTCAGTCCGGAATTCCTCAATTGCCAGATCGAGATCGGCACCCGTGTCTGCCGCAACATCAGTGAGGCGCGCGAGGACCTCAAACGCCTGCGCAGCACCGTCGCGAAACATGCCAAGGCGCATAATCTCGCCCCCATCGCCGCCTCGTGCCACCCGTTTTCCGACTGGCGCAGCCAGACCCATACCGACAAGCAACGCTATAACGACTTGCAGCACGATCTGGCGGGCGTTGTGCGACGGATGCTGATCTGCGGCATGCATGTGCATGTCGGGATCGAGCCGCCCGACCGGCGCATCGACCTGATGAACCAGCTGAGCTATTTCCTGCCGCATCTGCTGGCGCTCAGTTGCTCCTCGCCGTTCTGGCAGGGGCAGGATACCGGGCTCAGTTGCTATCGGCTGACGGTGTTCGACAACCTGCCGCGCACCGGCCCGCCGCCCCGGATGGAGAGCTTTGGCGAGTTCGACCGCTCGGTTCAGGCGCTGGTCGATCTGGGCGTGATCGAGGATGCCAGCAAGATCTGGTGGGATCTGCGCCCCTCGTCGCGCTTTCCGACACTGGAATCGCGGATCTGCGACGTGCAGCCCCGGCTCGAGGATGCGCTGACGCTGGCCGCGCTGACGCAATCGCTGGCGCGGATGCTCTGGCGGCTGGCGATCCATAATCAGCGCTGGCGCATCTATGACGGCTTTCTGGTCTCGGAAAATCGCTGGCGCGCGCAGCGTTACGGCACCACCGAGGGGCTGATTGATTTTGGCCGCAACGAGATTGTCGAGATGGGTGTGCTGGTCGAGGAAATTCTCGAATTGATCGCCGAGGACGCGCAATTCTTCGACGCGGTGGCCGAGGCCGGGAACGCGCGCGACATGCTCGCGCGCGGCACCAGTTCAGAGCGGCAGCGCGCGGTATTCATCGCCGCGCGCGACACCGGGCAGACCGAGGCCGAGGCGCTTCAATCGGTGGTGCGCCACCTGATCGCGGAATATCACGCCGATCTATAGCCCCCGGCGCGCCGCGATCAGGCCGTCAGCCCCTCGGGTTCCGCCAGCCCGTTGGCCCGGCAGCAGGCGGTCACCGTGTTGGCCAGCAAACAGGCGATGGTCATCGGGCCCACCCCCCCCGGCACCGGCGTCACGGCCCCGGCAACCGCGTGCACCGATGGGAAATCCACGTCGCCGACCAGCTTGGTCTTGCCGTCCCGCTCGATCCGGTTGATGCCCACGTCGATCACCGTCGCCCCCGGCTTGATCCAGTCACCCGGCACCATTTCGGGACGTCCCACGGCGGCCACAACGATATCGGCCCGGCGGACCACCTCGGGCAGGTCCTTGGTGCGGCTATGCGCGATCGTCACGGTGCAGCTGTCACCCAGCAAAAGCTGCGCCATCGGCTTGCCCACGATGTTCGACCGACCCAGCACCACGGCATCCATCCCGCTGAGATTGCCCAGCTTGTCGCGCAGCATCATCAGACAGCCGAGCGGCGTACAGGGCACCATGCTCTTTTGCCCGGTCCCGAGCAGGCCGACATTGGAGATATGAAAGCCGTCGACGTCCTTGGCCGGGTCGATGCTGTTGATGACCAGATCGGAATCGAGATGATCCGGCAGGGGCAACTGCACAAGGATGCCATGCACGGCGGGGTCATTATTGAGCTGCTCGATCAGCGCCAGCAGATCCGCCTCCGAGGTTTCAGGGTCCAGCTTGTGCTCGTAGGAGTTCATCCCCACTTCGACCGTCTGCTTGCCCTTTGAGCGCACGTAGACCTGGCTCGCCGGGTCCTCGCCCACCAGCACCACCGCAAGGCCGGGCGTGATCCCGTGCTCGTCCTTGAGCCGCGCCACGTGGCCCGTCACCTTGTCGCGGATCGTGGCCGCGAAAGCCTTGCCGTCGATGATGTCTGCCGTCATGTCTTTCCCCTTCTTTGCAACGGATTGGCCCGTCCGGCACGAGACCGGGCGGGCCACCACGTCCTGGCTCAGAACAGCCCTTCGATCTGACCCTCGTCATTGAGCCGGATCGACTCGGCCGCCGGTTTCGAGGGCAGGCCCGGCATGGTCATGATCTCACCACAGACCACAACGATAAAGCCCGCACCGGCCGAAATCCGCACTTCGCGCACCGGCACCGAATGGCCTGTCGGCGCACCGCGACGGCTGGGGTCGGTGGTAAAGCTGTACTGCGTCTTGGCCATGCAGACCGGCAGATGGCCATAGCCCTGCTCTTCCCAATCCTTCAATTGGTTACGGATCTTCTGATCGGCCAGCACCTCGTCGGCGCGGTAGATGCGCTTGGCGATGGTCTCGATCTTTTCCATCAGCGGCATCTCGTCGGGATAGAGCGGGGCGAAATCGCCGGTGCCGGCCTCTGCCATCTCGACCACCTTCTTGGCCAGCGGCTCGGAGCCTTCCGAGCCCAGCTCCCAATGCCGCGACAGCACCGCCTCAGCCCCGTGGCTGGCGACATACTCCTTGACGGCAGCCACCTCGGCATCGGTATCGGTGACGAAATGGTTGATCGCCACGACCACCGGCACGCCGAACGATTTGACGTTCTCGATATGCCGCCCGAGGTTCGGACAGCCCGCCTTGACGGCCTCGACATTCTCGGCCCCCAGATCGACCTTGGCCACGCCACCGTTCATTTTCATCGCGCGCACGGTCGCGACCAGCACGACGCAATCGGGCGCGAGCCCCGCCTTGCGGCACTTGATGTTCATGAATTTCTCGGCCCCGAGATCTGCCCCGAACCCGGCTTCCGTCACCACGTAGTCGCTCAGCTTGAGCGCGGTGGTGGTAGCGATGACCGAGTTGCAGCCGTGCGCGATATTCGCAAACGGTCCGCCATGCACGAAGGCGGGGTTGTTCTCCAGCGTCTGCACGAGGTTGGGCTGCATCGCGTCCTTGAGCAGAACGGTCATCGCGCCTTCGGCCTTGATATCACGGCAGAAAACCGGCGTCTTGTCGCGGCGATAGGCGACGATCATCGCGCCGAGACGCTCTTCGAGATCCTTGAGATCGCGCGCCAGACACAAGATCGCCATGACCTCCGAGGCCACGGTGATGTCGAACCCGCCCTCGCGCGGAAAGCCGTTTGCGACGCCGCCGAGGCTCACGTTGACGTGACGCAGCGCGCGGTCATTCATGTCCACGACCCGCCGCCACTGCACCCGGCGCACGTCGATATCAAGCTCGTTGCCCCAGTAGATATGGTTGTCGATCATCGCCGACAGCAGGCTGTGCGCACTGGTGATGGCGTGAAAATCGCCGGTGAAATGCAGGTTCATGTCCTCCATCGGGACAACCTGCGCATGGCCACCACCCGCGGCCCCGCCCTTCATGCCGAAATTCGGCCCAAGGCTCGCCTCTCGGATGCAAACGGTGGCTTTCTTGCCGATGCGGTTCAGGCCGTCGCCCAGACCCACGGTGGTGGTGGTCTTGCCTTCGCCCGCAGGCGTCGGGTTGATCGCGGTCACGAGGATCAGCTTGCCGGTCTTGTTGCCCTGAACCGAGTTGATGAACTCCTGGCTCACCTTGGCCTTGTCATGGCCATAGGGCAGCAGGTGATCGCTGGAAATCCCCAGCTTTTCACCGATCTCCTGAATGGGGCGCTTCTGCGCCTCGCGTGCGATCTCGATATCAGATTTGTAGCTCATGATCGGTCCTTTTGCGTTGCCCGGAGGCAAGGGGTGGGTCTGATCCGGCTATAGCCAGTTTGCGGCATCCCGCAGCATGTGAATCCGACACATCCCGCCCCGCTTGCGGCGGCCTGTCGCGGCATGGTTTCTGATCGGAAACCACAGGTGCGGGATCAAAGCATCTCGCCGCGCACCCGCGCCAGCTCGCCCCAGGCGGGCTGATCGGGAATGTGCAGGCGCAGCGTCTCACCCAGCCGCAACACGCCCTCACGCTCGACCCAGGCGGTCACGCCGCGCCGACCGTTTGCTGCCGCCTTGAACCGCCCGCCAACCCCAGGCAAATGTGCGTCGATCACCTTGGCGGGCAGGTGACAGGGGCGGTTTTCCATATCCACCACCAGCGTCACCCCGTCCGGCCCCTGCAACCGCGACGCGGGCGGAAGGTGGGTGAAATCCGGAATGCCATCGACCACCAGAGAGGCCCCGACCCAGGCCGGATCAAGCCGGTCCACGCCCATTTTCCTTGCTATTGCATCAAGATCTTCGACCGAGAGCACGGAAAACTGCCGCACGTTGCGGATCTCCGTCCCCTTGGGATGCTGCGCCACGACCCGGCTGCACGACGGGCGCGTCAGACCTGCATGCTCTTCACCCGCGATCCCGGCAAAGCTGACGGAAATCTCGCTCAATGGCTCCGCCGCAAGGCTTGCCGCCCGATCCGCGACTCGCCCAATCCACGTGATCCGCCCCGCATACAGCGTAGGTTTCAAAGCCGGCATGCCTGCCCCCGATTCATCTTGCCAGAAATATCCATGCAACGGCGGCCACAGGCTCAGACCGTGAGGGTAAAGAACATCCGCCGGAACGGGAACAGCACCGTGCCATCGGCGCGCACCGGATAGGCGGTGTGCATCACCTCCTCGTAGCGGCGGATGATGTCAGCCTTTTCCTCGGGCTCCAGCATCGCCAGCACCGGGCGCGCATAGGTGCTCTCGGTATAGCGGCGCACCGGGTGGCTGCCCGGCTCTGCGGTCAGGCGCTGGTAGTAATCGGTTTCCCACAGGCGGAACTGCCCCAATGGGGCAAGCAATTCCTCGTATTTCACCGGGGCCATGACACCGGGCGTGCCCATCTTCTCGACCCGCCCGGGGTAAAATTCCTCGGCCAGCGTCAGCCAGACGCGATGCGACGGCGCCTTGTTCTGATGCGGCATCTGCACGGCCAGCGTGCCGCCCTTGCTCAGCATCGCGGCAAGCCGGGGCATCAGCGTCTCGTGGTTGCCCACCCAATGCAGAGCAGCGTTGGAATAGATCAGGCCAGGGGCATGACGCGGGTGCCAGTCGGCGATATCTGCCTGTTGCAGGGCATCATAAGCGCCACTGGCGCGGGTCTTCTCCAGCATCGCGGGGCTGGCATCGACACCGGTCAGGCGCCGCCCCGCACTGCGCGCGCGCAGTGCCTCGGCCATCGTGCCGTTGCCGCAGCCCATATCAACCACATCCCCGGCCCCCATCTGCCCGACCGCATTCAGCAGGTCGAGAGCGGGGCGCAAACGCTGATCCCGGAACCTTGCATAGGCCCCGGGATTCCAGTCTGCTTTTGCGAGCGTCGCGCTCACGTCGAGGGCTCGGGCTCCAGCCCGCCCTCGCCCGAACCGGGCGAGGATTTGGGCTTGGTCTTGGGAATGGCGGTGACCGACGGTTTTGCCGCCTCTGCGGCCCCTCTGTCGCCGTCGCCCGGCTCGGGCGGCTCGCCCCGAATGACGCGGCTGATCTCTTCGCCGGTCAGGGTCTCGTATTCCAGAAGGCCCTGTGCCAGCCGCTCCCACTCGTCGTGCCGGTCTTCGAGGATCTTCTTGGCCTCCTGATAGGCCTCGTCGATCATGCGCTTGACCTCGTCCTCGATCAACTCCTTGGTATGGGCGGAAATCGAAAAGCCACCGGCCCCGTTGCCCATGTAGCCCTCATGCGCCTGCTCGTAATCGACGTTACCCACCTTGTCGGACATGCCCCAACGCATCACCATCGCGCGGGCAAGCCCACTGGCCTGTTGGATGTCACCCGCCGGGCCGTTCGAGACGTTCTCCTCGCCGTATTTGAGGATTTCCGCCGCCTTCCCGGCCATGGTCATGGTCAGCTTCTGCTCGCATTCGGACTTGTGCCAGTTCAACCGGTCGATTTCTGGAAGGCTGACCACCATGCCGAGCGCACCGCCACGCGGGATGATCGTGGCCTTGTAGACCGGATCGCATTTCGGCAGGGCAAGACCCACCACCGCGTGCCCGGCCTCGTGATAGGCGGTCTTTTCCTTCTGGTCGTCGGTCAGCACCATCGAGCGACGCTCGGCCCCCATCATCACCTTGTCCTTGGCGTTCTCGAAATCGACCATGGTCAAAAAGCGTCGGCCCACCCGGGCGGCCATCAGCGCCGCCTCGTTCACCAGGTTGGCAAGATCGGCCCCCGAGAACCCTGGCGTGCCGCGCGCGATCAGGCGCAGGTCCACATCGGGCCCCAGCGGTGTCTTGCGGGCATGCACGCCCAGAATCTTCTCGCGGCCCTTGATGTCGGGGTTGGGCACAGTGACCTGACGATCAAAGCGGCCCGGGCGCAGCAGCGCCGGATCGAGCACGTCCTTGCGGTTCGTCGCGGCGATGATGATCACACCTTCGTTGCTCTCGAACCCGTCCATCTCTACCAGCAACTGGTTGAGCGTCTGCTCGCGCTCATCATTGCCGCCGCCATAACCCGCGCCACGATGACGGCCCACGGCGTCGATCTCGTCGATGAAAACGATACATGGCGCGTTCTTCTTGGCCTGCTCGAACATGTCGCGCACACGGGAGGCACCCACACCGACGAACATCTCGACGAAGTCGGAGCCCGAGATGGTGAAGAACGGCACGCCCGCCTCGCCCGCGATGGCGCGCGCGAGCAGCGTCTTACCGGTGCCGGGAGGACCAACAAGCAACGCACCCTTGGGGATCTGCCCGCCCAGGCGGCTGAACTTCTGCGGGTTGCGCAGGAATTCGACGATTTCTTCCAGCTCTTCCTTGGCCTCGTCGATGCCCGCCACGTCGTCGAATGTCACGCGGCCATGTTTCTCGGTCAGCATCTTGGCCTTGGACTTGCCAAAGCCCATGGCCCCGCCCTTGCCGCCACCCTGCATGCGGTTCATGAAATAGATCCACACCCCGATCAGCAGCAGGAAGGGCAGGAGCGACACGAGGAAGGTCTGGAAACCGGATTGCTCCTGGCTCTCGGCCTTGACCGGCACGCCCTGGTCGATCAGCTGCTGCGTGATCTCGGCATCCTGCGGCTTGATCGTGGTATAATCCTGCCCGTCGGCCCCGCGATAGCGCACGGTCTCGCCATCCAGCGTGACCTGGCTCACCGCGCCGTCATCGACTGCCGCCACAAACTCGGAATAGGCGACAGAGCGGCTTTGCAGCGTGTTGCCCGAGCCACTGAACAGGTTGAACAGCGCAAGGATCAACAGGAACAGGACCAGCCAGAAGGCGATGTTTCTTGCGTTGCCCAAGAGTTTTCTCCCAAATTTCGGTTCCCCGCTCATAGCACGGGGTGCACCGTTCTTAAATAGACATCACACCCCTATGTTCAATGGGATAATAACGTGTCGAAGTAGAACGCACCGTCGCGGACAAGCCTTGTGTCATAGCCGTTCGGCCATCCCGCAAGCGGCGCGGACAGCAATTCCTCACCGCGCCATAGCGCCGGGCTCGCCATCGCCGCGCCATGCGGCAGCCCGCCCTCGCGCCAATCGGGACAGGCGCGCAGGCCTCCGGGGCCAAGTGCGGCAACCTCCGCCCCTGGCACCGTCGGCCCGTCAATGCACCAGCGCCCGTCCCAGATCTGCCCTTGCGGCACGCGCTGCTTGGCCACCGCATTATATTCCCGCCCGATGCGCAGTCTCTCGCCATCGCCGTGCAGCAAACAGCCCTGCAAGGTCATCGCCTCTCCGCCCCGCGCCGCCGCCAGAAACTGCGTCATGGCGGGTCCGCGCGGCGGATACTGCGCCCCGTTGATCCAGCGCAGCGCCGTCTGAAGGATGCGTCGCGCCGCCTCGTCCGGCATGTCCCGGAGCGCAGTACGCGCAATCACCACATCGCCCGCCTCGATCCGCACATGATCCTGCGCCAGAGCATGCGCCTGATGATAAAGCGCTGTGCGGGCCCCGAGCATTTTCCGGGCCGTGGCGGCCAGCATTGCCGTATCGATCCCAAGCGGGGCCAGCGCGCCAAGCGTGGCACGGGTCCGCGCGCGTTCATATGCAGTGTCACTGTTGGTCGGGTCCTCTACCCAGGCCACACCGCGCGCGCGCAGCAATTTCCTGAGAGGCTCGCGCCCCAGCCCAAGCAAAGGGCGATGAAAGGTTACACCGGCCTCGTGCCAGAAATCCCGCATCGCTGCCAGCCCATCCACTCCGGCCCCACGCGCAAGGCGCATCAGAAAGGTCTCGGCCAGATCATCCTCGGTATGGCCCACGGCGACATCCGCGATGCCCTGCCCCCGCGCCCAGTTCGCCAGCAACGCATAGCGTGCGCGCCGGGCACGATCCGGCAGGTTTCCGGTCCCGTCATGGCCCCGCCATGTCAATGTGTCGTGAGCGATACCCAGACCGGCACACAGGCGCGCAACGTCCGCCGCCTCCGCCGCCGCCTCGGCCCGCAGCCCGTGATCCACCGTCGCCGCCCGCACATCCGGGCCACCATCCCGTTGCCACTCATGCAGCAGGTATAACAAAGCAAGGGAATCGCTGCCGCCCGACACCGCCACGCCGATCACCCCCGGCACAGGCGGCGTGAAGTGGCGCGTGAGACTGTTACGGATGTCCGATCCGTCCGTCCTCACGAACAGCCGAGCCGGGTCATTTCCGCCTGCGCACCCTCGACTGCCGCGGCGGTCGGATAACGCGCCGCCACCTGTCCAAGCGTCACACAGGCCTCGTCGGTCTGGCCAAGCTGCCCTAGCGAGCGCCCCAGACGAAACAGAGCCTCGGGGGCGTCCTCACCGTCGGGGGCCGCGCTGAACGTCTCCAGATAGGCGCGCGCGGCATCGCTCTTGCGGCCCGCGCCGTCGAGGGCCTCACCGCGCAGCAACCCGGCCCGCCCGCTCAGCGGACTACCGGGATAGGCCTGTCGAAACGCCGCGAACTGCTCCGCTGCCGCCGCAAAGTCACCAGCTTCAAGCGCCGCTCGCGCGCGCTCGAAATCGTCGCGCTCACCCACGGCAAGCTGCGGTCCGTCACCGCTGCCCTCGTCAGGCGCGGCCACCGCACCGCCGCCGGTTGTCACCGGCTCTACCCCACCCAGCGTGCTGCCGGGCTCAAGATTGGCAATGTCGCAATCAGGCTCCAACTCGCACAGCCGGAATTCCAGATCGCCGACGCGGTTGGTGCCATCACTCACCACGCGGTCGATGCGAAACTCAAGCTCTTCGGTTTTGGCGGTCAGGCGCTGCACCTCGCCCTCGATTGCATTCACCCGGTCAAGGGTCGAACCACCGCCCGAAAGCTGGCTCGCCCCACCGGTGGTGCTCAGCTCGCGCCGCAGCTTCTTGAGTTCGACAAAAAGCACCGACAGTTCCTGACGGATATCGGCCAGGGTTTCGGTGCCCTGTGCCCCAGCCCCGATCGGGGCAAGGGTCAACGTGGCGGCAAGTGTGACAGCGAGATAGCGCATAGGGCCCCCAAATCGTCGGATCAGCTACCCAGACCGGCGGTAAGCACCGTCACCGAGCGGCGGTTCTTCGCGTAACAGCTTTCCTCGCTGCAAATCTCGATCGGGCGCTCCTTGCCATAGCTCACCACCTTCAGACGGTTCGGCGCAACGCCCCGGCTGACCAGGTATTCCTGAACCGAATTGGCGCGGCGCGCGCCAAGTGCGAGGTTGTATTCGCGGGTGCCCTGCTCATCGGCATGGCCTTCGATCGTCGCGATGTAATCGGAATTGGTCATCAACCAGTTCGCCTGCCCGTCCAGCGTTACCTGTGCCGCGTTGCTCAGGGTGGATTGATCGACGGCGAAGAGAACCCGGTCGCCGATCGCCTGTTGAAAATAAGCCGGCGATGTCGGGTCCTGCGCCGAACCCGCCAGGCCCGCGCCGACGCCATCAAGACCGGCCGAATTCTGGTCTTCAAACCGGTCGGGATTGGTACAGGCGGCCAGCGCCAGCCCCGCACACAGGATCAGTGTCTTGCTCAGATAGGTCATTCTTGCCCCATTCGTTTCATGGCCTCGGGTCCTGTTTACCACAGCCCGCGCCCCAAGGAAACGCAGGCCGTGCGTCGTCAGTTCTGAAGCGGCCCCCAGGATGGATCGCTCGCGCCGCCGCTGGTCTGCACCTGCTTGAGATTGCGCCCGGAGATGTCCACCGAATAAAGCCGCGCCTGCCCCTGTGCGCCCTGTGTCTCACGGGTGAACATGATCACCCGGCCATTGGGGGCCCATGTCGGCCCCTCGTCGAGAAACGAGGCGGTCAGCAGCCGCTCTTCGCTGCCATCGGTGCGCATCACGCCGATGTGAAAGCGGCCCTTGGATTGCTTGGTGAAAGCGATCAGATCGCCGCGCGGCGACCACACGGGCGTTCCATAGCGGCCCTGCCCGAAACTGATGCGCTGCGCATCGCCGCCGCCTGCGGACATGATATAAAGCTGCGGCGTGCCCGAGCGGTCGCTCTCGAACACGATCTGGCGGCCATCCGGGCTATAGCTGGGGGCGGTCTCGATCGAGGGTGCATTGGTCAGCCGCGTGCTCGCCCCGCTGGAGACATCCATGCGGTAGAGATCGGTATTACCGCCCTGCGTCAGCGAATAGACCACCGTGCGCCCATCCGGCGCGAAACGCGGCGCGAAACTCATCGTGCCATCAATCGTCGGCAGCACACGGCGGCCCACGCTGGCCACGTCCAGCACGTAGATGCGCGGAAAGCCGGTTTCGTAGCTGGTATAAAGCACCCGGTCACCCGAGGGCGAAAAGCGCGGTGCCAGCACAAGGCTGGAACTGTCGGTGAGATACTGCACATTGGCGCCGTCATAATCCATGATCGCCAGCCGCTTGGCGCGCTGATCCTTGGGGCCGCTTTCAGCGACATAGACCACCCGGCTGTCGAAATACCCGCCCTCGCCGGTGATCCGGGAATAGACCTGATCGGCCACCTTATGCGCGATCCGCCGCCAGCCGTCCCGCGTGCCCACGAATTGCAGCCCGTTGCCCAGTTCCTGGCCGGCAAACACATCGTAGATGCGGAATTTGACCACGAGACGCCCCGACCCGTCGACGCTCACCGCGCCGGTGATCAGCGCCTGCGCCTTGACCGCGCGCCAGTCGGCATATTGCACCGGGCTTTCAAAGCTGGTGATCCGGCTGATATGCGCCTGCGCCGGGATTTCCCGGAAAAGCCCGGTGCCGGTCAGGTCCGAGGCAACGACGCGTGCCAGATTGCGCCCCATCTCGGCGGCCTCGGCGCTCTCTCCCACGAAATCGGGCGCCGCATAGGGCATCGGCTCGATCACACCCTCGGTGATCTCGATCCGAAGCGGGCCGCTATCCTGCGCAATCGCGGGCAGCGCCCAAAGCATCAGCGCCGCAAGGAGGCTCATCATATACCGTATCATTTGATCCTCATATTCTCCGGATTGAATGTCATTTCGATGTCACGCCATTGCGCGTATTTCTCGACCGGCAGGTCGAACCCGCCATTGCCACAGCGGATAATCGCCCGCCGGGCGGCCTCGAACGCCTGTTTCGCCGCCGCATCGCCGCCACCCGAGGCGCTGATCATGCGGATGGTGCCAATCTCGGGCTTGCCAGTCTCGGCCATTTGCACCCCCACCACAACCGTGGTGCGTAGCGCCTCGGAACTCAGGCTGCCGACGTTCCAGCAGCGCTGCACGGCCACCCTCAGCGCGTCCTTCTCGCCCCCGGTCAGGGGCGGGCCACTCGGGGCTTCGGTGCCTTGCTGCCCCTGGCCCAAGGCCGCCGCGAGCGCGTCGTTGACGGCACTTTGATCGGTGGCGGGTGTTTCGGGCTGCGGTGTCGCCTCGGGCTGCGGTGTGTCCTCCGGGGCAGCCTCTGCCGTAGCCTCCGGGCGCGCGGGGCGCGAGCGCGGACGCACCGAGGCCGTGGGCGCAGCCTGCGCTGGCTCCTCCGCCTCGGTCACGATCTCGGTCGCAGCCTCTTCCGGCGCGGTCGCCTCCGACGGCTCTTCCGCGCTCTTCGCCCCCTCGTCGGGCGTCACCTCGGGGCTTGTCACGTCATCGACGCGCACATCCGGCTCGGGACGGGCCACCGCTTCGGGGGCGACGCGCGGCGCGGGGCGCGCCTGCGGGCGGGGCGAAATCTCGGGCACCATGACGGCCATATCCTCCTGCGGCACCTCCATGACTGGCGGTGCATCCTCGACCTCGGCGGGCGCGGGCGGCGTAATCTGGGACACATCGGGCGCGGGATCGGGCGGCGAGACCTCGCTGACATCGGGCTGCGCCGCCTCGGGCGGCGTATCGGCTTCAGAGCTCAGGCTCGGGGCCGCCTCGCCGGGTGCCGGCGGCTCGGGCGTGTCGACATCGGCCACCGCATCGGGCGCGCTCTGGCGGTCCATGATAGCCGCGAACTCCTCTTCGGAAATGGCCGTCGCCTGCACCACCTCAAAGGGCGGCGGCGCGGATTGGAACACACCCCCGATGAGGGCCCATCCGATCAATGTCAGATGACCCGCCCCCGATATGATCTGCCCGGTATTCACACCAGTCGCGCCCCTAGCCGCCCTGCCCGTCAAGCGCGGGCCCGCCGGCATCCGTCACCAGCCCGATATTGCCGAAACCGCCGCGATTGAGCGCGCCCATCACCTGCATCACGTCGGAATAAGGCACCGCGCCATCGGCGCGCAGGAATACCCGCGTGCTGTCGCGCTCGGTCGCAATGGCGCGCAGCCGCGCCACCAGATCGCCGCGCGGCACCTCGGTGGTCTGGATCATCACCGTGCCATCCGCCGTAACCGTCACGGTCAGCGGCTCTTCTTCCTCGCTCGGCAAGGAATTGGCGGCGGTTTCGGGCAATTCCACCGGCACGCCCACCACCATCAGCGGCGCGGCCACCATGAAGATGATCAGCAGCACCAGCATCACGTCGACAAACGGCGTGACGTTGATTTCGGCCATCGGGCGCGAGCGTCCCCGCCCCCGCCTGCGCCGCCCCTGATCGCCGGATTTCTGAACGACCCCTGCGCCCATGGCCTAGCTGTCCAACTGACGGCTGAGGATGGTGGCGAACTCATCGGCAAAGGCCTCGTAGCTGGCCACGATACGGTCCGCGTCAGCACTCAGCTTGTTATAGAAGATCACCGCCGGAATCGCCGCGAGCAGGCCCAGACCCGTCGCCAGCAGCGCCTCGGCGATTCCCGGCGCCACGACGGCAAGGTTGGTATTCTGCTGCTCGGCGATATTGATGAAGGCATGCATGATGCCCCAGACCGTGCCAAACAGCCCGATGAACGGCGCGGTGGAGCCCACTGTCGCCAACACCTGCAAGCCGCTTTGCAGGCTCTCGGATTCCTTGGCAATCGCCACGTCCATGCTGCGGTCGATCCGCGCCGTGGCCCCGGCGATCAGCGCACCATCGGTGCGGTGACTGCGCCGCCATTCCATCATGCCCGCCGCGAAAATCCGCTCGAAACGGCCGTCGGGCTCCGGCCCGATTTCGTCAAAGAGGCCATCCAAGGGCTCGCCCGACCAGAACCGCCGGTCGAAGATCTCGGCCTCGCGTCGCGCCTTGCGATAGGTGATCAGTTTCTGGATGATGATCGACCAGGCCCAGAACGAGGCCACGATCAGCATCAGCATCACGAGTTTCACAACGAGGGTGGAGCGCGCGAACAGCGCCCACATGGAGAAATCCATCTCCTGTGCCAATGCCAGGGTTTCTGCTTCCATCTGCCTGCTCTTTATAGGTTTGGCCGGTTTTCCCGCCTTATTGGGGGCGAACCTACCCTATTTCCAGAGGGAAAGCCAACATAACCGCATCAAAACCGGCGTGATCGCCCCGGTCAGTGCAGTTGCAGGCGGATATTCGCCGGAAGCCGCGCCGGCTGCCCCGCCTCATTCACGCAGACCACCGTCACCAGCGCCTGAAACAGCCGCGTCGCGCCGCGCATGACCACCTGTTCCATCACCAACCGCGCGCCCGTCACCTGCATGGTCCGGGTCTCGACCTCGAGCGAATCGTCAAATTTCGCAGGCCCAAGATAGTCCGCCTCGATGCGGCGCACGGCAAAGATCACGCCGTCGCGCTCGCGCATCGCGTTCTGGTCTATCCCCAGATCACGCACCCACGCACTGCGCGCACGCTCGATGAACTTGAGGTAATTGGCGTGGTAGACGATACCGCCCATATCGGTATCCTCGTAATAGACGCGGAGGGGGAAACGGTGGGTCATGGGGCACGCTCCTTGGTCGAGCGGACCCTATGCCGCGCATCCAGAACTGACAAGCACCATCAAATGGCTGCCAAGCCGACCGAACTGAGATATCCTGCCCGCATCATGCCCAGCCTCTGCCGCGATTGCCTGACCCGATTCGAGGATGCCCGCCGCTGCCCCGCCTGCGGCAGCCCGCGCATTGTATCGCATCCCGAACTCTGGGATCTGTCGATCGCGCATATGGATTGCGATGCCTTCTATGCCAGCGTCGAGAAACGTGACAATCCGGGTCTCGCCGACAAGCCGCTGATCATCGGCGGCGGGCGGCGCGGCGTGGTCTCGACCGCCTGTTACATCGCCCGCATACGCGGTGTGCGCTCGGCGATGCCGATGTTCCAGGCGCTGCGGCTCTGCCCCGAGGCGGTGGTGATCCGCCCCCGGATGGAGGTCTACTCGCAGGTCTCGCGCGCCATACGCGCGATGATGCTCGATCTGACGCCCGCGGTAGAGCCACTCTCGCTCGACGAGGCATTTCTCGACCTCACCGGCACCGCGCGGCTACATGGCGCGCCGCCTGCCGTGATGCTCGCCCGTCTCGTCCGGCGGATGCGGGATGAGTTGGGCGTGACCGGCTCCATCGGCCTCAGCCATAACAAGTTCCTGGCCAAGATCGCCTCGGATCTCGACAAGCCGCATGGATTTTCGGTGATCGGCGCGGGGGAAACGGACGATTTCCTGCGCGACAAGCCCGTCAGCCTGATCTGGGGGGTCGGCCAATCGACCTTGAAGGCGCTCAACGGTGCGGGTATCCATACCTTCGCCGATCTGCTGCGATGGGAACAGCGCGACCTGATCGCACGCTTCGGGTCGATGGGCAACCGGCTCTGGCATCTCGCGCGCGGGCAGGACCGCCGCCGCGTCGCGGCCAACGCACCGGTCAAGTCGATCTCCAACGAGACCACGTTTTCCGAGGATACCGCCGATCTTGACCTGCTCGACGGGCACCTGTGGCGGCTGTCGGAAAAGGTGGCAGACCGCGCCAAGGCCAAGGGCATCGCCGGCCGCGTCGTCACGCTCAAGCTCAAGCGCGCCGATCATTCACTGCTGACCCGCCGCCAGAGCCTGCGCGACGCCACTCAAATGGCCGACACGCTCTACCGGGCGGCACGCGCGCTGATGGGTCAGGTGCCGCAGGGCGCGGCCTACCGGCTGATTGGTGTCGGGCTGTCCGAACTCGTGCCAGAGGACGGCGCGGACCGCTCCGGCGACCTGCTCGACCCGCAGGCGGCGCGCCGCGCCGGGGCGGAACGCGCCACGGACGCAATCCGCTCGAAATTCGGACCGGACGCGATCCTGAAAGGGAGGGCGTTGAGATAGCGGGCACGGGGCCGGGACCGGTGTCTTGCTGCCGCTGAGGGCAACCGCGCCCTGTCTATGGAACAAAGGCCCGCACTGGGCATTGGCGCCCGCGATACCCGGGTCAGGACCAAATCTAGGGCGGGTATCTCGCGCGCGGCACCTTGCCGGTGCGGCGCACCTGTGCGCGGCCCCGCGCATCGAGATTGCGCTGCGTGCCGCACTTCTCGACATCGAACCGCGCCGGATCACCCGTGCCCGGGGCCAGTGCATGCCGCATCAGCGCGACCACACCGGGCTGTTTCAGCGCGCCGAGTGCGTCGGCCATGACCGGAACCGGCCATGTCAGTATCAAGAAAACCAGAAGTGTCCGCATTGCCTTGCCCCGTATATCCCGACCGGTCAGTCAGGGCAGACCACCGCTCTGACCAGCGGAAAACCTTGTCACCGGCACGTGGCGCGGGACATGGTCAAGCAATGCGCACTGGAGATGCTGATGCTGAAGCCCCTCGAATCCATCCTGATCGCGATATTGCTCGGCGGCCTCCCGGCCAATGCTCAAAGCGTCGTTTGCCCCGATCCACGCTTCGTGATCCTGAGCGACGACGGCACCCCCGCGCACCGTGTCTGCCGCATCGCGCAAGAGGCGGCAGAGCGGCTGGCAGCCTGCAACGTTCCGCTCTCCGATACCCGGCGGATTCGCATCGAGCTCATGCCCGAGATGCTCGAGGCCTGCCTCGGTCTCTATCATTGCGGCAAGGATCTCATTCAGATCCCCACCCCCGACACGATGCAGTCGATGAGGGCAGCCGACAGCAGCCTGTCGCATGTGCCGCCCGAACCCTTCTTTCGCGGCATCCTCACGCATGAGCTGGCCCATGCGGCGTTTGATGCACAGCCCTGCCCGTTTGAAAGCTGCATCACCGCCAGCGAATATATCGCTTACACGATGCAGATCATGTCGCTGCCAGCTGCGGATATCGCGACATTCGAGTCCGGTCTCAAAATGCACAAGAAGATCTCACGCGACGCGTTGAATCCGATCACTCTCTACATGAACCCGGACATTTTTCTCAGCTTGGCGTGGATTCACCTGCACCAAAGGTCCGACCCCTGCGCCTATATCGGCGATGTCATGCAGGGCCGGATCCGCATGGATTACGAACGTCACTGACCGGATCACTCAGTGGTTTCGACGATCACCAGTTCGCGCTCCGACGCGCCGCGCGCATGGTCGAGCGCCTCCTGATATTCGGGGCTGCGATAGCAAGTCTCCGCCGCCTCAAGGCTGGGAAAGCGCGCAACCACGTTGCGCGCCCGCTCCTTCCCCTCAAGTTGCACATACCGCCCGCCGCGCGCGATGAACGCGCCGCCATGCTTGGCGATGGCGGGCCCGGCAAGGGCGGCATACCGGCCATAGGCGGCCTCGTCGGTGACTGTCACATGGGCGATCCAGAGGGCGGGCATGGGGTGGTCTCCTGTTGTTTCAGATGCCATCGACGATGACGATATCGCGACTGCTCGACGAAAGCGCAAGCGGCAGGATGCGGCGGTAGTCGTCCGAGCGATACCAGTCGAGCGCCGCCTGCCGGTCCGGAAATTCGACGATCACATGCCGCTCCGGGCAATTGCCCTCCAAGGCTGTCTGCGCGCCGCCCTTGACCAGAAACCGCCCGCCGAACTTCTCGGCGAGCATTGCGGTCTGCTCGGCATAGGCTTGATAATCCTGCGGGTCATTCACCGTGATCCGTCCGATAAGATAGGCACTCATTCAACCTCCTCAGGCGGTCAGAACCCCCTCCGCCGCTTTGATCGCGGCCTCGGCCCCGCCGATATCCCTGCCGCCGCCCTGGGCCATGTCGGGCCGGCCACCGCCGCCCTTGCCGCCCAGTTCCGCCACCGCCACCCGAACAAGATCGACCGCCGAAAGCTGCGCCGTCAGGTCATCGGTGACACCTGCCGCAACCGCCACTTTGCCGCCGGTATCGGCAATAAGCAAGATCGCACCGCTGCCCATCCGCGCCTTGTGCTCGTCAATCAGCGGCGGCAGGTCGCGGCCCTGCACGCCCGAAAGTACCTGAGCATGAAAAGCGACCCCGCCCACATCTCGCGCGGCGACGGCCTCGCCCTGCCCCGAACCGCCCGCCATTGCCAGATCGCGGCGCAGTTGCGCCACCTCGTTGGCCAATGCGCGGCGCTCATCCATCAGCGATTTCACCCGCTCCGGCACATCCTCGGCGCGGGTCTTGAGGTCACCCGCGACCTGCGCAAGCCGCGCGCTCTGCCCGCTGAGATAGTCAAATGCCGCCGCCCCGGTCAACGCCTCGATCCGGCGCACGCCGGCACTCGACGCAGTATCGCCGAGCGTCACAAAGACACCGATATCGCCGGTCTGGCGCACATGGGTCCCGCCGCAAAGCTCGATCGAATAGGTACGCCCGTCGGTCCCCTTGCCCGAGCCGTCAAGCGTGCCCATCGAGACGACCCGCACCTCGTCGCCATATTTCTCGCCAAAGAGCGCCTGTGCCCCCAGATCGCGCGCGTCGTCCGGGGCCATGATCCGCGTCTCGACCGGCGCGTTCTGGCGGATATAGGCGTTCACCTCGGCCTCGACACCGGTCAATTCCTCGGGGCTGAGCGCCTTGGCATGGCTGAAGTCGAAGCGCAGCCGATCCGAGGCATTGAGCGAGCCGCGCTGCGCCACGTGATCGCCAAGTGCCCGTCGCAGCGCCTCGTGCAACAGATGCGTGGCCGAGTGATTGGCACGAATGCCGCTTCGGCGGTCGTGATCGACCGCCAGTTTCGCCGCCTGTCCGCTTTTGATCTCGCCGCTTTCAACCTCTGCGAAATGGATGAAAACACCTGCAACCTTCTTGGTATCGCTGATGCGTGCGCAGCCGGTTTCGGTCTCCAGCGTGCCGGAATCGCCCACCTGCCCGCCCGATTCAGCATAGAACGGGGTCTGGTTGAGCACGATCTGGCAACTCCCGCCCGCGGCCGCCGCATCGCTGCCAGCGCCCTCGGAGACAATGGCCACGATCTGGCCTTCGGCGGTTTCGGTGTCATAGCCCAGGAAATCGGTCGCACCCTTGTCCTCGGCGATGTCGAACCAGATCGCCTGATCCGCCGCCTCGCCCGAGCCGGACCACGCGGCGCGCGCCTTGGCTTTCTGCTCGGCCATGGCCGCATCGAACCCGTCAGTATCGACCTTATGACCCTTTTCGCGCAACGCGTCCTGCGTCAGGTCGAGCGGGAATCCGAACGTGTCGTAGAGCTTGAACGCCGCCTCACCCGGCAGCGCTGCGCCCTCGGGCAACTGTGCCAGTTCATCGTCAAGCAGCCGCAAGCCACGGTCGAGCGTCTGCTTGAACCGCGTCTCCTCGATGCGCAGCGTCTCCTCGATCAACGCCTGTGCGCGGCCCAATTCGGGAAAGGCCTGCCCCATCTGCACCACCAGCGCCGACACGAGCCGATGCATGACCGGATCCTTTGAGCCAAGCATATGCGCATGGCGCATCGCGCGGCGCATGATCCGCCGCAAGACATAACCGCGCCCCTCGTTCGAGGGCATCACGCCATCGGCGATCAGAAACGCGGTCGAGCGCAGGTGATCGGCGATCACCCGGTGATGCACCTTGCCCGGCCCATCGGGATCGGCGCTTGTGGCATGCGCGCTCGCCTCGATCAAATGGCGCATCAGATCGGTGTCGTAATTGTCATGCTTGCCCTGCAACAGGGCTCCGATCCTCTCAAGGCCCATGCCCGTGTCGATCGACTGCATGTCGAGATCGCGCTGCGTGCCGTCCGCAAAGCGCTCGTTCTGCATGAAGACGAGGTTCCATATCTCAATGAAGCGGTCGCCATCCTCTTCAGGACTGCCCGGCGGGCCGCCCCAGATATCCGGCCCGTGATCATAAAAGATCTCGGTGCAAGGGCCACAGGGGCCGGTCGGCCCCATCGACCAGAAATTGTCATCCGTCGCGATCCGGATGATCCGGTCGTCGCTCAGGCCCGCATATTTTTTCCAGATATTCGCCGCTTCATCATCAGTATGGTAGACCGTCACGAGCAGCTTCGACTTGTCGATCCCGAAATCGCGGGTCAGCAGATCCCAGGCATAGGGAATCGCCTGTTCCTTGAAGTAGTCGCCGAAGCTGAAATTCCCCAACATTTCAAAGAACGTATGGTGCCGCGCCGTGTAGCCCACATTGTCCAGATCGTTATGCTTGCCGCCCGCGCGCACGCATTTCTGGCTGGTCGCGGCACGTGTGTAGTCGCGATGCTCCACCCCCGTGAAGCAGTTCTTGAACTGCACCATGCCGGAATTGGTAAACATGAGCGTCGGATCGTTGCGCGGCACGAGAGGTGAGCTGTCGACGATCCGGTGGTGATTGCGTTCGAAGAAATTGAGAAAGGTCGACCGGATTTCATTCAGCGTGGGCATGGGTATCTCTTTTCGGGCATGGGTTTGGCCAGCATTCGTGCAGATTTAGCCGGGCCGCCGCGCCATGTCCACCGCAAGAAATAAGGCCCGGGCTACCCCCGGGCCCGATGCCACCAATGTCAGTGATCAGCCTTCGAGGATGTCGTCTCCGTCGCGCGCAGAGGCTGTCGGCCTGTCGAAGTCCAGCCCGTGTGCGGCGCGGATCTTGTCCTCGATGTCGTAGGCGGTCTCGGGGTTATCGCGCAGATAGGTTTTGGCGTTTTCGCGCCCTTGGCCTATGCGTTCGTCACCGTAGCTGTACCAACTGCCGGATTTGGCCACCATCCCGGCCTTTACGCCCATGTCGAGCAATTCGCCCATCTTGCTGATCCCCTCGCCATACATGATGTCGAACACGACTTCCTTGAAAGGCGGAGCCACCTTGTTCTTGACCACCTTTACTCGGGTCTCATTGCCGACGACCTCGTCACGGTCCTTGATCGAGCCGATGCGGCGGATGTCGAGCCGCACCGAGCTGTAGAACTTTAGCGCGTTGCCGCCCGTGGTGGTTTCGGGGCTTCCGAACATCACGCCAATCTTCATGCGGATCTGGTTGATGAAGATCACAGTGCATTTCGTGCGGCTGATCGAGCCGGTGAGCTTGCGCATGGCCTTGCTCATGAGGCGGGCCTGAACGCCGACACTGCTGTCGCCCATTTCGCCCTCAAGCTCCGATTTCGGGGTGAGTGCGGCCACCGAATCGACCACCACGAGGCTGACCGCGCCGGAACGCACCAGCGTATCGACGATCTCGAGCGCCTGCTCCCCGGTATCGGGCTGCGAGATCAGCAACTCGTCAAGATCGACCCCAAGCTTGCGCGCATAGACCGGATCGAGCGCATGCTCGGCATCGACGAAGGCGCAAACCCCGCCTTTTTTCTGCTCCTCGGCCACGCAGTGCAAGGTAAGGGTTGTCTTGCCAGAGCTTTCGGGGCCGTAAATCTCGACCACCCGTCCCTTTGGGATACCGCCGATTCCGAGCGCGATATCGAGCCCGATCGACCCTGTGGAGGTCGCCTCGATATCGGCCACCGGATTGTCGCCGCCCATCTTCATGATCGAGCCCTTGCCGAATTGCCGTTCGATCTGGGCGAGGGCGCTGTCGAGCGCCTTCTGCTTGTCTGCGCTGCGCTTGTTATTCATGGAGAGAAGATCTGCCGTTGCCATTCATTCACTTCCTTATCCCATACCCGGCCCGGGGCGGCAATGACTGCCTGTGTTCACGACCTGTTCTCAACTTCTATGAGGGTATAACGAGAACATTTCAAGTTCTTTATTGGCGATTTCAGTTTTCCTGCTAAACCTTGAAAAAAGGTTTACGTCGTACCTAATTGCAATTGTTAACGTGGAAGGCGCTGAAAATGCTTGTCTTTTCAAATCAACGCCTGGTGTTACTCGCGGTTCCCAAGACCGGAAGCACCGCGCTTGAGGTCGCGCTTGCACCGTTGGCGTCGATGATCGTGCGCGGCCCGCCTGAGCTCAAGCACGCACCGGTCTATCGATACAATCGCTTCTTTCGTCCCATGATCGAGCGCTTCGCGGGTGGCGAGGTGGCCGTCGTGGCGGTGATGCGCGAGCCGGTGAGCTGGCTCGGTAGCTGGTATCGCTATCGGCACCGCGCGGCGCTCGCTGGTCATCCCAACAGCACGCAGGGGATCAGCTTCGACGCGTTCGTCTCGTCCTATTGCCAGGGCAAGCCGCAAGAGTTTGCCAATGTCGGAGCACAGTCGAAATTTCTCGAGCCGCAGCGCAATGGCACAAAGGTTACGCATCTCTTCCGTTACGAGGAGCAGGATGATCTGATGGATTTTCTCGCGGAGCGGTTGGGCATCCGCCCCAAGACCGCACAACACAACGCCTCGCCCAGCCTGGGACTAGAGCTGTCCGACAGGACCGAGGCGCGGCTGCGCCGAAAATATGCCGACGATTTCACCCTGTGGCAGAGCATCGCGGGCGGCGGTGCCTATACTCCGCTGCCAGTGCGCGCCAAGCCCGCCGACGGTTAGGCGCGGCCGTTGTCTCCGTCACTCTGCGCTAAGGGACATTGCCGCTGCACGACCTGAGTGAGCTCGTCGAGAGAGAAGGGCTTTGGCAGGAAAACCGAATTGGCGATCTTGCGCTGTGCCTCACCGAAGGTTTCCTCGGCATATCCCGACATGAACACCACCTTGACATCCGGACGCGTCGTCAGAGCCTGCTGCACCCAGCTTGGCCCGTCCAGGCCGGGCATCACCACATCGGTGACGAAGACGTCCACCTGCAGCGCCGCATCGGCAAGGATCTCGAGCGCGGCCTCGGCCGTCTCGGCCTCAAGCACGGAAAAGCCCCGCATCTGCAGCGCCCGGCTCGCAAAGGCGCGGACTGGGGCCTCGTCCTCAACCAGCAGTACCACGCCGCCGCTCCGCCCGGGCGGCATCTCGTCGGGCGACTGGCGGGGTTCGACCGCCTGCGGCCCGGCATAGGAGGGGAAAAGCAATTGAAACGTGGTCCCCTCGCACGGACTGCTGTCGACGAAGATGAAACCACCCGTCTGCTTGACGATGCCGTACGCTGTCGACAGGCCGAGCCCAGTCCCCTCGCCGGTGCGTTTGGTGGTAAAGAACGGCTCAAACACCTTCTGTCGCTTATCGGGCGCGATCCCCTCGCCCTCGTCTATGACCTTGACCGAGACATAGCGCCCGGGCGCGACCAGCGCTCGATCGCGGCGCAGCGGCTGCTCGAGCGCGAGGTTTTCCGTCACGATGCGAATCGCGCCCCCCTCGGGCATGGCGTCGCGGGCGTTGACCACGAGGTTCATCATAACCTGCTCCAACTGGCGCTTGTCGGCACGGATCGCGCTAAGCCCGGGATCGTGGCTCAGCGTGAGCGATACCTTCTCGCCCACCAGACGGTTCAGCAGATGCGTCAGATCCGACAGCGTGTCGCGCAGGTCGAGCAGCTGTGGCTGCAGCGTCTGCTTTCTTGAATAGGCCAGCAGCTGGTTGATCAGGGCCGCCGCGCGATTGGCGTTCTGGTTGATCTGCACGAGATCGGCATAATCCGGATCGCCCTGGTCGTGGCGCAGAAGCAGCAGATCGCAATGCCCGCTGATGGCGGTCAGAAGGTTGTTGAAATCATGCGCGATGCCCCCGGCAAGCTGCCCGATCGCCTGCATTTTTTGGCTTTGGACGAATTGCGCCTCAAGCGATTTGAGTTCGGTTGCATCTGTCATGACGGCGATCAGCACCACCTCGCCCGCGTCGGTGGCGCGGTTGAGCGTCACCTGCACGAACACTTCGTGGTCGTCACGGCGGACGCGCAAAAACTCGGCATGGACGGTGCCGCGCCCCACCGCCGCGTCGTCCAGCCAGTCGGAGATCGAACGCCCGAGCCCCTCGAGCGCATCGCCGAGCCGCAGCCCCGTCGTCGTCGCGACCCCGAGGAGAGCGCGCGCGGGACCGTTCGACAATGTGATCGTGCCATCGCGCCCCAGCTTGAGCAACGGCACCGGCAGGGAATCAAAAAACACACATCCGTCCCCGACGCGATCCGGCGCGGCGACATCAGGCAGCAGGTAGACCTCGCGCCGTCCCGCCAGCCCCTCGCGTTCAACTAGCAGACAGTCCACCGGCCCGTCCGGCGTGGTCACCGGACAAATTTCGCCCGAGCGTGATGACAGATCCGGACAGATCTGCGCCAGCGTTCGGGGCCGTTCGCCAACCAGATTGCGCGCCGCCGGGTTCATGAAAAGCACCGCATCGTTGCGCCCCACGGTCAGCATCGGCAGCGCATGACCGTCGGCGTCGCGATGACCACGCGCGCCGGTCTGATCAAATCGCCACAGATAGAGCCCATCCCCGGCGCGGTGCACGTCGAGATGCAGATGTCCCGCACGGGTGACGATATGTTCCGCCGCAGCCCCCTTGACGGCGGCGCGGCTTTCCATACGGTAGAGAATGGCGACGGGATTGGCGAGAGTTTCGCGCAAGGCCCCGGCGAGCGTGCCTGCGCCGGGCCGCACCAGATGCCGCCGCGCCGCAGCATTGGCAAAAAGAATCCGCCCCTCTGCAGTTGTGAGCATACGAGGCGAGAGATCTGCCTCGGTCATGATCTCGGCCTGTGCGACGAGATCGCGCTCTCGCGCCGCCGCATGGCGTCGCAGCACCACGATCCAGACGCTGCACCCCATCAGGATCGCAGCGATGAGCGCTAGCAGACCCTGCATGCGTGCATCGGCCACCACCATCGCCGCCCCGCCGAACAGCAGCGCCGCTACCATGACGACCCCTCTGCGCGGCCCAAGACGCTGCGCGGCCTGCTGAAAGCGCCCGCCAGGAACGGTGATGAATGCCAATGACGCGCCTTTCTCTCGATGCAGGTCGCGCCGAGACTGGCGCAATTTCATTAAGCCAAGTTTAACGGTAGCGCAAAAAACACGTCAAGATTGCTGGATGCTTTACGCTTCCCGCTCAATTTGTGCCAAATAGAAGCCGTCGCCGGTGTCGCAGACTGGCCAAGTGCAGCTGTCTGTCACTCTCCAGGACGGGAACGCGGCGGTGAAATCTCCCGTAACCTCTTGATTTTCAATATCGAGCACAGAGCATGTCGTGTAGACGAGCCGCCCGCCCGGTGCCACCAGTGCGGCCGCGCGCGCGAGGATTTCGGCCTGCAGCCGGGTCAGTTCCGTTAGACGCTCGGGCGTCAGACGCCACTTCGCCTGGGGGCTACGCCGCCAGGTTCCGCTTCCAGAACAGGGCACGTCGCAGAGCACCAGATCGAAAGGCCCGGCGCGGCCGAGTGCCGCGGTCGCGAGCACAGTCACCTCGACCCCGGCCCGCTCCGCGCGGGGGGGCAGATGGGCGATACGCTGCGGCGCGATGTCATGCGCGAACCACGCCGCCTCGGCGCGCGCGGCAAGGGCGAGCACCTTGCCGCCGCCCCCGGCGCAATAGTCGAGCACACGTGCCCCGCGTGGCAGATCTAGCTGCTCCATCGCCGCCTGACTGCTGGTGTCCTGCAACTCCACCAGCCCCTCGGCATAGCTTGTCGATTGGGCGACTTTCCGTTCTCCTTCGAGGACATGCATGGCAGATCGGGTCGTTTCGACCGGTTCGGTGACGATGCCCTCCGCCTCCAGTCGGGCCCGCGCATCGGCCCGCGAGAGGCGCTGCAGATTGACCCGGAGTATCACCGGTGCACGGTGGCGAAGCGCCTTGGCCACGCGCCCGGCATCCCCGCCGAGAGAGCGCTCGAAATGCGGCCAGAGCCAGTCCGGCAGGTCGCGCGCCTCGGCCTCGGTCGCTGGTCGGCCCTGCTGCAACTCATCCGGCCCGAGCGGGGCGGGCGCATGACCTTCGCCGGTAAACAGTTGCGCCGGATCCGTGCCGCCGTCGCGCAACGCGCCGATAATCAAGGCGCGCCCGGTCTCGCCGCCCCCGCACGCCGCACAGGAGCGCCAGCGGCGCAGCACGTGGAACACGTGATCGCGCACCGCCGCCCTGTCCTTTGACCCGGCATAGCGCGCGCCGCGCGCCCATCCGGTCAGCGCCTGTTCCGCCGCGCCGCCCGCGCGGATCACATCAAGCACCTCAATCGCAGCGGCGACGCGTGCGCCGGGGGTCATGCGGTCACCTTGGTATCAAATTGCATCGGGATCTCTCTGGTCCGTTCAGTCATCACGCCGCAATGGGCGTCGGGGACCCATCAGCACCGCACCTATGCCAGCCTCAGCGGCCCTTGAACAGCCCGCCGAGAATGCCGCGCACGATGCGCCGCCCAGTGGTGCCCTTGAGTTCCTTGACCAGCGCCGAGGCGAGCGCCCCGCCGATTCCGTCCCCGCCCGAGATCCGACGCGCACGGCCCGGGCTGGCGCCGCCGGAATAGCGGCGCGCGGTGTTGAATTCGCGGGCTTTCTCCGCTTCGGCCTCTGCCTCCACCTCGGCCATCTCGGCCGCCTGGGCTGCCACCTCGGCCCGCGCGGCAAGCATTTCATGCGCCGAATGCCGGTCGATCGCGGTGTCGTATTTGCCCGCCACCGGCGAGGCGGCAATGAGCGCGCGCCGGATCTCTGGATCGCAGGGGCCAAGCTGTGTCGCGGGCGGTCGGATGAGCGTGCGCTCGACCACGCCCGGCACCCCCTTGCCCTCCAGCATCGAGGTCACCGCCTCGCCCACGCCCACGTCACGGATTGCGTCGCCGGTATCAAACTGCGGATTGGGGCGATAGGTCTCGGCGGCGCGGCGCAGCGCCTTTTGATCGCGCGCGGTAAAGGCCCGCAGCGCATGCTGAAAGCGGTTGCCCAATTGCCCCAGCACATCCTCGGGCACGTCATCGGGATTCTGGGTGATGAAATAGACACCCACCCCCTTGGAGCGGATCAGCCGCGCCACCTGCTCGACCTTGTCCACCAGCACCTTGGGCGCGTCATCGAACAAAAGATGCGCCTCGTCGAAGAAGAACACCAGCTTCGGCTTGTCGGGGTTGCCGACCTCTGGCAGCGTCTCGAAGAGTTCCGACAGGAGCCATAACAGGAAGGTCGCATAAAGCTGCGGCGATTGCACCAGTCGGTCAGCGGCAAGGATATTGACATGGCCGCGCCCCTCGGGCGTGACCTGCATCAGATCGGCCAGATCAAGCGCCGGTTCGCCAAAGAAATACGCCGCCCCCTGGTTTTCCAGCACCAGCAGCGACCGCTGGATCGCCCCTACCGAGGCCGCCGCCACATTGCCGTAGCGCAGCGACAACGCATCTGCATTCTCGCCCACCCAGAGCAGCAGCGCCCGCAGGTCATCGAGATCGAGCAGCGGCAGGCCCTCTTCATCGGCCACGCGAAGCGCGATGTTGAGCACGCCCTCCTGTGCATCCGACAGGCCCAGCAGACGCGACAGCAAGAGCGGCCCCATCTCGGCAATCGTGGTGCGCACCGGGTGGCCCTGCTCACCGAAGAGATCCCAGAACACCACCGGGAAACTGTCATAGCGGAACGCCTCGAACCCGATCTTTTCCGCGCGTTCCGTGAAGGCACCATGCAGCTTGTGCTCGGGGCTGCCCGCCACCGCCATGCCCGACACGTCGCCCTTGATATCCGACAGGATCACCGGCACGCCCGCATCCGAGAACCCTTCGGCGAGGATCTGCAACGTCACGGTCTTGCCCGTGCCCGTCGCCCCGGCCACAAGCCCGTGCCGGTTGGCGTATTTGAGCAAAAGTCCCTGCGGCTCGAAATAGTCCGGCCCGCCGCCGCCGATGAAAATGGAATTGGTCACGGCTTGCCACCCTCGTCCAGAAATCGTCACAGCTTGACCATACAAAGTTAACCTTTCTGTGCCAGTCTCAAATTCTGCCTGGGCCGTGTGTCCTTTTGGTTTCGGGCGTTTCCTCCTTGTCAGACTGGCCGCGCCCTCAGGTGCGGCCTTTTTTCAGGGCCGCAACATAGCCTGTTGACGCATGGAAGTTTCTGGCCTAGCGTTCGTCCTAATAACTAAGTCGGCCAGTCCGACGGGGAGAAACATGAAGGAGGCCGCAAGGCCTCTTTCTTTTTGTAGTGCCCAAGCGCATGTCACGTGATCGGTTTGTGACCGGGCAAAAAGCCGCGCACACACGGTGTCAGCCGCGCCATTTGCACCTGACATGGCGCACGGGACATGGTAAATCGCTTGCAAATTGAACGCTTATGTCACGGGGAACCCATGTCCAGACTGATTTCACGCCTGTCCTTCGTCGCCCTTCTCGCACTTGGCACCGCTGTTGGCGCGCAGGACACCGAGACAACCGAGACACCTGCCGAAACCGGGGCCGAAACCGGGGCCGAAACTGGGACGGAAACAACCGGCCAGGGCGAACCGGGCGCAGGCAGTGCGGTTACCCAGGGGCTCGATACCGGGCGCGAGGTGGCGGAAGACGGCTCCTATATCCGGGAGACCCATGAGGATTGGCAGATCAAGTGTTTCCGCGGCCAGACCGAGGACGAACAGGAGCTGTGCCAGATGTACCAGTTGCTCAAGGAATCCCAGGGCAATCCCGTCGCCGAGTTCAGTCTCTACAAGCTGGCCAATGCCGGCAATGTCGCGGCCGGGGCCACCATCGCCGTGCCGCTCGGCACGCTTTTGAGCGAGGAGGTCAAGTTGTCGGTGGATGGCGGCAAGGCCAAAAGCTACAGCTATTCGTTCTGCACCATGGCGGGCTGTTTCGCGCGGATCGGGCTGACCCAGGCGGATATTGACGCGCTCAAGCGCGGCGTGACCGCGACGCTTGAAATCGTCCCGGCGCAAGCCCCGGACCAGAACGTGCGAATCGACGCGTCGCTCAAGGGCTTCACCGCAGCCTATGACGCGGCGTCCGAACTGTCGAACTGAGCCTGCGCACCGTCACCCTCGGCCCTGAGCCGAGGATCCGCTGACCGACAGATCCTCCGGGCATGCCGGAGGATGGCGCGCCAATCCTGCCTCCGTCGCAGCGTTGCAGGGATTGGGGTGACAACAGGAGGTGGCGGACACGACGACAATACGCCGCAAATCCGCCACTGCCCTGCCGTGCCTCAACTCAAGGCAACGGACTTGAGATCGTCGTCTACATACGCGAGATACTGCTCGAAATTCTCCGCGAACATCGCCACCAGCCGCGCCGCCTGCACATCATAGGCCTCGGGATCGTCCCAGGTGCGGCGCGGGTCGAGCAGGACATCGGCGACACCCGGCACTGCCACCGGCACGTCAAAGCCGAAATTGGGGTCCTTACGGAATTCCACATCTTCGAGCGAGCCATCGAGCGCCGCCGTCAAAAGCGCCCGCGTCGCAATGATCGGCATGCGCGAGCCAGTGCCATAGGCACCTGCCGTCCAGCCTGAATTCACCAGCCAGCACGATGCGCCATGGCGCTCGATCTTGTCGCGCAAGAGTTTGCCGTAAACCTCGGGGCGGCGCGGCATGAACGGCGCGCCGAAACAGGTCGAAAACACCGGCTGCGGCTCGGTCAATCCGCGCTCGGTTCCGGCCATCTTGGCGGTGAAGCCCGACAGGAAATGATACATCGCCTGCGCCGGTGTCAGCCGCGCGATCGGGGGCAGCACGCCGAAGGCATCGCAGGTCAGCATCACCACGTTGCGCGGGTGCCCCGCCTGCCCGGTCTTCGAAGCATTGGGGATATAGTCCAACGGATAGGCGCAGCGCATGTTCTCGGTCAGGCTGGCATCCTCGTAATCCAACGCCCGCGTGTCCGCATCATAGACCATGTTCTCGATCACCGTTCCGAACATCGAACAGGTGGCGTAGATCTCCGGCTCCGCCTCCGGACTCAGGTGGATGGTCTTGGCATAGCAGCCGCCCTCGAAGTTGAAGATGCCGCGATCCGACCAGCCGTGCTCGTCATCGCCGAGAAGCGTTCGGTTGGGATCGGCCGAAAGCGTCGTCTTGCCGGTGCCCGAGAGACCAAAGAACACCGCCGCATCCTCGGGGTCGTCGGTGGCATGGTTGGCCGAGCCATGCATAGGCATCACGCCCTTTTCAGGCAGGAGGTAATTCATCAGGCCAAAGATGGATTTCTTGTTCTCACCGGCATATTCGGTGTTGGCGATGAGAATGAGCCGCGCGTCGATATTGACCGCGATCACCGTCTCCGAGCGGCAGCCATGGCGCGCGGGATTGGCCTTGAAGCCCGGGCAGTTGATCACCGTGTAATCCGCCATGAAATGGTCGAGCGCCGCACGTTCGGGGCGGCGCAGCATGTGGCGGATGAAGAGGTTGTGCCAGGCCAGTTCGTTCACCAGCCGGACGTTGATGCTGTGCTCGGGATCGGCCCCGGCGACCAGATCCTGCACGAACACCTCGCGCCCGACGAGATAGTCGAGCATATCCCTGTGCAGCCGCTCGAACGGTTCGGGGTCCATTGCGGCATTGTTCTCCCACCAGATCGTGTCTTCGGTGGTGGGGGTACGCACGGTGAACTTGTCTTTCGGCGACCGACCGGTGAATTCGCCGGTGCTGACCAAAATCGTACCACCCTGCCCCAGCTCTCCCTCGCCACGCCGCACGGCGGCATCGACCAGCGCTGCCTCGGTCAGGTTGTAATGCACGCGGCTCAGCCCTGAAATTCCCTGATCCTCGAGCCGAAAGCCCGGATTGACCCGTCCTGAAATCATCTCTCTCTCTCCCTTTCGGGCGTGGCCACCCGGTCTTTTTTTGCCACGAGGCTCCCCTGCCTCTGGTGTCTGGTATTCCAGATTAACACGCGATGCACCCGCTATCGAGTGATCTGATGCGATTTTTTTGCATGATGAGGGATGTTGACGGGAAGATTCACGGTACCGTGCGATGGCCGCACGTCACAGGATACGACAAGGCCGGGGCAAAAGTGCCGTCCGGCGGCGTGCCGTCAGGCGCGCTCGCTGCGTTTCGCGATCTCCGCCTCAGCCGCGATCACCAGACCGTCAAGCCCCTGGCCCCCGTCGGCGACATAGGCATGCAACTGATCAAGCATGCGCGGCTCCCAATAGTCGGTCAGATGAGCGGCAACGCGGGCGGCCTGATCGGTACCGGGCTGAGTCTTGAAAAAGGTAGCGATCTGGTTGGCCATATGGACCATTTTCTCAGGCGACATGGGTGACCTCGGTGTCGATGCGGTTGGGATGGGAATAGAGATCGAACCCACCGCCACGGGCAAAGGCGACAAGGGTGATCCCCGCCCCTTCGGCCAGCCGCAGCGCATGGGCGGTGGGGGCAGAGACCGCGATCAACATGCCGCAGCCCGCAACGGCGCATTTCTGCACCAGTTCGACAGAAAGGCGGCTGGTCATCACGATGGCCCCGCTTGCGGGGTTGATGCCGCCCCGCCAGAGCGCGCCAATGAGCTTGTCGAGCGCATTGTGCCGCCCCACATCCTCGCGTGCCATCACCACACCCCCGCCGGGCCGGATGAACCCGGCGGCATGGGTGGCGCGGGTCAGATCATGCAGCGGCTGGCACATGCCGAGCGCCTCGGTGGCGCGGGCGATCTCTCGCGCGGCAAAGACCGGCGCGGCGTGGGTTATAGATGGCACCGACCGTACCGCCTGTTCCAGGCTGTCGATACCGCAGAGACCGCAGCCCACCGGCCCGGCCATGAACCTGCGGCGCGCCGCGAGCGCGTCCTGCCGGTCCTCGCGCAACCAGAACCGCGCCTCGATGCCCTGATCATGCGCAGCGATCTCGAATTCCTCGATCTGCTCCGGGGCGGTGACGATCCCCTCGGTCACGGCAAAACCATGGGCGAAATCGGCGATTTCATCCGGCGTCGCCATCATCACCGCCTGCGTCGTGCCGTCAAAGACAAAGGCCACCGGCACCTCTTCGGGCAAGGCGCGGGTGACGCGATGCACCCCCTCGCCCTGCACAGAGAGGCCCGGACGGCTCCGGGTGGGAGAAAAGCCCATCGCCGTCACTCCGCCGCCGGCAGGATGCGCCGCGCCTGCGCGGCCTGCGCGGCATAGTCCTCCTGCCAATCCGTTGGCCCGTTCGACAGGCTGATCTGCACCGCCGTCACCTTGTATTCCGGGCAGTTTGTGGCCCAGTCGGAATAGTCGGTGGTGATCACATTGGCCTGCGTGTCGGGGTGGTGAAAGGTGGTATAGACCACGCCGGGGCTGACCCGGTCGGTCAGCTTGGCACGCAGGGTGGTTTCACCCGCGCGGCTGGCCAGCCGCACCCAATCGCCGTCTTTCAGCCCACGCATCTCGGCATCATGAGGATGGATCTCCAGCAGATCCTCTTCGTGCCAGACCACATTGTCGGTCCGCCTTGTCTGCGCGCCGACGTTGTACTGGCTCAGGATGCGCCCGGTGGTCAGCAAGAGCGGGAAACGCGGGCCGGTCCTTTCATCGGTGGCCACATATTCGGTGACGATGAACCGCCCCTTGCCGCGCATGAACCCATCCACATGCATCAGCGGCATGCCCTCGGGGTGGGCCTCGTTACAGGGCCATTGCACGCTGCCTTTTTCTTCCAGAAGCGCGTAATCCACCCCGGCGAAAGACGGCGTGGTTGCCGCGATCTCCTCCATGATCCGGGCGGGGTGGCTGTAGCTCCAGCCCGCGCCCATGGCATTGGCGAGCATCTGAGTGATCTCCCAGTCGGCATAGCCGTTGAGCGGCGGGATCACCTTGCGCACGCGGTTGATGCGGCGTTCGGCATTGGTGAATGTCCCGTCCTTTTCCAGGAAGGTCGAGCCGGGCAGGAAGACATGCGCGTAATTCGCGGTCTCGTTGAGAAAGAGGTCATGCACTATGACGCAGTCCATCGCCGCCAGCCCCGCTGCCACATGCTTGGTGTCAGGGTCCGATTGCAGAATGTCTTCGCCCTGGCAGTACAGCCCCTTGAACGTGCCATCGACCGCCGCATCCAGCATGTTGGGGATGCGCAGGCCCGGTTCGGCGTCGATCTCGACGCCCCAGACCTCCTCGAACATCTTGCGCACCTCCGGCCCCTTGACGTGGCGATAGCCGGGCAGTTCATGCGGGAAAGAGCCCATGTCGCAGGCCCCCTGCACGTTGTTCTGACCGCGCAACGGATTCACCCCCACGCCGGGCCGCCCGATATTGCCTGTGAGCATGGCAAGATTGGCGATGCCCATGACGGTGGTCGAACCTTGGGAATGTTCGGTCACGCCCAGCCCATAGTAAATCGCGCCGTTGCCGCCGGTGGCAAAGAGATGCGCGGCGGCGCGCAACGCGCCCGGATCAACGCCGGTGAGCATCGCGGTGGCCTCGGGCGAATGGCGCGGGTTGCTGATGAATTCGGCATAATGCTGGAACTCGTCCCAATCGCAGCGCGCGCGGATAAACTCCTCGTCCATCAGCCCTTCGGTGACGATCACATGTGCCAGCGCGCTGACCACCGCCACATTCGTGCCGGGGCGCAGGGCCAAATGATGCGCCGCCCCGACATGCGGCGATTTCACCAGATCAATCCGGCGCGGGTCGATCACGATCAGTTTCGCCCCCGCCCGCAGCCGCTTTTTCAGTCGCGAGGCAAAGACCGGATGGCCATCGGTGGGGTTCGCGCCGATCACCACAACCACATCGGTCTGCTCGACGCTATCGAAATCCTGCGTGCCCGCCGAGGTGCCAAAAGTCTGCCCCAGCCCGTACCCGGTGGGCGAATGACAAACACGGGCACAGGTGTCGGTGTTGTTGTTGCCGAATACCGCGCGCGCCAGTTTCTGCACCAGATAGGTTTCCTCGTTGGTGCAGCGGCTTGAGGTGATCACGCCGATGGCTTTCTTGCCATATCTCTCCTGAAGCCCGCGCATCCGATTGGCCGCAAAGCTGAGCGCCTCGTCCCACTCGACCTCGCGCCACGGCTCGTCGATACGGTCGCGGATCATCGGCTTGAGGATGCGGTCCTTGTGATGGGCGTAGCCATAGGCGAACCGGCCCTTGACGCAGCTATGCCCGCGATTGGCCTTGCCATGCTTCCAGGGCACCATGCGCACCAGGGTGTCGCCATTCATCTCGGCCTTGAACGAGCAGCCCACACCGCAATAGGCGCAAGTGGTCACCACCGACCGGTCGGGCGTACCCATCTCAATGATGGATTTTTCCTGTAACGTAGCCGTCGGGCAGGCCTGCACGCAAGCACCACAGCTCACGCAATCAGAGGCGAGGAAATCGTCCGCAGGTCCACCAGCGGCGACCCGGCTGTCAAAACCACGGCCTTGAATCGTCAGCGCAAAGGTCCCCTGCACCTCCTCGCAGGCACGCACACAACGATTGCAGACGATGCATTTGCCGGGATCGTAAGAAAAATAGGGGTTGCTGTCATCCTTGGGCAGCCATTCGGGATTGGCCTCTCCGCTGGTATTGCGTGCCTCGAAATGATTGGCCATGCCGCCCGCCTCGGGTGCCTCATAGCGCACATCGCGCAGGCCAACCGCCCCGGCCATGTCCTGCAATTCGCAATCGCCGTTGGCCGAACAGGTCAGGCAATCGAGCGGGTGGTCGGAAATGTAAAGCTCCATCACGCCGCGCCGGATCTTGCGCACCTTCGATGATCCGGTATGAACCACCATGCCGGGGGTGACAGGCGTGGTGCAGGAGGCAGGCGTGCCGCGCCGCCCCTCGATCTCCACCACACAAAGGCGGCACGAGCCGAACGCCTCGAGATTGTCGGAGGCGCAGAGCTTTGGAATTTGAACACCCGCCTCGGCCGCCGCCCGCAGCACCGAGCTGCCCTCGGGCACTGTCACGGACAAGCCGTCGATCTCCAGCGTCACCGGCGCACCCTGCCTGACTGGCGTGCCCATGTCGCGGTCGTCGGGAATAATGAAATCTTTCATGTCAGTCTCCTCAGCCCTTCATCGTTCCCGAAATACTCCGGGGGGTGCGGGGGGTTGGCCCCCCGCTCCGGTCGCGGCCCGCACGGGTCGCGAAACACCTCATTCCGCCGCTTTGCGGCTCGCGAAATCGTCGGGGAAATGCGTAAGTGCGGACATCACCGGCAAGGGCGTGAAACCGCCAAGCGCGCAGAGCGAGCCGTCCTTCATGGTCTCGCACAGATCGGTCAATAGCGGGATCGCCGATCCGTCCCCGCCGGCGATCCGGTCGATGGTCTCGACCCCGCGCACCGCCCCGATCCGGCAGGGGGTGCATTTGCCACAGCTTTCCACGGCGCAGAATTCCATCGCGAAACGCGCCATGCCCAGCATGTCAGCGCTGTCATCGAAGACCACCAGCCCGGCATGGCCCAACAGGCCGCCCTTGGCGTCCAACTCCTCGTAGCCCAGGGCGGCATCGAAATTGTCGACCGGGATATAGGCCCCGAGCGGCCCGCCCACCTGCACCGCCTTGACCGGGCGGCCCGAGGCGGTGCCGCCGCCAAGGTCATTGATTACTTCACCCAGAGTGATGCCGAACGCAGTTTCGAACAGACCGCCGCGCGCCACATTTCCCGCGATTTGCAAGGTCACAGTGCCACGCGAGCGCCCCAGCCCGAAATCGGCATAGGCCTGCGCGCCCCGCTCAAAGATCACCGGCACGGTGGCAAGGCTGATCACGTTGTTCACAACCGTGGGACAGCCAAGGAACCCCTCCAGCGCCGGCAGCGGCGGCTTGGCGCGCACGACGCCGCGCTTGCCTTCGAGGGAATTCAACAGCGAGGTTTCCTCGCCGCAGACATAGGCCCCGGCACCGACGCGGATTTCCATGTCGAAGGCGCGGCCCGAACCCAGCACATCTGCCCCCAATACCCCCTCGGCGCGCGCGATCTCGACCGCGCGGCGCATCACCGCGATGGCATCGGGATATTCCGAGCGCAGATAGACATAGCCGCGCGTGGCCCCCACCCCGAGACCGGCAATCGTCATGCCCTCGATCAGGGTGAAAGGATCGCCCTCCATAATCATCCGGTCGGCGAATGTGCCGCTGTCGCCCTCGTCGGCGTTGCAGACGATGTATTTCTGCGGGGCCTCGGCCGCCTGCACGGTTTTCCACTTGATGCCGGTGGGAAAGCCCGCACCGCCGCGCCCGCGCAGCCCGGATGTGGTGACCTCCTCGACGATCTCCGGGGCCGACATGCCAATTGCGCGACGCAGCCCCGTCAGACCGCCATGTGCCTCGTAATCGGCAAGGCTCAGCGGGTCGATCACGCCGACGCGGGCAAAGGTCAGCCGCGTCTGGCGTCTCATCCAGTCGAGCGCGTCGACCGGACCGAGCGCCTTGGCGCTGCGGCCATCGAGAATGCCCGCCACATCGCCCGCCGTCGCCGGGCCATAGCCGTGGCGCACCCCGTCGATCTCGACTTCCACCAGCGGCTCCAGCCAGATCATGCCCCGCGTGCCGGTGCGGATGATCTGCGCGTCGGGGGCCGCGGCGCGGATCGCGGTGACCACCTCTTCGGCACCCAAGGCCTTGGCGGCACTGTCCATCGGAACGTAAATCTTCATGCGCCCGCCTCCGCCAGAAGGCTATCCATCCGGGTGCTGTCGACCCGCCCGACCACGCGCCTGTCCAGCATCATCGCAGGCGCGCAGGCGCAAAGGCCAAGGCAATAGACCGGCTCGACCGTGACCGCGCCATTCGCGGTTGTGCCATGCCAATCGAGGCCCAGCCTGGCCAGGGTCGCCTCTGCCAGCGCCGCCCCGCCGACCGCCTGACAGGCCTCGGCCCGGCAGATCTTCAGCACATGCCGCCCGGCGGGATTGGCGCGGAAATCGTGGTAAAAGCTGATCACGCCATGCAGTTCCGCCCGGCTGATATTGAGTGCCTCGGCAATCGGGCGATGCGCCGCATCCGGGATATGGCCAAAGGCGTCCTGCATCGCGTGCAGGATCGGCAAGAGCGGTCCTTCGAGATGCAGATGCGCGTTCAGGATGGCGGCGATGTCGTCGTGGAGGTCGTGGGTCATGGCTGGCCTCTCGCATTAGCTGACACCAGTCAATCAGGGCTCACCATCTTGAATCAATATCGTTATCCGGTCACTTGATAGACAACGTCTATCAAGATTCACCCCTCAGCCGCCGCGCCTCACGCAAAAGGCTCTCCAGCACCGGCGTATGCGGCTCCCGCCAGGGAGCCACCAACCCAACCGAATGCGCAGGCTCCGGCCCCACGAGCGGAATCAGCTGCACCGCCTTGCCCGAGGCATGAAACCGCGCCGCATCCTCGGGCAATACCGTCATCCAGCCACCCGTCTCCACCGTGGCCATCAGGACCACGGTCGAGTTCGACTCGATCCATGCCTCGGGCGTCACATCGACGGCGGCGAAATTGCGGTTGATGATCCGTCGGTTCTGCATGTCGGGGGTCAGCAGACACAGCCGCTCGCCCGCCAGTTCCGCCCAGCCCACCGCGTCGCGCCCGGCAAACCGCGCACCCTTGGCGCAGACCAGCATGTAGCGTTCGGCATAAAGCGGCTCAGTGCTCACCCGGCCCATCGGCTCGTTGTCGAGATAGGAAATCCCCGCATCCACATCGAGATTGTCGATCATCGAGAGGATCTCAACCGAGGTGCGCGACAGGATGGTAAAACGCACCTTGGGATGTTTTGCGTTGAACCGATGGCAGAGCCGCGCCGCCCAGGTCAGCGCCGTCGGGATCGCCGCGATCCGCAACTGTCCCGAGAGGCCATGCCGCTTGGCGCGCATTTCCTCGCGCAATTGCCGCGCGTCACCCACAATCCTGCGCGCCCAGACCAGCGCCGCCTGCCCCTCGGGCGTCAGCCCACCATAGCGCGAGCCGCGAAAGATCAGCTGCACGCCCAACTGTTCCTCAAGCTGCTTGATCCCCGCCGAAAGGGACGGCTGCGTGATCCCGATCCGAACCGCCGCACGCCCGAAATGACCCTCCTTCGCCACCGCAATGAACATCTCCAGCTTGTCCAGCATGATTGGGCATCTCTTTTGTAAAACGAAAAATCAATAGAAAGCATCAATGGTGATTGCTTGCAAGGCCGCCCTCAGACGAGGCTGAACGGGCGGCGGTCAGCCCAACCGCCGCCGCAGCCAGCGGCCCAGATAGATGACCGGCCAGCGCAGCACGCTCATCCCCGCGACCAGCACCAGCAAGCCAATCCACGGCCCGTTCTGCCAGGTCACATACCCAAGCAGCGGCACGCCAAGGGCGATCAAAACATAGGCTCGCCGCCAGTGATTGTCGCGCGAGGGCAGCATGGCCAGCACATTGGCCGCCAGCGCCCAGAGACAGGCCAGGGCCAGCGACAGCGTCATGAGAGCGCCCCGGCGAGGCTTGCCACCAGCGCGGTGAGGGCCGCCAGAAGACCGAATACCGGCACCGCCATGGGCACCCGGAACGCGGCCTCCGGGGCCGTGCGCTTCATCGCGATCAGCGCCGCGTTGACCAGCACGAAGACACTCAGAAGCAGGGCCGAGGTGAGCCCGGCCAGATCGGCCACCGGCAACAGGAGCGCCCCCGCGATCACCGCAACGCCGACCAGCCACGTCGCGCGCAGCGGTGTGCCGAAACGGGGATGGGCGTGGTGGAATCCCGATAGCGCTGCGCTGCGCCGTCCGAGACCGAAGAGCACCCGGCTCGCCATCACCATCTGCGCCAGCACGCCGTTGAGTGCCGCCGCCACGGCGATGAGTGAAAGAAACGCCGCGCTGCCACCGCGCCCCGCCTGCCAGACGAGCGCAAGCGGTTGTTCGCTGCCCGCCAGCGTGGCGAGCGGCACCGCGCGCACCGCCGCGACGCTGACCAGTGCGTAGAGCGCGCTGGTGATCACCAGTGACAAGAGAATCGCACGCGGCAGGATGCGCTCCGGTTCGCGCACCTCCTCGGCCATGTTGACGATGTCCTCAAAACCGATGAAGGCGAAGAAAGCCAGCACCGCGCCCGCCATGACGCCGGACCAGACCAGATCGCCGCTCATCTGCCAGTCGGGGGCGGGCATGGCGGTGAAGCCTGCGAAGACCACCATCGCCAGCCCTGCCACTTCGATCACGGTGAAGAGCGCCGCAAGGGCGAGACTCTCAAGCACGCCCGCAATCGCCACCGCCATCAGCCCCAGCCCGAGGACCACCACCGACGGCGTGAACGGCAGCCCCGTCACAGCGCCCAGATAGCCCACCCCGCCGCGCAGCACCGCCGCCGCCGAAATCGCCCCTGCCGCGACGATAACCAGCCCCACCAGTGTGCCGAGCCAGGGCAGGTTCAGGCCCTTGGCGACGAAGATCGCCTCGCCCGCCGCCTCGGGCAGGCGAGTCGAAAATTCCGCATAGCTGAGCGCCGTGGGTGCCGCGATCACGCCTGCCATGATGAAGGCAAGCGGGGCCCAGATGCCTGCCTCGGCCGCCACCGCGCCGACCAGCACGTAGATCCCCGCACCGACCATGACCCCCACGCCATAGGCGGTCAGGAGGCCCAGACCGATCCGGCGTTTGAGGGTCTCTGCCATGCGCGCTATCCCCGCAAGCGTCCGGGCAGGGCATTGGCCCATGCGCTGATCGTGCCTGCGCCCAGACAGACCACCATGTCACCGGGCCGGGCAACGTCGCGCACCAGTTGTTCCAGATCGTCCTCGCTGTCCAGCGCCACCGCGTGCCGGTGCCCGTGCCGGATGAGCCCCGCCACCAGATCATCGCGCGAGGCCCCGGGGATCGGGTCTTCGCCCGCCGCGTAGACCTCGGCGATGCCAACCACGTCGGCCTCGTTGAAACAGCCGCAGAAATCCTCGAAGAGCGAAGACAGGCGCGAGTAGCGATGCGGCTGATGCACGGCGATGACCTTACCCTCGGTCGCCTGCCGGGCCGCGCGCAGCACGGCGGCGATCTCGACCGGGTGGTGGCCGTAATCGTCGATCACGGTCACGCCATTCACCTCGCCCACACGCGTGAAGCGGCGGTTGACGCCGCCAAAGCTCGCGAGTGCCGTGCGGATTTCGTCGCACTTCATGCCCAGATGACGCGCCACCGCGACCGCACTCAGCGCGTTCGAGACGTTGTGATCGCCCGGCATGGGCAGGGTGCACCCTTCGATCATCCGCCCTTCGGCCTGCAGCGCCACATCGAAATGTGCCACACCCTTGTCGTAGCGCAAGTTCACCGCGCGCACATCGGCCTGCGCGTTAAAGCCATAGGTCACGACACGGCGGTCAGTGATTCGGCCGACCAGCGCCTGCACCTCGGGGTGATCCGTGCAGCACACCGCGAGGCCATAAAACGGGATATTGCTAAGGAAATCGTGAAAGCCCTGTCGCAGCGCATCGAAATCGCCCCAATGCTCCATATGCTCGGGGTCGATATTGGTGACGATGGCGATGGTCGCGGGCAGGCGGTTGAAGGTGCCGTCGCTCTCATCGGCCTCGACCACCATCCATTCGCCCTGCCCCATCCGCGCGTTCGAGCCATAGGCATGGATGACGCCGCCATTGATCACCGTGGGGTCGATCCCACCCTTGACCAGCAGTTCGGCCACCAGCGTCGTCGTCGTGGTCTTGCCATGCGTGCCCGCCACCGCGATGTTGGATTTGAGGCGCATCAACTCGGCCAGCATCTCGGCCCGGCGCACCACTGGCAGGCCCTGACGACGCGCCTCGTCCAGTTCGGCATTGCCCGGCTTAATCGCCGAGGAGATCACCACCACCTCAGCCCCGTCGAGATTGTCGGCCCCCTGGCCGATGAAAATCTTCGCGCCCATTCCCTTGAGGCGCTCGGTGATCGGGGTAGACTTGAGGTCGCTGCCCTGCACCTCGTAGCCGTGATTGATCAGCACCTCGGCGATGCCCGACATGCCAATGCCCCCGATGCCGACGAAATGGATCGCGCCGACATCGGTCGGAAGCTTGGTGGCTGCGTTCATCTGTCTTGCCCTTTGCGTGCCAGTTCCTCGACCATGTCGGCCAATCGTTGCGGCGCATCCGGCAAGCCCTGCGAGAGTGCGGCATGCGCCATCATCACCGCGCCCTGCGCGTCGCCAAGCACGGCGGCGATCTGCGCGGTCAGGGTGGGCGCGTCCAGCTTGCGTTCAGGGATGCGGATCGCGCCGCCCGCCTCGACCAATCCACGCGCGTTGGCGCTCTGATGATCGGCCGCGGCGGCGGCGTAGGGGATGAGGATCGCGGGCCGTCCGATGACCGAGATATCGGCGATGCTCGACGCGCCCGCGCGGCTGATCACCATCTGCGCCTCGCTCATCCGGCGCGGCACGTCGCGAAAGAACGACTGCACATCGGCGTCGATCCCGGCCTGCGCATAGAACCCGGCCACGCGCTCCATGTCCTCTTCGCGGGCCTGATGGCTGACCCGGAGATTGCGCAGGATCGTCTCGGGAAGGTCCGCCACGGCCACCGGAACCACATCGCTGAGGATGCGCGCGCCCTGTGACCCGCCGATCACCAGCAGCGACATCGGGTAATCGCCCGGCGGAATGTATGGCGCGCCCGCACGCTCCAGCACAGCGGTGCGCACCGGGTTGCCGACATGCACGCCCTCGACCCCCTCGGGCAGATCGGTGGGCCATGTGCCACAGGCCACCACGTCGACGCGTTTCGAAAAAATCCGGTTGACGCGGCCGAGAACGCCGTTCTGCTCATGCACCATGCGCGGACGGCGCAGCAGATAGGCCGCCGCCAGGGCGGGAATGGACGGATAGCCCCCGAACCCCACCACCGCGGCCGGCTTGTCCCGCCGCATCCGCAGCGTGGCCCCCAGAACGCCGCCCAGGATGTGCAGCGGGGCCAGCAGCTTGTTGAAGAGTGTACCGCGCGCAAAGGTGGCACTTGCAACCTGCTCGATCTCGACCGAATGGGGAAAGCCGCCGACGTAGCGCGCACCGCGTGCATCCGTGCTCAGCCGCACCCGCCAGCCGCGTCGCAGCATCACCTCGGCCAGCGCCTGCGCGGGGAACATGTGCCCGCCGGTGCCGCCTGCTGCGATGATCAGAAGGGGTGCCCTGTCGCTCATGCCCGTATCCCGTGCTTACCTGCGTCCGCGCAGCAGATCGCCGATCTGCCCCTGCGGACGGCTGCGGGTGAAGGCCAGCAGCATGCCCACGGCGATGCCCCCCGCCACCACCGATGAGCCGCCGTAGCTGACGAACGGCAGGGTCATGCCCTTGGCAGGCAGGAGCCGCACGGCGACGCCCATGTTGATCATCGCCTGCGCGCCGAAAATGGCGATAAGCCCGGTGCCCGCCAGCCGGATGAACGGGTCACGCTCACGCATCAAGCGCATCAGCGAACGCACGACAATGCCTGTATAAAGCGCGATGATGCACAGCACCAGCACCAGCCCGTATTCCTCGGCGGCCACTGCGATGATGAAATCCGTATGCGCGTCCGGCAGGCTCCACTTCACCTGCCCCTCGCCCACGCCGACGCCGAAGAAGCCGCCCTCGCGGATCGCGTTGGTGGCAAAGCCAAGCTGCGTCGTGGGGTCCAACTCAGGGCTGAGAAAACCGTCGATCCGGCGCGCGAAATGCTCGGAATTGGAATAGGCGAAACTGCCCACGAGTACCACGCCCCCGGCCATCACCAGAAGCAGCGTAATCGGCGCACCGGCCACGAAATACATCACGCCCCAGCCGAACAGGACCAGCGCCGCCTGCCCGAAATCGGGCTGCATGGCGAGAAAGGCGAGGATCACCGTGGCCAGCAGAAATGACCAGCTCAGGCCCGGAGGCCCGTTGATCTGCTGGCTTGCGGACATCATCCACGCGGCCACCACCACAAAGGCGGGTTTGAGAAACTCCGACGGCTGCACGCTGGCAAAGCCGAGGCTGTACCAGCGCATCGCCCCCTTGCCGAAATCGGTGCCGAAGACCGGCAAAAGGATCAGCGCCACGAAGGCCGCGAGAAACCCCATGACCGCCAGCCGCCGCACGAGGTCTGGTCGCATCATCGAGGTCAGCACCATCGCCATGAGCGCCAGCACCCCGAAGAACGCCTGCCGCTGCACGTAATGGAACGGCGTCAGCCCGTTCTTTTCGGCCAGCGGCGGCGAGGCTGCAAGGGCCAGCAATATCCCGATGCCAAAGAGTATCAGCACACAGGAAAACGACCACTTGTCGATCGTGCGCCACCATTTGGGAAAGATGGGCTCAGCGTCCCTTTGGGGCACTGCCCCATAGACCATTTCCGTCATCTGCCTGCCGCCTCATGCATATTGCGCCCCTTTTCGGGGTCTGACTTGCACTCTAGCGATTTTTCCGGACTGACGCCAGAACTATCCCCCTTGCCTTTCGGCGGGTTTTCGCGTTTCAGGCGCGGCGATGACACAGGCCTTCGACACCCTCATCCTCGGCGCGGGCGCGGCCGGGCTGATGTGCGCGGCGCAGGCCGGGCCAGGCACGCTGGTGATCGACCATGCCCGCGCGCCCGGCGAGAAAATCCGCATCTCCGGCGGAGGGCGCTGCAACTTCACCAACCTGCATGCAGGGCCCGAGAATTTCCTGTCGACCAATCGGCATTTCTGCAAGTCGGCCCTGTCGCGCTATACGCAATGGGATTTCATCGATCTCGTGACGCGTCACGGCATCGCCTGGCATGAAAAGACGCTTGGCCAGCTGTTCTGCGACGAAAAGGCCACCCAGATCGTCACCATGCTGGTCGAGGAGGTGCATGGCGCAGGGGCCGATCTGTGGCTTTCGACGCGGCTGGTGGACCTTTCCCATGACGGTAACCGCTTTCACGCGGTACTGGAGCGTGAGGGCACGCGCGTGACACTCAGTCCACGCAACCTCGTGCTTGCCACGGGGGGCAAGTCGATCCCCAAGATGGGGGCCACCGGGATGGCCTGTGACATCGCGCAACGCTTTGGCCACGCCCTGACCGAGACCCGCCCGGCGCTGGTGCCCTTCACCTTTTCCGAGGCGCCCTTCGCGCCCCTCGCGGGCACCGCCCTGCCGGTGCGCGCCGCCTGCAACGGCACCGCGTTCGAAGAGGCCGCGCTTTTTACCCATCGGGGCCTGTCGGGCCCGGCGATCCTGCAAATCTCGTCCTTCTGGCGCGAGGGCGCGGCGATCACCCTCGATCTCGACCCCGGGGCGCGGCTCTATGAGGCGCTGCGCGCGCAACGCCAGAGCCAGGGCCGCCGCAACCTGACCACGGAACTCGGCCACCACCTGCCCGCCAAGCTGGTCGGCCATCTTGCCCCGGTACTCGGTCTTTCAGGAAATCTGGCGGATCAGTCCGACGCAAGGCTGGCCGAGATCACGGATACATTACGCGGCTGGACACTGAAACCCACCGGCACCGAGGGCTACCGCACCGCCGAAGTCACGCTTGGCGGGATCGACACTGGCGGGCTGTCCTCGAAAACCATGGAATCGCAGCACCTGCCGGGCCTTTATGCCATCGGCGAGGCGGTCGACGTGACCGGCTGGCTCGGCGGCTACAATTTCCAATGGGCGTGGTCGTCGGGCTGGGCCGCAGGACAGGCCATCGCAGCGCGGCGCTGAAGGGTCGGGAACGAGTATTTGGACCATAAAGAAGCCCTCGATTCCTGCTTCTTTCTGGCAAAAATACTCATGATTTACGGTCACAGCCGGGCGCGGACCTCCGATATGAAATCTTCACCACGCTGTTCGAAATTGTCGTATTGATCGAAGCTGGCAGCGGCAGGGGCAAGCAGCACCACCTCGCCCGGTTCCGCCTCGGTCATAGCGCAGTCCACGGCGCGGGCCATGGTGGTGCAGATCTCCACCTCCACGCCTTCCAGCCCGAGCGCGAATTGCGCCGCCTCGCGCCCGATCACATAGGCTTTGCGCACGTTCTGCAGGCCGGGCGCCAGCCCGGACAGCCCGCCTTCCTTCTCCAGCCCGCCGCAGATCCAGCGGATGTTGTCGAAGGCCAGAAGCGCCTGCAGGGCGGCGTCGACATTGGTGGCCTTGCTGTCGTTGACGATGCGCACGCCGTTCTTTTCGGCGACGGTCTGGCTGCGATGCGGCAGGCCTGCGAAGCTGTGGAAGGCGGCTTCGATCACACGGGGGGCCAGCCCTAGGGTACGGCAGGCGGCATAGGCGGCGCAGGCGTTCTGGTGGTTGTGACGGCCCGGCAGGCCGGGCACCGTGCGCAGGTCTATCGAGGCGACCTGCTTGCCCTTGCGGTATTCGCTGAGATAGCCCTTTCGCGCGAAGACCATCCAGCCGACCCCGGTGAGCTTGCGTGCGACCGAGATCCGGATCACCCGGTCGTCGCCTGGCCCCTCGCTCAGCTGCCCCGCCAGATAGCGCCCCTCGTCCTCATCGACACCGATCACCGCGCGGTCCGGCCCGCCCTCTGAAAACAGCCGCCGCTTGGCCGCGAAATAGCCGCCCAGACCGGCATGCCGGTCAAGGTGATCGGGCGAGAGGTTGGTGAACACCGCCACGTCCGGTGTCAGCGCACGGGCAAGGTCGGTCTGGTAGCTGGAAAGCTCCAGCACCACCACGCCGCCATCGCCCGGCGGGTCGATATCAAGCACGCCGCGCCCGATATTGCCGGCCAGCTGCACGGGCTTGCCCGCCTCGGACAGAACATGGTGAATGAGGGCGGATGTGGTTGATTTTCCATTGCTTCCGGTCACGGCAATGACCTTGGGCGTCTGGTCGAAACTGTTCCAGTCCGGCGTGGCGAGCGAGCGGAAGAAGAGCCCGATATCGTTATCCACAGGCACGCCCGCCTCTTGCGCGACTACGATCACCTTGTTGGGGGACGGGTAGAGATGCGGGATGCCGGGGCTGACGATCAGGCGCGCCACGTCGTCGAAGGCCCCCGCGCGGCGAAGATCGGTGACGGTGAGGCCTGCGACGAGAGCGGCGTCGCGGGCGGGCGGGTTGTCGTCCCAGACCAACACCTCGGCCCCGCCTGCAATCAGCGCACGCGCCGCCGAGAGGCCCGAACGCCCCAGTCCCAGCACCGCCACGCGCAGCCCGGCCATGCCCTGCACCCTGATCATCGCGCCGTTTCCTTCCTGCCGTTTACGCCGCGCGAGAGTGCCCCGGCGCGGCGGCGCGCGCAAGCGGGTTAACGAGAGGTTGCGCGGGGCGCGCGGCGGGATGAGTGCAGGCGTGCATCCTCCGGCTTGACCGGAGGATCTGTTGGCGGGGAGATCCTCGGGTCAGGCCCGAGAATGACGGGGCCCCTAGCGCAGTTTCAGCGTCGCGAGGCCAATCATCGCCAGGATCAGCGCGATGATCCAGAAGCGGATCACTATCTGCGGTTCGGCCCAGCCCTTTTTCTCGTAGTGGTGGTGGATCGGGGCCATCAGGAACACCCGCTTGCCGGTGCGTTTGAAATAGATCACCTGCACGATCACCGAGAGCGCCTCGGCCACGAAGAGGCCGCCGACGATGCCCAGCACAAGCTCGTGCTTGGTGGCCACGGCAATCGCGCCGAGCGCGCCACCGAGGGCCAATGAACCGGTGTCGCCCATGAAGACCGCGGCGGGCGGCGCGTTGTACCACAAAAAGCCGAGGCCGCCGCCCACGAGGCCCGCCACGAAGATCAGGATCTCGCCGGTGCCGGGCACGTAATGCAGGCCGAGATACTCGGTGAAATCGGTCCGCCCCACCGTGTAGGCGATGACCCCGAGCGCGCCCGAGGCGATCATCACCGGCATGATCGCGAGACCATCCAGCCCGTCAGTGAGATTGACCGCATTGGCCGCGCCGACGATAACGAACATGGCAAACGGGATGAAAAGGAACCCGAGATTGACCAGAACGTCCTTGAATACTGGAAGCGCCAGTTGCAGTTGCAGTTCCGCCGGGTGGTGCCAGCTGGCCCAGCCCGCCGCCAGCAGCGCGATGAGAAAGCCCAAAGCCAGCCGCACGCGGCCCGGCACGCCCTTGACGTTGCCCTTGGAGACCTTGGCGTAATCGTCGGCAAAGCCGATCAGGCCGAAGGCGAGCGTGACAAAGAGCACCAACCACACATACGGATTATCGAGCCGCGCCCAAAGAAGCGTCGAGGTGAGCAGCGCGCCCACAATCAAGAGCCCGCCCATGGTGGGGGTGCCGGCCTTGGCCAGATGCGTCTCGGGCCCGTCGCTGCGAATCGGCTGGCCCTTGCCCTGACGGCGGCGCAGCGACAGGATCAGCGGCGGCCCGAAGAGGAAGCCGAAGATCAGCGCGGTCATGAAGGCCCCGCCCGCGCGGAAAGTGATGTAGCGGAAAAGGTTGAAGAAATCGCCCCCATCCGACCAGATCGTCAGCCAATAGAGCATTACGCCACATCCTCTTCCATCTTGCGCCCCGCCCGCCGCAGGGCGGCGGCGACCAGGCTTACCCGGCTCCCCTTGGAGCCCTTGACCAGAACCACATCCCCGGCATCGACCAGCCGGTGCGCCTCTGCCGCCAGATCCTCGGCGCGGTCGACGCGGCGGCCACGCTTGTCGCGTGGCAGCGCCTCGTAGAGGGCGCGCATGCGGGGGCCGACGCAATGCACCTCGTGGACCGCCTGCATCGCAGGCAGGGCGGCGAGGGCGGCGTGCAGCGCGGCTTCGGTCTCGCCCAGTTCCAGCATGTCGCCGAGCACGGCGATCCGGCGGCCACGGGCGACGCGGCCGACATCGTCGCGCGGGTGGCTGGCCGCCAACACATCGAGCGCGGCCTCCATCGAGGCAGGGTTGGCGTTGAAGGCGTCGTCGATGAGGTCGATGCTCATCCCGTCGGCGCCGGTGTCGAGCACCAGCCGCTCGCGGGTGCCGCGCCCGGCGGGGGGCGACCAGCGTGCAAGCCGTGTCATCGCCAGCGCGCGATCGAGCCGCAGCACCCGCACCACCGCCAGCACCGCAAGAGCAGCGAGCGCGAAATGCCGCCCCGGGACCGCAATCTTGTAAAGGAGCGGCGTGCGCCAGGCACGGGCGCGGGCGACGGTCGAGGCCTCGTGCAGATCGACCGACAGCAGGCGGTGATGCGCGGTGCGCGACCAGCCGAAGGAGATGACGCGCCCGGCATGCCGCTGCGCCGCGTCGCGCAGGATCGGGGCGGTGGCGACATCGGCGTTGAGGATGGCCACGCCATCCGGCTCCAACCCCTCGAAGATGCCGGCCTTTTCGTGGGCGATGCCGTCGATATTTTCGAACGCCTCGAGATGCGCGGGGGCAATGGTGGTGATCAGCGCCACGTGCGGGCGGGCCATGCGGGCGAGCGGTGCGATCTCGCCGGGGTGGTTCATGCCGATCTCGATCACGGCAAAGTCGGTGTCCGCAGGCATGCGGGCCAGCGTCAGCGGTACACCCCAGTGGTTGTTGTAGCTGGCCTCGGCGGCATGGGTCTTGCCCTGCCCCCCCAGAACGTCGCGCAGCATTTCCTTGGTCGAGGTCTTGCCGACCGAGCCGGTGACGGCGATGACGCGGCCCTGCATGCGGGCGCGTCCGGCGCGGCCAAGCGCCTCGAGCGCGGCCTGCACGTCCCTCACGATGAGGAGCGGGGCATCCCCGGCCACGCCCACGGGGATATGGGTGACCAGAGCCGCCGCCGCGCCCTGTTCCAGAGCCTGTGCGACGAAATCATGACCGTCGCGCACATCCCTGAGTGCAACGAAAAGATCGCCCGGCTGCAAGGTGCGGGTGTCGATGGAGACGCCGGTCGCGCGCCAATCCCCGGTCGTGCGCCCGCCGGTCGCCCGTGCCGCGTCGGAGGCGGTCCAGAGCGTCATACCCGGCCCCTGTCGAGCACCGAGACCGCGAGACTGGCCTGTTCGGCATCGTCAAACGGCAGCACGTCGTCGCCGACGATCTGGCCGGTCTCGTGGCCCTTGCCGCAGATCAGCAGCGCATCGCCGGGGCCGAGTGCGTCGACCGCGCGCAGGATCGCCTCGGCGCGGTCGCCGACCTCTTGCGCGCCGGGACAACCCAGCAGCACCGCCTGCCGGATGCTGGCCGGATCCTCGGAGCGGGGGTTGTCATCGGTCACGATCACGCGGTCGGCGAATTCGGTCGCCGCCTGCCCCATCAGGGGTCGCTTGCCCCTGTCACGGTCGCCGCCCGCGCCAACGATGGCACAGAGCCTGCCCATGACATGCGGGCGCATCGCCTTGAGGGCAGTGGCCACGGCATCGGGGGTATGGGCGTAATCGACGAAAACCGCCGCGCCGTTTTCGCGGGTGGCGGCAAGCTGCATGCGCCCGCGCACGGTGCGCATTTCGGGCAGGGTGGCAAAGACGCGCTCGGGGTCTTCGCCCGTGCCGATCACGAGGCCCGCCGCGAGCAGCACGTTCTCCGCCTGAAACCCGCCGATCAGGTCGAGCCGCACCTGATGGGTGCTGTCCTCCCAGTCAAAGCGGAGCACCTGCCCCGTCGCGTCGAAGCGCTGTGCGACCAGATGCAGATCGGCACCGGGCCTGCGCCCGACGGTGATCAGGTCCTGCCCGCGCTCAGTGGCGATCTCGGCCATGCCGGTGCCGCGCGGATCGTCGATATTGATGACAGCCACCCCATCCTCGGAGAGGACGCGGGAGAAGAGCCCCGCCTTGGCGTCGAAATAGGCATCGAAATCAGGGTGATAATCCAGGTGGTCCTGCGTGATGTTGGTAAAGCCCGCCGCCGCCAGGCGCACCCCGTCGAGCCGCTTCTGCGCCAGCCCATGCGAGGAGGCCTCCATCGCTGCGTGATCGACACCGGCCTCGGCACAGTCGGCGAGCAGCCGGTGCAGGGTGATCGGCTCCGGCGTGGTGTGGGTCATTGGCAGGCTGAGCGCGCCCTCGACGCCGGTGGTGCCGAGATTGACCGCGTCGAGCCCCATCAGTTCCCAGATCTGGCGGGTGAAACTGGCCACGGAGGTCTTGCCGTTGGTGCCGGTGACGGCAACCATCACCTCGGGCTGCGCGCCAAACCAGAGGGCAGCGGCAAAGGCCAGCGTCTGGCGCGGGTCTTCGGCGATGACGAGGGCGGCATCGCTTGCGGCCAAAGCCTCGTGCGCGAGGCGCGCGCCCTTGGCGTCGGTCAGGATCGCGCCTGCCCCCTGCGCGAGGGCCTTGGCGATATACTCGGCCCCATGCGCACGCACCCCCGGCAGCGCAGCGAAGAGCATGCCCTTGCGCACCGCGCGGCTGTCAACGGCGAGGCCGGTGACCTGCGCATTGCGGCCCGCCATGGCGGTCAGGCCAAGCTCTGCCAATGATCTGATCTGCCCCGCCACGTCTCGCGCCCCGCTTGCCCGGTTCAGTTGGATGCCTGCCTTATAGCAGCAAGGTCTGCGGGTTCAATCTCGGGTCGCAGCCCCATGAGCGGGGCGACACGACGGATGATTTCGGCGGCAACCGGCACGGCGGTCCAACCCGCGGTGCGACGCGGCTCTTCGCCCGAGGTCTCGACCGGCTCGTCCAGCGTGACAATGAGCACGTATTTCGGATCATGCGCCGGGAAGATGCTGGCAAAGGTGCCAATCACCTTGTCGTCGTAATAGCCGCCGCCGCGCGCCTTGGGCTTGTCGGCGGTACCGGTCTTGCCGCCCACGGCATAGCCTGCCACCTCGCCGAGGCTGGCGGTGCCCTCGCTGACGACCTTGCGCATCATCTGGCGCATGGCGTCTGCGGTCGCTTCGGAGATGACGCGCTCGCCGGGGGTGGGTGCCGCGCCATGCACCAGCGTCGGTGTCACGCGTCGGCCGCCATTGGCGATGGTCGCATAGGCGGCGGCCAGATGCATCGGGCTGGTCGAAAGGCCATGGCCGTAGGAGATTGTCATGGTCGACAGTTCCGACCAGTTGGCGGGCAACAGGGGCTTGCTGCCCGAGGCCTCGGTGATTTCCAGCGGCGAGGCCTGCATGAAACCAAGTTTACCCAGAAAATCGCGCTGACGCGCGGCACCGATGTCCATCGCGATGCGGGCGGTGCCGACATTGGAGGATTTGACGATCACCTTGGTGACGCTCAACTCCGGGCCATAGTTGCGGAAATCGCGGATGCGGAACTTGCCCCATTGCATCGGGCTTTTGGTGTTGATCATCGTGTCGGGTGTGACGAGGCCCAGTTCCAGCGCCTGTGCGACGGCAAAGACCTTGAACACCGAGCCCAGTTCATACACGCCTTGCACCGCGCGGTTGAACAGCGGGCTATCATCGGGGTTACCGGAGGTGGGCAGCGAGGGGCGATCATTGGGGTCGAAATCGGGCAAGGAGGCGACGGCCACGACCTCGCCGGTATCGACCTCCATCAGGATGCCCGCAGCCCCCTTGGCATTCATGATCTTCATGCCGCCATGCAAGACCCGCTCCATCGCCGCCTGCACGCTGAGATCGAGCGACAGCGTGAGCGGCTCATGCGCACGGGCGGGATCGCGCAGGCGCTGGTCGAAATATTTCTCGATGCCTGCGACGCCCACGACCTCGGCGGCATGCACACCCTCGCGCCCGAAGCTGGCACCGCCCAGCACATGCGCGGCAAGCGGGCCGTTGGGATAGAGCCGCATCTCGCGCGGGCCAAAGAGCAAGCCCGGCTCGCCGATATCATGCACGGCCTGCTGTTGCTCGGGGCTGATTTTCTTCTTGATCCAGAGGAACTTGCGCGTGCCGGTGAAATCACGAATCAGGCGCGCATGGTCGAGATCGGGAAAAATTTCCACCAGCTTGTCGGCGGCATGGACGGGGTCGATCATGTCTTCGGGCTGGGCATAAAGGCTGTGGGTGTCGAAATTGGTGGCCAGAATCCGGCCCTTGCGATCAACGATATCGGCGCGCTGTGCGAGAATCGAGGTGCCCGCAACGCTGGTGCGCGGTTCGCCCGGTTCGGACTGTGCCAGCACCGCCATACGTCCGCCCACGACGCTGAAGGCGCAGAAGAAGAACACCGCCAGCACCAGAAGCCGCCCTTCGGCACGGCGGCGGGCGCGGTCGCGCATTTCCTCGTGGCGCAGACGGATGTTCTCGCGCTCGATGGCGTCGGGGTTCTCGCCACGGCTGCGGGCCTCCAGGATACGGGCGAGCGGACGCAGGGGCGTGCGGATCATGGCTGTTGCTCCGGGTTCGAGACTTCGACGGGGTTGGTGATCGGCAATGCGGGCGGCGCGGGAAAGGCGACCTGATCAATCCGCCCGAACTGATAGGGCTGGAGCGGCAGAAGGCCGAGCCTGTCATAGTTCAGTTCGACCAGATCCATCAGCCGGTCGGGGCGGTTGAGATAGGCCCATTCGGCGTTGAGCACGCGCAGCCGGGCGCGGGCGTCGCCGATGGCCTGCTGGAGACGCTGCGCCTCGGCCTGCGCCTCCTGCGTGCGGTAATTCTCGCGGTAGGCCCAGAAGGCGAGGCCGATCACGGCAAGCGCCGTCAGGACATAAAGCAGGCTGCGCATCATCTGCCCCCCTTGAGCATCGGCATTCCGATGGTACTGCGATCAACGTGGCCTGCCGGGGCCTCGGTGCGCGTTGCGACGCGCAGCTTGGCGCTGCGTGCGCGCGGGTTTTCATCCAGTTCCTGCGCATCCGCCACGATGGCCTTGCGCGATTTGAGGGTGAATTGCGGGTCGGGCTGTTCGGCCCTGGGGGCGTGGCGACTGCCGCCGCCGGTGGCGCCTGCGCGGATCTGCAAAAAGCGTTTGACCATCCGATCCTCGATGGAATGAAAGGTTACGACCGCCAGTTGCCCGCCGGGTTTCAGGGCGCGCTCTGCGGCCTCCAACCCCTCGATCAGGGCGCCGTATTCATCGTTGACCGCGATGCGGATCGCCTGAAAGGTGCGGGTCGCGGGGTGGGTCTGGCCCGGTTTGGGGCGCGGCAGGCAGCGCTCGACGATCCCGGCGAGTTGCAGCGTGGTGTCGATGGGGGCGTCCTCGCGGGATCGCACGATGGATTTGGCGATGCGGCGGCTGGCGCGCTCCTCGCCGTAGAGAAAAATGATATTGGCAAGCTCGGCCTCCGGCGTCTCGTTGACCAGATCGGCGGCGGTGGGGCCGGATTGGCTCATCCGCATGTCGAGCGGGCCATCGCGCATGAAGGAAAAACCGCGCGCGGCCTCGTCAAGCTGCATGGACGACACGCCGAGATCGAGCACGACGCCATCGAGATCGGTGGCGTAATCGTCCATCTGCGCGAAATTGCCCTGCACGAGGCGCAGCCGGTCGCCATACTCCGCGCCCCAGTCGCCTGCGAGATCGAGCGCCAGCGGATCGCGGTCGACACCGATGACCTGCGCCGCCCCGGCGTCGAGCAGCCCGCGCGCATAGCCGCCCGCGCCGAGCGTGCCATCAAGCCAGGTGCCGGTGACCGGGGCCACCGCCGCCAGAAGCGGGCGCAGCAGAACCGGGATATGCGGGGCGTCGGGGGATGTGGCGGCGGCAGCGGCCATGGTTTACGCTCCGTCCGGGTTGTCGAGCAGGATCAGCGGGTCGAAATCCTCGGGGAACTCGTCGAGCCATTCCTCGGTCTTGGAAAGCTCCTCGGACTCGTAGGTTTCGGGCTTCCAGATCTGGAAGGTGTCACCTGCGGCGATGAAGAACGCCTCTCCCTCAAGCTCGATCTTGCGGCGCAGCTTGGCGGGCAGCACCAGCCGCCCGGTTTCGTCCACCGAAGTGGGATAGCTCTGACCGTGAAAGAGCCGTTGGAGATGCTTGCGTGCCTGCGAGCCGCGCGGCAAGGCGGCTATCTTGTCGTCCACCTCCTGCATCGCCTCAACGGTGTAGCATTCGAGGAAACTGCGGCGGTGGTCGCCATAGACGATGATCAGTTCGGGGTTGAGGCCGTCGGTCCAGTTCGGGTCTGAGGCCTCGATCACACGGCGATAGAGGGCCGGGATCGATACCCTGCCCTTTCCATCCACCTTGTGGAGGCTCTCGCCCCTGAATATCCGGCCCACTGTCCCGTTGGTCCCCTTGTTACGCCCCCGGTTGAAAACCTGCCCCCTCAAACACGAAACGGCGGGTTGATCTGCTGCCACTGATCAACCCACCGCCCTCGTCCCGCTTGAGCGGGGTGTCCGACTGCGCGCGCCACCTGGGGGGATGTCTGCTCGCCCGCGCGCCGGATCTCTTTGTTCGATGAAAGCGGGTGCCTGTATGAAACCTGACTTGAGAGTTTTTCGGGGTCTTGCTGCCCCTCTTTGTTCCCGTCCTCATCGTGGTTTATTGATACTATGGGAAATCCTCCCATAGCAATGTTTTTTTGCACTGACAGGCACAGGATGTTGCTTTGCCGGCCTCTGAAAAACAACATCCTGTGCCAAAGTCAAACTTATATGTGGCTCATATAGTCATATAAAGCAATCATGACACCATATATGTGCACTCACCTTAATTTCTTTGAATTCCCATGATTTCCAAAGATTTTTCATAATTCGCGCCCTGATCCCGTGATCCCAGGCCCAAACGCGGCAAATCAACGGGCTTTTGGTGGTGCGGAAGGCCGTGATTCACGTCGAATTGATTCGTTTTTCGCGCAGAGTCATCAAGGCGGCGCAGTTCCGGCCCATGATTTCCCATATTTCCCGGACAGTCCCACCCAATCCCGCCAGAACGATGAAACCCCGCCCTTTTCGGGACGGGGTTTTGCAATGCTCAATTTGAAGGCCCCCGCAACGGGGGCTGGGATCAACTGACCAGACGGCGCAGCGCGGGCAGGCGTTGCAGCACGGTCACGTCGAGCGCCAGCACCGTGATCAGCGTGAGCCCGGCCAGCGGGAAGGCCAGCGAGACCGCCAGCCCGACCAGCACCGCGCCCTGCCACATCGGCATGTCGCGCGGCAGCGGCGGTGCGGCCAGACGCCCACCCGCCCCTACCGGGCGGCGCTTCCACCACATCACCACCGAGGACACGCAGAGAAACAGCACCGTAAGGCAAAAGACGGTGTTGGCCAGCACGCTCCACAGCCCCAGCGTGCCCATGTGCAGCGCGATGCCCACCGCCATCGCCTTGCCCGCGAGCGAATAGTCGACATAGCGCACATCGGCGAGGATATTGCCGGTATACTGGTCGACATGCACGGTGCGGTCGCTGGTGGGGTCGGTATCGTCGGTGTTCATGGAATCGCGGTTGATGGTCCAGACGCCGACCTCGCCGTTCGGCAGGTTGAGCTGGTAGCGCGCGTCGAACCCGATCTCGCGCGCGAGCGCGTCGAGCGTGTCGATATCCACCGCCGTTCCGCCCTCGGCATCGACGCCGGCATGGCCTGCATGGCTACCCGAGGCGGGCATCGGTGTCTGTTCCAGCGCCCAGGGCACCTCCTTGCGGTCATGGTTCATGCTGGCGTGAATATCGTCCGAGAGCGGCACGTTATCCCATTTCGCGGCCGGGAACTGGCTCCAGGCCTGGACCATCTTCTCGCCCCAGATGCCCGCCCAGGCGAGGCCGGAGACGAGGAAGAATGCCAGCACGATGGATATCCAGAAACCAAGGACGCCGTGCAGGGAGCGCCAGAGCGCGCGACCTCGGCCAAAGGTGGGAATCAGTGCGGCGCGCCATCCCGCCTCGCGCGGCCACCACATGTAAAGGCCGGTGGCAATGAGCACCATGCCGAGCGAGGCCGCGATTTCCAGCATCCGGTCGCCAGTCACGCCCAGCATCAGGTTGCTGTGGATGCCATCGGCGAAATCGTACCAGCCGGTGCGGCGCGGGAAGATCTCCAGCACCTCGGCCCTGTAAGGATCGACGACGACCATGTTGGCCTCGCCGTCCAGATCGACGCGGAAGATCGCGGCGAGATCACTGCTGCGCGGGGCCACATATTGCTTGAGCGTGCCGCCGGGGATGGCGGCGGTGGCCGCCTGGGCCTGCTCGGAGACGGCCAGTGCGGCCTCTTGCGGGATCACCGGCGTGTGCTCGCCGTCGCGGCCGTCAACCCAGGAAATCCACAGCATCAGCATGCCGGTGACGGCGAGGACGCAGAAGAACGGGATCACGAAAAGACCGGCGTAGAAATGCCAGCGCCAGGCGGCGAAATAGAACGGGTTCACCCCGCTGCGCGCCTGCGCGGGGGATTGGGTCGGGTCGATCGACGTCATGGAAAGGCTCCATCAGAGGCCCCCGATGCCGGGGGAAAGCGGTAAAAGAGACGAATTTCAGGGAAATCAGGCGCGCGGCGGGGCGCGCGGATTGGGCCGGGCATGGGCGCAGGCCAGTGCCAGATGCCATTCCGGGGCGCGCGTGACGCGCGCCGCACGCGGCGCGCTCCATGGCTCGGGCAGAGCCGCCTGCCCCGGCAGCAGGACCGAGGCCACGAGGCGGCACGCCTCGCATCGGGTGGTGGCGCTGTCGTGATCGATGCCGCCGCCATGGGCACCTTGCGCGCAGAGGTCATCGGCGCTGCCGCCCGCCGCGAGATAGGCGAGGTATTCGGGATTGACACTGCGGCCTGTATCCCCGGTCAGATCGCGATGGGCAAAGCCCACCGCCGCCATCGCCGCGCCGAGGGCGATAACCAAAATCAATCTTGAAAAAAGACCGAATGAAACGCGCGTCATGCGCGGCACTCTGCCACAGGTCCGGGTTTCGCGCCAGCGATCAATGCGCAAGCAGACTCAGTCCCCGAGCCATTTGTACATGATCCGCGCATCGACCAGCCCTGCTGCGGGATGCCGAAAGGCGCGCGGCAGGCGGCCCACGGTCTCGAAGCCCATATCTTCCCAGAGCCTGATGGCCCCGGTATTGGTCTCGACCACGAAATTGAACTGCATCGCGAGATAGCCCATGGCGCGGGCCTGCGTCTGCGCGTGCAGGCACATCGCCCGGGCCAGGCCCTGCCCGCGTGCCGCCTCGCTCACCATGAAGCCCGCGTTGCAGACATGCGCGCCGCCACCGGGCTGATTGGTCTTGATGTAATAAGTGCCCAGGATCTCGCCCGCGATCCCGGCCACATAGGTGGCGCGCGGGGTCTGCATCCACATCTCGCGCACCGCCTCGCGGGTGAGGCCCGGCTCTATCGTGTAGGTTTCGCCTGCCTTGATGACGCCGCGCAGGATCGGCCAGAGCACCGCAAAATCGCCCTCACGCGCATATCGGATGGTGATCCCCTGATCGCAGTCCATGTCGCCGCCCCCCGCTATTGCCATGGCTAGCGGGGGGCGCGCAACTTGGCAAGGCTCAGGTGTTGACGTCGACCACGACGCGGCCCTTGACCTGACCCTTGAGGATGTTGCGGCCGAGGTCGGGTAGATCGCCGAGGCAGGCGGGCTGCACCATCGCCTCGAGCTTGTCCATCGGCAGATCGCGCGCGATCCGCTCCCAGGCACGGAGGCGGTTCTCGTAGGGTTGCATCACGCTGTCGATGCCCAAGAGGTTCACGCCGCGCAGGATGAAGGGGGTGATCAGCGCGCCCTCGATACCCGCGCCCCCGGCAAGGCCGATGGCGGCCACGGACGTGCCGTATTTCATCTGCTTGAGCACCCGGCCCAGCATCGCGCCCGCCACCGCATCGACGCAGCCCGCCCATTGCTCGGCCTCGAGCGGCTTGCGCGTCACGTCGGTCAGATCCTCGCGCGCGACGATCTGCGTGGCACCAAGGCCGCGCAGATACTCTTCTTGCTCGGGGCGGCCGGTGACGGCGGCCACCTCATGACCCAGATGCGCAAGAATCGCGGTCGCGACCGAGCCGACACCGCCCGCCGCCCCAGTCACCAGCACCGGGCCGTGGCCGGGTGCCAGCCCGTGATCCTCCAGCGCCATCACCGCCAGCATCGCGGTAAAGCCTGCGGTGCCCACGGCCATCGCCTGACGCGTATCCAGCCCCTCGGGCAGCGGCACCAGCCAGTCGGCCTTGACCCGCGCCTTTTGCGCATAGCCGCCCCAATGCGCCTCGCCGACGCGCCAGCCGGTGAGCACCACCTTATCACCGGGGCTGTAGCGGTCGTCGCTGCTGTCCTCGACGGTCCCGGCGAAATCAATGCCCGGCACATGCGGGTAGTTCCGCACCAGCCCGCCGCCCGGCCCGATGCACAGCCCATCCTTGTAATTCACCGTGGAATAGTCGACCGCGACCAGCACCTCGCCGTGGGGCAGGTCATCGACCGTGATCTGCTTGACCGCGGCGGAGGTCTTGCCGCTCTCCTCGTCCTTCTCGACAACCAATGCGTTGAACATATCGCTCTCCTTCTCAATCGCAGGACCAGCCCCCTGCTTCATCTTGCCAGAAATATCCCGGGGAGCGCGAGGGGCTGGCCCCTCGCCCCACGCTCAAGGACCGCTCAGGCCCAGAACCCCTCTTGCACCACCCCGCGCCGCTCGCCGTCGGGCGCGCTGATCCGCAATTCCGTGCCAGCGTCCCAATGGGTCATGCGGACCATGCCGATGGCCACGTTGGCGTCAAAATCCGGCGACCATGCGGCAGAACTGACCCGGCCGACGCGGCGGCCCTTTTCCGACAGGACCGGCCACCACTCAACACAGGGCGGCACGGCGCCACCCTCGATGACGATGGCGCAGATCTGCTGCACCGGGCCTTCCTTGGCCACCCTCAGCAGCGCGTCGCGCCCGATGCACCCGATCGCCGTATGGGTGTTGCAGAACCGGCCCAGCCCGCATTCATGCGGCGTGTTGTCGTCGGTCATGTCGTTGCCGTAGCTCAAGAGGCCGCCCTCGATCCGCTCGATCAGGTTGGGGCAACCGGCATGCACGTCCATGCCCTTTCCAGCCTCCATCAGCGCGTGCCAGAGCGGCATGGCGAGGTCAGAGCCCTCGACATAAATCTCAAAGCCCCCCTGCTTGGAATAGCCCGAGCGCGCGATCACCATGTCGCGGCCCTGAAAGTCGAACACGCCGAAGCGGAAAAAGCGGATGTCGCGCACCGCGTCGCCAAAGACCGCCGCCATCAGATCATCGGCGCGCGGGCCCTGAATGGCCAGCGGCGAGACATCCGGCTCATCGACCAGCACATCCAGCCGCCAGCCATGCGCGGTGGCCCGCACCCAGTAGAGCAGGTCCGAGTCGGCGATCGAGATCCACCAGCGATCCTCGGCCAATTTCACTGCCACCGGATCGTTGAGCATACCGCCGGTCTCATCCACGATGGGCACGTAATAGCACTGCCCCGGCGTCATGCCGCGCAGGTCGCGCGGCGTCAGCATCTGCATCAGACGGCCCGCGTCGGGGCCGCGCAATTCGACCTGCCGTTCGCAGGCCACGTCCCAGACCTGCACCGCCTGCTTGAGGTGGCGGTAATCCTCCTCGACGGAGCGAAAGACCGTCGGCAGCAGCATATGGTTGTAGACCGTATAGGCCTTGACCCCCGCCGCCTCGACCCCGTCTGAAAAGGGCGTGCGGCGCAACCGGCGCGACAGGGACAGCAAGGGTGCGTTCATTGTGCCTCCTCGGGCATGAAGACGATATCGGTGACCGGGGCGGGCAGGTGCGCGCGGGTCAGCATCGCGTGGACCTGCCCCCGGTGATGGGTCTGGTGGTTGAAGAAATGGGCGACGCAGGTGGCCATGGGTGTGGTTATCTCGGCCCCGAGCGCGCCCGAGTAGAACGTCAGGTCGCCGGTGAGGTCAATGCTGTGCACGCGGTTTGCCCAGGCCTTGATCCGGCCATCGGTGGTGAACCGCTCGGCGCTCCACGCCGCGCCGGTGGGGGTCAGCGTGGTGCTCTCTTTGATCCCGCCCTCGGGGCGGCTCTCCTCCACGCCAAACCGGTGCAGCCACATGCGGTCGGCCCAGAGGATGTGGTTGAGCGTGCCGAGGACCGACGAGAAATGCGCCCCGTGATCCTCGGTCAAGACCTTGAGGCTCACCCCGTCGATGGCGCGGGTGATCTGCGCATTCTGCCACGCATTATAGCGCGCCATGAGCGCGACATAATCCGCCGTCAGCATCATCAGCGCGGGCCTTTCCAGTCAATCTGGCAGATTTCCGCGCTGCGCCCGTCGAAATCCCAGACCCGGCCAAAGGCGCGCACGCGGCCCTTGGTGGCGGTGGCGACGGTGATGTCGGGGCCCATCCAGTATTCAGTGTTGGTGACGACGATATCCTCGCCCTTGTGGCCCTCGACCGGCACCACCTCGCCCTGGATTTTCTTGCCGACCATCAGGCGGCGGGCCTTGCCTTCGGTCTCGAAGATGACCGGCGCGCGCTCAGCGCCCAGAAATTCGCTGACCAGCACCCCGAAGAGGCCTGTCGTGCCACGCGCCTTGCCCGAGAATATGTTGACCAGCCCCTCATAGGCGTCGTCGCTGGCGCGCTCGTCGATATAGGCGGCGGCCTTCCAGTTGCCGCGTGCCATCAGGCCGGGGATTTCCAGCATCAGGCCCACGTTGAGCCCGCTGAGGTCCTCGTTGCCATAGGCCCCCTCGTCGATGCGCACGCCCGACCATGCCTGGCAGTACCCCTCAGTGGGCGCGTGCTTGCCCAAGGACACCACGCAGGGACAGAACACCGTGCAGTTGCAGTTGAGGATCAGTTCCCCCTTGATCGTCCAGGGCACCGTGCCCACGCTTGCGTTGTCCAATGCCATATCGTGGCCTCCTCTCTCAAATTGTCGCGACCAAGACCCAGACCGATGCCGCCAGCAGCACGACGCCCAAGGGGCGGGTGAGATACCGGCCCAGGTCGGGCAGTTTTTCCAGAACCATGATCACCGTGGCCAACCCCATGAAGGCAAGGTTCATCACCCCGCCTACGAAAGCCAGCAGCATCAGCGCCCAGCAGCAGCCAAGGCAGACCAGCCCAAGGCGGGTGCCGTTGCGCCACGCGCCCTCGTCCCAATATTGCATGAAGAAGGCCAGCGGGCGGCGGCACCTCAAAAGGCATGCGTCCTTGGCGGGGCTGAACTGATATAGTCCAGCCAGCGCCAGCAGCGCCGCCGACAAAAGCCCTGACCGGCTATCACCGAAGGCGGTCAGCAGCCCCGCCCGAAAGAGCGCCATCTGCGCGCCCGCCGCCAGCACCGAAAAGCCCAGCCAGACCGCCAGATAGCCCGCCAAAAGCGCGCCAAACCGCGTTTCTCCAGTATGGCTCAACTCCTCGTAGGTGGCGAATGCGGGCAACGCGGTGGGGGCCATCATCGCTGCCGACATCAACGCCCACATCAGCACGATGCGGCCAAATCCGGCAGCATCCGGCGTGACGATGCACAGGCTTTGCAGGAAATCAGCCCCGTAGATCACCGCGCCGTCCCGCAAATCCTGCGGCAAGGCCATGGCATAGAGCAGCCCCCAGGCCCCCAGAATGAGGCCAAACAGCACCAGCCAGTGCCCGCCGCCCATCCGTCTGACCTGTGTCGCGATCATCGCGCTCTCCCTCACGACTCATCTCTTGCGTTTAAATTGTCAGACATTTAAATGTAAGACAAATGAAAATTGATCCTGACAACAAGGCCGACCTTTCGGCCCAGATCGCCGAGGCCATCCGCGAGGAGATCATGGCCGGGCGGCTGATCGTCGACGAGCGCCTGCCGTCCGAGGCGGAACTGGCCGATCACTTCGCGGTGTCGCGCCCGACGGTGCGCGAGGCATTGAAGCGGCTGGCGGCGCAATCGCTCATTCGCACGGCGCGGGGCGCGTTCGGCGGGGCCTTTGTCAACCGGCTGAATTACCCCGAGGCGTATGGTCAGCACATCACCACCTCGACGCTGCTGCTGAGCATGAACAGGGTCAGCTTTGATGTGGCCTGCGAGGCGCGCTATGCGCTGGAGCGTGCCTGCACGCCGCTGGCCGCCGCGCGCCGCACGCCCGACACATTGGCCACGATGCGGGCGGAGATTCACCGGCAGGGGCAGCCGGGGCTGACGGATGAGAGCTTCTGCGCCTCGGATGTCACGTTTCACCGGGCCTTGGTGGACAGCGCGGACAATCCAGTGCTGTCCTACCAGCTTGCCGGTGCGGTCGAGGCGATGCAGCCGCTGATGAACATGATCACCTTCACTGCGCGGTCGCGCGAGGCGATCGTCGGCTTTCACACCCGCATCGCCGACGCGCTGGAGCGTCACGAGGCCGACGTGGCACAGGCCGCGCTGTCGGAACTGGAGGCCTATACGCTCACATTGGGGCGTGACGTCATGGCGGCACGGGCGCGACCGCGCCAACCGGCGTGAGGGGGCAAGTGTCGTAACGCCTTCGGCGAGAGTATTTGGACCATAAAGAAGACATGAGTTTCTTTATGGCAAAAATACTCAGATGCGACGCCAGCGATGCATCACGTCGCCGCCCACCTGGCGCGTTTCGACCAAGGTGAAGCGGCCCGCCTCTTCGAGCCGCGCGAGGCCCAGCGCGCCAATGCCCGGCAGCCCCTCGGCTCCGATGGCGAGCCCGGCAGTGAAACCGACGAATTCATCGACCAGCCCTGCCCCCAGAAGCGAGGCGGCGAGCGCGCCGCCGCCTTCGCAGAACACCCGGGTGAGTCCCGCCTGCCCGAGTGCCCGCAGGACCGCGCCGGGATCGACCTGGCCTGCCACAACGTCGCAGGGCAAGAGCCGCGCGCCCACGCCGCGCCACGCCTCGGCGATGGCCTGGTCGACCTCGGTGCCGTGGCAAAGCCAGAGCGGCACGTCGCCCGCCGTGCGCGCGAGATTGGACATCAGCGGCAGGTCGAGCCTGCGTGAGACCACCACGCGCACCGGTTGCCTGCGCGCGCCCATGTCGCGCACGGTGAGCGTGGGATCATCGGCGCGCGCGGTGCCTGCACCCACCATCACCGCGTCATGGCGCGCGCGCATCGCGTGGACCATGCGGCGCGCCTGCGTCCCGGTGATCCACTGGCTGTGACCGGTGGCGGTGGCGATGCGCCCGTCGAGGCTGGAGGCGAGTTTCAGCGTCACGAGGGGGCGCCCGGTCGCGTTGCGCATCAGCGAGCCTGAAAGATCGCGCGCGGCCTCTTCGGCCATGACGCCGGTCGTGACGTCTATTCCGGCGGCACGCAGCATGGCGAAACCGCGCCCCGCCACCCGCGTGTCATTGTCGTCGAACGAGGCCACGACGCGCGCCACGCCGGCCGCGATCAGCGCCTCGGCGCAGGGCGGGGTTTTGCCGTGATGCGCGCAGGGCTCCAGCGTGACATAGGCGGTGGCCCCTTGTGCCGCCGCGCCTGCCTGTTCAAGCGCCTGCGTTTCGGCATGCGGCCGCCCGCCCGGTGCGGTCCAGCCGCGGCCAACGATGCGGTCGCCCTGCACGATGACGCAGCCGACCGCCGGATTGGGCGCACATTGCCCCATGCCCCGCCGCCCGAGCGACAGAGCCAGGCGCATGAAACGGTCGTCCCGTCCCGTCACGCGTCGGGGTCTGGGGTTGCCGCCGCCTCGTCGGGGCGCAACTCGCTTACGAAGCGGTCGAAATCATCGGCTTCCTGGAAGTTCTTGTAGACACTGGCAAAGCGCACATAGGCCACGGTGTCGATGCGGGCGAGGCTTTCCATCACGATCTCGCCCACTGTCTTGGAGGGAATGTCGGTTTCGCCCATGCTCTCCAATCGACGCACGATGCCGGAGATCATCTGCTCCACGCGCTCGGGCTCGATCGGGCGTTTCTGAAGCGCGATGCGGATCGAGCGTTCCAGCTTGTCGCGGTCGAAATCCTCGCGCCGTCCGTTCGATTTCACGACCACGAGGTCACGCAGCTGGACCCGCTCGTAGGTGGTGAACCGCCCGGCGCAGGCCGGGCAGAACCGCCTGCGCCGGATCGAGACGTGATCCTCTGCCGGGCGTGAATCCTTGACCTGTGTGTCGATGTTTCCGCAAAACGGGCAGCGCATGGGCCGTCCCCCTTCTTTGTCTCTGCCTCTTGGATCATGGGTCTGAGGCCCAGTTATCCACAGTCACTATAGGACAGCCGCAAGGTTTTGGGTAGGGGGGAAATCGCACCGCTAGATAGGCGGCTGAAGTGGCTTTGAAACAGGCCGGTAGAGGCCCTAGATGAGGGGGAACCCGAATGGAAAGGAGATCACATGACGGCCAAGACGCTGTTTATCACCGGGGCGTCGAGCGGGATCGGGGCCGAGACCGCACGCGCCGCCGCCGATGCAGGCTGGAACGTGGCGCTGTTCGCGCGCCGCCGCGACGAGCTGGAGGCGCTGGTCGCGGAACTGGGAGAGGCGCGCGCCCTCGCCCTGCCCGGTGACGTGACACAGATGGCCGATCTGGAGCACGCGGTGCGCGAGGCGCAAGGGCGGTTCGGACAGATCAATGCCGTTTTTGCCAATGCCGGGCGCGGGCTCGACACCCCCGGCGTGGCCGAGGGCGACCCCGAGGAATGGCGCAGCATGATGGAAATCAACGTGATGGGACTCTTGTGGACCATGAAGGCCAGCTACCGCGCGCTGCGGGAGAGCAAGGGACATCTGATCCTGACCGGCTCGGCGGCGGGCAAGCGGCATATCAAGGGCTCGATCTACGGCGCCTCGAAATGGTTCGTGCACGGCCTTGCCGGGAACATGGCCGAGGAGATGCGCGAGTGGGGCGGGCGCTGCACGGTAGTCGCGCCGGGCATGGTCGACACGCCGTTCTTTGACAGCCCCAAGCCCGACAAGTTGAAGCCCGAGGATGTGGCACATGCGGTGATGCACGCGCTGAGCGCGCCCGAGCGCGCCTCGGTGCAGGAAATTTTCCTGATGCCGACACAATGAGCTGGGACACGGGCAAGCCTAGCCGAGATGCGCCGCCACCTCGCGGACATGCGGAGCAGATCGGTGCTCGAAGAGGTATATGCCCTGCCAAGTGCCGAGCCTTAGGCCGCCATCCTCGACCGGGATGCTGAGACTTACCGGCAGGAGTGCCGCCTTGATATGGCCGGGCATGTCGTCGGGGCCTTCATAGGTATGGGTCAGATAGGCCATCGACGGATCGGTGGTCGGCGGCACGAGGCGGGTGAAAAACGCGTGCAGGTCGGTCTGCACCTCGGGATCGGCGTTTTCCTGAATGAGCAGGCTGGCCGATGTGTGGCGGATGAACAGCGTCAGGAGGCCGTCGCCCGCGACCCAATCCGCCACCCGGTCGGTGATCTCGTAAAGCCCCTGCCCCTGCGTGGTGATGGTGAACGTGGTTTGCATGACCATCAGACTGCGCCAGACCGGCGCGCGGCTCAAGAGCAATGAACCGGACGATTTGGCGGTCCGGCTTTCTTGACCCCGGCATGGCTTGGCTATACGCCATCGGGAACGACATGATGCCACAACCAAGGACACAAGCCCCATGAGCAACCCCTCGCTTCTCATCCTTCCCGGTGACGGGATCGGCCCCGAAGTCATGGCCGAGGTGACCAAAATCATCGGCTGGTTCGGCGACAAACGCGGCGTCGCCTTTGACGTGAGCGAGGATCTGGTCGGGGGGGCCGCCTATGACGCGCATGGCGCGCCGCTGCACGATGACACGATGGCCCGCGCGCAGGAGGTCGATGCCGTGCTGCTCGGGGCCGTGGGCGGGCCCAAATACGACAATCTCGACTTCAGCGTGAAGCCCGAGCGCGGGTTGTTGCGCCTGCGCAAGGAGATGGATCTCTTCGCCAACCTGCGGCCCGCGCAATGCTTTGACGCGCTGGCGGATTTTTCCTCGCTCAAGCGCGACGTGGTCGCCGGGCTCGATATCATGATCGTGCGCGAGCTGACCTCGGGCATCTATTTCGGCGAGCCGCGCGGCATCATCCGCGAGGGCAACGAGCGTGTCGGCATCAACACGCAGCGCTATACCGAGAGCGAGATTGCCCGCGTCGCCCGCTCGGCCTTCGAGCTAGCACGCAAGCGGTCGAACCGCGTCTGCTCGATGGAAAAGGCCAATGTGATGGAATCGGGCGTGCTCTGGCGCGAGGTGGTGACCGAGGTGCATCAGGCGGAGTATTCCGATGTCGAGCTCAGCCACATGTATGCCGATGCGGGGGCGATGCAGCTCTGCCGCTGGCCCAAGCAGTTCGACGTGATTGTGACAGACAACCTCTTTGGCGACATGCTGTCGGACGCCGCAGCGATGCTGACCGGCAGCTTGGGCATGCTGCCCTCGGCCAGCCTCGGGGCGCCGATGGCCAATGGCCGGCCCAAGGCACTATATGAGCCGGTGCACGGCAGCGCGCCCGATATCGCGGGCCAGGGCAAGGCCAACCCGATCGCCTGCATCCTCAGCTTTGCCATGGCGCTGCGTTATTCGTTCGATATGGGCGAGGATGCGGCCCGCGTGGAAAAGGCGGTGGAACAGGTGCTCGCCGACGGTCTGCGCACCGCCGATCTGCTGGGCGAGGAAGGTGTCACGCCGGTCTCGACCAGCGAAATGGGCGATGCCATCCTCGCGGCGCTCGACGCGAGCCTCTGAGACCGGGATATCCCGGCCACGGGCGGCGCGCTGTCAGCCGCCCGCGGTATCCCCTGCGCGTCGGCGCGCACACCACTGTATCAGCTTGTCGAGGACAAAGCCGGTCACCAGCACCGCCAAAAACCCGAGCGTCGCCCAGATCACCATGAAGACCCATAGCAGATTGACCGCCCCCATCACGAGGGCGGCATTGGTGTAATTCGGGGCCGCTTTCAGGTTTCCGCGTCGCATGGGCGAAGTGTATCGCAAGAATCGCCCCTGTCAGGTGAAATTTTCACGCCCAAGCCACGATGCGCCGTTATCCGCGCGCCTCGCGCAGGGCCTCGGGTAGCGCCTCGGCCAGCACCGACAGATCGTCGGCGCGTCCGCAGCTGATGCGGATGCAGCGATCCTGCGGGATGACAAAAGGCATCCGCACAAACACACCCCGCGCCACCAGCGCCGCCAGAACGGCGCGCGCGAAATCGCCGTCGCGCCCGCAATCAACGGCGACGAAATTGGTGGCCGAGGGGATAGGTGCCAGCCCGTTGTCGCGGGCGATGCGCGCAATTTCGTCGCGCGACCGGGCCACCTCGGCCTGCACATGCGCCAGCCAGTCGGTATCGTGCAGCGCCGCAAGCGCCCCCGCCTGCGCCATCCGGTTCATGCCGAAATGGTTGCGGATCTTGTCGAAGCTCTTGATCAGGGGGGCCGCCGCCACCGCGTAGCCGATGCGCGCGCCCGCCATGCCGTGCGCCTTGGAAAAGGTGCGCATGCGGATCACGCGGGGATCGTCTGCGGCGATCTCTGCCGCCGTGCCCTCGGGGGCGAATTCGACATAGGCCTCGTCAAGACAGAGCAGGCAGCCCGGCGGCAGGTCGTCGAGCGCGGCGAGCACGTCCCGTCCATGCGCCCATGTGCCCATCGGGTTGTCGGGATTGGCGTAGTAGATGAGCTTGGCATCGACCTCGCGCGCGCGAGCGATCAGCGCCGCCAGATCCTCGTGATCGTCGCGGTAAGGCACCCTGTGCAGCGCCCCGCCAAAGCCCGCGACATGGTAGTTGAAGGTGGGATAGGCCCCGTCCGAGGTGACGACCGCATCGCCGGGCGCGACAAGCAGGCGCACGAGATTGCCCAGCAGACCGTCGATCCCTTCGCCCACCAGCACATGCTCCAGCGCCACACCCATGTGATCCGCGAGGGCCGCGCGCAAGGAATGGCTGGTCGGATCGCCGTATTTCCAGACCTCCTCCGCCTCGGCGCGAATCGCGGCCAGCGCCTTGGGCGAGGGGCCAAAAAGGCTCTCGTTCGCGCCCAGCCGCGCGGCGAAGGGCGCACCGCGCGCGCGCTCCTGTTCCTCGGGGCCGACGAAGGGCACGTTGGCGGGCAGGCTGTCGACAAGGGGGGTATAACGGGGTCCAGTCATGGGGGCAGTTAACGGGATGCAGCGCGGCGCTGCAAGGGTCTGCCGCGACGTTCCGCTGGCCTGCGCCGCATCGCGCGTGTTTCATGGGGCCAAGGAGGACCACCCATGCCCCGTGTCAGCACCGAGATCACCGATCACATCGCCCATGTCACCCTGACCCGCCCAGACAAGCGCAACGCCGTCGATCCCGAGATGGCCGAGGCAATCGTCGCCGCCGGTCATGCGCTGGCTGAGGCTGATATCCGCGCCGTTGTCCTGTCGGGTGAGGGGCATTCGTTTTGTGCGGGTCTCGATGTGATGAGCTTTGCGACACTGGCCCGGGGCGACCCCGAGGCGCTGATCATGCCGCGCAGCCATGGCGATACCAACCTCTTTCAGGAGGTGGCGATGGTCTGGCGCCGCCTGCCCGTTCCGGTGATCGAGGCGCTGCAGGGTGCGGTCTATGGTGCGGGGTTCCAGCTTGCGCTCGGGGCCGATATCCGGATTGCGGCACCGGAGGCGCAACTGGCGATCATGGAAATGAAATGGGGCCTCATCCCCGATATGGGTGGCATGGCGCTCTTGCCGCGGCTCACCCGGTCCGACGTGATCCGGCGACTGACCTATACCGCCAGGCCAATTCCCGCCGCGCAGGCCGAGGCGTGGGGACTTGTGACCGAGGTGTCCGAAGACCCGCTGGGTGCCGCGCATGATCTGGCGCAAGAGATCGCGGGGCGCAGTCCGTCCGCCATTCGCGCCGCCAAGCGGCTGATTGCCGTGGCCGAGAGCGGCGCGGCACAGGACGCCGTGCTGATGGAGGAGAGCCGCGAACAGGCGGCGCTTATCGGCCAGCCCGACCAGATGGAGCAGATCGCCGCCAACATGGCCGGGCGGGTGCCGGTGTTTGGGAAGGGAGGGTAAGGCGCGCGGTGGGCGGTGAATTGATGGGCCTGGAGCCGGCCTTTCGTATCAACGAGATGAGCCGCGCATTGGTTCTAGAGGTCAACGACAGCTTCAGGCCAACTTTGTCAGGTCGCAAACCCCGGCGTCACCCGCCGTAAACCGCGCTCCAGCGTTCGATCAGGGCCTGTTGCAACCGCTTGGAGCGCCGGTTCCAGCCGCGCGCGCCGGGCGGGCGCTCGTCGCGCTTGGGGTCGATCCGGCTGCGCAGGCTGTCGCTCGCGGTGAAGATGGCAAAGGCCAGGTCGGCCCCCTGCGGCGTGCGCATATAGCCCGCGAGGCTGCTGACGAAATAGAGCGTGCCGGTCTTGGCCACGACCTTGACCGGGTGACTGTGGGTCGGACGCCCCTCGGCGTCACGCATCCGGTGCTCCCGCAGGAGCGGCCGCAAGAGCCCCGCGTGATGCGCGCGCGCCAGCCCGCTGGCCATCGCCGCCGCCGACAGCCGCGAGCGGTCGTTCAGCCCCGAATGATCGCGCAGCGCGGCCCCGGTCATCCCTAGGCGTTGCGCCGCCCAGTCATTCATCGCCTGCGCCGAGCGCTCCAGCGGCACGGCGCGTCCCTTGAGCTGCGCCGTGGCCGTCAGCCCCACCATCTCGGCGGTGAGGTTGGTGGAATATTTCAGCATCTCGCGCAGGATATCACGCAGCGGCGCGCTGTGATGGGTGACGATCACCCCGCCCTGCGGCGCGCCGTCCTGCATCGCGGGCTTGCCAAGGTCGATGCCGTGCGAGCGCGCGAGGGTTGTAAAGACCTCCGCCGCATAAAGCTCGGGTTTGCGCACCGGTAGCCAGCGCGCACCGCCATTGCCCAACGCACCGCGCGCTACCGTCCAGTCGTCGCGTCCGTCCGCATCGCGATAGGTATAGACCGGCATGCTGCGATCGGCGATCTGCATGCGCGCCACGGTCACGTCGGGGCGGTAGCGTGCGCTGCGCGCATCCATCGAGACGGTATATTTTCCGCCCGCGCGCTTCCACTCGAAATGCACCCGGTTGTAATTGAGGTTCAGACCCGAGATCGCGGGGTTGTAGCCGACATGCTCTGGCTGGCCGTCGTCGATTGTGCGCTTGAAGGGCACCGCCCCGCCCCAGACGCGAAACTGACCGCGTATTTCGCGAACACCGGCCTTTTTCAGCCCGGCGGCAAGCGAGGCGAGCGCGTCTGTGTCGAGTGTCGGATCGCCACCCCCCGCAAGGATCAGATCGCCCTTGAGCGCGCCCCCCTCCAGCACGCCGGTGGCGAAGAGCCGGGTTTCGAACCGATAGTCCGCGCCCAGCACGTCCAGCGCATAAAGCGCCGTCACCGCCTTGGTGACGCTGGCGGGCGGCAGGCCGGTGGCGCTGTCGCCCTCTTCCAGCACCAGCCCGCTCGCGGCATCCGCCACGGCATAGCCCACCTGGCCCGACAGTTGCGCATCGGCGATCAGCGCCTCCGCGCTCGGGGCCAGCCGCGCCGCGCCGCCGCCGGGCCGCGCCACCGGGCGCAGCGAGATGGCGGGCGCCCCGCCAAGGGCCGCCCCCGCCACGCCCGAGAGCGCCGCGCCAAGGAACAGACGTCTGGAGACTGCGTGTTTCATGGCGCCGAGTTAAACGCAGCAGGCCGCGCGGTGCAATCACGATTCGGCGCACGCTGTATCACGTTTCCCGCCCTGCATGTTTGCCGCGCCGGGCGCGCAGCGCGGTCGAGGAGATATCCATCATCGGCACGTTGACGAAACACCAGGCCGGGGCCGTCGCCCGCCCCAGAAGGCGGCTTGCACGGGCGGGCAGGCAGGCGTGGCGATAGATCCGCGCAGCAGGCGACACGCGCGCCGAAATCCGCTGACCGGGGCGGGCCAGCACGCCCACCGGCACGCTCTCGATGATGCTCTGCCAATCCTGCCAGCGATGAAACTGCGCCAGGTTATCGGCCCCCATCAGCCACACGAAGCGCACCCCCGGCACGGCGTGGCGCAGGGCAATCAGCGTCTGCGCGGTATAACGTGTTCCGGCCTGCGCTTCGACATCAGTGACCGCCATGCGCGGATGGTTCACCATCGCGCGTGCCGCCGCCATGCGCTCGGCCAAGGGTGCGGGCCCATGCGGCTTGAGCGGGTTGCCGGGGCTCACGAGCCACCACAGCCGGTCCAGCGCAAAGCGGCGTAGCGCCTCGCGGCTGATATGCAGGTGGCCGGCATGGGGCGGATCGAACGACCCGCCCAGAAGGCCGATGACCTGACCGGGCCGGGCAAGGGGCAAGGCGTATCTCATGGCCCTTTCATTGCCAGAGCCCGGCGGAGTGTAAAGCGAAAACGCCGCGCGGGCGGCGCCTGCCGCTCAGTCGATGCGTTTCGCTTTCTCGGCGTAACCACTGAGCCGCGCCGCGTGATCGGCCACCCGGCCAAGCCAGCGCAGCGCGTCGGTGCGCGCGGAGAGCGGCAGAAAGATCGCCACGCCGAACAGGTTGAAGACGGTATGAAAGAGCACCAGCACGGTCTGGTCATCCGTCCCGGCACGGCCGGCAGCCCGATCACCGTGGTGCCAGTATTAAAGCCAACCACGCCGATGGTGATCAGCGAAACGGCGGTCATGATTTCCACGCCCGGCAGGAACAACCCGACCCCGCCCTTGGCGGTCAACACCTGCGTCATCACTGGCCCCTGTGTTCTCGGACAGGATGCAAACGGGACGGTACAAGGCAAGGTGACATGGAGCCGCGCGGGTCAGTCAGAGCCGCCCCTGACCTATCGGCCCGGCAACCTTGCAAAGATGTCGCGTTCCCCCTTGCAAAGCCGTGTCACGCGGTATAATCGCACGGGCACGGTCGGGCTGTAGCGCAGCCTGGTAGCGCACCTGCTTCGGGAGCAGGGGGTCGGAGGTTCGAATCCTCTCAGCCCGACCAGTTTTCACGATACTTGACGCCAAGGCACCGCGCCGTGCGACGCGATCATCTCAGGATGTCGCGAGGCGGCTTTCGAGCAATTCGCCGCGATCCTCCAGCACGGGGTAGGCGATCATCGCGAAGGACGTGTTCAGCATCTTGAGCGCGCGGAGCAGGTCGAGATGAATGGCGCTCGTGGCGAATGTCTCGGCCTTGCCTTTGCGCAGCCGTTTGAGATGCGTGCGTTGCAGACTCTGCTCCAGGTCGCGGACCCGTTCCTTCTGCTCGACCAGCTCGCGCGCGAGGCCGATATCCTCGGACATCAGCACCGAGATTCCGTGCTGCACATTGCGCAGCACCACGTCGTGGAAATCCGACAATTCGCGCCAGCCATCGCTTGAGAATTGCAGGTTCTCGCTGTCCTTGACCTGTGCGAGGTCCACCATCTTGCGGGCGATCACGTCTGCTCCGGCCTCGAGATTGACGGCGATGCCCGACAGCTCGAAGGCGCGATTGCCGGTGTCCTCCTGCGGATCATTGCTGTGCACGCGCGACAGGTAGGTCCTGATATCGAGCGACATCTGCGTCAAGTTCCGCAACTCGGCGCGTTGCTTTCCCGCCGTTTCCTCGTCGTAGTGATCAAACAGGCCGATCGCCTCTCGCAGCATGATCTCGATCCGGTGGCCCATCTCAATAAGCTCGCGCTGCGCGCACGCAAAGGCGCGTCTGGGCTGATCCTGGACAGTCGGGTCGAGCGCGCTGCGCGAGGCTCCGTCGGTCTGCCTCTGCGGGGCATCCGGCACCAGCATCCCGGCGATGCGCATCAGCGGGCCGACCAGCGGCAGGCCGATCACAAGCAGCACGAGATTGAACGCAAGATGCAGATAGAGCGCCTGTTGTCCGGCACCCAGGTCAAGCCCCGGGGTCGGCAGGCCGTAGTTGACCAGCAGCGACAGCACCACCGCCGCACCGCCGCCGCGCAACAGCAGATTGCACCAGACCACGCGGCGCACGGCGGTTTCGGCCTTGAGTGTCAGGATCACGGCGATCACCGAGCCGCCGAGATTGGCCCCGAGCACCATCGACACCGTCGCCTCGAGCGGCAAAAGCCCCTGCGCGGCCAAAGTGGCGAAGAGCAGCACGGCGGCGACGCTGGAATGCACCAGCCAGGCAAAAAGCGCCGCCAGCACGAAGGCAAAAATCGCATCCCCCGCGAGATAGCGCATCGCCGCCTCGGCGCCTGCGAGGTTGGTCAGCGGCTGGCTGGCCTGGCGGATGAGATCAAGCGACAGGAAGATCAGCGACAGCCCGATCAGGATCCGGCCCGCCTGCCGCACGCGCCGGGCCGAGCTGCGCAGGAAGATCATCACCCCCGCCAGAAGCAGAAGCGGGGTTACGATGGCCAGTTTCGAATTCAGCACGAGGGCGACGATGGCCGAACCGAGATCCGCGCCCAGCATGATCGCGAGCCCCGCCACGCTGCCGATCGCGCCAGTGGACACGAACCCCGCCATCAGCACCGCCACGGCAGTCGAGCTTTGCATCAATATCGCCGTCGCTGCGCCCGACCCCGCCGCCGCGAGGCGGTTCGAGGTCGAGCGGCGCAGCCAGAGCCGCAGCTTGGCGCCGAGCGCCCGTTCAAACCCGGTGCGCACCAGCCGGACCGCCCAGATCAGCAGCGCCGCCGCAGCGGCCATGTTGACGACAAAGAGAACGGGTGTACTTTCCATAAGGCTCCCAAGGGTTTCGCAGGTGCCGACGCGTAGCGGCGAGTTTTCAGAAGGTGAACGGACCCTCGCCATGCGCGAAGGGCAGTTCGGTCCAGACCCCGCCAGGGGCCGTGTCGATCAGGGCGCATCCGGTGGGCCCGGTCATGAAGCCTGCCGCTGCATCCGCACGCCGGTCGAACGCGAATGCGCTGCAACAGGCAGGTGCCGTCACGACCGGATGCCGCCCGAGCAGGCCATGATATACACCATGCACATGCCCTGCCAAGATCCGAACCGGCACGCCGTGCCGATCCAGACCGTCCCGCAGCGCGTCGGGATTTGCAAGGCCGATTGCATCCATGAAGCGAATACCCGTCCGCAATGGCGGATGGTGCAGCGCCACGATGACCTGCCTGTCGCCTGACCCGGCCAGCGCCTCGCGCAAATGTGAAAGGCTCTCATCGCGCAGCGCGCCCCCGCCCTGCCCCTCGACCAATGTGTCAAGCCCGACGACACGTGTGTCGCCGATATCCGCCACCCAGTCGATCAATCCGCGCGGCGCAATCTCTGGCAGGTCGGAGAACGCCGCGCGAAACGGCTCGCGGCGGTCATGGTTGCCCGGGATCACGAGCAGCCGGACGCCCAGCCGCTCCAGCTCCTGCCGGGCGATGGCGTAGCTTTCGGCGCTGCCGTCATCGCTGATATCGCCGGTCACAAGCACCGCGTCGATGGGGCCGATGGCCTGCATCCGCGCGCGCAGCGTGGTAATGACCTCGTGCAGCAGATGGCCGGTATCGAGCCGCCCGGAGACCAGCTGCCCCGGTGCGACCGCGTGAAGGTCAGAGATATGCAGCAGCCACGCCACGGTCACTTGATCCCAGTGCGCAGGAAGGCCTGCACGAATTGCCGTTGAAAGACCAGAAAGGCGATCAGCAGGGGTGCCACAGACATGATCGTCGCCGCCGAGATCACGCTGATATCGACGCCGTTCTCAGGCGCGGCAAAGATCGACAGCCCCACAGTAAGCGGCCGCGTGTCGGGAGAGTTGGTGACGATCAGCGGCCAGAGGAAGTTGTTCCAGTGGGTCGAGACCGAGACCAGCCCATAAGCCAGATATGTGGGCCGCGCGAGGGGCACATAGACCCGCCACAGGATGCCGAACCAGCCGCAGCCCTCGACGCGCGCGGCCTCGTGCAGCTCGATCGGCACACCCTTGAATGCCTGCCGCATCAAGAAAATGCCAAAGGCCGAGGCCATGTAGGGCATGCCCACCCCGAGGATCGTGTCAAAGAGGCCCAGCCGCGAGACCATCACGTAATTCTCGACAATCAGCACCTCGGGCAGGATGAAAAGCTGCATCAGCACGAGGATGAACACTACATCCCGCCCAGGAAAGCGCACCTGCGCAAAGGCAAAACCCGCTAGCGTCGTGACGATGAATTGGCCGATAAGGATGACGGTGACCAGAAGGAAGGTGTTGAGAAAATACTTGAGCCACGGCGCACCGGCCCAGGCGGTGCGGACATTCTCCAGCGTCCAGGGGGCCACGATGTTGAAATTCACCGCGTCCGAGGTCGTGTGAAACGCCGCCCAGAAGGCGAAGACCAGCGGCGAGATCCAGATCACCGCCAGCAGCAGCGCGCCGGACGTCTCGATATGTCGCGTGACGCCGCTCATTGGTAATGGGTCCGCTTGTCGAGGATGGTGAACTTGACGCCTGCCACGATGCCCAGCACCAGTAGGATCAGGATCGTCATCGCCGCCGCCTGCGGTGCGTCGAAGAACGCAAAGGCCATCTCCCAGACGTAATAGAGGATCAGTTTCGAGGCGTCGTTCGGCCCGCCCTTGGTAAGAATGAAGAGGTGGTCGATCAGCTTGACCGAGTTGATCAGCGCGTTGACCATGATGAAGAGCGTGGTCGGCATCAGGAGCGGCAGCACGATCCGGCGGGTATAGGTAAAGCGGCTCGCCCCCTCGATATCGGCGGCTTCCTTGAGGTCTTCTGGAATGGTCTGGAGGGCGGCGAGGTAGAAAATCATGAAGAACCCGGCCTCTTTCCAGATCGTCACGATGATCACCGCCCAGAGCGCGGTTTCGGGCTGGCCCAGCCAGTTGACCGACGGCAAGCCAAACAGCGCGCCGATCTGGTCCAGCACCCCCAGCCCCGGCGTGTAGAAGAAGAGCCACAGGTTCGCGGCGGCGATCATCGGCAGCACGGTGGGCGTGAAATAGGCGGTGCGCACGAAGCCGCGCGCCGGGATCCTGGAATTCGCCCATAGCGCCATGCCCAGCGCGATGGCGATGGAAATCGGGATCGTCGCGCCGGCGTAGATCAGGTTGTTGGTGGCCACCTTCCAGAAGGTCGGGTCGGCGAAAAGGTCGGCATAGTTCCCGGTGCCCACGAATTCGCTGGCTTTGCGCCGCGTGCCCCGGCTGAACAGGCTGGTCCAGAGCGTCGCCATCGAGGGGTAAAAGGCAAAGGCCGTCAGCAGAATTGCCGCCGGCGACAGCAGGAGCCAGCCGTAAATTGCCTGTCTGCGGCGCTCGATATTCACATGGGTCGCCATCTTTGGCCTTTTCCTGTCATAAACCGGTGCCGGGCGATTGCCCGGCACCGGTAAAGCGGGCTAGCGGTGGAGGATTACCGGTAGTCCTTCAACAGCCGCTCGGCGGCGGCCTGTGCCTCGGCCAGCGCATCGGCGGGCGATTGGCTGCCGGTCAGCGCCGCCTGAATGGCGTTGTTGAGCCCGTCACGCACGCGCGCCGTCTCGAAGGTCGAGAACTCGGCGACGGCGTTTTCAAGCTGGTTGCGCGCCACCAGCGCGGGCGGAAACTCTTTCGTGTAGGCCTGCAACGCCCCGGTTTCATAGGCGGCGGGTGACACGCCCATATAGCCGGTGGAGATCGACCATTCGGCGGCCTGCTCGGGGGCTGTCATGAACTCGATCAGCTTGAGCGCGGCGGCGCGTTCCTCGTCGGTGGTGTCCTCGAAGACATAGAAATTGCCGCCGCCGGTGGGCGAGCCGGGCCGCTCGTTCGCGGGCAGTTCGGCCACGCCGAAATCAAACCCGGCGCTGTTCTTGACCGCCGTGAGGTTGCCGGTGGAATGCCACATCATCGCGGTCTGCCCCTCCAGGAACGCCTGGCGCAGCGTGCCCCATTCGACCGTGCCCTCGGGCATAATGCCGTGCTCGGTCGAGAGCGACTTCCAGAAGTCCAGCGTCTCGACAACCGCCGGGTCGTCGAAATAGGTCTCGAGCCCGTCGTCGGACATCAGCTCCTTGCCGTTCTGGATCGCCAGCGCCTGGAACATCCAGTAGGGATAGCCGGTCGAGGGGATCATCAACCCGTAGGTGTCGCCCCCGGTCAGCGCCTTGCCCATGCTCACCATCTCGTCCCAGGTGGCGGGGGGCGCTTCGGGGTCGAGGCCCGCGTCGCGGAACATGTCCTTGTTGTAATAGGCCACGATGGTCGAGCGCTGGAACGGGATGCCCCAGGTCTTGCCCTCAATCCGGCTATTGGCCATCAGCGCGGGATAAAAGCTGTCGAGCCAGGCCTCGTCCACGCCCTCGATATCCTCGAAGGCGACGATGCGCTGCTGCTCGATCAGGTCATAGGCGTCGATCGAGAACATCACCGCCAATTGCGCAGGCTCGCCCGACGCGATAGCCGACAGCGCGCGCACGCGGGTGTCGTCGTAATTGCCCGAATAGATCGCGTTGACCTTGATTTCGGGGTTGGCCTCCTCGAACCTGGCGACGATGCCATCGACCACCTCGGTCAGCGCACCGCCCACTGCAATCGGGTAATACATCGTCAGTTCGGTTTCCGCGGCCACCGGTGCGGCGGTCAGTGCCGCCACGGCGCTTGCCAGACTTATCTTTCTAATCGTGTTCATAGTTCTCTCCCTTGAATGAAACATGGTCTTTCCAACGCGACGTCAGACTGTCGCGCCATTCGGATGCCGCATCCTGTTTCCCCCGGCGTCGAAGAAATGCAGATCGTCATCGGCAAAATCTATCTCAAGCTCCTCGCCTGCCGGGATATTGCGCAATCCCGGCATCGAGATGGTCAGCCCGGTCGCTGCCGGGTGCGTCAGCCCCACAAAGGTCTCTGAGCCGAGGAACTCACATTCCGACACCCGGCATGTCAGCCGCCCCTTGCCGGGCTCGGCCAGGTGCAGGCTTTCGGCGCGCAGGCCGATGGTGCTGGCACTCTCATAGCCGGGGATCGCCGCACCTTCGAGCAACGCCATCGGCGGCGCGCCCACGAATTCGGCTACGAATGTATTGGCAGAGCGGTAATATAGATCTTCTGGCGCGCCGGTCTGCTGAATGCGCCCGTCCTTCATCAGAACCACCATGTCGGCCATGCTCATGGCCTCGGTCTGGTCATGGGTCACGTAGATCACCGTGATCCCCAGATCGACCTGCAACTTCTTGATATCCTTGCGCACCGAGGCGCGCAGCTTGGCGTCGAGATTGGAAAGCGGCTCGTCCATCAGGCACAGCGGCTGGTTCGCCACGATGGCGCGCGCCAGCGCCACGCGCTGCCGCTGCCCGCCCGACAACTCGCCCGGCTTGCGCGCCTCATAGCCCAAAAGCCCGGTGATCTCGAGCGCGCGGTGCAGTTTCTCGCGCCGCTCGGCGGCCTTGACCTTGCGCACTTTCAGGCCAAAGACCACGTTCTCGGCCACGCTCAGATGCGGAAAGAGCGCGTAGGACTGGAACACCATCGACAGGTTGCGTTCGGATGGCGCGGCGGTGGTCACGTCCCGCCCGTCGATCATGATCCGCCCCTCGTCGGGCAGTTCCAGCCCCGACAACAGGCGCAGCGTGGTCGACTTGCCGCATCCCGACGGCCCGAGCAGCGCCACGAACGCCCCGCGCGGAATCGACAGCGAGACCTGCTCGACGCCAAGCTGCCCGTTCCAGCGCTTGGCGACAGTCTGCACCTCGACGAACGCCTCCGACATCAGTCTGCCTCCTCTGCAAAGGTGATCCGCTCACCGAGTTGCTCGACCAGGTGGGAAAACGGCGCGGCGGGCGGACGGTCGCAGATCACGTGGTCAATCTGCGTGATCATGCCGCCCACGGCGGGGGCGAGACGCCCGAACTTGCTTCGGTCGATGACCAGAATGGAGGTTTGCGCATTGCGCCACATCCGGTAGGTGGCGCGCACCTCGGCTTGGTGGAATTCCAGCAACTCGCCCTCCCCCCCGATCCCGGCAGTTCCGAAGATCGCGTATTCCGCGCGGTAGCGCCCGAAGAACTCGACCACCTCCTCGCCGACGAAATCGCGATCCGGCAGGCGGATCTCTCCGCCCGGCAGGATGATCCGGTTGGAGATCTCCTCGCTCAGCGCCATCGCCACGCTGAGGTTGTTGGTGACGACGGTCAATTCCTTGCGCCGATGCAGCGCCCGCGCCACGCTGAGCGCCGTCGAACCGATCGAAATGAAGAGCGTCGCACCATCGGGAATGAGCCCCGCCGCCGTACTGGCAATCGCGCGCTTACCCACCAGGTTGGTGCCCGCCCGCTGATCGAAGGGCGTGTTGCGGTGCCCCTCGGCAAGCTCGATCCGCCCATGCGAGCGGTGCAGGTTCTCGCCATCGCACAGGATGTCGAGATCGCGCCGGATGGTCTGCATCGAGACGCCGAACATTTCGGCCAGCGCGCCGACGCTCACCCCGCCCTGCTCCTGCACGACTTGCTGAATGAGATCGTGCCGTCTGGTTTTCTTCGACGCCATGTCCGGTTCCATCATTTTGCCCGAGTGTTGAGCATGAATTGCAACAAAGCAACATTTTTTTACGTGGTTTTGTCGTGCTTTATCCTTGCGGCAGAGACCCGGCAACCCAGGAATCTACCGCTTTTATTGGATATTCCGACCGTTGAATCAGTGTTAACCGACAATTATGACGCTGACGTGAAATGTCGTATTGTTGTTTTTACTTTTATTTTTTTGTCCGCACTGTAAGTTCTCCCCAGCCCGGATGCAGTATCCGGGCCTGCGGCAACCGCAATTCGACATGGGTAGGGATTCGCCGGGCTGATGGATACTGTCGCAACCATATTCGACCGATACGAGGCCGTGCGCCATCGCCTGCCCCCGGCCAGCACCCCGGATGCGACGGCGCAGATCGCCTCGCTGCATGACATCGCCGCGCAGGCCGATGCCTTTGTCTTCGACGCCTACGGGGTTCTGAATATCGGCGAGGCGGGCATTCCCGGTGCTGCGCAGCGCCTGCGAGAGCTGCGTGCAAACGGCCACCAGATCCGCATCCTGTCCAATGCCGCCAGCTACACCCATGCCGGGGCCGTCGCCAAGTTTTGCAAGCTGGAAATGGGAGTGCGCGACCACGAGATCATCACCAGTCGCGACGCGACGCTGTCCCATCTGGAGCAGCGCCTGTGGGGCTGCATCGCCGCACCACAGGACGATCTGTCGGACATTCCCGCCCCGACGCGCCGCCTCGTCGACGATCCCGCAAGCTATGATCAGGTCGAGGGATTTCTGTTCCTGTCGACCGAAGTCTGGTCGCTGGAGCGGCAGGCGCTACTGGAGGCATCGTTGCTCGCCCGGCCCAGACCGCTGGTCATCGCCAATGCGGATCTGGTCGCCCCGCGCGAACACGGCTTTTCGCTGGAGCCGGGCTATTTCGGGCATCTCCTCGCCGATCGCGGCATTCCCGACATCCGTTTCTTCGGCAAGCCGTTTCGCGCCGTCTATGACATGATCGAGGCGTCGCTGCCCGGCATAGCGCCTGAGCGGATCGTGATGTGCGGCGACACGCTGCACACCGATATCCTGGGGGCTGCGGCCCTCGACTGGCGGACGGTGCTGGTCGAGCGGGACGGGCTGTTTTCCGGCGAGGACACCTGCGCCTATTTCCGGCAGGCCGGTCTGTTTCCCACCTGGCGGCTGTCGCGCATCTGAGCCGGTGGGTGGTGCGTACTTGTCGAATCAGCAGGGATGTTGCCACCTTCCACCCATGTGTGGACGTTTCATTGACCCCAACCTGCGCGGCACCGAATTCGAGTTCGCCGATCTCAGGATCACGCCCTTCCCGCGACGGTTCAACATCAAGCCGACGCAGGAGGTCTATGTTCTGCTGGGACAGGAGCTGACCTGCGCCCGATGGGGCCTGATCCCAAGTTGGCACAAGGGCGATTTAAAGGACTGGCGCGCGAGCACGATCAACGCGCGGATCGAGGAGGCCGCGACCAAGCCCAGTTTTCGCGGCGCGTGGCGTTATGGCCGCTGCCTGATCCCGGCGGGTGGCTATTATGAATGGACCGGAGCCAAGAGCCCCAAGCAACCGCATTTCTTCGCCAGCGCCGGCAACGAGGAGACGCTTTGGTTTGCAGGGCTCCTGTCGATCTGGAACGATCTGCGCACCTGCGCGATCCTTACGCGTGCAGCGAATGACACCGTCACGCCGGTCCATGACCGCATGCCGGTGATCCTGGATAGTGCAGAGCGCGACGACTGGCTGACCGGGAGTGACCGGACCGACGTCGGCGCTGCTTACCGCGTCAGGCACCATCCGGTCGCGCGGTTCGGTATCGAGGACGAGGGCAAAGACCTGATCGAACCCGAATAAACGCAGCCGCAGGGGGAAGGTCCTGCGGCTGCGCCATGCCACCAGCCTTGACGAGGCTAGTTTTGGAGCCTGGAGGTCAACTTGGCCTGAAGATCGGGATCGGCCTGGGCGATCTCCAGAATTTCGACATAGCGGTCGACTTCGATATCGGGGGCCTCTTCGACGGCCTGCGTGATCTCGGCCTGCGCTTCATTGATGAGCGCCTGTTTCTCCGCCTCATCCGTGACATCTTGCAGCCGGGTGCCGTACTCCTGTTCGATGGCGATGACATCCTCGAAGGCGACGACAAAGGCATCGAGCTCTGTGTCCGAAATCTCGGCCTGTGCGGTGCTTTGTTGTGCCATGGCAGGCAGCGTGGCGACAGGTGCAACGGCGATGGTCAGCGCCGTGAGGGCCGTGGTGAACATCTTGGCATTGGGCATTTCAATCTTCTCCGTCATGGTTGCTTGCGACAGCCAACCTAGGTGCCATGTCTCTCAACGCAAATCGGGGGCGCAGAAATATGCCGATGCGGATCATTGCCTATGAAATGGAGGCTCGCGGATATCCGCACGCACGCGGTGATACCCCACAAAACCGCGTTGAACATCCCGGCACGCACGTTAGGTTTGATCCCATGATCACTGCATCCAGCCAGATCGGCGCAGTCTGCGCCGCGGCCCCGCCCCACCCCGTCATGGACGGCCTGTCGTTTCGTCGGTTAGGCGGGCATGTCAGGGATATGGTTCTCGGCCTTGTGCTGTCGCTCTTCGCGACGGTAATCGTCTATGCCGACGAGATGCCGCAATCCTGGGTGCCCGAGGTGCTGACGCTGCCCGATGACGCCGAGGTGCAGATGGACCGGGCAATCGGGTCGAGCATTCGGATGTTTTCCTTCAGCACCGCTGCCAATGTGAACGACCTCTTCGCGGACTGGTCCGACGCACTTGAGAGCGACGGCTATAACATCCGTCCGCAACAGGCCGATCTCGAGGAAACGGCGATTGAGTTTTCCGGCCAGAATATTATGAACGCCAAGATTGCGACCGAGGCGGCCAGCGGCGGCGACCGCGTGGTGATCACCTTCGACGCGACGCTCGACTAACGGGCTTGGCAGGTCTTGCATTGCAGTGCCTGATGCGGTGATCGTTTTTGTTTCCGAAGATATCCGGCCACAGAACTCGGCCCAGATGGTGCGGCCCGGATCATCCAGCCGTTCGGGCGAGCAGAACAGCGAGATTGTCATCGTCGCCGTCCAGTCCCGCCCGCCAAGGCGCACCAGCGCCTCGGCCAGCGCATCCATGTAGCGCAAATCGAGCGCCAGGCAGCGGTTGCCGATGATCTGATCGACGATTTCCTCAAGGCTTGAGCAAGCGAAGCGTCCGCGACCGTCGGTCACGGAATGATCGACCCTATACGTCCATGTCTTGGTGGAACTTCACGGCAAAAACTGCCCGATGGTGCAGCTGAAGGGAGAAACCTGGAACTCTCTCTTCGATACGCTGCACGAGTGGGAAACCCAACTCCGCGCCTGTGAACCCCTTGCTTCATCATCATGTAATTGGCGATTTGCTGGCGAACTTTGAGCAGTTCCTGCAAGCGTTCTTCGCGCTGCTGTCTAATGGCGGCCTCCTGCAGGCGCTTGGCAGTTTGTCGAAAGGAGGTCCGCGATGATTCTGAAAGGTTCGCAACGCGATAATGTCGCTAAGCACGCCACCCACTTGCTGAACATGCGCGAGAACGGGCATGTCGATTTGCATGATTTGCGCACGTTGCAGGCAATAGCCATGCGTGCTGGTGCCGGAGTTCAAACCGCATGCAAAGCGGGACGACTCGTATAATGATTTTCGACGGTGTGCGTTAAAACGTACAGATTATCGACATCAGTATTTGATTTTCGACGCGCTTTAGCGTACCTTAGTTTTCGACATCTCGATGTGTTTCGGGGCTGTAATCGACAAGAGTAAGGTGTTTTCGACCAATGGAGCTAAGAGACCTCACACCGCGTTTCATCAAAGACGAGCCTCTCCCCGAGGCCGCGTCGCTAGCTGGGTGGTCTGCACTGACGCATGGGCTCGGCGTATCGGCTCCGGTCAGGCGACTTTCGTGTATTTCAGAACGCCATGTTCGTGGCACACGCCGACGCGAAGGACCTTGGGTGGTTTTTGACAAGCGTTACCTTCCAGATGCAACGCTAGAAGGACACCTGACCTTCGCGCTTCGCCATGAAGACATTGACCTACTTGTGCTAAAGCGTGTCTTTGAAGCCGTGCCCGCAACGGCCATCACGGAGATTGTAGCGGCAACCCCTACAGGCGCACTCGCGCGGCGAATCTGGTTTTTTTATGAGTTCCTGACCAGAAACAGGCTTGATCTGGACGATGCTCCAAAGCTCACCGCCGTCGACGCCCTGGAACCAAAACAGTATTTTACCACCAAAGGCACGCTATCAACACGTCACCGCGTACGGGACAACCTGCTCGGCAATAGCGAGCTGTGCCCGGTCATACGTCGAACAGAAAAGCTAGAAGAGTTCATAGCTCGTGATCTTTCAAGCACTGCACAAGAGACAATTGGGAAAACAGGAGCGCAGGTTGTCGCGCGCGCTGCCAATTTCCTTTTGTTGGCAGACAGCCGCGCCAGTTTTGAGATTGAAGGCGAGCGCCCTCCGATTAATCGGCTGGAGCGCTGGGGACGCGCGGTATTAGAAGCTGGTAAGCGGCCTCTTAATCAAACCGAAATCTACCGCCTGCACAAAATCCTGATAGGTGATGACCGCTTCACCCCCATCGGCTACCGGGATGAAGCGGTCTTTCTTGGCGAGCGCGATCATGACCATGTGCCTTTGCCCGAATTTATTGGCGCACGCCATCAGGACGTTCCAGAGCTCATGACGGCTCTGAACGAATGCAACAACAAGCTACGCATAACCGATGCTGAGGATGTCGATCCGATCTTGCAGGCTGCCTGTATCGCGTTTGGTTTTGTCTATATTCACCCACTGACAGATGGAAATGGCCGCCTACACCGTTGCCTGATTCATCACGTTCTTGCCGAGCGCGGCTTTGCTCCAAAAGGCATCGTTTTCCCTGTGTCTTCAGTGATGTTCGACCGGATTGAAGATTACCGCGCAGTGTTACAGAGCCATTCCGGCTTGCTGATGGACCACATCGATTGGCGCGCGTTGCCCAGCGGCAACGTCGAAGTCCTGAACGACACTGCCGATTTGTACCGTTATTATGATTGCACGGCGGAAGCTGAATTTCTTTATGAGTGCGTCCAGCGCACAGTTGAAAAAGATTTGCCTGAGGAAATCGATTACCTCAAACGGCATGACGTAGCGATGCGCGAGATCATGAACGCCGTTGAAATGCCAGACAAGCTGGCTGACGACCTAATCATGTTCATAAGGCAAAACGGGGGGAGCTTGTCGAAAAAGCGGCGGAGCCGATCACCATTCGACAAGCTGACTGATGAAGAAATTTCGATGATCGAAGGTATAGTTGGTGAGAGCTTTCCATCCGATGAGACCGACTGAAGACAAGTTTATGACGTTCTGACCATTCGAAGGAGCCGCCCTACGGGGCGGCGCTTTTTGCTATAGCTGATCGAACATATCGGTCTGCTCAAGCGCGGCCCTCTCTCACGAACGAACAGAAGAAAATCCTTCGATGCCTTGAGCTCGATGCCTATGAGTCAGCCTTTTTTGCAAGTTGCGCGGTACAGATGCGGGACATGGAAAATATTGAAGGTATCCGTGATCTCGATCCAGCCGTTGCCCCTGCGGATGACCATCTTTGCCTCCTATGCTATGGTTTGGCTGTTTGATGCGTTTCAGGACCACCTCTGTCAGCCCTTGGGGAAACTCATCCAGCCCCGTCACTTCGCCTTCAAAACCTTCTTCAGACTGCCAAGTCTCGTCTCCTTTCTGAAGAAAGCAGTTTCGAAGGTATACATGAAATGGCCCTGCGGGAATTTGATCCTGTTAGAGCTGCGATTCCGACGTTGTTCACGTTCGGGACGCTGCGTGAAGTGGCGCATTCGGATCAACTTGCCGAAGAACTTCAAGCGCTTGAAGCTCACAGGGCGGAAGTTGCGTCTTTGTTCAGACCGTTTCAGATCAGCCTTAAGAGTTGATGGGAGAAACGAATTCTACGCTAAAAGCCATGATGTGAATTTCATTGTCGGCAAGGCCTCGCCATACATCGAAAGTAGCCCTTCTACCCGTTTGCTGCGGAACAGTTCCTGCGCGTTGGCTAGCCGTTTCCTTTGTCCAGTACCGTGAGCGCCTATGAATCACGGATCGAGAAGCTTGAACGCGATAAATTGGTTCTCAACGAAAAAATAGCTAAATCAGTCCCACCAAAGGGACGGCTGGAGGACTGTATTGAACTCTCTCTGAAATTCCTATCATGCCCTTGGAATATCTGGAAAAATGGTGACTTCGCTATGCGCCAAGCAGTGCTTAGATTGGCCTTTGCGGAGCCTCTTCGATACAGTCAAAATGGGGTGTATGAAACTCCGAAATTCTCTTTCCCATTCAAATACTTAGGGGAGCTTTCGGGGTCAAAAAGCGAAATGGTGCTGCTGGGGAGGATTGAACTCCCGACCTCACCCTTACCAAGGGTGCGCTCTACCACTGAGCTACAGCAGCACGTGGCGCGCTGATTAGACGCTAACGCCCCCTCGCGCAAGGGGTAACTGGACGGTTTTTCACCGCTCCTGTAAGAGAGACCGCATGAACAGGAAAACCACACCGGACAAGCCCGCGAAAAAGGGGCAGAGCCGCGAGGACAGGCTCAAATCGGCGTTGAAGGCCAATCTCGCGCGGCGTAAGGCGCAGATGCGCGGGCGCGGTGCGGATGAGGCAGGTAAACCGGAAACCGGTGACAAGGACAAAGGGTAGAGCAGATGGATTCGATCGTCGTCACGGGCAACGGCCCTCTCAAGGGGCAGATCCCGATCGCGGGGGCCAAGAATGCCTGCCTCACGCTGATGCCCGCAACACTGCTCAGCGAAGAGCCGCTGACCCTGACCAACGCGCCGCGCCTGTCGGATATCAAGACGATGAGTACGCTGTTGCAATCGCTCGGGGCGGAGGTCACGCAGATGCAGGGCGGCAAGGTGTTGGCGCTGTCGTCGCACAACCTCAACAATCACGTGGCCGATTATGACATCGTGCGAAAGATGCGCGCCTCGATCCTGGTGCTTGGTCCGATGCTGGCACGCGACGGGCATGCGGTCGTGTCGCTGCCCGGTGGCTGTGCCATCGGCGCGCGCCCCGTCGATCTGCATCTCAAGGCGCTGGAGGCCATGGGGGCGGACCTCGATCTGCGCGAGGGTTATGTCCATGCCAAGGCCCCCGGTGGTCTCAGGGGCGGCACGTTCGAATTTCCTATCGTCTCGGTCGGGGCCACCGAAAACGCGCTGATGGCGGCGACGCTGGCCAAGGGGACAACCGTGCTGAAGAACGCCGCGCGCGAGCCCGAGATCGTGGATCTGGCACAGTGCCTGCGCCGCATGGGCGCGCAGATCGAGGGCGAGGGCACCTCGACGATCACCATTCAGGGGGTCGAACGTCTGGGCGGGGCGACGCATCCGGTGGTGCCCGACCGGATCGAGCTGGGCACCTATATGCTGGCGCCTGCAATCTGCGGCGGCGAGGTGGAATGCCTCGGCGGGCGGATCGAATTGGTAGAGGCGTTCTGCGAGCGGCTCGATGCTGCGGGTGTCACTGTCGAGGAAACCGAAAACGGTCTCAAGGTCAGCCGCAGGAACGCCCGCGTGCGGGCTGTTGACGTGATCACCGAACCGTTCCCCGGCTTTCCGACCGACTTGCAGGCGCAGATGATGGCGCTGATGTGCACCGCCGAAGGCACCTCGGTCCTTGAAGAGCGGATTTTCGAAAACCGCTTCATGCATGCGCCGGAACTGATGCGCATGGGCGCGCGGATCGACGTGCAGGGCGGCACCGCGACGGTCACCGGCGTCGAGCATCTCAAGGGTGCGCCCGTAATGGCGACCGACCTGCGCGCCAGCGTTTCGCTGATCCTCGCGGGATTGGCGGCCGGGGGCGAGACGGTGGTCAACCGGGTCTATCATCTCGATCGCGGGTATGAGAGCGTCGAGGAGAAGCTCGGCAATGTCGGGGCGAAGATCGAAAGGATCAGCGACCAATGACCGAAGACGCCAAATTCGAAGACGGGCGCGAGACGCCGCTCAATCTGGGTGCGTTCGATGTCGATGATCTGCAGGTGATTTCTTCGCTCGCGCAGGATGCGGTCTTTCCAATCACCGAAATGACATGGCGCGCGGGCGAGCGGCGCTTTGGCCTGCTGCTCAACCGCTTTCGCTGGGAGGACAAGGGCCGCGAGCGCCACGCGCCCGAACGCGTGCAATCGGTGCTCGTAGTCGAGAACGTGCTGCGCGTCGCGAGCCAGGGCATCGACCGGAGCGATCCTGACACGATCCTGTCGCTGCTGTCGATCAGCTTCGAGCCAGCCGGCGACGGGGCAGGTCATGTGCTGCTGACGCTGGCCGGTGACGGCGCAATCCGGCTCGGGATCGAGGCGCTCGAGGTCACGCTCAAGGACGTAACGCGGCCCTATCGCGCGCCGTCCGGCAAAGTGCCCCGCCACGATAGCTGACACCCGGTTGCAACCCTCGGATTTTGAGTATTTTTGCCATAAAGAAACCCGGGGCCTGAGATACATTCGCCCGCCCGTTATCCGCACCGTCGAAAGGATCTGCCATGCCCATCACGCTCGACGCCACAGCACCCGATTTCGAGGCGCGGTTCGCGGCGCTGCTGAGCGCCAAGCGCGAGGACAGCCCCGATGTGGACGACACCGTTGCCGCCATCATCGCGGATGTGCGCACGCGCGGCGATGCCGCCGTGATCGAGCTGACCGCGAGGTTCGACCGGCTGGAGCTGTCGCCGCAGACCTTGCGCTTTTCGCCCGCAGAGCTGGCGGCACTGGTCGCACAGGTGCCGCAGGCCGAGCGCGAGGCACTGGAACTCGCGGCCGCCCGCATCCGGGACTATCACCAACGGCAACTGCCCGAGGATGCGAGCTGGACCGAAGAAAGTGGTGCCGTGCTCGGCTGGCGGTGGACCCCTGTCGGCGCGGCGGGGCTTTATGTGCCCGGTGGCCTCGCGTCCTACCCGTCGTCGGTTTTGATGAACGCGATCCCGGCCAAGGTGGCGGGGGTGGAGCGGTTGGCCATCGTGGTGCCGACCCCGGATGGAAAGGCCAATCCCCTGGTGTTGCTGGCCGCGCAGATCGCGGGCGTGGACGAGATCTACCGCATAGGCGGCGCGCAGGCGGTGGCGGCGCTGGCCTATGGCACCGAGAGTATCGCGCCGGTGGACAAGATCACCGGGCCGGGCAATGCCTTTGTCGCCGCCGCAAAACGGCGGGTGTTCGGCAAGGTGGGGATCGACATGATCGCGGGCCCGTCGGAGATCCTGGTGATTGCCGACAGGGGGCAGAATGCCGACTGGATCGCGCTCGACATGCTGAGCCAGGCCGAACATGACGAAAGCGCGCAGGCGATCCTGATTACCGACGATACGGACCTTGCATGCGACGTGGGCGCGGCCATCGAACGCCATCTTCAAACGTTGGAGCGGCGCGCCATCGCGGGCGCAAGCTGGCGCGATTATGGCGCGATTATCACGGTGCCCGACCTCGCCACCGCCGCCGCCCTCAGCAACCGCATCGCGCCCGAGCATCTGGAGCTTTGCGTGACCGAGCCGGACGCGCTGAGCCAGCAGATTTCACATGCCGGCGCGATCTTCCTCGGGGCCTGGACGCCCGAGGCGATCGGCGACTACGTGGGCGGACCCAATCACGTGCTGCCCACGGCACGCTCGGCGCGGTTCTCGTCGGGCCTGTCGGTAATGGATTTCCTCAAACGCACCACGCTGGCCAGGATGACACCAGAGGCGCTGCGCGCCATCGGCCCAGCCGCCGAGACGCTGGCCCGCTCCGAAAGCCTCGGGGCGCACGGGTTGTCAGTGCGCGCGCGGCTTGATCATCTCAACGAATGACGCCCGCGGTGGCGGTTTGGTGCTTACAGGGTTGAAACAGCCCCTTTCGCCCGTGCAGGCCGCCAACTATAAGGAAATCCGGCCCCCGACCGTCCGAGTCGCGGGGCAAATCTTCATTGGGGCGACAGGACAGTTACGTAAATGGCAATCTTCGACAGAATTCCCAGTCTCTTTTCATCGGACATGGCGATCGACCTGGGAACGGCGAATACGCTGGTCTATGTCAAGGGGCGCGGCATCGTCCTGTCAGAACCCTCGGTAGTGGCCTACCACATCAAGGACGGTGTCAAGAAGGTGCTTGCTGTGGGCGAGGATGCCAAGCTGATGCTGGGCCGCACGCCGGGCAGCATCGAGGCCATCCGCCCGATGCGCGAGGGTGTGATCGCCGACTTTGACACCGCCGAGGCGATGATCAAGCATTTCATCCGCAAGGTGCACAAGCGCTCGACCTTTTCCAAGCCCAAGATCATCGTCTGCGTGCCGCATGGCGCGACCCCGGTCGAGAAACGTGCGATTCGCCAGTCGGTGCTGTCTGCCGGTGCCCGCCGCGCGGGCCTTATTGCCGAACCGATTGCGGCGGCCATCGGCGCGGGCATGCCGATCACCGATCCGACCGGCAACATGGTCGTCGATATCGGTGGCGGCACCACCGAGGTGGCGGTGCTGTCGCTCGGCGATATCGTCTATGCCCGCTCGGTCCGGGTGGGTGGCGACCGGATGGACGAGGCGATCATCAGCTATCTGCGGCGCCAGCAGAACCTGCTGGTAGGCGAGGCCACGGCGGAACGCATCAAGACCTCGATCGGCACCGCGCGGATGCCCGATGACGGGCGCGGCACCTCCATTCAGGTGCGCGGGCGCGACCTGCTCAACGGGGTGCCGAAAGAGACCGAAATCAGCCAGGCGCAGGTGGCCGAGGCGCTGGCGGAACCGGTACAGCAAATCTGCGAGGCGGTGATGACCGCGCTGGAGGCGACGCCGCCCGACCTTGCCGCCGATATCGTCGACCGTGGCGTGATGCTGACGGGTGGCGGGGCGCTTCTGGGCGATCTCGATCTGGCGCTGCGCGAACAGACCGGGCTGGCGGTGTCCATCGCCGATGACAGTCTCAATTGCGTGGCCCTCGGAACGGGCAAGGCGCTCGAATTCGAGAAACAGCTGCGCCACGCGATTGACTACGACAGTTAACCCGCCCACCTTTTAGAGCAAAAGGGGGTTCCCGTGGCCAAGGATCGCGGACAGAGCGAAGACTATAGCGGTCGGCTGAAGCGTCTGCTTCTGAGTGTGGTGCTTTTGTGCCTGCTCGGTCTGTTCCTGCTGTGGCGCATCGACAGCCCGCGCGTGGAGCGTTTCCGCGCGCAGGTGGTGGACCGGGTCGTGCCCTCCTTCGACTGGGCGATGGCCCCGGTGACAGGCGCGGTTAACATCCTGCGCGATTTCCAGAGCTATCAGCGCATGTATCAGCAAAATCAGGACCTGCGTCGCGAATTGCAGCAGATGAAGGCGTGGAAGGAGGCGGCGCTCCAGCTGGAACAGGAAAACGCCCGGCTGCTCGATCTCAACAATGTGCAGCTTGATCCGCGCCTGACCTATGTTACCGGCGTGGTGATGGCCGATAGCGGCTCTCCGTTCCGGCAATCGGTGCTGATCAACGTCGGAACCCGCGACGGGATCATGGATGGCTGGGCGGCGATGGACGGGCTGGGCCTTGTCGGTCGGATCTCGGGCGTGGGGCGGAATACCGCACGGGTGATCCTGCTCACCGATACGTCAAGCCGCATCCCGGTGACGCTCCAGCCCTCGGGGCAGCGCGCGCTGATCATCGGCGACAACTCGGTCGCGCCGCTGGTGGATTTCATCGAAACCCCGGATCAGGTGCGCCCCGGCGACCGGGTGCTGACCTCGGGCGATGGCGGGGTCTTTCCCGCCGGTCTGCTGGTCGGGCAACTGGCCGAGGATCCGGGCGGGCGCATGCGGGTGCGCATCGCCGCCGACTACGAGCGGCTGGAATTCCTGCGCGTGCTGCGCAGCTATGCGACCGAAGAGATCGAAACGCCTGGCGAACTGATCGCGCCATTCCCCCTGCCCGGCACGACACCGCTCGATCCGGCCATCGCGGCGGAGGCGAGCAATGGCTGATGCGCTGCTGCCCCGGATCTGGCTGATGCGCGCGCTCTATCTGGCGCTGAGCCTTTTGCTGATCTTCCTGCATCTGCTGCCGCTTGACATGATGCCGTCGGGCTGGGCAGGTCCGAACCTGTTTCTGGCGCTGACCTTCGGCTGGGCGGTGCGGCGCCCCGACTACGTGCCGTTGCTACTGGTGGCGCTCGTCGCGCTCGGGATGGATTTGCTGTTGCAGCGCCCGCCGGGGCTATGGGCGGCGATCACCGTGCTCGGACTCGAGACGCTGCGCAACCGCGCCACGTCGCTGCGCGACCTGACCTTTGCCGCCGAATGGGCCGCCGTCAGCAGCACGCTTGTCGTGATGACGCTGGCCTACCGGATCATTCTGACTGTGCTGATGGTGGATCAGGCCCCGCTCGGGCTGACCCTGATGCAGTTGCTTGCCACGCTGCTGGTCTATCCGCTGGTGGCGCTGCTGTCACATGGCCTGCTTGGCGTGCGCAAGCGTGCGCCGGGTGATTTCGATCCCGCGGCAGGCCGCGCATGAGACGGCCGACCCGCGATACCGCCGAGAGCCAGCGCCGGATCACCCGGCGCGGGCTGATCGTGGGCGGACTGCAGATCGGGGCGATGACCGCGCTCGCCCTGCGCATGCGTCATCTGCAACTGGAACAGGCCGATCAGTTTCGCCTGCTGGCCGATGAGAACCGGATCAACATCCAGCTTCTGCCACCTGCGCGCGGCCGTATCTTCGACCGCACCGGCCAGGTCATCGCCGAGAACATCCCCAGCTACCGGATCACCATGATACGCGAACAGGCGAGCGACATCGACGCGGTGATCGCGCGGCTGGCCCGCCTCGTGGATCTGGACGCGGGCGAGCTTGAAAAAGCGCGGCGCGACCTGCGCGAGTTGCGCGGCGACACCCCCGTGACACTGGCCGACCGGGTCAGTTGGGAGGCAATCAGCCGGGTCGCCGTCAACGCCCCCGCCCTGCCCGGCGTCATACCTGAGGTGGGCCTCTCGCGGCGCTACCCGCTGCGGGACGATTACGCCCACGTCGTGGGCTATGTGGGCGCGGTCAGCGACAAGGATCTCGAAAGGATCGAGGCCCCAGAGGCACTGTTGCGCCTGCCCCGTTTCCAGATCGGCAAGATCGGGCTGGAGGCCAAGCGCGAGGATATGCTGCGCGGCACTGCCGGCACCCGGCGGGTCGAGGTGAACGCCGCCGGCCGCATCATGCGCGAGCTTGACCGCCAGGAAGGCCAGCCCGGGGCCGATATCCAGATCACCCTCGACAACGAATTGCAGGGCTACACCCATGCCCGGCTCAAGGGCGAGAGCGCAGCGGCGGTGGTCCTTGATTGCGAGACTGGTGATCTGCTGGTCAGCGCGTCCTCGCCCAGCTACGACCCCAATCTTTTCGTGCGCGGGATATCTGTCGCCAATTACCGGGCGCTGCTGGAGAACCCCTATCGCCCCCTCCCCAACAAGGCGGTGCAGGGCATTTACCCGCCCGGCTCCACCTTCAAGATGGTAACCGCGCTCGCCGCGCTCGAGGACGGACAGATCGACCTCAACGAGACCGTCTATTGCCCGGGCCACAAGGAGGTCAGCGGGCGCCGCTTTCACTGCTGGAAACGCGGCGGGCATGGCAATGTCGATTTCCATCGCTCGCTGCGCGAAAGCTGCGACGTCTATTATTACGAACTGGCCCTGCGCACCGGAATCGAGAAGATTTCCGCAATGGCCAACCGCCTCGGGCTTGGCGTGCAGTTCGACTTGCCGATGACCTCGGTGGCGCAGGGGTTGACCCCGACGCGGCAATGGAAGCTGGCCAATCGCGGTCAGCCCTGGGTGGTGGGCGACAGCGTCAATGCCTCGATCGGTCAGGGCTTCGTGCTGGCCTCGCCGATGCAACTGGCGGTGATGACGGCGCGGCTGGCGACCTCTCGGCAGGTCACACCCCGGCTGGTGAAATCCATCGACGGCGTCGAGCAGCCATCAGGCCATGGCGAGGATCTCGGCCTCAACGAGAACCACCTGCGCGAGGTGCGCCGTGCGATGTATGCGGTCACCAACAGCAATCGCGGCACCGCCTATCGCAGCCGCATCGTCGACGATGCGGTGCGCATGGCCGGCAAGACCGGCACCAGCCAGGTGCGTAACATCTCCTCGGGGGAACGCGCGACCGGGGTCCTGAGGAACAACGCCCTGCCGCGCGAACAGCGCGACCACGCGCTGTTCGTGAACTACGCCCCGCACGACGCGCCGAAATATGCCGTGGCGGTGGTCGTCGAACATGGCGGCGGCGGCTCGACGGCGGCGGCTCCGATTGCCCGCGACATCACGTTGCAGGCGCTTTATGGCGGCGATCCGCCGCTCGAGGCCTATCCCAAGGCCGACCGCCCCCGCATCCGTACCCAGCAGGAAGAATTGCGCCGCGAACGTCTGCGCCCCGAGGCCGGCGAGAAGGACCGCGCATGAGCTATCTCGAACATACGGTCAAGACCACGCCGAGCGGGCCACGCAAGATCCTCTATCTCAGCTGGCCGCTGGTGATCCTGCTGATGGCGGTGGCCTCGATCGGATTCCTGATGCTCTACTCGGTCGCGGGCGGCTCGCTCTCGACATGGGCGGAACCGCAGATGAAGCGCTTTGCCCTCGGGCTCATGGTGATGCTGGTGGTGGCGCTGATCCCGATCTGGTTCTGGCGCAACGTCTCGCTGGTGGCCTATCTGATCTCGCTGGCGCTGCTGATCGCGGTGGCGCTGATCGGGATCGAGGGCAAGGGTGCGCAACGCTGGCTCGATCTCGGGATGATGCGGCTGCAACCCTCGGAACTGATGAAGATCGCGCTGGTGATGGTACTGGCGGCCTATTACGACTGGCTGCCGATGTCGCGCGTCTCGCGGCCCATTTGGGTGCTGATACCGGTCGTGCTGATCCTCACGCCGGTGGCGCTGGTACTGCGCCAGCCCGACCTTGGCACCTCAATCCTGCTGCTGGCGGCGGGCGGTGTCATAATGTTCGTCGCAGGCGTGCACTGGGCTTATTTCGCGACCGTGATCCTCGCGGCGGTGGGGTTGATCTTCACCGTATTCCAGAGCCGCGGCACCGACTGGCAAATGCTGGAAAACTACCAGTTCCGGCGCATCGACACCTTCCTCAACCCCGAGACCGATCCGCTCGGCGCGGGCTATCACATCACCCAGTCCAAGATCGCCCTCGGCTCGGGTGGCTGGACCGGACGCGGCTTCATGCAGGGCACCCAATCGCGGCTCAACTTCCTGCCCGAGAAGCACACCGATTTCATCTTCGTCACCCTGGCCGAGGAATTCGGCTTTATCGGTGCGGTCTCGATCCTCGGACTTTATGCGCTGATCCTGATCTTCTGCATCGCCGCAGCGCTGGCCAACAAGGACCGGTTTTCTTCGCTGCTGATCCTTGGTATGGCGATGACGTTCTTTCTGTTCTTCGCGGTCAACATGGCGATGGTGACAGGGCTGATGCCGGTGGTGGGCGTGCCGCTGCCGCTGGTCAGCTATGGCGGCTCGGCCATGTTGGTCCTGATGATCGGCTTCGGCCTTGTGCAGAGCGCAAACGTCCACAGACCAAGGTGATCCATGACCGTCAACGTCCTCTTTGCCGCGCGCCCCGACCATTGGCGCATCTATGAAGCCCCGCTGAAAAAGGCGCTCTCGGATCGCGGGGTCGCGGCGAATCTCTCTCCCGATCTCGCCCCCGAGGAGGTGGATTACATCGTCTATTCGCCCAACAGCACGGTACAGGATTTCACGCCCTATAGCCGCACCAAGGCGGTGCTAAATCTATGGGCCGGGGTCGAGAATATCGTCGACAACCCGACCCTGCGCATTCCATTGGCGCGGATGGTCGATCACGGGCTTACGCAGGGCATGGTCGAATGGGTCACCGGCCATGTGCTGCGCCACCATCTGGGCATGGACCGGCATATCCTCGGGCAAGACGGCGAATGGCGCGCGGATGCGCCGCCGCTGGCCAGCCACCGGCGCGTCACCGTGCTGGGTCTGGGGGCCCTGGGCGAGGCCTGCGCGCGGATGCTGGTGCGCCTCGGCTTTGCCGTCACCGGCTGGAGCCGCAGGCCAAAGGACATCCCCGGCGTCAGCTGCCTGTCGGGCGATGTCGGGCTGCACGCGGCGCTCAAGGCCGCCGATATCCTCGTGCTGCTACTGCCGCTGACCGACGAGACCGAGAACCTGCTGAACGCCGACACGCTCGCGCTCTTGCCGGAGGGCGCGGTGATCGTGAACCCCGGGCGCGGACCGCTGATCGACGATGACGCGCTCATTGCCGCGCTGGACCGGGGCCATGTCGCCCATGCCACGCTCGATGTCTTCCGGGTCGAGCCGCTGCCCGCAGAGCACCAGTTCTGGGCCCATCCCAAGATCACCGTCACCCCGCACATCGCCTCGGAAACGCGCCCCGAGACGGCGGCGGAGGTGATCGCCGAGAATATCCGCCGGGGCGAAAGCGGCGAGCCATTCCTGCATCTCGTGGACCGCGAAAGCGGCTACTGAAGCGCGCACGCCCCCGTCATCCTCGGGCTTGACCCGAGGATCTCTGCCATCCCGCAAGATCGCCGCCTGCGCGGGGATGACGCCCCGCATGGCGCAACTACCGCAACTTCGGCGGCCGGTCCGGATCCGAGCCGGGGGCGGCCCGCGGCGCCGCTTCAGGCGGCTCCGGCAGGTCGAACCGCAGCCCGCAGCGCGCCAGCCGCGCCGCCGCCGGGTCGGAGGCGTCAAAGAACGCCACGTCGAGCGACGCCGCCTCCAGACCCGAGAAGATCAGCACCTCCGACACCGCCCGCGCCAATGCGCCTTGCGCCTCCGCGGCGGCCCCGACAAAGCCCAGCATATGCCCGCGCGCGCCGCTCTCATAGGTCACGCCCACCAGATAGGCCATGCGTGCCTGCCCCGTCATGCTCGCCAGTCGTGCGTCGAGCGCGGTCAGCATCGCCTCGGGCAACCCCTTGGGCGCGCTGAACTCCTGCGCCCGTGCCTCCGCCTCGGAGGGCCCCTCCGAGAGCGTCTCGGCCAGCCAGTCCACCGCCTCGGGCGGCAGCAGGATCGCCGACGGTGCCACGTCGAGATTGAGGCCAAGCCCCACCCCCTGCCCCATCAGCATGGCCGCGATGCTGCGCCCGCTCAGCCCGGCATAGGGCACCGGGCGACCCGCGAAAAGCGCCAGCCGGTCTTCGCGGTCGAACACAAGGACAAAGGAATTTTCTGGCAATTCAAATACTTCCGGATCGAGCACCTCGCCCTCAGGCTCGGATTTGAGCAGCAGGTAAAGCTCGCTCGCCGCCAGTGTCTCGTAGAACCGCAGGCGGGTGCCCGCATCCTCGGGGGCCGCCTCCATCGCGGCATGCGCATCGTCAATACGAGTCGGGTCAGTCATGAATAACCTTTTGAACTTGCGCACGTAATTCGGGCAGCACCTCGGCCTCGAACCACGGATTTTTCCTCAGCCAAGCGGTATTGCGCCACGAGGGATGCGGCAAGGCGAAAAGCCGCGGTGCATGGTCGCGCCAGGCCTGCACGGTTTTGGTCACGCCGCATTTTACGCCCAGGTGGTATTTATGCGCATAGGCCCCTACCAGCACCGTCAACTCTACCTTTTCAAGGACTTGCATGACACGGTCATGCCAGGTGCGGCCACAGATGCGCGGCGGCGGCAGGTCCGACCCCTTGGCGTCATAGCCAGGAAAGCAGAATGCCATCGGCACGATGGCCACGCGCGATGTGTCGTAGAACTCGGGCCCGCTCAGCCCCAGCCACTCGCGCAGCCGCTCGCCCGAGGGATCGTCGAACGGCTTGCCTGACTTGTGCACCCGCATCCCCGGCGCCTGCCCGGCGATCAGAATCCTTGCAGAAGGCTGAAACCACACCACCGGGCGTGGTTCGTGGGCGGTCTGGGTGGCGGCGAACCGCTCGGCGCAAAGCCGACAGGCGCGGATATCGGCGGCAAGGTCGCTCACTCAAGCACCACGCCTGCCTCCCGCATGCCCGCAAGCGCCGTGGCAAGCGAGCCGTCAAGGTCGATGCCGCGCACCAGGTCCTGCCGCACCGTCACGCGGTAGCCCAGCCTTGCCGCATCCACCGCCGAGAAATTGACGCAGAAATCGGTGGCCAGCCCCACCATGATCAGGTCGTCGATGCCACGCGTCCGCAGATAGCCATGCAGCCCTGTGGGCGTGGCGTGGTCATTCTCGAAGAACGCCGAATAGCTGTCGATCGCGGGGTTATACCCCTTGCGGATGATCAGATCGGCGCGGTGGGTATCCAGCCCCTCGTGAAACGCGGCACCTTGGCTGCCCTGAACGCAATGATCAGGCCAGAGCACCTGCGGCCCGTAGGGCATGTCCACCATATCAAAGGGGGCCTTGCCGTCATGCGAAGAGGCGAAGGACGAATGCCCCGCCGGGTGCCAGTCCTGCGTCAGGATCACCGCCGGAAACTGCGGCATCAGCGCGTTGATGCCGGGCACGATGCTGTCGCCCTCGGGTACGGCGAGCGCGCCGCCGGGGCAGAAATCATACTGCATGTCGATCACGATCAGGGCGGATGTCATGGGCAGGTCTCCTTTTGCCCCATAGGGGTAGGGGCGCGGATGGCGCGCGTCAATGGCGGCGCGATGTCCTCTTGCGAGGCAAGCGAGAGAGGCGTAAATCGCGCGCCATGTACAGGATTGCCGCACTTTATCATTTCACCCGCTTCGACGACCCCGCCACAATTCAGGGTCCGCTTCAGGCGCTGTGCGAGGTCGAGCGCATCAGCGGTTCGCTGCTGCTGGCGCGCGAGGGGATCAACGGCACGATTGCCGGGCCGCAGGCGGGTATCGCAAAGGTTCTCGCGCATATCCGCGCCCTGCCCGGCTGCGCGGATCTGGAATGGAAGGACAGCGAAAGCGCCGAGCAGCCGTTTCGCCGGATGAAGGTGCGGCTCAAGAAAGAGATCGTCACCATGGGCAAGCCCGATGTCGACCCGCGTGCCAGGGTGGGGCATTATGTCGAGCCCATTGAGTGGAACGCCCTGATCGAGAGCCCCGACGTGGCGGTGATCGACACCCGCAACGATTACGAAGTGGCGATCGGCACGTTTGAGGGCGCGGTCGATCCGCAAACGCCGACCTTTCGCGATTTCCCCGCGTGGTGGGAGACAAACAAGCACCGTTTCCATAACAAGCGGATCGCAATGTTCTGCACCGGCGGCATCCGCTGCGAGAAATCAACCAATTACCTGCTGGGCCAAGGGGTGGAGGAGGTCTATCACCTCAAGGGTGGTATCCTGAAATATCTCGAAGAGGTGCCCGAGGATCAAAGCACATGGCGGGGTGAGTGTTTCGTGTTTGATGGCCGCGTCTCGGTGGGCCACGGGTTACGAACAGGGCCGCACCGTCTGTGCCATGCCTGCCGTCGCCCGATCCTGCCCGAGGACATGCGCCACCCCGACTATGAAGAGGGTGTCGCCTGCCACCTCTGCGCGCAGCAAACATCGGAGGCGGACAAGGCGCGGTTTCGCGAGCGCCAGAAACAGATTGCCTTGGCCGAGGCACGCGGCGAGCGGCATATAAAGATCGTCCACGAAGAGTGACCTGATTTGAGTATTTGGACCATAAAGAAACGGCATCGGCTTCTTTATGGCAAAAATACTCATATAACGCCGCTCAGGCAGGCACCGCGCTCCGGGGTCTGGTGCGCAGAAGGATCAGCACCATGATCCCGATATTGAGGCCGTTCCACGCGATCCCGTTCAGGAAGGCCACGTGATAGCTGCCGGTCACATCGTAGATCCAGCCTGACATCCAGCCGCCCAACGCCATGCCGACGATGGTGGTCATCAGAACGAAGCCGACGCGGCGACCGGCCTCTGCACTGGGCATGTATTCGCGCACGATCACCGCATAGCTGGGCACGATGCCGCCCTGTGCAAGGCCGAAGACAAGGCTGACGATATAGAGCGAGGTCAGCCCGTCCGAGGGCAGGTAGAGCATCAGCGCCAGCCCTTGCAGTGCCGAGCCGATGAGCAGCGTGCGTACCCCGCCCAGCCGGTCCGCCATGAGCCCCGACACGAGCCGCGAGGCGACCCCGCCAAGAAGCATCAGCGACAGCATCTGCGAGCCGACGGCGGGGCCATAGCCCAGATCGACGCAGTAGCTCACGATATGGACCTGCGGCATCGACATCGCCACGCAGCACCCCACCCCCGCAATCCCCAGCAGGATCGCGAGCATGCGCGGCGAGAGCCCCGTCGTGCCCGCGCGTGCCGCCGACAGGCTGTCGGCATGCGCCCGCGCCGCCAGCGGCACGCGGCGGCGCAGGAAGAGCGCGAGCGGAATGACCGTGGCCAGCGTTACCACGGCGAGCACCAGATAGACCGCCCGCCAGCCCTGCCCCGAGAGAATCCCCGCCAGGATCACCGGCCAGATCGCGCCCGAGAGGTAATTGCCGCTCGCCGTGATCGCCACGGCGATGCCGCGCCGTTTCAGGAACCACTGCGAGATATCGGCGATGAGCGGCCCGAAACTGGCCGCCGTGCCAAAGCCGATCAGCAGTTGCAGCCCCGAGAGCACCAGCACCGAAGGGCTGAGCGACGCCGCCGCCGTGGCCGTCGCGATCAGCATCGCCGCGCCGATCAGTGCCGTGGTCACGCCGAACCGGTCCACCACCCGCCCGATCGCCATGTTGCCGACGGCAAAGCCTACCATCGTCAGCGTGTAGGGCAAGGAAGCCGCCGCCCGATCAACCCCGAATTCGGCCTGGATCGCGGGCATCACCACGATGATCGACCACATGCCGACATTGCCGACCGTGGCGATGGCCAGCGAAATGGCAAGCCGCGTCCAGGAATAGCGGCTGTCGAGCAGGGCGATATCGGCGTTCATGGCAACGACGTTAGGCGCGCCCGCGCCGAGTTGCCAGTGCCAAAAACGTGAGGCGTATCAGTCCACCTGAAAGACCTTGTCGCGTGCAGTGTGGCCCCGGATGAGGGTCAGCCGGGATTTCGCAATTCCAAGCGCCTTGGCCAGCAGTTTCTGCACGGCGGCGTTGGCTTTGCCGTCCTCGGGCACGGTGGTGACGTAGACCCGCAGCGTATCGCCCTCGGCCAGGATACGGTCGCGCGAGGCCTTTGGGGTCACGCGGATGGTAATCTGCGTGCCCGGACGGGAAAGATGGCTGAGGTCGGGATGGGCCATGCGCCACCGATAGCGCCCCGCCTGCCGGGCGCCAAGCGTTTTTCGCCGGATTTCGCCTTGACCCCGGCGGTGCGCTTGCCGACATGTGGGCCGAACCGATCTGAAAGGCCGCTCATGCCAACGCCCAACCCCGCCGCGCTCGACTTTCTGCAAACCCGCCGGTCACGCCCTGCCAAGACACTTGGCCTGCCGGTACCCGACCGGGCCGCGCTGCGCCCGCTCTTGCGGGCCGCATTGCGGGTGCCCGATCACGGCAAGCTGGAGCCTTGGCGGCTGATCGTGCTGGAGCGCGCCGCGCTCCTGCGGCTGGCCGCACTGGTGCCTGAGGTGGGCGCGCACCTGGGCAAATCGCCCGAGGATATCGCCAAGGGACAGGCGCAGTTTGCCGACGCGCATCTGGCTGTCGCCGTTACCGAGAGCCCGAAAGCCTCGGACAAGATCCCCGCGCTCGAGCAGACTTATTCGGCGGGCTGCGTTTGCCTCGGACTGCTGAACGCCGCGCTCGCCGCCGGCTGGGGCGCGAATTGGCTCAGCGGATGGACGAGCCATGACCGGGGCTTTGTCACCACCGCCCTCGGGCTCGCGCCGCATGAGCGAATCGCCGGGTTCATCCATATCGGCACCGAGACGAGCACCCCGCCCGAACGCCCGCGCCCCGATCTCGACACGCTCACCGAGTGGATTTCGGAATGATTTTTTCGAGCTTCTTCAAGGCCATGGGCCAGATCGGCGATCCGCGTTTCCGCAAGGTTCTGTTGCTTGGCGTGGGCCTGACGCTGGCGCTCTTGATCGTCGCCTATGCCGGGGTGTTGTGGCTGGTGCAATCCGCCGTCGGCGACAGCACCACGCTGCCAATCATCGGCGAGGTGACATGGCTGGGCGATCTGCTGGGCGGCGCGTCGCTGTTGCTGATGTTCGTGCTCTCGGTGTTTCTGATGGTGCCCGTCGCCTCGGCGATCACCTCGATGTTTCTCGACACCGTGGCGCAGGCGGTGGAGGACAGACATTATCCCACCCTGCCGCCCGCGCTGAGCGTCCCCTTCGGCGAGGCGCTGCGCGACACGATCAATTTTCTGGGCGTGATCATAGGGGCCAACACGCTGGCACTGATCCTCTATGTGATCTTCACGCCCTTCGCGCCGCTCATCTTCTGGGCGCTCAATGGCTATCTGCTGGGGATGGAATATTTCACGCTGGTGGCGATCCGCCGGGTCGGGCGGACCCAGGCCAAGGCGCTGCGCCGCCGCCACCGGATGACGATCTGGCTGGCCGGGGTGCTGATGGCGCTGCCGCTGTCGCTACCGCTGGTGAACCTGCTGATCCCGATCATGGGTGCCGCGACCTTCACCCACATTTACCACGCTATTCAGACGCGGAGCCCGGCCCGATCCGGTTGAACATGTCGATATCCTCAAGCGTGATGACTCCCGACAGGATCGTGCCGCCGATAATGATCCACAGCACGAAGGCGATACCGGTGGTGATCCAGGCCTTTTTCTTCAGGTGGTGATGCTCGGGCGATCCGGCATGGGTACCGGGCACGATCTTGCCCAGATCGCCCTGCGTCTGGATGCGGATCGGCAGGACGATGAAAAAGGTCATGAACCAGATCACCGCAAGCAGCACGAGAGCCGAGGTCACCCCCATCAGACCTGCTCCAGTTCCACGAGGCAGCCGTTGAAATCCTTGGGATGCAGGAACAGCACCGGCTTGCCATGCGCGCCGATCTTGGGCTCGCCACTGCCCAGAACCCGCGCACCGGTGGATTTCAGGTGATCGCGGGCGGCGAGGATGTCATCGACCTCGTAGCAGACATGGTGAATGCCACCCGAGGGGTTCTTTTCCAGAAAACCGTTGATCGGGCTGTCCTCGCCCAACGGATACAGCAGCTCGATCTTGGTGTTGGGCAGTTCGATGAACACGACCGTGACGCCGTGATCGGGCTCGTCCTGGGGCGCGCCGACCTTGGCACCCAGCGCGCTGCGATACTGCTCGGCCGCAGCAGTGAGGTCCGGCACGGCGATGGCCACGTGATTGAGGCGTCCGATCATGGCGTGATCCTTTCGTCTGATCTGGGGCGTTTATGGGGATGTTGCCCGCCCCTGACAAGCGACAGAGGGACGCAAGCCGCGCATTAACCCCACGTTCACCAAAACCGGGCCATGCTGGGCGCATCCCCTGCAAGAAGGATCATCCCTATGACCGATCTCGACAGCCTCGCGCAGCCACGCGCCCCCAGTTCCCAGCGCCCGCTTCTGGGCATGACCGTGCTCGCGGTCGAGGACAGCCGCTATGCCTCTGAGGCGCTGCGCCTGATGTGCCTGCGCAGCGGCGCGCGGATCCGGCGGGCCGATTGCCTTACCTCGGCGCGGCGGCACCTGTCAGTCTATCGCCCCTCGGTGGTGATCGTCGATCCGGGGCTGCCGGACGGGTCGGGGATCGACCTGATCGCGGCGCTGGCGCAGGCGGTGCCGCGTGTCGGCGTGATTCTCGCCACCAGCGGCGATGCGGTCATGCGCGACCCGGCGCTTGACGCGGGGGCTGACGGTTTTCTCGCCAAACCGATCGAGAGCCTCGGGGTCTTTCAGCAGGAAATGCTGCGCCACCTGCCCCGGGAGCGTTGCCCTGCCGGACCTTATGCGCTGAACGACGAGCAGATCACGCCCGACCGGCTGGCCTATCGCGACGATCTGGATCATGTCCGCAGCCTGCTGGAAGAGGTGCCGGACCATGCCACGCTGGCCTATGTGGCGCAATTTCTGGGCGGTGTGGCGCGGGCGGCGCAAGACATGTTCCTGGCCGAGGCAGCGGCTGGCCTGGACGGGAATGGGTCCGAGGCGGGCATCGCGCGAGTTTTGGCGCTGGTCGAGGCGCGGCTGACGGCGCGCATGGCGCTGTGAGGTGGCGGCCGCGCGGCGGCAGGATCTCGCGATCCATCTCGAACACCGCAACGTTGAGTGCCGGGTCGTCCCAGAGCGCCAGTGCCCCCCACCGTGCCGCCTAACCCGGGTCAAGCCCCTGCGCGACCCCCACCCGCGCGGCCCCCATGCCCGGCATCCGGTCGATGATCACGATCCCCAGAAACCGATCCGCCAGATCTGCCACCACACCAGCGCACAACTGAAGATGCGCCCTGCCGCCCCGGACACCGCACAGGCCGAGGAGCCGTTCAGCGGCGCGGTAGGGTATTGCCGAACTCACGACGGAAAGACCTGCGGCAATCGCTCGCCCGTCAGCACCGCGTCATAAACCGCGCGCACCTGCCGCGCCTTGGCGGCCCATGTGGCATGCTCCATCACCCAGTCGCGCCCCGCCTGCCCGGTCGCGGCCAGCGCCGCGCGGTCCTGCGTCAGCCGGTCAAGGGCTGCGGCAAAACCGGCGATGATCTCGGCCCGGGTGCCCAGCGGCACCTTGGTTCCGCGTGCCTTGTCCACCAACTCGCCCGGCCCGGCGTAATCGACGATCAGCGGCGGCACGCCCAGAGCCATCGCCTCCAGCACCACGCCGCCACCGAATTCGCGGACCGAGGGGAAGGCGAAGAGGTGGCAGCCGCCCAGAACATCCTGCACGCGGGCGTGTTCCAGCCAGCCATGAAACGTGACGGCCCCGGCCACGCCCAGCCTCTCGGCCTGCGCACACAGCCCCGCCATCATCGGCCCGTCGCCCACGATATCAAGATGCAGCCGCCCCGCGTGCAGGAGCGGTGCCGCCGTCTCGATCAGCATGTCCGGCCCCTTGTAGGGCACCAGCCGCCCGACGAACCCGGCGCGCACCGGGCCGTCCGGCGCAGGCGCGGCACCGCCCGCGAACCGCGCCGGATCAATCGCATTCTCGGGCAGGTAGACGGCCTTGTCCTGCGCCCATCCCGGCATTTCACCCAGCGTATGCCGCGACCCGGCCAGGATCGCGGAGGCATGGCGCAGGGTCGCCTTGCGCCCCGGCAGTGCCTTGTAGGCCCCGCGCAGGTAGCTCAGGAATTCGCGCTCTTGCCGCCGCTCTGCGTCGAACCCCTTGGGCCAGGGCACCCCGCCATTGAGCGGCCCGAGGATGAACGGCACCCCCGCCCGCGCGCATTTCCCCGCCAGGGACGAGGAAATCGTCGGGCTGAGCGGCGTGATGCGGTGCACGATGTCATAGGCACCGGCCCGGATCTCCGCCCCAAAACGTCGCCAGATCAGATGCTCGAACCACGGATAGCTGATGGCATTGATCGCCTGAAGCGTGGTCCAGCCCTTGCCCTGCCCCATGCGCAGCCGCTCACCCAGCGCCCACATGGGCCGCGCCAGGGCCTCGGAATCGATGGCGGTGAAATCGCGGTCTTCGACCAGCCCGGCGCGCAGAAACGCGTCGCGGTTGCGCACCTGCGTGACGATATGCACGTCGGCCACGTCACACAGCGCCGTGGCCAGCGACCAGCCGACCAGCGGCACGCTCACCCATTCGGGATTGGCTGCCTCGGCGATGGCCAGAACGCGGGGTTTGCTCATGCGCGGTCTCTCCTCACATGAGTGGCCGCCAACGCAGGCGCCGGCGTTTGCTCTGAACGGGCGTTCGGCGGCGCGCGGTCTCGGCCATGCCCAGAACCGCCCCGGCAAATAGCCATGTCAGCGGGGTCAGCGTCGCATTGGGCAGCATGTCCATCAGGTTGATCGCCAGCAGGAGCGTCACTGGACCGACCAGGCGCTGATGTGGGACATCGCCCAGACTGTTCTTGTAGAACCACAGCGTCAGGATCGGCAGGACGATCAGGCCGAACTCGGCCAGATAGCCGACCCATCCGAACACCCCGATCACGATGATCCAGCGTCCGTCGGCCACTGTCTCGATGGTACCGGACACGGGATCAAGGATATGGTTACGCCCCCAACTGCCCCAGCCGAAGAGCGGTTTCTCCAGCGCGCGTTCCATCAGCCTGTCCTCGTTGTCGAGACGGAATTGCAGGGAATTGGCGCGTTCCGGGCTGATCTTTCCGGCCTGTTCCAGGATCCAGTCCAGCGGCACGAGACCCGCGCCCTTGAGCACCGGATAGGCGATCGCCACCACGGCCATTCCTGCAGCAATACGGATCTGCAGCGATGTCGGCAGGAACAGTGCCAGCGGTGCCAAGTAAATTCCGTAAATCAACGAGCCCAGCGACTTGCAAAGGATCAGCACGACCCCCAGATAGCCCGCCGCTGCCAGCATCAGGACCCGCCGCCGCGCGTCGCCCTCGCGCGCGAGGGCGACGGCACAGATCATCGCCATCACGGTAAAGAACGCCACCCAGAGCCCGTGATACATGAAGACGATGGGACGGAACCCATCGCCGCGCATCATCTGCCCGAAACTGTGCTGAAAATAACCGTAGACCCAGGTATTGAGCTGCGGCGACAGGCGCACCTCAAGCAGCATTGGCGCCGAATAGATCAGCCCCCCGATCATGATCGCAAGGACCATTTCGCGCAGCCCTTCGGGCGTTGCCAAGTATTGCCGCGCCATCAGGAATGGCAACAGCAGGATGAATTGCAGCAGCACCAGCGCCACCATGTCCTTAAGCCCCAGCCCGGGCAGGCCGATGGCCCCAAAGACCACCTGCTCGGTATTGGTCAGGACGGTGGCCACGGGGCAGAACACGAACACCAGCACCAACGCCCGCGCCAGCCAGCCCTCGGGCAAAAGCGGCGCGCGCCGCCCGCAGACCGCAAGGCAGATCACGAAGGTTGCCAGCGACGGCAGCGATTCCTTGGTCAACGGCGGCATAAGCGGAAAATCGAAGGCCGCAGGCGGCGGCGGCAGCATCATGTAGGCGCCAAGAAGCGACCAGATCAGCGCACGCTCGATAGGCCAGCGGCGAAACATCACCAGCGTGACAAGCGGCCAGGCCGCCAGCATCAGAAAGGCCAAGGCATTGGGCATGACAGGCCCTGTCCCCCGTGATCCTTCGTTCCTTGAACAGACCCCCGCGCGCGCCTTGAAACGCGGCGCACCTGCGGTAGGGCCGTTGCCGCGACCTTACCCCCGCTCACCTCGCATCGACAATGAATTCAACGGCATGTCGGGCGATTTGCGGGTTGTGGTGCATCAATGCCCCGCGCTGTTGGGGATTGTTGCGCAGACACGCCGCCCGCTCAGCAGCCGGTGCCCCGCATCACCACACCGAAGGTCCGCAGCATGACCCGCAGATCGGTCAGTAATGACAGATCGCGGAAGTAGCGCGCGTCGAATTGCGCCCGTTCGGCAAAGCTGCTCTCGTTGCGCACTGAAATCTGCCAGTATCCGGTGATCCCCGGGCGCATCGCATAATAGGCGATACCCGGGTAGAGGGATTGTTGCGACGGCATCATCGGGCGCGGCCCGACAATGGACATGTCGCCCACCAGCACGTTCCACAGTTGCGGCAATTCGTCGAGCGAGGTCTTGCGGATGATCCGCCCGATCCGGGTGATCCGCGGATCGCGGCGCAGTTTCTGGTTCACCTGCCATTCGATCCGCGCCTTGGGGCAGGTCTCAAGATGCGCCTGCAGGCGCGTCTCGGCATCCGCGACCATGCTGCGCAGCTTGAGCATGCGGAACAGCCGCCCGTGGCGTCCGACACGGTCCTGCATGAAGAAGGGCGACATGCCGTCAGCCATGATGATCAGACCAAGCAGCCCGACAACGATGACCGCGACAGGCGCAGCAAGCAGCACGATCACGATGTCGAGCGCGCGTTTGAACCGGTCGGCGTAGAGCACAGGACCCGAGGACGGGACCGGAATATTTTGAACACGTTCGCGACCTTCCGGGCTCGGATGCGCCCAAAACATATCCGAAGGCATGGCAGCACTCCCCAGCAATACTCATTTCGCCGTACTCGTTACGTCCCCGAACCTTCACGCCACGGGCCGAAACGCCTCACGTCCCTGCGCACCGAAGTTTTCGGCATGCATGTCCTAAATCTGCCCGAATTAAGGCGAAAAACGCGCTGCAATCGGGCGACACGGATGCACACGCATTCCGCATCGAAGCGCATATGACGTAGCGTCATCGGGTTGCCAAACAGCCGCGCCGAATTGATGCCCCCACATCCCAACGCAGAAATTTTTTTACGCCAACCTAGTGACTTAGGCGAAGATGGCGTGCCGGGAAGTGCAAGTCAAGCATGCTCGAAATGCACAACTTTAAGTAGATTTACGGAGATGGGAACCTCAACCAAAAGGGCGGTCGCACGCAGGCATGTCGCCGCAAATCCGCCGCAATTTATTCTCCGCCACGCGGCGGCGACAGCCCCGGTTTTGCCATTTTTCCGCCGCAATCTGATGCCGGATTGTTGCCAACGCCCGCGGCACGCAAATCACCACGCAGCGGAACTGTTGCGCCCAAGGAAACAAAATTCACGTATTCGTGACATTGGGTGCCCAATGGAGGCCGGTCTGCGTCCTCCGGCTCGCTGGCAGAGCAAAATATTGACACCACTGTTGCTTAACTGGCAACGCCATGCCGTCCCAAAGCCGCGATGCGCCCGACATGCGAAAGCGGATCACGGTGCCGCCACGCCAACGCCCTATTTTCGACACGTTTAAGGGGAGCGCCGCATCGGGACCACTTCGGACCTGATTGCGGAGAGCGGTGCGAACGCGCCGAATCACCCCCTCAAAAACGCAAAAAACCGCCCGGCGGGATGCCGGACGGTTCTTCGCTTTCAGTCGGCCAGGGCCCCGATCAGGCGCGCACGAGCGCCTCGTAGGCCGCCGACATGTCGCGCGTCATCGCGCCCACCTCGAAACTGTAATCGCCGATCTGCCCGACCGGCGTGACCTCGGCCGCCGAGCCGGTCAGCCAGCACTGCTCGAAGCCTTCCAGCTCCTCAGGCATGATGTGGCGCTCATGCACCTTGACCTGACGGTCCTTGAGCATGCCGATCACCGTCTGCCGCGTGAGGCCATTCAGGATCGCGTCGGCCAGCGGCGTGTGCACCTCGCCATCCTTGACGAAAAAGATGTTGGCGCCCGTCGCCTCGGCCACGTAGCCGCGATAATCGAGGAACATCGCATCCGAGCACCCCTTGGCCTCGGCGGCATGCTTGGACATGGTGCAGATCATATAAAGCCCCGCCGCCTTGGCCGCGACCGGGATCGTCTCGGGGCTCGGGCGCTTCCACTTGGCGATATCGAGCTTGGCGCCCTTCATCTTGGCATCGCCGTAATAGTTGCCCCATTCCCAGGCGGTCACCGCCATCCGGATAGGGTTGCGCGCGGCGGCAACACCCATGTCTTCGCCCGCGCCGCGAAACGCCAGCACCCGCACATAGGCATTGCTCAGGCCGTTGGCCTCCAGCACGGCGGCCTTGGCGGCCTCGATCTCGTCCACTGTGTAGGGGATCGGCATATCCATCAACTCGCCCGATTTCAGCAGCCGTTCAGAATGGGCGCGGCTTTTGAACACCTTGCCGTCATAACAGCGCTCGCCCTCGAAGACCGAGCTTGCGTAATGCAGGGCATGGGTCAGGATATGTACATTGGCATCGCGCCACTCGACCAACGTGCCATCCATCCAGATCTTGCCATCGCGATCACCATAGCCAGACATCTTGCGTCTCCTTTGCGCATATTTTCATTTGTTGCGCGCAATACGTCCGCGTCGGACATAAAATTGCGCGAAATCTGCGATTCGCTACCAGTTTGCCCTTGGAATGTCAATAAAGCTGACTTAATGTGAAGCCAAAGCGCGTGATTTGTGAACGGAGCGGTGTCATGGCCGAATTACAGGGCGGCGAGAACCTGCTTTTCCTGACCGACGAGCAACTGCGTCAGGGGATCGAGGCGATGTTCTTCGCCTATCGCGGCTTCACCGCCGACCCTGACCGCATCCTTGCCACCATGGCCTATGGCCGGGCGCATCACCGCGCGCTTCATTTCATCGCCCGCAGCCCCGGCACCACGGTCAACAACCTGCTGGCCATTCTCGGCGTCACCAAGCAATCGCTCAACCGCGTGCTGCGGACCCTGATTGAGGACGGTCTGGTCGAGAGCCGCGTCGGCACCACCGACAAGCGCGAGCGCCATCTTACCCTGACAGGGGACGGCGCGGCGCTCGAACGCAAGCTGTCGGATGCGCAGCGCGCGCGCATGCGCGCCGCCTATCGCGCCGCCGGTCCGCAATCGGTTGCGGGCTTTCGCCGCGTCCTCGAGGCGATGATGGACCCGGACATGCGCCGCCGCTACCATGCCATCCGGGAGAGTGACACATGAGCGAGCCGGCGCCGCACCTTCTGATCGTCGATGATGACGAGCGCATTCGCGATCTCTTGCGCAAGTTCCTGTTGCGACATGGCTTTCTTGTAACCGTCGCGCGCGACGCGGCGCATGCAAGGCGGCTTCTCGGCGGGCTCGACTTCGACCTGCTGGTGATGGACGTGATGATGCCGGGCGAAAGCGGCGTAGAACTGACCCGCGCGATCCGCAAAACCCATGACACGCCGATCCTGCTGCTGACCGCGCGCGGCGAAACCCCCGACCGTATCGAAGGGCTGGAGGCCGGGGCAGACGATTACCTGCCCAAGCCGTTCGAGCCCAAGGAGTTGCTGCTGCGGATCAACGCCATTCTGCGCCGCATGCCCGAACCGGAACCCGAGCCGACCCAGCCCAAGATCGTGCAGATGGGGCCGGTGCGCTACGACATCGAACGGGCCGAACTCAGCCGCGCGGGCGCGCCCATCCGCCTCACCGCGACCGAGGTGCAGCTGATGCGGATCTTCGCCGAGAACCTGCGTCAGGCGGTCAGCCGCGCGCGGCTGGTCGAGGATCTGGGCCGTGATGGCGGACAGGCGCAGGAACGCGCCGTCGATGTGCAGATCACCCGCCTGCGCCGCAAGATCGAGGCCGACCCAAAGCAGCCGCGCTACCTGCAGACCGTGCGCGGCGAGGGCTACATGCTCGCCCCGGATTGACCTACACGCCTGCATACATCACGATATTTGCACGTATATGTGACCACCTGAAACCAAACAGTCGTTGAGCGGATGGCAGCCGCATGTGACCGTGCCGCTTGCCAGCCGAATTGTCCCGCTGGCCCAGGATATATTTCAGGAGACCTGCAAATGACTTTCACCAAATATCTTGCCGCCTGCGCGACCGCCCTGCTGACGGCGGCCCCAGCCCTCGCCGCCCCGGTCGCGGTCAGCACGGTTCTGGACCCGCAGGAACAGATGCGCTTCGAGATGGGCGACGGATCGAAACATTTCGTGCTTGCGGTGCGCCGCGAGGGTGTCTCGGAAGGCGACGGACTGCTTGCCGGGGCCAATGTCACCGAATTCGGCTGGCACGACATCAACCCGCCGCATGCCGGTGATCCGCAGGGCTATCTGCGCTTTGCGGTCGAAAATGGCGATGTCGCAATTATCAAATTCACCGTTCGCGCCGTGTTCATGAAGGGCGAGGACAAGCCCGTGCTGCATGATGACGGGTTCTGGGAACTGGTCAACGGCACCGGCCGATTCGCCGGGCTGCGCGGTGTCGGCCATCTCAAGATCGAACCGGCGGGCGGGCCAAAGCGGCTGTTCACGCTGACCGGCGAAATCGCCGACGCACCCTGAGACCGGGCCGGGCATGGGGGCGCTGCCCCCGTCGCCCGATGGGCGACACCCCCGGAGTATTTCCGCCAAAAAGAAACAGCGGCGCGAGGATGCCCCTGTTTTGCACGGCGCTGCCTCTTGATAGCGCCGCGGCGGCACTGTATCTGCGATGCATGACACGGATTTTCGACATGGACGATCGCGCCCGCCTGCCCTGGCGGTTTTTCGGGGCGATGTGCAGCATAACCGCGCGGGCCTGAGCCGCGCGCGCAACCGTCATATCTGAAGTAGCCACCAGCAAAACGGGAGAGGACGCATGTCCCCCAAGACACTTTATGACAAGATCTGGGATGCCCATCTCGCCCATGAGGCCGAGGACGGCACCTGCCTTCTTTATATCGACCGCCACCTCGTGCACGAGGTCACCAGCCCGCAGGCATTTGAGGGGCTGCGCATGGCGGGCCGCACCGTGCGCGCGCCCGACAAGACCATCGCCGTGCCCGATCACAACGTGCCCACCACCCCCGACCGGGTGAAGGGGATCGAGAACCCCGAGAGCCGCATCCAGGTCGAGGCGCTCGACAAGAACGCCGAGGATTTCGGCATTCACTATTATCCGGTGAACGACATCCGACAGGGCATCGTGCATATCGTCGGCCCCGAACAGGGCTGGACCCTGCCGGGCATGACCGTGGTCTGCGGCGACAGCCACACCGCCACGCATGGCGCCTTCGGCGCGCTGGCACATGGTATCGGCACCTCGGAGGTCGAGCATGTGCTGGCCACCCAGACCCTGATCCAGACCAAATCGAAGAACATGAAGGTCGAGATCACCGGCAAACTGGCCCCCGGCGTGACCGCCAAGGATATCACCCTGTCGGTCATCGGCGCGACCGGCACCGCAGGCGGCACCGGCTACGTGATCGAGTATTGCGGCGAGGCCATTCGCGATTTGTCGATGGAAGGCCGCATGACTGTCTGCAACATGGCGATCGAGGGCGGCGCGCGCGCGGGCCTGATCGCGCCCGATGAAAAGACGTTTGAATACGTCCAGGGCCGCCCCCACGCCCCCAAGGGCGCGCAATGGGAGGCTGCGCTCAACTGGTGGAAAACGCTCTATTCCGACGATGACGCGCATTGGGACAAGGTCGTCACCCTGAAGGGCGAAGAGATCGCCCCCGTCGTCACATGGGGCACCAGCCCCGAGGACGTGCTGCCGATCGACGCCGAGGTCCCCGATCCCTCCAGCTTCGCCGGCGGCAAGGTCGATGCCGTCCGTCGCGCGCTCGACTACATGGGTCTCAAGCCGGGGCAGAAACTGAGCGAGGTCGAGATCGACACGGTGTTCATCGGCTCCTGCACCAATGGCCGGATCGAGGATCTGCGCGCCGCCGCCGAGATCCTGAAAGGCAAGAAGATCGCCGTGAAGCGTGCCATGATCGTGCCGGGCTCGGGCCTCGTGCGGGCACAGGCCGAGGAAGAGGGGCTGGCCGATATCTTCAAGGAGGCCGGGTTCGAATGGCGCCTTGCGGGCTGTTCCATGTGCCTTGCCATGAACCCCGATCAATTGTCACCGGGCGAGCGTTGTGCGGCCACATCGAACCGCAATTTCGAGGGCCGCCAGGGCCGCGGCGGGCGCACCCACCTGATGAGCCCCGCCATGGCGGCGGCGGCGGCGGTGACTGGTCGGCTTACGGATGTTCGGGAGATGATATGATGGAAAAGTTCGAGAAACTCAGCGGCATCGCCGCGCCCCTGCCGCTGATCAATGTCGATACCGACATGATCATCCCCAAGCAATTCCTCAAGACGATCAAGCGGTCGGGGCTGGGCGTCAATCTCTTCGACGAGATGCGCTATGACGATGACGGCAATGAAATCCCCGATTTCGTGCTCAACAAGCCGCAATACCGCGAGGCGCAGATTCTGGTCGCGGGCGATAATTTCGGCTGCGGGTCAAGCCGCGAACATGCCCCCTGGGCGATCAAGGATTTCGGCATCCGCTGCGTCATCGCGCCGTCTTATGCCGACATCTTCTACAACAACTGTTTCAAGAACGGCATCCTGCCCATCGCCCTGCCGCAGGAGCAGGTCGAGGTGCTGATGAAAGAGGCCGAGAAGGGCGCCAATGCGCGCATCGAGATCGATCTGGAGGCGCAGACCGTCTCGACCTCCGAGGGTCAGGTGTTCAGCTTCGAGGTTGATGCGTTCAAGAAGCATTGCCTGCTGGAAGGGCTCGACGATATAGGCCTGACGCTCGCCAAGGCCGACGCCATCGACGCCTTCGAGGCCCGCGCCGCCGAGACCCGCCCCTGGGTCTGACGCTTGACCCAACGGCACAAAACAACGCCGCAGGCCCGCCCTGCGGCGTTTTCGGATTCCCGTGCGACTTGTGTCCAAAAACAACCAGACCACAAGATGCTGTCTTTACATGGGTTTATGCCGCATTCTTGACGCAACTATGATGTAATCCTGCACCAGTTACACCTTCAATTCGCCCAATATCTTTCGTCTGATTCACCAAATCCTTGTGGTCGAGAGTGAAAGTAGGCAAAAATTGGGCGGAATTGAGGCAACCCGCCATAAAGCGCGGGATAAAGGTGGAACAAGGCCGCGGCGACGGATCGCGGTCGGCCAAGGTGGAAGGGAACGGGCAGTGTTCTCACATGTCCCTGGTGCGCTGGCGCGGGCCATATTGATTGCGTTGATGGTGGCGACACCGGCGCTTCTAGTGCCGTCCACGGCACTAGACACGGCGCAAATCGTGATCGTGCTCTCCTTTATCGCGGGCTTCATGACCTTCATCGAGTATTACGGAGCCTATCCCAGCATCATCGAATTCCGCTTCGCGCCGCCCTTCAACCGGATCCGGTTCCTCGCGCTTACCACTATTCTCATCGCGCTCTCGCTGATCCTGCGCGGCCAGGGCGATCCCTCGGTGGGGACCGTGGCGCTGACCCGCTTGGCGCGGGGTCTGGGCGAGCTCGTGGATTTCCCCTATTCCCCGGTGCGCCTTGTCCTGCTGATGATTCCCGCCGATGCCGATGCCGCCCTTGTCGCGACCGTACGCATGACGGCGGGCCTGGCTTATTCCGTCTCGCTGGCGATGATGCTGGTCTTTCTCACGGTGGTGCGCTTGCTGGGTTGGCCGACGCGCACCGGGGCGTTCAATGTCTGGGTCAACCTGCCGCTCTTCGACCCCACCGGCGGCGGCGACGTGCTGCATCGCCTGCGCCGGGATGCCGGTCTTAACGTTGTGTTAGGGGCTTTGCTGCCATTCTTGATTCCGGCAGCGGTCAACACGGCCTCCAACATGATCGCGCCGATCTCGATCGCAAATCCGCAAACCCTGATCTGGACGCTGACAGCATGGGCCTTTCTTCCCGCCAGCATGTTGATGCGCGGCATCGCCATGAGCCGCATCGCCGACATGATCGAGGACAAGCGCCGACGCGCCTATGCCGCCGACGCCCCCGAGGCCAAGGGGCTGCAACGCGCCTGATCGCGTTCTGCCTCGCGCTTGCCTGCCTCTGCCTGCCCGCAACCGCCGAGACCCTGCGCCTCGTCACCTGGAATGTCGAGTTGGAGCGACGGGGGCCGGGCCTGCTGCTGCGCGACATCCTGCGCGACACCGATCCGCAGATTGCCACCATCGCAGAGGTGGTGGCGCGTCTCGCCCCCGACATCCTGCTCTTGCAGGAGGTCGATCACGACCGCGACCTGCACGCGATGCGCGCCCTGCGCGACCGGCTGGCGCGGGACGGGCCGCATTATCCGCATATCCTGGCGCTGCGCCCCAATAGCGGGCTCTATTCGGGGCGTGACATGGATGGCGACGGGCGCTGCTGCGACGCGCGCGACGCCCAAGGGTATGGCGCGTTTTCCGGTCAGGGCGGCATGGCGCTCTTGTCGCGTTACCCCATCGACCGTGACGCCGTGCAGGATTTCAGCGCGCTTTTGTGGCGTGACCTGCCCGGCGCACTGCTGCCCGTGCGGGACGACGGCACGCCCTTCCCCTCCGCCGAGGCGCGATCAGCGCAACGCCTGTCCTATACCGGGCATTGGGTGGTGCCGCTGATGCTGCCCGACGGACCGCTCACCCTGATGGTTTTTCACGCCACACCGCCGGTGTTCGACGGGCCGGAGGATGCCAACGGGCGCCGCAATCACGATGAACTCCGCTTCTGGCAGCATTTTCTCGACGGGGCGTTCGGCCCAGCACCGCAGGCGCGGTTCGTGTTGATGGGCGATGCCAATCTCGATCCGAACGACAGTGACGGGCGGCGGGGGGCAATCCGCGCCCTGCTCGCCGATCCGCGTCTGCAAGACCCGCGCCCGATGCGCCGCGGCCCCGCCGCCCTCGCCCCAGGCAAGTCCGGCGATCCGCGCCTGCACACCGTCGACTGGCCACCCCCCGGCCCCGGGCCGCTGCGCGTCTCCTATATCCTGCCGTCGCGCGATCTGCGGGTCAGCGATGCGGGCGTCCACTGGCCGCTGACAGAGGAAAGCGCGCCCGCCGCCAGCCGTCACCGGCCGGTCTGGGTCGATCTCGCCATGCCGTGACGCGGCTGCGGCCTACAAGACCCGATCGAGCACCGTTTCGAGGCGCCCAAGCGCGCCCTTGACGTCATAGAGCTTGTCCAAGCCGAACAGCCCCAGTCGGAAGGTGCGAAAGCCCTCGGGCTCGCCTACCTGCAACGGCACGCCCGCCGCGATCTGCATGCCTTGGGCGGCGAATTTCTTGCCGCTCTGGATATCCGGGTCGTCGGTATAGCTGACCACGACGCCCGGCGCGCCAAAACCCTCGGCGGCAACCGAGGTTACGCCGCGCGCCTTGAGCATCGCGCGCACGCCGTCGCCCAGTTCCCACTGCGCCTGCCGCAGTTTTTCAAACCCGTAATCGCGCGTTTCGATCATCGTGTCGCGGAACGCGCGCAGCGCGTCGGTGGGCATGGTGGCGTGATAGGCATGGCCGCCGTCCTCATAGGTTTGCATGATCGCGCGCCATTTCTTGAGATCGAGCGCGAAACTGTCCGAGGTAGTCTCGCCCAGCCGCTCCAGGGCACGTGCCGACAGCATCACCAGACCGGCCGAGGGCGAGGCCGACCAGCCCTTCTGCGGCGCGGAAATCAGCACATCGACACCGGTGGCCCTCATGTCCACCCAGGCGCATCCGCTCGCGATACAGTCGAGCACCATCAACGCGCCCACCTCATGCGCGGCCTCGGCCATGGCCGTCACGTAGTCGTCGGGCAGGATCAACCCGGCGGAGGTTTCCACATGCGGCGCAAAGACCACATCCGGCTTGGCTTCGCGGATTTTCGCCACAACCTCTTCGATGGGGGCTGGGGCAAAGGGCGTGGTCGCGCCATTGCCGGTCTGACGGGCCATGCAGACAGTGGTGTCGGAGGTGAATTGGCCCGCATCGAAAATCTGGCTCCAACGGAACGAGAACCAGCCGTTGCGCACGATCAGGGCATGCGCGCCGCGCCCGAATTGCCGCGCCACGGATTCCATCGCGTAAGAACCGCCACCGGGCACCAGCGCCACAGCATCAGCCGCATAAACATCTTTCAGCATAGATGAAATATCGCGCATAACCGCTTGGAATGATTGGCTCATATGGTTGAGTGAACGGTCGGTGAAGACGACCGAATATTCCAAAAGGCCGTCGGGATCGACATGGTCGAGAAGGGCAGTCATGGGGTGTCTCCGATTGGGTTGCTTGCAGAGTGCCGCGAGCCTGCTGGGATGTCCAGCCCCGCGGCTCAGCCGATCGGTCCGGGGCGGCGTTCCTCCGACAAAAGCACGTTCGCCTCGACATTGCCGATCCCCGGCAGGGTCATAATCCGGCGACGCAACACCCGCTCGAAATCCGAGATGTCACGCGCCACGACGCGCAGCCGGTAGTCGTAAAGCCCAAGGATATGCTCGACCGTCTGCACCTCGGGGATGGCCGAAACCGCGCGTTCGAAATCCTCCAGGCTGACCCGGCCCTTGGTGGCCAGCTTCACGCCAAGAAAGACCGTGACGCCGAAGCCCAGTTTTTCGTAATCGAGGTCAAGGCGTTGCGCCTTGATGACGCCGCTGTCGCGCAGTTTGCGGATACGTCGCCACGCGGCGGGCTGCGACAGGCCAAGACGGCGACCAATGGCACTTGCCGATTGGGTGGCGTCCTGTGTCAGCGCGCGCAGGATCAGCCGGTCGGTGGTGTCCATCTCGATCATACCGGCAACACCTCGTCAGACTTGATCCGCGCCACATGCATCAGCGCCTCAACATCGGCGATATGCGGCAGGGTCAGGATGGCACGGCGGTAAAGGTCCTGATAATGCGCCATGTCGCGCGCGATGACCGAGAGGCGCAGATCGATACGGCCAAGAAATGTCTGTATTTCAATGACCTCCGGCACGTTTCTCGCAGCCTCCAGAAACTCGTCAAAGGCGCGGACCTGCGTCTTGTCGAGGGTGACGCGCAAGCTCACCTCAACCTCGTAGCCAAGCGCGCGCCAGTCGATCACCGCGCGATTGGCGCGGATCACGCCGGTCGTAAACATCCGGTCAAGCCGACGCGCACAGGTGGCGGGGGTCACGCCCGCAAGTTCTGCCAGTTCTGCCGGGCCAAGATGGGGAGCGTGTTGATAGTGGCGCAGGATGCGCCGATCCGTATCGTCGAGCATGAAATTTTATCCATATCGCATTATGATGAATGATTATCACGGCAACGGAGGAAAATAAATCGCATTTGATCCCCTAATCTGCCACACCGGCCTATCCTGACGCCAGTCAAGCAAAGAGGAGAACGCCATGCGCGTCTATTATGATCGTGACTGCGACATCAACCTGATCAAGGACAAGAAAGTCGCCATTCTGGGCTATGGCAGCCAGGGCCATGCCCATGCGCTGAACCTGCGGGATTCAGGCGCGAAGAACCTTGTCGTCGCGCTGCGCGAAGGCTCGGCCTCGGCGAAGAAGGCCGAAGGCGAAGGGCTCAAGGTTATGGGCATCGCCGAGGCGGCGGCCTGGTGCGACCTGCTGATGTTCACCATGCCGGATGAGCTGCAGGGCGAGACCTATCGCAAATATGTGCATGACAACATCAAGCCCGGTGCGGCGATTGCATTTGCGCATGGCCTCAACATCCATTTCGGCCTGATCGAGCCGAAAGAGGGTGTCGACGTGATCATGATGGCCCCCAAGGGCCCCGGTCACACGGTGCGCGGCGAGTACGTCAAGGGCGGCGGCGTGCCTTGCCTCGTGGCAGTTAACAACGATGCCTCCGGCAAGGCGCTGGAAATCGGCCTTTCCTACTGTTCGGCCATCGGCGGCGGGCGCTCTGGCATCATCGAAACCAACTTCCGCGAGGAATGCGAAACCGACCTTTTCGGCGAGCAGGCGGTACTTTGCGGTGGTCTGGTGGAACTCATCCGCATGGGCTTCGAGACGCTGGTCGAGGCCGGCTATGCGCCTGAAATGGCGTATTTCGAATGCCTTCACGAGGTGAAGCTGATCGTCGACCTGATCTATGAGGGCGGCATTGCCAACATGAACTACTCGATCTCGAACACGGCCGAGTATGGCGAATATGTCAGCGGGCCGCGCGTTCTGCCCTATGAGCAGACCAAGAAAGAGATGAAGGCGATCCTGCACGACATCCAAACCGGCAAGTTCGTGCGTGATTTCATGACGGAAAATGCCGTTGGTCAGCCATTCTTCAAGGGCACCCGCCGGATGAACGATGCGCATCAGATCGAGGAAATCGGCGAAAAGCTGCGCGGCATGATGCCGTGGATCAGCGCGGGCAAGATGGTGGATCGCGAAAAGAACTGAGTCTCGGCTCATAAAGCCCGATCCGGCCCAGGGCATGGGCCGGATCACGTCTTGTTTACGGGGCTCCCGGGAGCCTGTGCGGGTTTAAGCCGCTCTTCGGTTTTTGCGCTTGCTGCGCCGTCCCGTCAACCGGAGCATCCGGTCACAGGGGTATCGGCCGTAGATTGAGGTTTCTTAAATCATTGAAATCGCACCCATAAACTTCCTCCGGATCGGCGCGCTCGGGCTGATCTGGGGGGCGTCGTTCATGTTCATCTCGGTGGCGCTGCGCGACACCGGGCCGCTGCTCATCGCCGCGACGCGGATCACCTTGGGGGCGGTTTTCCTGCTTGCACTGATGCGGTTGAAAGGCCGGTCCCTGCCCGATCCACGCCAACGCACGGGGCGCAAAATCTGGGCCTTTGCGGCCTTCATGGCGGTGTTTTCAAATGTGGTTCCATTTTCCCTGCTGTCCTGGGCGCAGCAATCGGTGGCCTCGGGCTTTGCCGGGGTCTGCATGGCGGCGGTACCGCTCCTGATCCTGCCGCTGGCGCATGTCCTGGTGCCCGGAGAACAGATGAGCCTGCGCAAGCTGGCGGGCTTTGTCATGGGAACCGTCGGGGTGGTCGTCCTCATTGGCCCTGACGCATTCGCATCAACCGGCAAGGACATGGAATCCCTGGCAAGGCTGGCCTGCCTGGGGGTCGCGGGCTGCTATGCCATGGGCACCATCGCCGCGCGGCTCTGCCCCGAGGTGGACCGGCTGGCACTGTCAGCGACGGTGCTGTTGATCGGGGCGGTGATCATCCTGCCCTATGCGCTGGTTCAGGAAGGGCTGCCAAATTCGCTGAGTATCAAGAGCTTTCTTGCCCTGCTTTATCTCGGTATCCTGCCCACCGGCGTGGCGCAGTTGCTGCTTGTTCAGGTCAATCGCGAGGCCGGGCCGAGCTTTTTCGGGCTGGTCAATTATATGGTGCCGGTGTGGTCGGTCATTCTGGGCGCGGTGGTGCTGTTCGAGCCGCTGCCTCCGAGCCTGCTGGCGGCGATGGCGCTCATTCTGGGCGGTGTGGCAATCAGTCAATGGCGCGCGCTGCGCCGGGTTTTCGGGCGGCGCACGCCGAGCGGGTCATAGCGACCCAAGATCGGTATTTGTCAAATTATTCGCCGGATAGCTTGGTATTATTTATAAAAATGCCTGAATTTCCACATTTCGGATCCGGCACCAAAGACAGAAAATCCGATCATTCCGCGCGGATCGCCTCGAATTCAAGGATAATGCTCACCGCGTCGCCGACGAATTCGGGCAAGGCATAGGTGCTGCCGAACTCGGAGCGCAGGATCTCGGCACCGGCCGAGATGCCGAGCGTCTCCTTGCCGTGGCAGCAGGGATAATCGGCGCGTTTGTTGAGCGTCACGTTGAGGGTCACGGGCCGGGTCACACCGCGAATGGTCAGATCGCCGGTGACGGTGCCGGTTGTCTCGTTTTCGGGCGTGCTGCCGGTGCCGAGAAAGGTGATCTTCGGATTCGCCTCGGCATCGAGGAAATCGGGCGATCGGACGTGATTGTCGCGCTTCTCGTGGTCGGTATCGACGCTTTGCGCGCCGATGGTGGCGCTCACCTCGCCCAGTTCTTGCGTCTCGGGGTCATAGGTGAACTGCCCCTCGATCTCGGAAAATCGGCCCAGCACCTTGGCATAGCCCGCATGCATGATGGTGAAGGCGACTACGGCATGTTCGGGGTCGATCGCCCATGTCGCGGGTTCGGCTTGCACGCTGTGCGGCAGGCTCAGGGCGACGAAGGCGCAGGCGGCGGTCAGGGTCTGTCGGGTCATGGTCGGTCCTCCCGTGTCAGGCGGTGTTGGCGTGCACAGCGTGATGTGGCGCGGGCGCGCGGTCTTCGGGGATGTCGAAAAGGCCGATGCGCCGCGACCAGCGGCCCGCCCCCGGCATGGCCGAGCCTACAGCAATCGGGATCGCGCAGGCAAGCGACAGCACAATGGGAGCCCCGAAGATCATCGCCCAGGGCGCAAAGACCGCGAACCACCCGCCAAGCGCCAGCCCGATCAGCGTCTGCGGCCAGAGCACGCGGGCAGCCTCCTGCCATTCGAGCCGGTCGCGGCTGCGTTGCTGCGCGCTCCAACCGATGCGCTGCCCAAAGAGGAGCCCGATGGCGAAACGTGTCAGTGCAAGCGCCACGATCGGCGCGGTCAGCATCGAAAACGCCATCTCGATCAACCCGCCGATGGCCACCCTCGCACCCCCGCCATAGGCGGCGCGGCGCTCTGGCCGGGCCAGCACCTGCGCCAGCCCCATGATCTTGGGGCTGAGGCTGAGCGTGATGATCGTGGCAAAGAGCGCAAGCCCGTGGGCGGGGGGCACCGCGTTCAACTGGCCGGGTACGGCCACCATCGCCGCCCCGATCAGGATGAACGCCATCCAGGCGGGCGCGCTGACATACATCAGGATCGCCAGCACCAGCTGGATCCGGCTCACCGGTTTCAACCCCGACATGCCAAGCAGGCGCAGATATTGCAGGTTGCCGTTCATCCAGCGCAATTCCCGGCGGATGAAATCCACCAGGCTCGGCGGGTTTTCCTCGAAGCTTTGGCTTTCCTCGGCCATCACCCGCACCTCATAGCCCGCACGCCGGATCAGCACCGCCTCTAGCTGGTCGTGGCTCAGGATCGGGCCCGAAAGCGGCCCGCGTCCGGGCAATTCGCACAGCATGCAATGGCTGCGGAACGGTGCTGTGCGGATCAGCACGTTATGGCCCCAGTTCGGCCCGCAATCGCCCTGCCACCAGGCCGAGCCGAGGGTGAAGGAGCGCATCCCGTGGCGCATTCCGAACTGAAACGCGCGGGTAAAAAGAGTGCGCGAGGGTAGCCCGGTCACGAGGCTTTGCAACATCCCGATCCCGGGGCTGGCCTGCATCACCCGGATCAGGCGAAAGACCGTATCGGCCCCCATCTCGCTATCGGCGTCGAGCGGCAGGAAAAAATCGCTTTCGCCGCCGGCACTGTGCAGGAATTCGGCGATGTTGCCCGCCTTATAGCCGGTATTCTCGGTCCGGCGGCGATACTGGATCCGCGCATTGGGCCGCGCCGCGCGCCATTGGGCAACGCGCGCCTCTTCCTTGAGCGCGATGCCCGGCGCGTCGGTGTCGCTCAGCACGTGATAGGAAAAGCGCCCGGCCCATTGGCTTTGCGCGATCTCGGCCTCAAGCCGCCGCAGCCGGTCGATGGAGGCGTCCGGGTCCTCGTTGCGCAGGGGCATGACGATGGCCACCCGCGCGGTCAGCGGCTCATCCCCGGTCACCCGCGACAGCGCAGGTGTCACATGCGTTGCCGCCCGCGCGCCATACCGCAGGTCGAGCAGCAGGCCCAGCACGCTGTTCCAGAACCCGATCGACAGCCACGGCAGGGTGAGTGAGAAGCTGATCAGCAGCGCCGCCTCGGACCATGAGATGCCGGAGGGGGCAAAAAACGACACCATAACCGCAAAGAGCCCGAGCACGGTCGTGGCGTTCAGGCCAAGCACCAGCCGCCGTCGCGCGGCTATGGCCCGGCCTTCGGACAGGTCGGTGCTTCGATGGTCCTGATCGGTCGTGAGTCTGCTCAACTGTCTCTCCAGATGTGCCGGTCTGACCGGCCTGATCACGTTCGGTCACCATCAAGTAAGGTCTTGCCCGCCCTGGTCCAATGAATTCTTCGTGCATGTGCCGGGAACCGCGGGTCCTGTCGCGCGGCTTGACCCTCTGGCGGGCCATGATAGCTATCTTGCGACAGTCATTGAAGGAAACGCCCATGTTTGCCGTCGAAGTCCGTGATCACATCATGATCGCACATTCCCTGCCCTCGCCGGTCTTTGGCCCGGCGCAGGGCGTCCACGGGGCCACGTTCGTCGTGGATGCCGCGTTTTTCACCGAAGACCTGGATGATCACGGGCTTGTCGTCGATATCGGGTTGGCGACCGAGGCGCTCTCGGCGGCTCTGGCCCCGCTGCGCTACGGCAATCTCGACGACAAGCCGGAATTCGCGGGCAAGTTCACCACCACCGAATTTCTCTGCCACCATATCTGGAGCGCGTTGCGCAACGTCGCCACGTCCGACGGGCTTGGCGATGGCGGGCGGCTGCGCAAGATACGCGTGACGCTGCATGAAAGCCATGTCGCGCGCGGCTGGTACGAGGCCGATCTCTGAGATGGGGTTCGACGCCCATTGGCTGGATTTGCGCGAACCGGCGGATTTGCGGGCGCGCGACGCGAGCCTCCTGACCCGCGCGGTCGAGCTGGCCGGGGGCGGAGCCGTGCTCGATCTGGGATGCGGCACCGGGGCCACGGCGCGCGCCTTTGCGGCGGCGGGGGCGGCGGGTTGCGACTGGCGGTTTCTCGACAATGACCCGGCGCTGCTGTCTCATGCCGGGGCGCGCCATCCGCAGGCGGCGCTGTTGTGCGGCGATTTGGCCGAGGTGGGCGGGCTACCCCTCAAGGGCGTGCGCATGGTCGCCGCCTCGGCGCTGCTCGATCTGGTCTCGGAGGCATGGCTGGCGCGACTGGCGGAGCGCCTGGCCCGGCATGGCACCGGTTTTTACGCGGCGCTGAGCTATGACGGGGTGATGCGCTGGCAGCCCGAGGATCCGCGTGATGCCCGGATCCGCGCGCGGTTCAACACGCATCAGCGCGGCGACAAGGGCTTTGGCCCGGCACTTGGCCCCGAGGCCGCGCCACGCGCGGCGGCGATGTTGCGCGCGCAGGGCTTCGAGGTCCAGCTCGCGCCGAGCCCCTGGCGCCTCGGTCCGCAGGAGACCCAACTCCAGACGGCGCTTCTGGACGGCATCGCCGGGGCGGCGCAAGAGATCGGGTGTGCCGATGCCGCAGGCTGGCGCATGGCGCGGCACGACATGCTGGCGCAGGGACGGGCGGAAATCGGCCATCTCGACCTGCTGGCCCTGCCACCGGCCGCTAGGGGATGACTTTTGCACAACCACCTCTATCTCGGGTAGAGTTGGCAGGCCCGGACCGGGCCACGCACAGGGCGCAGGGCGTCATCGAACGGAGTACGGAATGCACAATGCCGATGTAACCCCCAAGGTCTGGGAGAGGATTCTCGCAACCCGCGCAGGCCGGTCCTGCCTGTGCTGCGGCGAGTGGAGCGCGGGCGAGCGTGCGGCGATTGAGCTTTACGGGGCGATGATCGCGGCCCCCGGCAGCGGCCATGTGGCCGCGCAGATCGGCCAGTCGCTTGACGGGCGCGTGGCCACCGTCTCGGGCGATGCGGCGGATGTTTCGGGGCCCGACGGGCTGGCGCATCTGCACCGGATGCGCGCACTGGTCGATGCGGTGATCGTCGGCGTCAAGACCGCGCTGCACGACAATCCGCGCCTGACCGTGCGGCTGGTGCCGGGCGACAATCCGGCGCGCGTGGTGATCGACCCGTCGGGCCGCCTGCCCAACGATGCGCGGCTTTTCGCCGAGGATGGCGCGCGCCGGATCGTGATCCAGACGGTCGATGTGCCGCGCCCCGAGGGCGTCGAGGTGATCCGCCTGCCGCGCGACACCTGGATCGCGCCGGGGCAGATCATCGCGGCGCTACGCGACAAGGGCCTCAGCCATCTGCTGGTCGAGGGCGGTGCCATCACCATCGCCCGCTTTCTCGAGGCCGATCTGCTGACCCGGCTGCATGTCGCCGTCGCACCGCTACTGATCGGGGCCGGGCCGCAGGGGCTGACGACGCGGCCCGTGGCACGGCTGGCGCAGGCGCGCCGCCCCGAGACGCAGGTCTACGGGCTGGGCTCTGACGTGGTGTTCGACTGTCTGGTAGGCGCGCGCGCGCTAGCCTGCGCCTGGCCGCATGCCGCGCCGCAACCCGCAGCACTGCACGGCTGATGCGCCCTGTGGAGGAGAGCCGCGCACTCTGGATCACCGCGCCGCGCCGCGCCGAGATCAGGGCGTCCCGTGTCCAGCCGGGGCTGGATGGCTGCGTGATCGACACGCTTTACAGCGGCATCAGCCGGGGCACCGAGCGGCTGGTCTATGAGGGGCAGATCCCCGAAAGCGAATACCGGACCATGCGCGCACCGCTGCAGGAGGGCGATTTTCCGTTTCCGGTCAAATACGGCTACAGCGCCGTGGGCCGTATCGCCCAAGGTCCGCAGGCGGGACAGGTTGTCTTTGCCCTGCATCCGCATCAGGCGCGTTTCGCCTGCCCCGCCGCGATGGCCGTGCCGGTCCCCGAAACCGTGCCACCGGCGCGCGCTGTTCTGGCGGCCAACATGGAAACCGCGCTCAACATCCTGTGGGATGCGCAGGTGCAGCCCGGCGACCGGGTGGCGGTGGTGGGCGCAGGCACGGTGGGCGCACTCGCGGGCTATCTGGCGGCGCGCATCCCCGGCACCGAGACCTGCCTGATCGACCTGGCGCCCGAGCGTGCCGCACTGGCCCACGCCCTGCGTTGCGACTTTGCCCTGCCCGGCGACGCCCCCGGTGAGGCGGACGTGGTGATCCATGCCTCGGCGAGCGATGCAGGGCTCGCGACCGCGTTGGCCCTTGCCGGGCAGGAGGCCACGGTGATCGAGGCAAGCTGGTATGGCGCGCGCGCCACAACGGTCAACCTGGGCGGGGCGTTCCATCAAAGGCGCCTGCGCCTGATCGCGTCGCAGGTCGGGCGCATCCCGGCGCAGCGCGCCGCCCGCTGGAGCCACCGCAGACGGCTCGGGATGGCGCTGCACCTGCTCGACGATCCGGTGCTCGATACGCTGATTTCGGGGGAAAGCGCGTTCGTGGACCTGCCGCGCGACTATGGCACGATCCTCGAGGCTCCGGGTACGCTCTGCCACCGGGTGCGCCATGACGGTTGATCCGGGCGGCGACGACCTGCGCCTGATGACCCGCGTGGCGCAAGAGGCGGGCGCGCTCCTGCGCGACCGTTTTGCGACGGTCGCATCGCTGTCACGCCGGGAAAAGACCGCGGGCGATTTCGTCTCCGACGCGGATTTGACGGCGGAAAGGCTGATCCGCGACCGGTTGCAGAGCGCTCACCCCGGGATCGGCTGGCTGGGCGAGGAAACCGGCGCATCGGGCGATCTGGGCGGTCTGCACTGGATCGTCGATCCGCTCGACGGCACCACGAATTTCCTGCACGGGCTGCCGCATTGGGCGGTGTCCATTGCCCTGGCACAGGGCGACCGGGTGATCGCGGGGGTGATCCACGATCCCGTCAAACACGAGACCTTCAGCGCCGAGGTGGGTCAGAGAGCCTGGTTGAACGGCACCGCGATCCACGTCTCCGAGGGGATAGAGCTGCGGCATGCCTTGCTGGCCACCGGCGTACCAGCGGGCGGGCGCGTGACCGCCCTGCCCGACTGCATGCGCGAGGTCGAGGCGCTAATGCCCGACTGCGCCGGGATCCGACGCTGGGGGGCGGCGGCGCTCGATCTGGCCTATGTCGCCGCCGGACGGCTCGACGCCTATTGGGAGCGCAATCTCGGACCCTGGGACGTGGCGGCGGGGATGCTGCTGGTCACCGAGGCGGGCGGGCAGGTCCTGCCGCTCCGTCCGGGGCAGAGCGTGCTCGGCTCGGGCTCTTTCCTCGCGGTGAATGCCGATCTGGCACCGGCTCTGGCGCCGCGCCTCTGTGCCGCGCGAGATCCCGCATGACTGCGCCGCGCGCCATGGCCTTCGCGGTGCCCGGCGATATCACGACGGTGACGGGCGGCTATCTCTATGCCCGGCGGCTGGCCGAGGCGCTGCACGCGCGCGGGATCGACGTGCAGCCTATGCCGCTTGGCGCGAGCTTTCCCCATCCCACCGGTGCCGACATGGCCGATGCGCTGGACCGCCTCGCGGCGCTGCCTGCGGAGTGCCCCGCGCTGGTCGACGGGCTGGCCTATGGCGCGCTCGACAGCGCGCGGCTTGCGCAGGTCCGCGCGCCACTAGTGGCGCTGGTGCATCATCCGCTGGCGCTGGAACCGGGGCTGGAGGCCGCGCAGGCGCGCACAATGGCCGCGCGCGAAACCGCCAATCTGGCGCTCGCCCGTCATATCGTGGTCCCCAGCCCGCATATCGCGCGGCTGCTCGGGTCCGACTATGGCGTGGCGTCGGAGCGGATCAGCGTAGCGCAACCGGGGGCCACCCCCTCCGGTCACGCGGAGCCAAAGCCCGAGACGCCGCCGCTTATCCTCTCGGTCGGGATTCTTGCACGTCGCAAAGGTCATGACGTGCTGTTGCGCGCGCTTGCACAGATCGCCGACCTTGACTGGCGGGCCGAGATCGTGGGCCGCGTGCATGAGCCCGACACGGCGCGCGCACTGACCGATCTGCGGGCGGATCTGGGTCTGGTGGACCGCGTCCATATCGCGGGCGAGGTGCCGCAGGACAGGCTCGACACGCTCTATGCGGGCGCAACTATCTTTGCGCTGGCCACCCGCTACGAGGGCTACGGAATCGTATTTGCCGAGGCGATGGGGCACGGCCTGCCGATCGTCAGCACGCGCGCGGGGGCAGTGCCCGATACGGTGCCGCCAGAGGCCGGGTTGCTGGTGCCGCCCGTGGAGGCCACGGCGTTCGGCGGGGCGCTGCGGCAGATGCTGGGCGATGCGGCACTGCGTGACCGCCATGCCGCCGGGGCGCGGCGGGCCGCCGCTGCCCTGCCCGGCTGGGACGCGGCGGCGGCGGTGGTTGCCGGGGCGCTTTTCGGCCCTGCGTCGCGCTGACGCGCGCCACGTCAACCGCGCGCGCCGAGCCCCATCTGCATCAGCGTCTTACGCACCGGGGCCATTGAATAGATCGCGTCGAGCGCCGTCGCCCGCGCGTCGCGCAAGGGTTGCGCGCGCATCATCGAGGCGCGGTTGAGCAGGTCGATGCCCGTGACCCGCGCGCGCACCTCCAGATGCCGACGGCGATGATAGGTCTCGAGCATCGCACGGTCGCCCAGACGCTCCGGCGTCGCCTCGGACAGTTCCAGCAGCACCCGCATATCGCCAAGCGACATGTTCAGCCCCTGCGCCCCGATGGGTGGCACCACATGCGCGGCCTCGGCCACCAGCGCCACACGCTCGGCAGACATGCGCTCTGCGACCTGGCTGATGATCGGCCAGACCGTGCGGCGCGAGGCCAGCGTCAGCGGCCCGAAGAGGTGACAGGAGCGGGTATTCATCTCGGCCTCGAACGCCGCCACTGGCAGGGCGGCCAGCCGCGCCACCTCCGGCCCTTCCTCCATCCACACGATGGCGGACGAGGGTCGCCCGTCGTGATCGGGCAACGGCACCAGCGTGAACGGCCCGCCTGAGCGGTGGATTTCAGTCGAGACATTCTCATGCGGGATCGGATGGGTCACCGCGAAGGCCAGCGCCTTCTGCCCGTAGCGCGTGGTCTTGACCTCGACGCCCGCCGCCTCGCGGATGGGCGAGTTGCGACCGTCAGCGGCGATCACCAGCCGACAGCGCACCCGGCTGCCATCGCTCAACCCGACGCGCGCCTCGCTTTCCCGCGTGAAAAGCGTGGTCGTGCCGGTGCCGGGGCGGAAAGTGACCGAAGGCAGGTTTTCCAGATGCGCCACCATCTCGCGCCGCAACAGCCAGTTGGGCAGGTTCCAGCCGAACGGCCTGTCGGAAATGTCCGAGGCGTCGAACTCGCGCATCACACGAGGCTCCGGCACCTCTCCGCCTGCATCGACGATCCGCATCACCTGTAGATCGGCGGCATGAGGTTCAAGCCGGGCCCAGAGCCCGGCCCGGTCCAAGAGCGCCTGCGCCGGTTGCAGAAATGCCGTGGTGCGCAGATCCGAGCCCTCGGCGTCGCGCGCCGTGATCGGCGGCGCGGGATCGACGCAGAGCACGGAAAACCCCGCGCTGCCAAAGACGCAAGCCGCAGCAAGCCCGGCCACGCCCCCGCCCGAAACCACGATGTCATACTCTGCCTGCGGCATGTCCGCCTCCCCCGGCGCGCGGCCGACCTCAGCCGCGCGAAATGATCAGCAGCACCACCCACATCACCGGGACCAGCGCCAGCGCGGGAATATAAAGACCCGGAATGCCCCAGAGCGCAATGCTCGTTCCCCACCCGGCGATGAAAACCGCAAGGCTCAGCAGGATCGGGCCAACGGCAGCCGCGTCCGCGTCGTGATGGGCGTGTTGCACGTCATGCGCAGTGGTGGTCTCTGTCAGGGTCATGAGCGGCCTCTTTATGGAAAGGTGACTGTTTCATTCACGTAGCTATGACCGCGCGCCCGCACCGCAAAGGGGCGTTTCGCCGCAGCGCCGCATCTCTCAGACAAGCCGCGCCAGAAAGCCGCCAAGATCATCGGTATGGTGGTGGATATGCGCGGCCTCGATGCGGCTCGGTGCCACATGCACGGTGCGCATCCCCATGGCATGCGGCGCCGAGAGGTTGCGCGGATCGTCCTCAAACATCGCCGCACGCGTCGCCGCGCTGCCGTCGCGCCGCAGCACCGTCTCGAACGCTTCCGCCTCGGGCTTGGGGCGATATTCCGCATGTTCGACGCCGTAGACCGCATCGAACGCGCCTGACAATCCGCGCCGGTCGATCACCCGCTCGGCATAGGGCGCGGAGCCATTGGTGTAGACGATGCGCCGCCCCGGCAGCGCGCGAATGGCCGCGCCGAGACCGGCATCGGGCTCCAGACGATCGAGCGAGATGTCGTGCACCGCGTGCAGATAGGGGCCGGGATCGAGATCATGCAGCCGCATAAGCCCCGCCAGCGTAGTGCCGTAGTCGCGCCAATAGGCATGGCGCAGCCGGTCGGCCTCGGCATGGCTCACGCGCAGTGTCTCCATCACGAACTGCGTCATCCGCGCCTCGATCTGGTCGAACAGCCGGGCCGAGGGCGGGTAGAGCGTGTCGTCGAGGTCGAAAACCCATGTCTCGACATGGGCGAAATCCTGTTTCGGCATGGCGCGATCATAGACGGGCGCGGCGAAGGGTGCAATCGGCCAAGGCTTGATCCCGCGCGCAATCCGCGTAAGGTCCTGTCTCACCGCAGGAATGAAACGGAACCGCCCATGAAACCGCCCAGTACCGATGCCTATTCCCTGATCCTGGAGGCGATCGACATCGGCGTATTCAAACCGGGCGCCCGGTTGGTCGAAAGCGATCTGGCCGAGCGCTTCGGCGTGTCGCGCACCCCGATCCGCGAGGCGCTGCAACGGTTGGAAACGCAGTCGATGCTGACGCGCGACGGGCGCAGCCTGATCGTCGCCTCGCTCGATTACAACCAGTTGGCAGAGCTTTACGTGGTGCGCGCCGAACTGGAAGGACTGGCCGCATCATTGGCTGCGCGACACGCCACGCCCGAAGAGGTCCGCGTGCTACGCGACATGGTCGAGCATGATCGCGCGTTACTCGGCAAACCCTCTGACATGGCGCGCGCCAATCGGCGCTTTCACAAGCAGATACACCTGTCTTCGCATAACCGCTTTCTGGTCAAGCAGCTTGATCTGGTGCATCGCTCCATGGCGCTGCTCGCGACCACATCGCTGGCCGCCGTGGGCCGCGACGAGGATGCGCTCCGGGAACATGGCGCCATCGTCACCGCGATCGAGGCGCATGACGGCGAGGCGGCGGCACAGGCCCTGCGCGATCACATCTCAAAGGCGTTCGTGACCCGGCTCAAGCTTGATTCCGGCGAGGTCCAGTCGTCCGTCTGACAGCTGCCGCCCGCGCGCCGCGACCGACAGGCCATGCGCCGTCTTGTCCCAGAAGAACGGTTTAAAAACAAGCTCATACAGCGCCTTGTAGGCGGCCAGCGCGCCGAGCGGGCCATAGAAATGCATGGTCGGCACCCAGGCGATCAGGTGGCGGTGCCTGGGGCCCGCGACAGATGTCGCATGAATGCAGATATTGAGCACCTCAACCGCGAGAAACACGCTTCCGATCAGGGTCAAGAGCGGGCGCGGCAGCACCGGGTCGAGCGGATGCGGCAGACCGAAGAGCACCAGCCAGAACGACCACAGCACAGGCACGAGCAGCACCTGTGACACGGCGCAGACGAAATGCGCCTGAAACCCCCAGAATTTCCACGCCCCAAGCTGCGCATACAGATGTCGCGGCGCGCGCATATGCACCAGATAGGTGGTCATGTAGCCCTTGAGCCAGCGCGAGCGCTGCTTGATCCAGGGCCAAAGGCGACAATTGGCCTCCTCCTCGGTGACCGTCTCGATCATCTCGGTGCGGTAGCCATGCCGCGCCAGACGAAACCCCAGGTCGGCATCCTCGGTCACGTTATGCGCGTCCCAACCGCCCAGTTCCTCCAGCACGTCGCGCCGGAAATAGAGCGAGGTGCCGCCGAGCGGGATCGCGAATCCAAGCCGTGCCATGCCCGGCAGGATGGTGCGGAACCAGGTGGCGTATTCGATGGTGAAACAGCGCGCCAGCCAGTTTTGCGCCGGGTTGTAATAGTCGAGAACGCCTTGAAGACAGGCGACCTCGCGCGGGACCTGCTGAAAGCGGCGGGCGACCTTGGTGATCTGATCGGGGTCGGGCGCATCCTCGGCGTCGAAAATGCCGATGATCTCGCCCTGACAGAAATCGAGCGCGTAATTCATCGCGCGCGGCTTGGTGCGCGGCTGGCCGTCGGGCACCACCACCGGGCGCACCCAAGGCGGCAGATCGATGCCCGCAAGCGTTTCCTGCGTCAGGTGGTCCTCTTCCTCCAGCACGAGAATCACGTCGAGCAGGCATTTGGGATAGGTCAGCCGGCTGAGACGGGCAATGAGCGCATGGGCGATCTCGGTCTCACGAAAGAGCGGCACGAGGACCGAGACGCGCGGCAAGGGCGGGGTCGCGCCTGCGCGCTTTGGCGGGTCGTGCCGCGCCCCCGTCAGATGCGTCACGAAGGCGGCGGTCTTCAAGCCTACCGCCACCAGCAGCGTCAGCATGGCCCAGGCCGCGACCAACCCAAAGATAAACACCGGAAAGGCAAGGCAAAGCACCACGACGAGCGCCACCGCCGCAAGGCTCAGCCACAGGCGTTGCCCCGCCTGCCCGCCCCATGTGCGGCAGCTTTCGCTCTCCGCCACCCGCGCCATCGCCAGATCGCGCAGCACCGTGCGATGATCCTCGGCCACGCGCGCCTGAATCGCGGCGCGCGGTGCCATCACCGCACGCGCCTGCGCAAGGGACCCGGGCAGAAACCCGCGCACCTCGGCAAGGCTGCCCGCGCCGTCGGCGACGATCCGCGCCGCGCCATTCCCGTCGCGCAGCGCCATCACCCCGTGTTTCAGCAAGTGGCGCGGATCGAGCCCGGTCTCGATGGCGGTGGCGTCGGCCAGCGCCTCGGGGCTGATCCGCCGTGCCGCCAGCGTTCGCGCATGGGCAGCCAGCAGATCGTCGTCGCTGGCCAGCCCTTCGGCGCGCAGAATGCTGTCAAGTGACGTGTTGCAATGCCGCCGCATCAGTTCGGCCAGCGCCAGATCCGACCGGCTGACACGCCCGGTGCGCATCAACTCGCGCCCCAGCGCACCCGTCTTGCGCGACAGGCCCGCCCCTGCCCCAAGCTGGCGCAGTTCAGAAATCCCCATGAGGAGTCCCTCCCTTCTAGGTTGAAGGGAGGCTAGCGAACGCAAGGTTAAAAATGTTTTAACGAGTCGTTAACAGGGCGTGATTCTCGGCTCAGCCGCGCATCGACGCCGCAAACCGCTCGAACAGATAAAAGCTGTCCTGCGGCCCAGGGCTCGCCTCGGGGTGGTGTTGCACCGAAAACACCGGGCGGTCCTTGATCCGGATGCCGCAATTGGAGCCGTCGAACAGCGAGACATGGGTCTCGGCCACGCCGTCGGGCAGGCTCTGGCCATCGACCGCAAAGCCGTGGTTCATCGAGGTGATCTCGACCTTGCCGGTTTCCAGATCCTTGACCGGATGGTTGGCACCATGGTGGCCGTGGTTCATCTTGACGGTGCGCCCCCCCAGCGCCAACGCCAGCATCTGGTGCCCGAGGCAGATGCCAAAGAGTGGCAGACCACGATCAAGCACGCCCCGGATCATCGGCACCGCATATTCCCCGGTCGCCGCCGGATCGCCCGGGCCATTCGAGAGAAACACACCGTCGGGCGAATGCGCCAGCACATCCTCGGCAGTGGCCGTCGCGGGCAGCACCGTCACCTCGCAGCCCGCACTTGCCAGACAGCGCAGGATATTGCGCTTGGCCCCGTAATCCACCGCCACGACCTTGTGGCGCGCATCTGTCTGACGGGTATAGCCCTCGGGCCAGGCCCACCGCATCTCGTCCCAGCGATAAGACTGCGCGCAGGTTACCTCGCGCGCGAGATCCATGCCCTCCAGCCCGGCAAAGCCGCGCGCCTTGGCAACCAGCGCCCCGGCGTCGAAATTCCCCTCGGGATCATGCGCCAGCGCCACATGCGGCGCGCCCTGCTGCCGGATCGCACGGGTCAGGCGGCGGGTATCGACCCCGCCGATGGCGATCCGCCCGCGCCGCGCGAGCCAGGCGGCCAGATGCTCCTGCGCGCGCCAGTTCGACGGATCGGTCGGGTCCCATTTGACGACCATGCCTGCGGCCACCGGATCGACGGTCTCGTCGTCTTCGGTGTTCACGCCGGTATTGCCGATATGCGGGAAGGTGAAGGTCACGACCTGCCCGGCATAGCTCGGGTCGGTCATGATTTCCTGATAGCCGGTCATCGCGGTGTTGAAACACAGTTCCGCCACCGTCTCGCCCACCGCGCCAAAGCCCTGACCGTAGAACAGCGAGCCATCTGCAAGCGCCAGGCAGGCAGTCGGGCGGGGGCGTGTCGCATGGGCCATCGGGGCAGATCTCCGGTCTGAGCAAATTGGCGCATACCTACGGCTGTGCCCGGGTAGCGTCAAGGGCCGGATCACCTGTCCCCGCAGCCGTCTGACGATTGCCATGGCCGTGGCTTTTGAGTAGCCTTGGCATCTTGTGTAGAGACCATGGGGATGGAACGAATGGAATTGCGCGACCGGGTCAATCAGGCCCTCAAGCAAGCGATGCGAGACAAGGATGCCAGCCGTCTGGCCACCCTGCGCCTGATCAACGCCGCGATCAAGGATCAGGAAATCGCCGGGCGCAGCGCCGATGGCGCGACCACCGTGGGCGATGCCGAGATCATGGCCATCCTCGCCAAGATGACCAAGCAGCGCAACGAGAGCGTGCGCGCCTACGAAGAGGGTGGCCGTCTCGACCTTGCCGAGCGCGAGCGCGCGGAAATCGAGGTGATCGAGGAATTTCTGCCACGTCAGTTGAACGAGGATGAGGTTGCCGCCGCCGTCGAAAAGGCGATCGCCGATGTCGGGGCCAGCTCGATCCGTGACATGGGCAAGATCATGGGCAAGCTGAAAGAGCGCCATGCCGGTCAGATGGATTTCGGCGCGGTCGGCCCGCAGGTCAAGGCCCGGCTAGGCTGAGCCTGCCGGGCACCGTGGCGCGTCTCAGCCCGCTTGGGCCAGTCGCGCCACGTAGCGCGCCAGCGTGTCGATCTCGAGATTGACCATGTCGCCCATACCAACGTCGCCCCAAGTCGTCACCTGCTTGGTGTGGGGGATGAAGTTGATCCCGAACTCGTGTCCCGTCACCTCGTTGACGGTGAGCGAGGTGCCATTCAGCGCGACCGAACCCTTGGGCGCGATGAACCGCGCCAGATCGTCGGGCGCGCGCAGGGTGACACGGGTACTGTCGCCCTCGTCGCGCAGGCCCACCACCTCGGCCAGACCGTCGACATGGCCCGACACGATATGGCCGCCCAACTCGTCGCCCACCTTCAGCGCGCGTTCGAGATTGACGCGCTTGCCCTCCGCCCAGGTCGACAGGTTGGTCTTCGAGACCGTCTCGGCGGAGATATCCACATCGAACCAGTCCGGCCCCAGCCCGACCACCGTCAGGCACACCCCGTCGCAGGCGATCGAGGCCCCGATCTCGATCCGGGCGGTGTCATAGGCCGTGCCGATGCGGGCGCGCATGTCGCCGCGTTGCTCGACGGCCCGAACGCGGCCGGTATCGGTGATGATCCCTGTGAACATGTGCGGCACTCCCTTGATCTGCCCCGGACCTAGACCCGCGCAGCGGCCAAGACAAGCCACCCCGACACACGGGGCTTATTTTCGCCAGAATTTCACGCTATCAGGATGCAAAAGCGACGTGAGGAAAGAGTAGACCATGTCAGGGCCGACCGGCGAGCATCGCGCCTTCCTGTTCCTGCAAGGGCCACATGGGCCGTTCTTTTCCCGGCTGGGCGAGATGCTGCGCAGGACGGGGGCACAGGTCTGGCGGGTGGGCTTCAACGCGGGCGACAGCACATTCTGGCGCGACGCGGCTCATTACATCCCCTATCGCGGTCCGGCAGAGGATTGGCCCGACCGGTTTCGCGCGCTGCTCCGGGACAAGGTGATCACCGATATCGTGCTCTATGGCGACACCCGCCCGATCCATGCCCAGGCGGTCGAGATCGCGCGTGCGGCGGGGCTCACGGTGCATGTTTTCGAGGAAGGCTACATGCGCCCCTATTGGGTGACCTACGAGCGCGGCGGCACCAACGGCAATTCCCGCCTGATGGAGATGAGCGTCCCCGAGATGCGCGCGGCGCTGGCGCAATCCGACATGGATACCGCCATGCCCCCGGCAAGCTGGGGCGACATGCGCCAGCACATCTTTTACGGCGCGCTCTATCACGGGTTGGTGCTGTTCCTGAACCGTGGCTATCGCGGCTTTCGCCCGCATCGCGCACTCGGCGTGGGGCAGGAATTCGCGCTCTATCTCAAGCGGCTGCTGCTGATGCCCGCGCAGGCCATCGACCGGCGCATCGCCACGCGACGCATCCGCACCGGCGGCTTTCCCTATCACGTGGTGCTCTTGCAGCTGGAACATGACGCCTCGTTTCAGGCGCATTCGCCGTTCTCGTCGATGACCGAGTTTCTGGAGACGGTGATCGACGGCTTTGCCAAGGGCGCGCCGCCGCATCATCACCTGGTGATCAAGGCGCATCCGCTTGAGGACGGGCGCGCGCCCATTCGCGCCACGCTGCGGCGACTGGTCGCGACACACGAGCTGCGAGGCCGGGTGCATTACCTGCGCGGCGGCAAGCTGGCGCGGTTGCTCGACGAGGCGCGCACGGCGGTCACCGTCAATTCCACTGCCGCGCAACAGGTGCTCTGGCGCGGCATTCCGCTGCGCACCTTCGGGCAGGCCGTCTATGCCAAACCGCAATTCGTCTCGACCAAGCCGCTGCGCGATTTCTTCGCCGGGGCCGAGCGGCCCGACCGGCGCGCCTATGCCGACTACCGCCGCTTCCTGCTGGAAACCAGCCAGATCGCGGGCGGGTTCTATTCGGCGCGCGGGCGTCGTCAGGTGCTGCGGCAGGTGGTCGACATGATGCTGTCGCCCGATGATCCCTATGACGCGCTGAGCCGGGGCACCGCGGCTCCAAGGCAACAGTTGCGCCTCGTTCCGTGACGCAACGGCACGGAAAAGCTGGATTTTCGAATGTAACTCCGGTAACTTGACAAAAAAAGACCCGAGGCAGAACAAAAACAGGTCGAGGAGACCGAGCAGTGATATCCCGACAAACCCGATGGGCGAAGCCCGTCGCGCTTCTGGCGATCGTGTCGATCTTGGCCGGATGCGCCCTGCCCCGCGTGGGCCCCAACAAGAGCGAAATCTACGCAGGTTCAGTGCAGCGACAGGGCGATGCCTTTGTCGTAGCGGTCAATGACCGGGTCACGCGCGTGACCTCTGTGCAACCCGCGCTTGGTTTTACCGAAGACTTCAAGAATGCCGGGCTTCTCGGATCCGACATCATCAGCCCCGGCGACACGCTCGGCCTGACCATCTGGGAGAACGTCGATGACGGGCTGCTGGCCGGAGAGGCCACCAACCAGACCATCCTCGAAGAGGTTCAGGTCGATGGCTCGGGCTTCATCTTCGTGCCTTACGCGGGTCGCATCAAGGCCGCGGGCAATACGCCCGAGGGCGTGCGCCGGGTGATCACCGAAAAGCTCGACCAGCAAACCCCGGACCCGCAGGTCGAGGTGCGCCGCGTGGCGGGCGACGGCTCGACCGTGTCGATCAGCGGCGCGGTCACCGGGCAGGGCGTCTACCCGATCGAGGCGCCCACGCGCACGCTTTCGGCGATGATCGCGGCGGCGGGCGGCATAGCGATCGAGCCGGAAGTGGCGCAGATCACCGTCATTCGCGGCGATCACCGCGCCAAGGTCTGGTTCCAGGACCTGTTCAAGAACCCGCAATTCGACATCGCGCTGCGCGGCGGCGACCGGATCCTCGTGGAATCCGACACCCGCGCCTATACCGCGCTCGGGGCCACCGGCACACAGGCGCGCGTGACCTTCGAGACCCAGACCCTCAGCGCGCTCGAAGGGCTCGCACAGGTCGGCGGCCTGACCACCTCCGCCGCCGATCCGACCGGCGTTTTCGTGCTGCGCAACGAACCCGCCGACATCGCCAATCAGGTGCTTGGCCGCGACGATCTGCTGGGCGCGCAGCGACTGGTCTACGTACTCGACCTCACCCAGCCCAACGGCATGTTCCTCGCGCGCGATTTCGCGATCCGCGACGATGACACGCTCTACGTGACCGAGGCCCCCTTCACGCAATGGTCCAAGGTCATTGCGGCGCTCACCGGCACACTGGGCGCGGTCGGCTCGATCTCGACCGCATCGAGCACCCTGTCCGGGGACTTTTGACGCCAATGCAGGCGCGTGATCCCGCCGGGGAGGGTGATCCCCCCCGGCGGGTTTTCTATTTCAACGCCGGGTTTCTGCGGCAGGCGCGGCTGCGGCGCATCCTGTCTCTGGCGGGGCTCGATCTGCGCCTTGGCCGTCCGACGGCGGACGATCTGATCGCAGTCTGGGGCCGCAGCCCCTATGCCACGCGTGGCGAAGCGATGGCGGCGCGCACCGGCGCGGGGCTCGTCCGGGTCGAAGACGCCTTCCTGCGCTCGCTCTTTCCCGGGCGCGCGGGCAGCCCGCCGCTCGGTCTGGTGATCGACCGGCGCGGCATATATTTCGACGCGGGCGCACCCTCGGATCTGGAGCATCTGCTGGCCACGCATCCGCTCGACGACACCGCGCTGATGGACCGCGCGCGCGGCTGTATCGCGCGGCTGCAAGAGGCGCATCTGTCGAAATATACCGGCTTCGATCCAGAGACCCCCTGCCCCGATCCCGGTTATGTGCTGGTGATCGACCAAACCCGGAATGATGCCTCGGTCACCCATGGCGGGGCGGATGCCAACACGTTTCGCGAAATGCTCTACTGGGCGCAGGAGGAGAACCCCGGCGCGCCGATCCTGATCAAGACTCATCCCGAGACGGCGCAGGGCCATCGCGCGGGCTATTTCTCAGCCGCCGACGAGAACGGCCGCATCCGGCTGTTTTCAGATCCGGTCAGCCCCTGGGCGCTGATGGAGGGGGCCATCGCAGTCTATTGCGTCACCTCGCAACTGGGGTTCGAGGCGATCTATGCGGGCCATCGCCCGCAGGTCTTCGGCCAGCCGTTCTATGCCGGCTGGGGCCTGACCGAGGATCGCCACCCGCAGGCCCTGCCCCGCCGGGGCCGCCCGCTGAGCAAGGCGCAGCTTTTCGCGGGCGCGATACTGCTCTATCCCACCTGGTACGATCCGCATCGCGACCGGCTCTGCGAGGCCGAGACCGCAATCGAGGCGCTCGCCGCCGAGACCCGTGCCTGGCGCGAGGATCGTCACGGCTGGTCCGCACATGGCATGCGCCTGTGGAAACGCGCACCGATGCAGCGGTTTTTCGGGCGCTACCAAAGGCTCGACTTTGCGCCAAAAGCAAAGGCCCGCCGCCCGGCCATGGCCTGGGCGTCGCAGGCGGGGCCCGAAGGTGCGGTGCGGGTCGAGGACGGCTTCCTGCGCTCACGCGGGCTCGGGGCCGATCTGGTGCCGCCCCTGTCGCTGGTGCTCGACGATCTGGGGATTTACTACGATCCCAGCCGCGCAAGCCGCCTGGAACGCCTGATCGCCACGCGCGCCAGCCTGCGCCCCGATCAGCAGCGCCGCGCCGAGGCGCTGATCACGGCGCTCACCCGGCACGGGCTAAGCAAATACAACCTGGGGGCCGCCGCCCCCGACCTGCCGCCGGGCCATCGCATCCTGGTGCCCGGTCAGGTCGAGGACGATGCCTCGATCCGGCTGGGCGCGGGCGCGATCCACACCAACCTCGCCCTGCTGCAAAAGGCGCGCGCCGGAAACCCCGGCGCGGTGATCCTCTACAAGCCGCATCCGGATGTCGAAGCCGGGCTGCGCCCCGGCGCGGTTGACGCGGAGGAGCTGCGCGATCTCGCCGATGCGGTCGTCCGGATGAGCGACCCCGCCGCCCTGCTGGATGAGGTGCAGGAGGTCTGGACCATGACCTCGCTTCTGGGTTTCGAGGCGCTCTTGCGCGGGGTCGCCGTGACCACCACAGGCGCGCCCTTTTATGCGGGCTGGGGCCTGACCCGCGATCTCGGCGCGGTGCCGCCGCGCCGCCGGGCGCGGCCCACGCTGGCCGGGCTGGTGCATGCCGCCCTGATCGACTATCCGCGCTATTTCGACCCCGTCACCGGCACCGCCTGCCCGGTCGAGGTGGTGGTGGACCGGCTGGCGCATGGCCCGCTGCCGCGCGCCGGACGCGGCAACCGCCTTCTGGCCAAGCTACAGGGCGCGCTTGCGACCCACGCCCATCTCTGGCGATAACTCCGCGCCTCACCCGGCGCGCACGGTCTCGCGCGCGGCCCCGGCCCGGCTGAAATAGCCCTCGCCCAGCTTGACCCGCTCCACGATGCCCGGACGCGGTGACCAGAGCGGCGGGGCCATCGGCGAGAGTGCCTTCATGTCCTTGAGCACCGCCATCAGCCCGCGCTGATCGGCATGGCAGAGCGGCCCACCGCGTCTGCGCGCATAGCCCAAGCCGCAGACCATGATCACATCGAGATCCGAGGCCCGCTGCACCGCCCCCGCCGCAAGCAGGCGCTCGGCGGCATTGACCAGCGCGGCATGTAGCGCATGGCGCGGCGTCACCCCGCCAGGCAACGCCACCTCTTCTGCCCCGGCGAATTCGCGCGGCGCGCGCGGCCCGTCGGGCGGGTGATCGTAAAAGCCGCGCCCGACTGCACGCCCCGCCGCGCCCTTGTCGATCCGGTCGGCCAGCGGGGCCAGAACATCGCCGGGCAGGCCCAGGATATCGGCCACCCGGTGCAGCCGTGGCGCGACCTCCGCCAGCCCGTCCTCGTCCATCGCCAGGAACGGCCCCGTGCGCAGCCCGAGACGCTGTGCCGCCGCGTCGATGCGTGGCGGCGCAAGACCCGCGCGCATCAATTGCAGCGCCGCAAGGCGCAGCGCGCCGTCCATGACATGACCCAGCCCTGGCCCAGCCTCGGGGCGCGCGGCGCGCACCACCGTCACCCGCAGCGCCGCCATCAGCCGCGCGAGGCTGGCCACGGTATCGGCCTCGCCAGACTGATCCTCTAGCACGCCGATCTCGGCGCAGCGCGATGTCGCCACCGGCGGAAAGAGCCGCAGACCAACACCCGGCCCGGCAAAGCCCGCGCCCATGTCGAGCCGCGCGAAAAGCCCCGGCCCGGCCGCCGCTCCCTCGGTCGCCAGCCACAGGTCGGCGCGGCGCTCGGCATCCGCGCCGCTCAGCCGGGCCAGCCAGTCGTCGCGCGCCTCGGCCCGCATCTGACCGCGCGCAACCCGCGCATCGAGCGTCCGGCGCAGCGCGGCGGGCAGGTTGGGATCGTCCGACCAGACCGTGCGCCCGCCCGCCAGAAGCATCAACGCAACCTCGCCCAAGCCGCGCCCCGACAGCGCCACGCGCGCAATCTCGCGCACCTGACCCCGGCGCAATTCCGGCAGCCCCGCCGCCCGGCGCTCGGCGGCATAGACATGGCGCTGCGCGCGTGCTTCGGGACTGCGCAAACGCTCCTCGAAGAGCACAGCCTCGAACGCGCAGCCCTGCGCCGCAGGCAAAAGTTGCGCCGCCTCGACCGCGCGCAGGATATCCGCCGCCGCACCCGTCTGCCCCGACATCCTGGCGCGCACCGCCGCAATCGCCCGCTGATAGCCTACCGGGTCCGAAAAACCGCGCGTCGCCTCAGACGCGCGTGGCCAGCGGCCCGCCTCCGCCAGCCGTGCAGCCAGCGCGCGCGCGGCGCCCTCGGGAGGATCCTCGGTGATCTGGTCGAAAAGGCGCCGCAAGCGCGGATCGTCGGCCCGCGCCGACTGACCCGAAAGCATGAATTCCAACGCCGCCTGCGCGCCGACGAGGCGCGGCAAGCGTTGCGTCACCCCCGCCCCCGGCATCATGCCAAGCCCGATCTCTGGCAGGGCGAGCCGGGTCGCGGCCTGTGCCACCCGGCCATGCGCCGCCAGCGCCAGCGCCAGCGCCGCGCCCAGCACCGAGCCGTGCAGCGCCGCCACGACCGGTTTGGCAAAGCCTTCGATCCGGTCGCAGAGTTCCGCCATCGAGGGCGGCACGCCCGGCGCATCGTATTCGGTCAGATCGACGCCCGAGGAAAAGCCGACCCCGGCCCCGGCCAGCACCACCGCGCGGCAGCTTTCATCAGCCGCCACCGCATCAAGCGCGGCCAGCAGCGCCGCGCGCAGGTCGGGCGAGAGCGCGTTGGCCACCGGGCGATCAAGCCGCAGAACGGCGATGCCCTCGCTCTGCTCTGTCTGAATCGTGCCGCTCACACCCAATCCGCCCATGCTGAATGACCATTGGGGCAATTACTACGAAGAATCGCCCCATACGCAAGCGCGGGCAGGGTGCAGCGGGCGTTCAGACCGGCATATTGTCGAATTCGGCCTCGATCGCCTCGCTCAGCAGGGTCTGATGCAATTGCTTGACGCGCGGCGGGACGGCCTGCCCCTCGGCACGCAGATGCGCGATCGCCCGGCGCAACTGCGGCTCATGCCGGTAGCGGGTCTCGGGCTCATCCTGACCGACGAGGGTCTGGATCCGGTCAAGTTCGGCGGTGACGTTGATCATGACATTCCTCCCTGATGGAAAACAACCATAGCGGGTTTTTCCCGTGCCGCCCAGTGATAGCTCCACCGCGCGACAGAATTGTGAATGCTGTCACGACGTCTGCGCGGCGCATGCCCGACAAAGCGGCGTTTCTGGCAGCACGTCGAGCCGGTCGGCCGAAATCTGCTCACCGCAGGAGGTGCAGATCCCGAAGGTGCCCGCGCGTAGGCGACCCAGCGCCGCGCGGATTCGCGCGACCTCCTCCTCGCCGGTCCGGCCCAGCCGTTCAAGCACCTCGTCGCCCTCACGCTCGACGGCACGCTCTTCCCAGTCGCGCGATTTCGGGGCGTCAAGCTCGGTCTCAATGGCGTGCAACCGCCCGTCGAGCATCTTGAGTCGCTGCATCAGCGCTTCGCGATATGTCGATTTATCCAGCATGATTGATCCTCCGCACTTTGGGCCATCTTAGCGGATGCGCAGGCGGCGGGCCTTGACCCATATCAATCCCGACCGGAAGGCAGGGTCATGCGTCCTGCCGGTCCTGTGTCGCGGGGGCTGTGCCGAGGGCCTTGTCGGCGGCCTTCGCGGAGGGCGGTTTGGCAAGGCTTTGTTCAGGAGGCTCCGGCGCAACGGCCATCTCGGGCAAGGGCGCGGCGGCGGAGGACACCAGGCGCAGCGCGCGCCAGCCATTGAGTTGCCCCAGCCGCGCCTCGGCCACCAGATGCGCGCCCGCCCCGGTCAATTGGATCGCGCCCAGGCTTTCGGGGGTGAGCGGCAGCACCTGCCCGACGCTCAGCGCGCAGGCCTCGCGCAGCGGCAGGCTGATCCGCGCCATCACCGCGTCGAGCACCACCGGAGCGCCCAGCGCCACATCGCTCATCCGGGCGTGCGCGGCGCGCGTGCCCGGCCCTTTTTCGTCGGGTGCGTTCGGCGGTACGGCGCGCCGCGCGGGCATCAGCAGATCGAGCCGCCCGGTCCGCACCCCCGGCCCCAGATCAGCGGTCACCCGGTAGAGATCGAACTCCGGCGCATCGAGCGCGAGGCCCAGCGCGCGCAGATCCTCCATCCGGTCGCCAAAGCGAAAGCCGCGCGGCACATAGCCTTCGACCCCGGCGGTCATCTCCGCGTCGATCCCGTCAAGCAGGGCATCGACCAGCGGCGCCACCATCGCCGCATCGGTGCGCGTTGCGCGCCGCGCCGGGGCCACACCGGGCCGCACCGTGCCGGTGGTCTGCACCTCGATCAGCGCGGCCATCATCTGCGAATCGAGCACCACCGCCCCGCGCGCGCCACCCGCGCCATCGAGCAGCAGGATCAGCCCCTCGTCCGACACGGTCTCGACCAACAGCCCGAGACTCAGGCGGCGCTGTTCGACCGTGGCCACGGTCAGCGCCAGATCGAACAGCGTATCGGCGGCCCGCGCCAGCGACAGGCGCAGCGCCTTGGCCGGCGACATCGCCCGCGCGTCTGAGCCGTCGCGCGCCGCGCGGGCCTTGCGGTGGATGATCGAAGCTGTGTGTTGGGCTGTCATGGCGCGCGCTGTCCCTCCGTCGCGCCATCCTAGGCCCCGCGTGGTTACGATTCCCTTACCGCACAACCGGTGCGCGACCACTTACTGCGCCGCCATGCGCCGCGCCTGCGGCAGGCTCACGCGGAACGCCGCGCCGGTCTGCCCGGGCAGATAGCTCACCGACCCGCCCAGCCGCGCCATGATCTCGCGGCAGATCGCAAGACCCAGCCCCGCTCCACCGGCCTTTGTCTCGCCGATACGCGAGAATTTCTCGAAGATCACCGCCTGTTTCTCGGGCGGAATGCCAGACCCGTTATCGGTGAAATCGACAACCACGTGCCCGTCGGCCACGCGCGCCCGGATGGTCAGCACCGGCGGTGCGCCGTCACAATATTTGCGCGCGTTGGCGATCAGGTTGATGAAGACCTGCGCCAGCCGGTCAAGGTCCGACGTCAGTTCCACCGCCTCGGATGCGCGGTCGCGCTCGACCGTGAGGCCGCTGTCATTCACCCCCGCCGCCCGTTCGGCGCGGTCGAGCAGATCCGACAACAGGCCGGTCTGCGTGTTCAGCACCACCTGCCCGTTCTCCAGCACGCTCAGATCCAGCAGATCATCCAGCAGCCGGGTCAGCCGCACCGCCTCGTCATGAATGATCGAGGCATATTTGCTTTGCTCATCCGCCGTCAGGTCGCCGGTATCGCGCAGGATCTCCGAAAACGCGCGGATCGAGGTCATCGGCGTGCGCAGCTCATGGCTGATCTGGCTGAGAAACCCGTCCTTCTGCACCGACAATTGGGTCAGTTTCTCGTTGGCCTGCCGCAACTGCCGCGCGGTGCGCGCCAGTTCCTGGCTCTTGGCCTCCAACTGGCTGGAATATTCCATGATCTGCGCGGTCTCGTCGGCCACCGCCATCAGATCCTCGACGGAAACGGCAGCCCCGCCGACAATCTGGCTGATCATCGCATGCGCCGCCGCAGCCCCCACCGATCCCGAGAGCGCGCGCTCCAGCTCTTGCAGGAAATCGGGGCTGGGTTCGGGCAGGTAGCCCGCCACGCCCTGTCGCCCGGCGGCGGCGGCAAAGAGCGCCTGCGCCTCACTCGCGCCCATGATGCGCTGTGACATGATCAGCAGGTCCTCGCTCTGCGCCATGCCCCCGGTCCAGCCGCCGGGCGTGCCGGAATGGTCGAACACATTGACGAATTGCGCGCCCTGTAACCGCTCCAGAGGTTGCGGAAAGCTCAGGAGCGAACCTGCCACGAAGACGCCGGTATTGAGCAGCATCGACCACATCACCGCATGCAGCACCGGGTCCATCCCCTCGGCCCCGAAGAGCGCGTAGGGCCGCAGCCAGGCCAGTCCCCATAGCCCATGATCGAACAACCTCTGCGGCAGGATGAGCGACGGGCCAAAGCTGGGCAGGAAGAGACAATAAAGCCAAAGCGTCGCCCCCACGCTCAGCCCCAGAAGCGCACCCGTCCGCGTGGCCCCGCGCCAAAACAGCCCGCCCATCAGCGCGGGCAGGAACTGCGCCACCCCGACAAAGGCGATAAGGCCGATGGCCGCCAGCGCCGTGCCGCCCCCCGACAGCCGGAAATAGAGATAGCCGAGAAACACCGCCCCCGCGATGCTCAGCCGCCTTGCCAGAAGCGCCACGTTGCGCACATCGCCCGACACCATCGCCGCGCCGCCCGAGAAATGCAGCCAAAGAGGCATCACCACATGGTTCGACACCATGGTCGACAGCGCGATGGCCGCCACGATCACCATAGAGGTGGCGCTTGAGAACCCGCCCAGAAAGGACAGGATCGCCAGGCCGTCGCGCCCGTCCATCAGCGGCAGGGTCAAAACGAAGAGATCCGGATTGGCCCCCTCGGGCATCATGTCGAGCCCGACCGCGGCAATCGGCACCACGAAGAGACTCATCAGCATCAGATAGGCCGGAAAGGCCCAGGCCGCGGTGCGCAGGTGGTCCTCATCCTCGTTCTCGACCACCATGACCTGAAACATCCGCGGCAGGCAAAGGCAGGCCGCCGCCGAAACCATGGTCAGCCCAATCCAGCGCGCGCCCGACACCTCGAATTGTGCGATGGACGACGCCTCGATCCGATCCAGCGTGCCCGCGATTCCGCCCGCCAGCCCCCAGACCACGAAGATGCCCACCGCCAGCAGCGCACACAGCTTGACCACCGCCTCCATCGCGATGGCCATGACCACCCCGTGATGACGCTCGTTGGCATCGAGATTGCGGGTGCCGAACAGAATCGTGAACAGCGCCAGCCCCATCGCCACCCATAGCGCGGTGGACTGCATGTCGGGCAAGGTGGTGGCGGCAAGATCGGTCTCGGCGAAGGCGGCAAAGGACAGCGTCACCGATTGCAGTTGCAGCGCGATATAGGGCGTGGTCGCCACCACCGCCAGCACCGTCACCAGAACCGCCAGCAGGTTCGACTTGCCATAGCGCGACGAAATCAGATCGGCGATCGAGGTGATGCGCTGACTGCGTCCGATCCGGACCAGACGCCGCAATGTCCACCACCAGCCGATCATCACCAGCGTCGGGCCCAAATAGATTGTCACGAATTCGAGCCCCGACCGCGCGGCGAACCCGACCGCGCCGTAGAAAGTCCAAGCGGTACAGTAGATCGACAGCGACAGCGTGTAAACGATGGGCGAGCGTAGCCAACTGCCCCGGCCCTGCAACGCCGCCCGATCCGCGCCAAAGGCCACCGCAAAGAGCAGCACAACATAGAATACGCAGACAAGGACGAGAACGTTGAGGATCGCCATTCAGCCCTCCTCGCCGCCCGCGGCACCCTCGTCTGCGTCACCGGCGCGCAAATGGCGCGAGATCACGCCCGAGATCACCACCAGAACGGCCCACAGCCCGAAGATATAGAACATCGTCTCGGCCGTGCCTGGCAGGGTCGCGCCCCCCTTCCACAACAGAGGCAAGCAAAACAGAACGCCGCCCAGCACCGGCAAGAGCCGCGCGCCATCGGCGAGGCGGCGGCGGCGATACGTGCGCCGCGCCAGAAAGACCGGGCCGTGCTCGGGGCTCATGCCCCCACCAGATCGCGCACCGCGGCCAGCACATCGGCATTGGAAAACGGCTTGGTCATGTATTGGCTGGCCCCCGCCTTCTCGGCCATCTCGCGATCCTTCATCTGACCGCGTGCCGTCAGCATCAGAACCGGTGTCTCCGCGAATTCCGCGTCACCACGGATCTCGGCCAATATGTCAAAACCGCTCTTGCCCGGCAGCATCACGTCGAGAATGATCAGGTCCGGCGTGCGCAGGCGCACCGTCTCCATCGCGTCATGCCCGTTGGAATGGGTCTTCACCTCCCATCCATCCCGCGACAGGATAAAGCTTACGGCCTCAATTATATTCGGCTCATCCTCGATCAGCAGAACCTTTTTTTTCATGCAACCGGCCTCCCCTCCGATGCGTGCGTGGGCGGACGCACCGCGCAACTATTCCCAATCTCGGGCCGCAAGTCAAAAGCCCTCTGCGATGATCGACGGCTCGCGCCGCGCCACGCAGTTCTTGACCGGGCAAATCCGGCAACTCACGCCCAGAGGGCGCACCTCTTCCGCCGCTCCGCCCGGATCGGGCAATAGCAGCATATGCGCCTGCATTAATGCGGGCCGATCAAAGGCCGCAGGGGCCGCCAGACCGGCGACCGCCAGCGCGCCCACGACCTCGCCGCCGCGCCCCACCTGACGCACCCGGGCGCGCAGCGGCACCTGCGGCTGCGCCATCACCTGATAAAGCGGCCAGAGCGCGCAGGCCCCGGCCAGACGCGGCATGTCGAACCCGTCAATCGGCTTGCGAAACACCAGCGTCCCCGAGGCGTCGCAGATCACCAGCCCGACCGGCCCCACCTCGGCTTCGGGCAATGTGGCAAGCCTGCGAAACACCTGCACCATCTCTGCACCGGTCGCCTCGGCCAGCCGGTCTGGCTGCAACCCGATGGTGCGGACCCGGGCCAGAAACTGCCCGAATGGCAAGGCCTGCGCATCCTCCAGATAGCGCAACAACACCTCGCGGGTGAGGCTCTGCGCCGGGCTGGACATCGCCTGCCCGGCCTCGCCCGCCAACAGGCGCGTCACCTCGCGCGGCCCGGCAATGTCGCGCTCCAGTTCCTCGAAATGATAGCCGCGCGCGGCGAGATAGGCGTGCATCTCGTCCTGCGGCGATTGCACCTCGGCATCGCGGTTGGGCGCGCCTTCCAGATACTTGACCAGCGCCTGTGCGCCCTCGGTCAGCCGCGCGCTGTCCTCGTTTATATTACGATGAAACCGCGCCTGCCACTCGGGCTCCAGCGCTTCGGTTTCCACCAAAATGGACGAGGTCGAGCGAATGGCCGTGACCGACGAAATCACCTCATGCAGCGAATCCGCAAGAAACGGATCATGCGCCAGACGGTCAGTCAGCGTCTCGACCGTGCGCTCCAGGCCTTGCGTGCGTCGATACAGGTCGGTGAGCAAGCCTGCCCAGCCCGGAAAGCGCCCGACAAACGCCTCTATCCGGCTCAGTTCAGGGCTATCGGTGCCCGGCTCTCCGGCCGCCTCGCGCAGCGCCGAAATCAATGTCGCCTCGGCCCCTTCGGACAGAACAGACGGCTCCACCTCCAGCGCCTGCGCCAGCTTCAGCAGCGTCTTGCCGCCGATTCTGCGGCGGTTATGCTCGATCAGGTTGAGGTAGGAGGGCGAAATTCCCGCCTGTTTAGCAAGCTCCGACTGCCGTATACCAATGAGCACCCGCCGCTCGCGGATTCGTGTGCCGATCATGAGCCGTTCCGGCATCTGATTTTTCCTTGCCATGAACTGGACTTGCCGCAACTGCGCGAGAATTTTTTTACAACATTAACACCAAACCTGTCTACAAATTTACAAAAAAATTGTTCTGCGAAAACCAGTTGTTGCGTAATTTTCTAAGCGCCCCGCATACTTGAACCGCACACTTGTGCTCAGGGGAGGCGCAAGAGGAGGCCCTTCCCGCGATTTAAATAATGGGAGGAATCCATGTCCAAATCGAACCTGACGCGTCGGGGTCTGATCAAGACCAGCGCCATCGCCGGGGCCGGCGTCGCGCTGCCCACGATCTTTACCGCGTCGAGCGCCGCAGCCTTCACCAACGAGCCCACCGGCGGCTCGGTGACGCTCGGCTTCAACGTGCCGCAGACCGGTCCCTACGCCGATGAGGGCGCGGACGAGCTGCGCGCCTATGAGCTTGCGGTCGAGCACCTCAACGGTGGCGGCGACGGCGGCATGATGAACACCTTCAGCTCCAAGGCGCTGCAAGGCAACGGCATCATGGGCAAGAAGGTCGAGTATGTGACCGGCGACACCCAGACCAAATCCGACGCCGCGCGCGCATCGGCCAAATCGATGATCGAAAAAGACAGCGCGATCATGATCACCGGCGGTTCGTCCTCGGGCGTGGCCGTGGCCGTTCAGGGCCTCTGCCAAGAGGCTGGCGTGATCTTCATGGCGGGTCTCACGCACTCCAACGACACCACCGGCAAGGACAAGAAGGCCAACGGCTTCCGCCACTTCTTCAACGCCTACATGTCGGGTGCCGCTCTGGCACCGGTGCTCCAGAGCCTCTACGGCTCGGACCGCAAAGCCTATCACCTGACCGCCGACTACACCTGGGGCTGGACACAGGAAGAGTCGATCGTCGCCTCCACCGAGTCGCTGGGCTGGGAGACCGTCAACACGGTCAAGACCCCGCTCGCCGCGACCGACTTCTCGTCCTACATCGCGCCGGTGCTGAACTCGGGCGCCGATGTTCTGGTCCTGAACCACTACGGCGGAAACATGGTCAACTCGCTGACCAATGCGGTGCAGTTCGGCCTGCGCGACAAGCAGGTGAACGGCAAGAACTTCGAGATCGTCGTGCCGCTCTACTCGCGCCTGATGGCACGTGGTGCCGGCGAGAACGTGAAGGGCATTCACGGCTCGACGAACTGGCACTGGTCGCTGCAGGATGACGCGTCAAAGGCCTTCGTCAAATCCTTCGGCGAGAAATACGGCTTCCCGCCCAGCCAGGCGGCGCACACCTGCTACGTGCAAACCCTGCTCTATGCGGATGCCGTCACCCGTGCCGGCAGCTTCAACCCCTGCGCGGTGGCAGAGGCCCTCGAAGGCTTCGAGTTCGACGGCATGGGTAACGGCAAGACGCTCTATCGTGCCGAGGATCACCAGTGCTTCAAGGACGTGCTCGTTGTGCGCGGGAAAGAGAACCCGACCAGCGAATTCGACCTTCTCGAAGTGGTCGAAGTCACACCCGCCGCACAGGTCACCTACGAACCCGATCACCCGATGTTCGCCGGTGGCGAGCTTGGGGCCTGCAACCCGGGCGCGTGATCTGACGTGACTGACCGGCCGCGCGCCCGCTGCGCGCGGCCGACTCCCTTGGCGGTTCGCTTTCGCAAAAGGCCACCATCGCCTCTAACCCATGGGTGGGAACAATGGACGCAATCATTCTTCAAATTCTCAACGGGCTCGACAAGGGCTCGGCCTATGCGCTGATCGCGCTTGGCCTGACGCTGATTTTCGGCACGCTCGGAGTCGTCAATTTCGCCCATGGCGCACTGTTCATGATCGGCGCGTTCTGCGCCGTCACACTGTCACGTATCCTCAATCTCAGCTACGAGACCATCGACCCGAACAAGACCGACTTTCTCGGCAACCCCGCCAAGGTCAAGACCACCTATGTCGAGGACTGGCTTGGCCCCGAGATGGGCGGTGCAATCATCGACTGGGCGGTGCCGCTCGCGATCCTGTTCTCGATCCCGGTCATGATCGCTATCGGTTTCATAATGGAACGCGGGCTGATCAAGCATTTCTACAAGCGCCCGCATGCCGATCAAATCCTCGTGACCTTCGGCCTTGCCATCGTGCTTCAGGAAATCATCAAATATTTCTACGGGGCCAACCCGATCCCCACCGGCGCGCCCGAAGTCTTCCGCGGCTCTTTCGATTTCGGGGTGATGCTGGGCTTCGATCCCAATGCGATCATCTACCCCTACTGGCGCCTGGTCTATTTCGCCTTTGCCGCCGTGATCATCGGGGGCGTCTTCGCCTTCCTGCAATTCACCACTTTCGGAATGGTGGTCCGCGCCGGCATGGCCGACCGCGAGACGGTGCAGCTTCTGGGTATCAATATCGACAAGCGTTTCACCATCATGTTCGGCATCGCCGCCGCCGTGGCCGGACTCGCCGGGGTAATGTACGCGCCGATCAACTCTCCGAATTATCACATGGGCATGGATTTCCTGGTGCTGAGCTTTGTGGTCGTCGTCGTCGGCGGCATGGGCTCGCTGCCGGGTGCGGTGCTTGCGGGCTTCCTATTGGGCGTGCTCGAAAGCTTTGCCTCGATGAACGAAATCAAGTCGATCCTTCCCGGAATCGACCAGATCATCATCTACCTCGTGGCCATCATCATTCTGCTGACCCGTCCGCGGGGCCTGATGGGCCGCAAAGGCGTGATGGAGGAATAAGACAATGCTCGGACTGAACAAAAGAGACTTCTCGCTGCTGCTCATCGTCGCCGTCCTGGCACTCTGCGCGCCCTTCATCCTCAACCCATTCCCGGCCGACAGCGCCATGGCACAGTTCAACGCGGGCTACCCGGACCTGATGCAGCGTTTCGCGATCTACGGGATCTTCGCGATCGGCTTCAACATCCTGTTCGGCCTGACCGGCTATCTCAGCTTCGGTCACGCCGCATTCCTCGGGGTGGGCAGCTACTCTGCGGTTTGGATGTTCAAGCTGCTCAGCATGAATGTCATCCCCGCGATCCTGCTCAGCGTGGTCGTGGCGGGGCTCTTTTCGCTGCTGATCGGTTTCATCTCGCTGCGCCGCTCGGGCATCTACTTCTCGATCCTGACACTGGCCTTTGCGCAGATGAGCTTCAACCTTGCCTATTCGGTCCTGACCCCGATCACCAATGGCGAGACCGGCCTGCAACTGACCCTTGACGATCCGCGCATCCTCGGCGTCAGCCGCACCGAGGACGGCTCCATCCCGGTCACCAACCTGTTCGGCATCGAGATGCGCGAATTCACGACGCTCAACTTCGGCAACTGGTCGTTCGACATCTCGGCAGGCTACTATCTCTGCGCGGTCCTGATGCTGCTCAGCTTCTACATCGCGATCCGCATCTTCCGTTCGCCGTTTGGCATGATGCTTCGCGCGATCAAGTCGAACAACACGCGGATGACCTATACCGGCCTGAACGCGCGGCCCTATGCGCTCGCGGCCTTCGTGATCTCGGGCATGTATGCCGGGCTTGCAGGCGGGCTTCTGGCCTCGATGGATCCACTGGCAGGCGCCGAGCGCATGCAATGGACGGCATCAGGCGAGGTCGTGCTGATGACCATCCTCGGCGGCGCTGGTACGTTGATCGGCCCGGTTCTGGGCGCGGGGTTCATCAAGTATTTCGAGAACATCTTCTCAAAGATCAACGACGGCGTGCTGCATAGCTGGTTCAGCTTCATGCCCGACGGGATCGAAAACCTGATGGTAACACTCGTGCACCCCTTCGTCGGCAAGGGCTGGCACCTCACGCTCGGGCTGCTGTTCATGCTCGTCGTGATCTTCCTGCCCGGTGGCCTTGTCGAGGGTGGTCAGCGCATCGCACGGCTTTTCCGCCGCAAGAAACCGGATGACGCCAAGAAATCCACTCAATCCACCCCAGCCGAATAAGGAGCGCAGGACATGGGCATTCTCGAAGTCAAGAACGTCAACAAGCGCTTCGGCGGGTTGCAGGCGTTGGGGGACGTGAACCTCAGCGTCGCGGAAAACAGCGTGCATGCGATCATCGGGCCGAACGGGGCGGGCAAATCCACGCTGCTCAACTGTCTGATCGGCAAGCTCATCCCGGATACCGGCTCGGTCATGTTCCAGGGCCAGTCGGTGCTGGGGCGCAAACCCTACGAGATCAACCAGATGGGCATTTCCCGGGTGTTCCAGACGCCGGAAATCTTCGGTGATCTGACGGTGCAGGAAAACATGATGATCCCGATCTTCGCCAAGCGCGACGGCGTGTTCCGGATGCATGCGCTTGAAAGCTCGCTGAACGAGAAAGAGATCATTGATCAGGCCGAGGCGATGCTTGAAGACCTCAACCTCCAGGATCAGCGCCACATGCAGTCCGCCTCGATGTCGCGCGGCAACAAGCGGCGTCTGGAAATCGGCATGTGCCTCGCGCAAACCCCGAAACTGCTGCTGCTCGACGAGCCGACAGCGGGCATGGCGCGGGCCGATACCAACAATACCATCGACCTCTTGAAACAGATCAAGGACGAGCGCGACATCACCATCGCGATCATCGAGCATGACATGCATGTCGTGTTCTCCCTCGCCGAACGGATCACCGTGCTGGCGCAGGGCAGCCCGCTGGTCGAGGACACCCCCGAAAACATCAAGGGCCATCCCAAGGTGCGCGAAGCGTATCTTGGCGAAACGGCGGCCTGACAGGAGCGCGGATCATGAACGTCAAACCCGACTTTTCCAAAGGCAGGAACTACGCCGAAACCGCCCCCGCTTTCCTCTCGGTGTGGAACATGGAGAGCTATTACGGCGAGAGCTACATCGTCCAGAACATCTCGTTCAACGTCCACGAGGGCGAGATCCTGGCACTTCTGGGCCGCAACGGAGCCGGCAAGACCACGACCCTGCGCTCGATTGCCCGGATGGACAGCCCGCAGGTCACGCATGGCGAAATCTGGCTCGACCATCAGCCGCTGCACAACATGAAAAGCCACGAGGCGGCGGCGGCGGGCATCGGCCTTGTGCCCGAAGATCGCTGCATTATCTCCGGCCTCACGGTCGAGGAAAACCTGCAACTGGCACAGATCGCGCCGCCCATCGGCTGGTCGCTCGACCGCCTCTACGAGTTGTTCCCGCGGTTGGCCGAGCGCCGCAAGCAAGAGGGTACGACGCTTTCAGGCGGCGAACAGCAGATGCTCGCCGTGGCCCGCGCGCTGGCCCGCGACATCAAGGTGCTGCTGCTGGACGAGCCCTATGAGGGTCTCGCCCCGGTGATCGTCGACGAGATCGAGAAAACCCTGCGCATCATCAAGGAGCAGGGCATCACTACCATCCTCGTCGAACAGAACGCCGTGCGCGCACTGGAGCTTGCCGACCGTGCGGTGATCCTTGACACCGGCGGGATCGTGTTTGACGGTACGGCAGCGGAAGTCCTCGATAACGAGGACCTCCGCGCCGAATATCTGGCCATCTGAGGCCGAATCGCCCGCCCTTGGCTGTTTCTCCCCGGAACGAACGGGGCGGGCCCGAATTTCTATCGACCGCAGACAGTAAGGGTTTGTTCAAATGTCCGACACCACCTATCCCCCCTCCGCAGAGTTCGCGGCGAACGCCCATGTGGACGCCGCGAAATACAAGGAAATGTATGCCGCCTCGGTCACTGATCCGGTGACATTCTGGGGCGAGCATGGCAAGCGGATCGACTGGATCAAGCCCTACACCCGCGTCAAGGACGTGAATTACGACTTCGGCAATGTCTCGATCAAGTGGTTCGATGACGGCACGCTCAATGTCGCCGCCAACTGCATCGACCGCCATCTCGAGGCGCGCGGCGACCGCACCGCCATCATCTGGGAGCCGGACAACCCCGAGGATGCGGCGCAGCACATCACCTATCGCGATTTGTACGAGAACACCTGCCGCATGGCCAATGTCCTCAAGGATATGGGTGTGGGGCGCGGCGACCGCGTGGTGCTCTACCTGCCGATGATCCCCGAGGCGGCCTATGCGATGCTCGCCTGTGCCCGGATCGGGGCCATTCATTCCATCGTTTTCGCGGGCTTCTCGCCCGACGCGCTCTCGGCGCGGATCAACGGCTGTCAGGCCAAGGTCGTCATCACCGCCGACGAGGCCCCGCGCGGCGGGCGCAAGACGGCGCTCAAATCCAACACCGACGCGGCCCTCTTGCATTGCTCGGACAAGGTGAAATGCCTCGTCGTCAAGCATACCGGCGGTCAGACCACATGGATCGAGGGGCGCGACCACGACTACAACGCGCTGGCCGGCGAGGCCGCAGCCGATTGCCCGCCCGAGGAAATGAACGCCGAGGATCCGCTCTTCATCCTCTACACATCCGGCTCCACTGGCCAGCCCAAGGGCGTGGTGCACACCTCCGGCGGTTATCTCGTCTATGCGGCGATGACGCAGGAACTGGTGTTCGACTACCACGAGGGCGACGTGTTCTGGTGCACCGCCGATGTCGGTTGGGTCACCGGTCACAGCTATATCGTCTACGGCCCGCTGGCCAATGGCGCGACCACGCTGATGTTCGAGGGCGTGCCGACCTACCCCGACGCAAGCCGCTTCTGGCAGGTCTGCGAAAAGCACAAGGTCAACCAATTCTACACCGCCCCCACCGCGATCCGCGCGCTGATGGGTCAGGGCACCGAGTATGTCAGCAAAAGCGATCTGTCGTCGCTCAAGCTGCTGGGCACCGTGGGCGAGCCGATCAACCCCGAGGCGTGGAACTGGTACAACGACAATGTCGGCCAAGGCCGCTGTCCCATCGTCGACACCTGGTGGCAGACTGAAACCGGCGGTCACCTGCTGACCCCCCTGCCGGGTGCCATCGCCACCAAGCCCGGCAGCGCGACGCTGCCTTTCTTCGGCATCGAGCCGGTGGTGCTGGAGCCCGAATCGGGCAAGGAAATCACCGACACCGAAGCGTCGGGTGTGCTCGCCCTCAAGGACAGCTGGCCCGGTCAGATGCGCACCGTCTGGGGCGATCACGAACGGTTCGAGGCGACATATTTCCAGCAATACAAGGGCTATTACTTCTCCGGCGACGGCTGCAAGCGCGACGCCGACGGCTATTACTGGATCACCGGGCGCGTCGATGACGTGATCAACGTCTCGGGCCACCGGATGGGCACGGCGGAGGTCGAATCCGCCCTCGTGGCGCATGCCAAGGTCGCCGAGGCGGCGGTGGTGGGTTATCCGCACGACATCAAGGGGCAAGGCATCTACGCCTATGTCACCCTGATGAACGACGTGGAGCCGACCGAGGAGTTGCGCAAGGAACTGGAAACCTGGGTCCGCACGGAAATCGGCCCGATTGCCAAGCCCGACCTCATCCAATGGGCCCCCGGCCTGCCGAAAACCCGCTCCGGCAAGATCATGCGCCGCATCCTGCGCAAGATTGCCGAGGATGATTACGGCGCGCTCGGCGACACCTCGACCCTGGCCGATCCGGGCGTCGTGGACGAGTTGATCGAGAACCGGATGAATCGCGGCTGACACAGTTTTCGGTGCCGAGTACCGCCCCGCAGGCCCTAGCCTGCGGGGTTTTTCTTGGTTTTGTCGCTATCGGACATGAAAGTCGCAATCGGCTTCTGTAACCCGACCATAGTGGCCACCGCGCCCACCTCCGACAGACCAATGAAAGACCGCTTATGGCGATGTTGTCCGCGCATCCCGCCCCGGTGCCGTCCCGTGCGCTTCAGGGCATTCTCTGTGTCGAAATCGGCATGCTGCTCTTTGTCGGGCAGGATGCAATGATGAAATCTCTGCTCGCCATCTACCCGGTCTGGATGCTGATCTTTGTCCGCTCCGTGGTGACGGTGCTGGTGCTGACGCCGCTGATCCTCTGGCTCGGTGGGCCGCACCGGTTACTGACCCCGCTCTGGCCGCTGCACATGGCGCGCGCTTTCCTCTTCGCCTCCGGCTTCTCCATGTTTTATGCGGCGTTCCCGTTCATGGGGCTGGCGGAGGTCTCGACCATCTTCTTCTCCGCCCCGCTGATCACCGCGCTTTTCGCCGCGCTCTTTCTGGGTGAGACCATCGGTGTGCACCGGACGGCGGCGCTGGTGGTCGGCTTTGTCGGCGTGCTCATCGCGATGAACCCGGCGGGCGAGAATTTCTCATGGGTCGCGATCCTGCCGTTTTTCTGCGCCGTCACCTACGCGCTGTCGCAGATCATCGCGCGGCGCATCGGCGAGCGCGAAAGCACGCTCACCGTGGGGCTCTACACGCTCAGCTTTGCTGGGCTGATGATACTGCCGATGGGCTGGGCCGTGTCGCATGTCCTGCCGCTGACACCTGCCACCCACCACCTGCGGTGGGACATGTCTGTGGCCAGCGCGGACGCGCTGCCGCAACTGGCGCTCCTGGGCCTTGTCGGCATGGCGGGCTACATGCTGCTGTCGCGCGCTTATCAGATCGCCAATGCCTCGTTGATCGCGCCCTTCGACTATACCTACCTGCCCTTCGCCGCCGTGCTGGCCTATCTGCTCTGGGATGAACGCCCGGCGCTGAGCACGCTGGCGGGCATGACGCTGATCATCGGCGCGGGGCTGTACCTTGGCTGGCGCGAATTGCGCGCGGCGCAGCGCAGCGACGACACACCCTACACCGCCGAGGCGATCTTTGCCCCCGGCAGCCCCCTGCCAGCACAGATGTCCGAGGACGAGGCGCTCAAATGACCCTCGCCGCCACCCTGCCCGAGCGCGACCTGCGCGGCTATATGCCTGTATTCTTCGCGGGTGTGCTGTGGTCCACGGTGGGCCTAGGCATCCGCCTGATCGACGAGGCACAGGTCTGGCAGATCCTGTTCTACCGCTCGATCTCGATGAGCCTGCTGCTCTTCGTCGTGATCCGCCTGCGCACGGGCCGAAACCCGATCACCCTTGCGCTGCGCATGGGCTGGCCGGGAGTGATCGGCGGGCTGTCGCTGGTCGCAGCCTATACGGGGGGCATCTATTCGGTACAGACCACCTCGGTCGCCAACGCGATGATGCTTTTCGCGTCGGCCCCGCTGATGGCGGCCATTCTCGGCCGCCTGATCCTGCGCGAGAGCGTCCGGCCCGCCACATGGGTCGCTATCGCCGTGGCCGGCATCGGCATCGCGATCATGGTCTGGGACAAATCCTCTGGTGCGGCGCTCAAGGGCAATCTCGCCGCAATCGGCTCGGCCCTTGGCTTTGCCTGCTTCACCATCACGCTCCGCTGGGGCAAGGCCACCGAGATGATGCCGGCTGTCTTTCTCTCGGGCCTCTTCGCGATTGTCATCATGGGCGCGACCTGCGCGGCGCTCGGGCTCGGCTTCGCGCTCTCGCCCAATGATACCGGGATATCACTCGGCATGGGGGTGTTTCAGGTCGGGGCGGGGCTTATCCTCTACACCATCGGGTCGAAAACCGTGCCCGCCGCAGAGCTGACCCTGCTGTCGCTGGCCGAGGTGGTGCTGGGCCCGGTCTGGGTCTGGCTGGTGCTGGGCGAGACCGCGACACCCAACACGCTGATCGGCGGCGCGGTGCTGCTGACGGCCATCGCGGGCAACGCGCTCTCGGGTGCGCGGCGCAGACCGCCGCCGCCGATGGTCTGATCCCGCCTGTCGGCAATCCCTTGCCGAGGCGCGTTTTTCCTTTGGAATGAACCGCTCTATCCTGCGTTAGCTTCTGTAAAACCAACCCAGAGAGGACACCATCATGACACGCAACCTGATCCTTGCCAGTCTCGCCAGCCTGACCCTTGCGGGATGCATCGACACCACGGACAACCGCGAACTGACCGGTGCCGCGCTCGGCGCGGGTGCCGGGCTGCTCGGCGCGGCGGCGTTCGACGCCAATGCCGGCTGGACCGTGCTCTCGACCCTGGCAGGTGCCGCCGCCGGCACTCTGATCGCGCGCAACACCCGCACCGACCAATGCGCCTATTCAAACGGCGACGGCACCTACCGCACAGTACCCTGTTGATCGGGGGGCCGGGCCGGTGCGGTCAGCCCGCCCCGGCCAGCCTGCCCAGGTGCCGCCAATCCACCGGCATGTGCTTCGGGGCCGCAATCCACCTTGACCAACCCCCCATTCCCATACATATGCGAGAGCCATGACACCGCTCTCGCACATCCGCAATTTCTCCATCGTGGCGCATATCGACCACGGTAAATCCACCCTTGCCGACCGGCTGATCCAGATGACGGACACGGTCGCCGAACGGGACATGAAAGAGCAGTTGCTCGACTCCATGGATATCGAGCGCGAGCGCGGCATCACCATCAAGGCCAACACCGTCCGCATCGACTATACCTCCGACGATGGCCAGCAATATGTGCTGAACCTGATCGACACGCCCGGCCATGTGGATTTCTCCTACGAGGTATCGCGCAGCATGCGCGCGGTCGAGGGCTCGCTTCTGGTGGTCGACAGCACGCAAGGCGTCGAGGCGCAGACGCTGGCCAATGTCTATCAGGCGATCGACGCGGGTCACGAGCTTGTGCCGGTGCTCAACAAGATCGACCTGCCCGCCTCGGATCTCGACCGGGTGGCGGAACAGATCGAAGAGGTGATCGGCATCGACGCGAGCAGCGCGATCCCGGTTTCGGCCAAAACGGGCCAAGGCATCCGCGAGATGCTGGAGGCGATCATCGCCCACCTGCCACCGCCCGCAGGCGACCGCGATGCGCCCTTGAAGGCGATGCTGGTGGACAGCAAATACGACCTCTATCTCGGGGTTGTGGTGCTGGTGCGGATCATGGACGGGGTGATGAAAAAGGGCGACCGGATTCGCATGCTCCAGACCGGGGCGACCTACAATGTCGAACGCATCGGCGTCTTTCGCCCGGCCATGACCGTGGTCGAGGAATTGGGCCCGGGCGAGATCGGATTTATCACCGCGTCGATCAAACAGGTCCGCGACACCCGCGTCGGCGACACGATTACCCATATCAAGCGCCCCTGCGACACCGCATTGCCCGGCTTCAAACCCTCGGTGCCGGTGGTGTTCTGCGGCCTTTTCCCGGTCGATTCCGCGCAATTTGAAGACCTGCGTGACGCGATCGAGAAACTGGCGCTGAACGACGCCTCCTTCAGTTACGAGATGGAAAGCTCCGCCGCCCTCGGCTTCGGCTTCCGCTGCGGCTTTCTGGGGCTCTTGCATCTCGAGGTGATCCGCGACCGGGTCGAGCGGGAATACGATATCGAACTGATCACCACCGCGCCCTCGGTGATCTATCACCTCTACATGAAGGACGGCGAGCGGCGCGACCTGCACAACCCCGCCGACATGCCTGACCCCAGCCATATCGACCATATCGAGGAGCCGCGCATCAAGGCGACGATCCTGGTGCCCGACGAGTATCTCGGCGATGTGCTCAAGCTCTGCCAGGACCGGCGCGGCATTCAGCTTGATCTCACCTATGCGGGTTCGCGCGCGATGGTGATGTATGACTTGCCCCTCAACGAGGTGGTGTTCGATTTCTACGACCGGCTGAAATCGGTGACCAAGGGTTATGCCTCCTTCGATTACCAGCTCGAAGGCTACCGCGCCGACAATCTCGTGAAGATGTCCATCCTCGTCAATGACGAGCCGGTCGATGCGCTGTCGATGATGGTCCACCGCGACCGCGCCGAACAGCGCGGGCGGGCGATGTGCGAGAAGCTAAAGGACCTGATCCCGCGCCACATGTTCAAGATTCCGATCCAGGCGGCCATCGGCGGCAAGGTCATCGCCCGCGAGACCCTCTCGGCGCTGCGCAAGGACGTGACGGCGAAATGCTACGGCGGGGACGCCACGCGCAAGAAAAAGCTGCTGGAAAAGCAGAAGGCCGGCAAGAAGAAGATGCGCCAGTTTGGCCGGGTGGAAATCCCGCAGGAGGCGTTTATTTCTGCGCTGAAGATGGATGATTGAGCGCCGGGTCGCGTAAGGTCAAACACCCCCATACCTTTCGGGCGACATCACGAAATCCGTGCCGTCCCAATACCCCGCATCGCGATGGACCGGCGAATGGGGCCAATCCTGCGGTGCCGCGACCAGCCCGTGCTTCACCGGGTCCAGCCAGCAATAGCGCAGATGCGCCCGGAAATCCGCCTCTTCGCGCAGATGATGCTCCCAGAACCGACGTGGCCAGATACCTGCATCGCCCTTTCGCAGCTCGCTTGGTGATCGCGGTAGGGTGGGATGCCATCCCACCCATTGCACCAATGTCGGCTATCAACCCGCCCCCTCCACGCGACCCCCCTTCCCCCGCCGCCGCATTGCGCCTATAGCTAGGCCAATCACTCCCTTATCCCGGACCCCTCTCCCATGACCTGTGCGCTTTGCTCTGCCGATGCCCCTCTGACCGACACCCCCGTGACCGGTGGCCCGGACGGGGCGAGCGCCGCGCTCTGCGGCACCTGTACGGACCAGATCACGGGTACGCCCGACCCCGACCACTGGCGCTGTCTTGCCGCCGCGATGTGGTCCGAAGACCCTGCGACGCAGGTCCTCGCCGCGCGCATGCTCGCGCGCCTTTCGGAGCACGATTGGGCGCGCGATCTTTCCGCTCAACTCTGGCTCGATGACGATACCCGCGCCTGGGCCGAGAACATCCCCCGCGAGAGCGGCCACCGCGACAGCAACGGCGTGCCGCTGATGCAGGGCGATACCGTGGTTCTGATCAAGGACCTGCCCGTAAAGGGCGCCAGTTTCACCGCCAAGCGCGGCACGGCGGTGCGCGGCATATCGCTTGTCTCCGACAATCCGGCCCATATCGAAGGCCGCGTCGAAGGCCAGCGCATCGTGATCCTGACGGAGTTCGTCAAGAAGCGCGGCTAGCGCACCCCTTGACACGCCCCTTCCTCCTTCACACGTCTACGGAAACAGTGAAAGGAGGACCATCATGGACCGTCTGAGCCTGTATCTCATCCTCGCCACCGGCCCCGTCACCGTCGGCGGGCTTGTCATCGCCGTGCTCGCGATGGGCTACTACACCTGGCCTGCCATAGGCGGGGCTGCCGCCCTGGGCGCGCTCGCCGCCTGGCCGTTGGCCTACCTGATCTCACGCCGGGTCAAGCGCAAGGACCCAAATTTCGATCACACCCGTAAGGGCGGCCTGATCCCCGACCCGTCGAAACCCGAGGTGTGAGGCCGAAACCGGCTTACTCTACGGCCTGTTCCATCGCCTGCCCGGCATTCTGTAGATCGCGGCCAGCGCCCTGCACCGTCTCGCAAGCCGCCAATCCCGTGCAAGCCATAAGCCCGATTATCACCCATTTCGTGGCGCGTTCTCCTGATTCAACGCCCATCCACAGCGCGCCGCGCGGCGGGCCGCAAACGCCATCTCCGAAATAGAAATGGCCGCCGGGTCACCCCGACGGCCGATCCTCGATACACATCCAGCCTTCAGAAAAAGCCGAGCTTTTCGGGGTTGTAGCTGACCAGCATGTTTTTGGTCTGCTGATAGTGGTCGAGCATCATCTTGTGGTTCTCGCGCCCGACGCCCGACTGCTTGTAGCCGCCAAAGGCCGCATGCGCCGGGTAGGCGTGGTAATTGTTGACCCAGACACGCCCCGCCTCGATCGCGCGGCCAAAGCGGTAGGCGCGGCTGCCGTCACGTGTCCAGACACCGGCACCGAGGCCGTACATTGTGTCATTGGCGATGGCCAATGCCTCGGCCTCGTCCTTGAAGGTGGTGACGCTGACGACGGGGCCAAAGATTTCCTCCTGAAACACCCGCATCTTGTTGTGCCCCTTGAGGATCGTCGGCTGCACGTAATAGCCGCCCGAGAGGTCGCCGTCGAAGCGCGCCGCCGCGCCGCCGACCAGCACTTCGGCCCCCTCTTCGACACCGATGGTCAGGTAGGACATGATCTTGTCTTGCTGCTCGGCACTCGCTTGTGCGCCCACCATCGTCTCGGGATCACGCGGATCACCCTGCTTGATCGCCTTCACGCGGGCGATGCAGCGGGTGATGAACTCCTCGTAGATATCCTCCTGAATGAGCGCCCGGCTCGGGCAGGTGCAGACCTCACCCTGGTTGAAGGCAAAAAGCACGAACCCCTCGACCGCCTTGTCAAGGAACGCATCGTCCTGCGCCATCACGTCGGAAAAGAAGATGTTGGGCGACTTGCCCCCCAGTTCCAGCGTGACGGGAATGAGGTTCTCGGTCGCGGCTTGCATGATCTTGCGCCCGGTCTCGGTCGAGCCGGTAAAGGCGATCTTGGCGATGCGCGGCGATTTTGCCAGCGGCGCGCCCACCTCGGCCCCGAAACCGTTGACGATGTTGAGCACGCCCGCAGGCAGCAGATCGTCGATCAGTTCGGCCAGCACCATGATCGCGGCCGGCGTCTGTTCCGCCGGTTTCAACACGATGCAATTTCCCGCCGCCAACGCCGGCGCAACCTTCCACGCCGCCATCAGGATCGAGAAATTCCACGGGATGATCTGCCCCACAACGCCAAGCGGCTCGTGGAAGTGATAGGCGACCGTGTCATGGTCGATCTCGGACATGCTGCCTTCCTGTCCGCGCAGAACGCCCGCGAAGTAGCGGAAATGATCGACCGCCAGCGGAATGTCGGCGGCCATCGTCTCGCGGATGGGCTTGCCGTTGTCCCATGTCTCGGCCTGCGCGATGATTTCGAGATTGGCCTCGATCACATCGGCGATTTTCAGCAGGATGTTCGACCGCTCGGCGGCCGAAGTGCGCCCCCAAGCCTCTTTCGCGGCATGGGCGGCATCGAGTGCCAGTTCGACATCCGCCGCGTCCGAGCGGGCCACCTCGCACACGATCGCGCCGGTGATCGGGGTGATATTCTCGAAATAGCGCCCGTTCACGGGCGGCACGAACGCGCCGCCGATGAAATTGTCGTAATGGGATTTGAAGGGCGCGCCTTGGCAGCCCGCCACCTGTGACATCTCGTTCATTGGGTTTCCTCCGGTTGCCCCCGGTCCTCCGCCGGGGAATGGGGCAAACCTGCGCGCCGCGGCACCCCGCGTCACCCCGTCGCCGGGCGACGGGCAAGCCCACCTGTCTCAGTCCTGAGACAGGTCACCGGTGCTTTCGTTGAGACCAAGCCGCTTCATCCGTCGATAGAGCGTTGCGCGCCCTATGCCCAGCGCGCGCGCGGCCTCGGAGACGTTGCCCCCGGCCCGCGCCAGCGCCCGAATCACCGCCGCACGCTCGGCCTTCTCGAAGCCGCGCGGCCCGTCCTCGCGGCCGAAAATGTCGCTCGCGGGCACCGGGCGGATCGCAGCCGCCTGCCCCAGCCCGAACGCCTTGCGCGCGGCGCGCGTGGCCCCCACGACGATATCATCGCCATCGACGGCCAGCAGCATCGCTGCATCGCTGTCATCGTGATCGGCGTAGAGAATGCGGGCGCGCGGATAGGCGGCGCGGAAATTATCGGCCTCGATCTGCCGCGCGGTCTGCGCCACCATTGCGCCAATCAGCCGGTTGAACGCCTCGGTCTGATCCGACCGCGCCGAGGACACGTCGAGCGCCGCCATGATCCGCCCGTCAGCCCCGTAGATCGGCGCATCCATGCAGCTCATCGCGGTGTTGCGCGCCAGAAAATGCTCGTCGCGGTGGATGATGACACGGCGATCCTCGGCGATACAGGTGCCGATCCCGTTGGTGCCCTCGGCGGCCTCGGACCAGTCCGCCCCCTTCCACAGCCCCCAATCCTCGAAGATCGACGCATCGCCCTCGGCACAGCGTTGATCCAGCACCACGCCCTCGGCATCGGTCAGCAGCACGGCGCAGCCTGAATGGCCCAGCAAACCGAAGAGGTGATCCAGCTTCGGCGCCGCCACTTGCAGGAATTGCTCCAACCCCGCCTGCCGCTGCCGCAAGTCGGTCTCCTCTACCCGCTCGGGCGCGCGCCGCTCGGCGGGGTCCAGCCCGTGCTGTACCATCGACCGCCGCCACGACGCCACCACCCGCGACCGCGCCGGGGCAGAGGCGGATTGCGACTGTTCGAGGACCTTGTTCACATGGCTACGTTTATCGGTGATGGCACGTCCCCCGCATGTCATGATCAGACAAGGATACCCCGCGCGGCCCGCGCCTGTAAATCCAGACTATTGTGACTCAGATCAATGTGCCCGCGCCAAACCGCGCCTAAGACTAGCCGCAACACCCCTCAGACCCGGAGACCCCATGCTGCGCCTTGGCTTCATCCTGCATCTTTTCATCGGCTCCACCCTCGCGGGTTCTGCCGTCATCGCTGCCCTTGTGATCGGGCAGGACACGCTTATCCCGATCCTGATCGCCGCCGCTCTCGGCTTTGTTGCGGCCTTTCCGGTGACTTACGTCGTGACCAAAATGCTTTACGAGGACGATTGATCACCGCATTCAGTCCCCCAGCCACACGCGCACCGCCGCCTCGAACTCGCGCGGCTTCTCGGCATGCAGCCAATGGCCTGCGCCGGGGATCTTGGCGAACTGAGCCGCCGGGAACAGCGCCTTGATCCGGTCGCGATGCGCGTGCCCGACATAATCCGACTCCGCCCCGCTCAGGAACAGGGTGCGCCCACGGTAAGAGCCTGACATCTCGGGAAAGCTCAGGATCTTCGGCATCTCGCGCGCCAGCGTGTCGAGATTCAGCAACCAGCGTTTCCCGGTCACGTCGATCGCCTGCAAGAAAAATGGCACAAGCGCGGGGTTGTCCACCGTCTCGCGCAGTTGCTCAGCAGCGTCAGAGCGCCGCTCGACCCGCGACAGGTCCACGGCTTTCATCGCCTCGATATACTGTATCTGGGTGTGCTCATAGGCGACGGGCGCAATATCTGCCACGATCAGGCTGTTGACCAGATCAGGCCGCGTCAGCGCCAGCACCATCGCCGCCTTGCCCCCCATCGAATGCCCCAGAACGTCGCAGGGGGTGCCGATATCCTCGATGACCTCGGCCAGATCGGCGGCCATGTCTTCGTAAGACTGCGTTTCAAACCAAGGGCTTGACCCATGATTGCGTTGATCGACCGCGACCACGTGTCGATTGTCCGAAAGGCGTTTCGCAATCACCCCCCAGTTCCGCCCCGAGCCATAAAGCCCGTGAACAATCACCAATCCGGGCCTGTCGGTCGGCGCACCATGTTCGATCCGGTTCAACATGGTCCTTGAATATCGCCCCGCCGGATCAATGACCAGCCCCCTTGAGCAGCCAGCAACAGCCCGCTACACTGCCGTCAAAGGGGCGACCAAGTGATTGATACCGAAGCGTTTCAGACAATGGTGGTGCAGCTGCAAACCGCGCTCTCGGACAGGATGCGCCTGCGCGGCGCGACACTTGAGCGGCAATTGCGCCGGGCCGGGCGGCGGCTACCCCGCCGTCAGCGCCGGGCCGGTCAGATCATCCTCGGCGCGCAGGATTGGATGGCCCATCCCAAGCTCGCCCGGATACTGGATTTGTCGAGCGTAAACAACGCTTTCACGGATATGCGTCACTATCTCGACACGCTTGACCCGGACGAGGCGCGCAAGACCGCGATCCTGCGCCTACTGGGGGGTATCGTGCTCAATCTGATACTGTTGGGCGGGCTGATATACGCCTTGATCCGCTGGCAGGGTGCGGGTTAACTTCAACCTGCACACCATTGTTATCAAACAAAAAGCCCCGCGCAGAAATCAAACTGCGCGGGGTTTTCTTTCTGCCCTCCGGCTCAGAGATTCGGATAGAGCGGGAAGCGCGCACACATCGCCGCAACCTCGGCCTTCACCTTGGCCTCGACCGCCGCATTGCCCTCTTCGCCATTCGCGGCCAGCCCATCGACCACCTCGATGATCCAATCCGCGATCTGCCGAAACTCCGCCTCGCCGAATCCACGCGTCGTTCCCGCGGGTGACCCAAGACGTATACCACTGGTAACAGTGGGTTTTTCCGGGTCAAACGGCACGCCGTTCTTGTTGCAAGTGATATGCGCCCGGCCCAATGCCTTGTCGACGATATTGCCGGTGACACCCTTGGGGCGCAGATCAACCAGAACGACATGGGTGTCCGTGCCATGGGTGATCGTATCCAGCCCACCCTTAATCAACTGGTCCGACAGCGCCTGCGCGTTCTTGATAACCTGTTGAATGTAGGTCTTGAATTCCGGGCGCAGGGCCTCGCCAAAGGCCACTGCCTTGGCCGCAATCACATGCATCAGCGGCCCGCCCTGGATGCCCGGAAAGATCGCCGAGTTGAATTTCTTGGCCAGTGCCTCGTCATTCGTCAGGATCATGCCGCCACGCGGGCCGCGCAGCGTCTTGTGCGTCGTGGTGGTCGCCACATGCGCGTGTGGGAACGGGCTGGGATGCTCGCCCGCCGCCACCAGACCGGCAAAATGCGCCATGTCCACATGCAGATAAGCCCCGACGGAATCGGCGATTTCCCGCATCTTGGCAAAGTCGATCTGGCGCGGGATGGCCGAACCACCGGCGATGATCAGCTTGGGCTGATGCTCACTCGCCAGCGCCTGGATCTGGTCGTAGTCGATCAGGTTGTCCTCTTTGCGCACCCCGTACTGCACCGCGTTAAACCACTTGCCCGACTGGTTGGGCGCCGCGCCATGCGTGAGGTGCCCACCGGCATCAAGGCTCATGCCCAGAATGGTATCGCCGGGCTGCAACAGCGCGTTGAACACACCCTGATTGGCCTGACTGCCCGAATTGGGCTGCACGTTGACAAAGCCGCAGCCAAACAGTTCGCAGGCTCGCTCGATGGCGAGATTTTCCGCGATATCAACATATTGGCAACCACCGTAATAACGCCGACCGGGATAACCCTCGGCGTATTTATTGGTCATCACGCTGCCCTGTGCCTCCATCACGGCAGCAGAGACGATGTTCTCGCTGGCAATGAGCTCGATCTCGTCGCGCTGACGACCCAGCTCCTGACGGATCGCGCCAAAGAGATCGGGATCGCGCGAGGCGAGGGTTTCCGTGAAAAAGCCTTGGTCAGCGACTGGCTGATTTCCGTCATGAGGCATGTGAACAACTCCGGCAGAGGGTGAATTTTCGATTTCCTAAAGGAAACTCGTTCGCTTTGGAAGAATGTAAAGCGACGAATCCGCTTGCAGGACCGGCACGTCTGGTCTTGGCGCGGGAATTGTGGTTCGATCCGCGCCAGTGCATCGCCTTTTGGAAACAGGACCCTGGCATGAGCCGCAAGATCGCCTTTGTCGCCAGCGACATGCCCGTCGCGCAAACCGCCCGTGCCGCGCTCATCCATCGGTTCGGCGATGTCCCCGAGGCAGAGGCGGATGTGATCGTGGCGCTCGGTGGCGACGGGTTCATGCTCCATACCTTGCATCGCACGCAGGCGCTTGATGCGCCGGTCTATGGCATGAACCGGGGCACCGTCGGCTTTCTGATGAACGAATACAGCGAAACCGATCTGATCGACCGCCTGCACGCCGCCGAGGAAGAGGTCATCAACCCGTTGAGCATGAAGGCACAATCACGTGACGGAACGATGCACGAGGCGCTGGCGATCAACGAGGTCTCGCTGCTGCGCGCAGGCCCGCAGGCGGCCAAGCTGCGGATCACCATAGACGGGCGATTGCGGCTGGAACAGCTGGTCTGCGACGGCGCGCTTGTGGCCACGCCCGCCGGATCGACCGCCTATAACTATAGCGCGCACGGCCCGATCCTGCCGATCGGCTCGGATGTTCTGGCGCTGACTGCCGTTGCCGCCTTTCGCCCGCGCCGCTGGCGCGGGGCGCTGATCCCCAAGACCGCCAAGGTCCGTTTCGACGTGGTCGACCCAGACAAACGCCCGGTCATGGCCGATGCCGACAGCCGTTGGGTGGAAAGCGTGCTCTGGGTGGAAATCCGCTCGGAGACCAGCATCGCGCATCGCATCCTGTTCGATCCCGGTCACGGTCTTGAAGAGCGACTGCTGCGCGAACAGTTTACATAAAGCCACCTTGAATGCCGGAATACCTACAGCTTTGACCGTATAACTTTCACAAACCTGATCAATAACACCAGATCCACCGGAACGACAGATCCGCCTGATGATCACGCCCACAGGTCACCGCCGCGAGGCTGGTCACGGATGCAGTATCCGGTGTGGCGCGCAAAAGCGCGCCGGACGGGGCGAACGCAGAAAGGAGAATGCGCACCTCCCGCCAGTCATCACCGGTCTCGAATCTGACCTGGTAATATTGCCAGGGCAGCACCGTACCCCGCGTCCGCAGATGCACGACATACCGTCCCCCGGTCTCTTGTCCCGCACGACAATGCCCTGCGCACGCTCACGCAGGCCCGCGTCGCGCGGCACGTGCGCCTAAAGGAAAACACCGCGATTGCCGGTGCTGACCGTGCCGGTCCGGCGCAGATAGCGGCTCTCGTCTGATCACTCGATCCGCGCCTCGCCCTGGGAGACGCCGCCCATCACCTGATCGCTGATGCCGCGATAGCTGTCGAACTGCGGCGCGGCAAATTCGGCAATAGCAGGCTCGGCACGCGACGGATCGGGCATGACACAGACCAGACAGTCAGAAAGAGCTATGAAAACAAGGCGTATCACGACCTCCTGAGGGACAGATAAGCCGATCGCACCCGGCGAAAAGAGGCAGTGTTATCGGATATCAACCGCGCGATATTGCCTGACCGTGGCCCCCGGACGCAAACTCGTCTCACCTGCCAAGCGCAGGTTCCTGACAAGCAATTCGAAAGGGAAAGCAGTCATGCGGCTGGCAAACTGCCTCAGGTTACTCCTTCTCGGAGCTTCGATCGTCATGGGACTCGTTGTGTACGAGGATCGCGAGACGCTGAGACAAGGCGATCCAGGCGCGTTGACAAGTCTGCTTCCCAGTCCCGTCGAAGTCATGGTTCTGAGCGGGCAGCGGTCCTAGACCGCACGGCTCTTCCCCTGCCCGGCCTGCCGGGTTTCCGGCCCCCGCGCGCACAAGCCGCGCGGGGGTCTTCTCGTCTCGACATGGCAGAGCCGCCGTGCGTGAGGCACCTGGAAAGGCCAATCCGGCGGATGTCCGCCGCGTCGCAGCCTCCGGGGGTTAAAAGACCCGCGCGCCTGCTTAGGTCTAAGGCTATGGCACAGAGTTACACAGCATTCGGCACAATCCTGCATGGCCCGGGGTTTGGTGGCCTGGGCCGCGCTGATGCTGCCTGGCCGCGCCATCGCGATCCGGCATCTGAGGGCACGCAACGTCTGTCTCGTGATCGCATCGCAGAAAGCCTGACGTGACGGTCCGCGTAACACCGGCCGCGCCAACGCCTGCGACCGGGCATCCCGCACCCACCTGAATCGAAATGAAAAGGAGCGTTCACAATGACACGCATACTGATGATCCTCACCTCCTGTGACAAGATGGGACAGGACGGCGCGCCGACCGGCTTTTACTGGGAAGAAATGGCGATACCCTACTGGACCTTCCGCGATGCAGGCTATGAGGTCGATCTCGCCAGCCCGCTTGGCGGCCAGTCCCCGGCGGACCCGTCCTCGGACGATGATCCGGCCGCACGCTCAGACGCCGTGACGCGGTTCGTTGAGGACACGCATGCCATGCAGGCCCTGAGCGACACCGCCGCCGTCAGCAAGGTTGACGCCTCGCGCTATGACGCGGTGTTCCTGCCCGGCGGGCATGGCACCATGTGGGATCTGCGCCAGACGCCCGCCGTCGCCAAGGCGGTCTCGACCATTTATGAAAACGGTGGCGTCGTCGGCGCCGTGTGCCACGGTCCCGCCGGGCTCATCGAGGCGACGCTGAGCGACGGCACCCCGCTGATCAAAGGGCGGCGCATCAACGGATTCACCAATTCCGAGGAGCGCGCGGCAGGCCTCTCCGATGTCGTGCCTTACCTGCTCGAAGACGCCCTGCGCAAGCAAGGTGCCGAGTTCGAATGCGGGGTCGAGGATTTCTGCGGCTTCGCCCTGCGTGACGACCGGATCGTGACCGGGCAAAACCCCGATTCCTCTGCCGGGGTGGCCGAGTACATGCTGGCCGCCTTGCGCGATACGGACCGCGCGGCGGCCTGATCCCCCTGCGCGCGCCGGGTCAATTCCGGCGCGCGCTTCAGTTATTTCGCCAGCCCGATGCCCTGCAGCGCCGCCCTGATCTCGTCCAGAATGGCCGGATCGTCGATGGTCGCGGGCATCTTGTAATCTTGATTGTCGGCGATCTTGACCATGATCGCGCGCAGGATCTTGCCCGAGCGCGTCTTGGGCAGACGGTCCACCACCACCGCCATCTTGAACGCCGCCACCGGACCGATCTGGTCGCGGATCAACTTGACGCATTCGGCGGTGACCTCTTCATGCGGGCGGTTCACACCACTGGTCAGACAGACGAACCCGACCGGGGCCTGCCCCTTGAGCGTGTCGCTCACTCCGATCACCGCGCATTCGGCCACATCCGGGTGGCTGGCCAGCACCTCCTCCATCGCGCCGGTGCTGAGGCGATGACCGGCGACGTTGATCACGTCATCGGTGCGCGCCATAATCCACAGATAGCCGTCCTCGTCCTTCATGCCCGCATCGCCGGTCTCGTAATAACCGGGAAACGTAGTGAGATAGGACTTGCGATAGCGATCCTCGGCGTTCCACAGCGTCGGCAGCGTGCCCGGCGGCAGCGGCAGCCTGACGGCGATAGCACCGAGTGTTCCGGGCGGCACCTCGTGCCCGCCCTCATCGAGGATTTGCACATCATAGCCCGGCATCGCCACGGTGGGCGAGCCGACCTTGACGGGCAACGCCTCGGTCCCGACGGGGTTGCCGGCGATCGTCCAGCCGGTCTCGGTCTGCCACCAGTGGTCATAGACCGGTACACCCATCTTGTCGGCGGCCCAGTTGATCGTGTCGGAATCGGCGCGTTCGCCCGCTAGATAAAGGGCACGCAGGCAGGAAATGTCATAGTTTGCCAGTTCCCTGGCCTCCGGATCGACCCGCTTGATCGCGCGGAACGCGGTGGGCGCGGTAAAGAAACTCCTGACCTTATGTTCGGAGATCACCCGCCAGAACGTGCCCGCGTCGGGCGTGCCCACCGGCTTGCCTTCGAACACGATGGTGGTGTTGCCATGGATCAGCGGCGCGTAGCAGATATAGCTGTGGCCCACGACCCAACCCACATCGGACGCGGCCCAGAAGACATCGCCCGGATCGACATTATAGATGTTCTTCATCGTCCAGTTGAGCGCCACCAGATGCCCACCGGTGGGTCGCACCACGCCCTTCGGCGCGCCGGTGGTCCCGGAGGTGTAGAGGATATAGGCAGGATGATTGCCCTCGACCGGCACACACTCGGCGGGCTCGACCCCGTATTGGAAGGCGTGCCAGTCGTGATCGCGCCCTTCCTCCAGATGCGCGACCTCTTCCTCGCGCTGGAAAATCACGCAAAAGTCGGGCTTGTGCGCGGCCTGCTCGATGGCCCCGTCCAGAAGCGGCTTGTAATGCACCACTCGCCCGGGCTCGATCCCGCAGGAGGCGGCGATGATCGCCTTGGGCGTGCAATCGTCGATCCGCACCGCCAGTTCATGCGCGGCAAAGCCACCAAAGACCACCGAATGCACCGCCCCGAGACGGGCACAGGCCAGCATCGCCTCCAATGCCTCGGGCACCATCGGCATGTAGATGATGACGCGATCGCCCTTTCCCACGCCCTTGTCACGCAGCGCCCCCGCGAGACGCGCGACGCGGCTGCGCAGCTGCGCATAGCTGATCTTCTGCTTGATGCCGGTCACCGGGCTGTCATGGATGATCGCCGCCTGCGCGCCGCGCCCGGCCTCGACATGCCGGTCCACCGCGTTCCAGCAGGTATTGACCAGCCCGTCGCTGAACCATTCGTAGATCGGGGCGGTATCGTCAAACAGCGCCTTGGAGGGTTTCTTCACCCAGTCGATCTTGTCGGCCTCTTCCATCCAGAAGCCTTCGGGGTCCGCCAGAGAGCGGGTGTAAACCTCATTGTATCCCATCGTATCCTCCTCCGATCCGTTGCATATGTGTTACGGATCACCCTGCCCTCGGGCAAGCGTCATGGATCGCGGCGGGACACAAGGCCGCAGAAATTTTGCAGAAATCGCAGAACGTGGCTTGCAAATTTTTGCAAACCTCACGTTTATGCGCGACTTCTGGAAAAGGTTACATTGTTTTGCAAAACTGCAAACAAATTCCTGCAAATCCGCGATTCTACCCGTAATGCGCCACCGGCGTGCCCGCGATGGCCGCCATGTTCAGCAGCCCGCGCGGGGTGATCGACGGCGTCACGATATGCGCGCGGTTGCCCATCCCCATCAGAATCGGCCCCACTTCCAGCCCGCCGGATTTCACCTTGAGAATGTTGCGCACCCCCGAGGCCGCATCGGCATAGGCGAAGACCAGCACATTTGCCGCCCCCTCCATCCGGTTGCCCGGCAAGAGGCGCGCGCGCAGTTCCGGGTCGAGGGCCGCGTCGATATTCATCTCGCCCTCATAGGTGAAATCGCGCGGCACCTCGTCGAGCAGGGCGAGTGCGGCGCGCAGACGCTTGGCCCCCTCGTCCTGCTGACTGCCGAATTGCGATTGCGAACACAGCGCCACCTTGGGCGTGATCCCGAAGCGACGCACATGGCGCGCAGCGCCGATCGCGGTTTCGGCCAGATCGGCGGGATCGGGGCGCACCCGTACATGCGTATCGGCGATAAAGAGCGGCCCGTCCTCCAGGATCATCATGCTCAGCGCACCATGCGGGTGATGATCGGGATCGCCCAGAACCTGGTTGACATAGTTCATGTGCCAGCGGAATTCGCCGAAAGTGCCGCAGATCAGGCAATCGGCCTCATCGCGATGCACCATGACCGCGCCGATGGCGGTGGTGTTGGTGCGCATGATCGCGCGGGCCAGGTCGGGGGTCACCCCGCGCCGCGCCATGATACTGTGATAGGTCTCCCAATAGTCGCGGTAGCGCGGGTCATCCTGCGGGTTCACGATGTTGAAGTCGCGTTCGGGCCGGATCGTCAGCCCCGCCCGTTCGCACCGCCGTGCTATCACCTCGGGACGACCGATCAGAATCGGTTGTTCGGTGGTTTCCTCCAGGATCGCCTGCGCGGCGCGCAGCACGCGCTCATCCTCGCCTTCGGCAAAGACGATGCGCCGCGCGGCGGTGCGGGCGGCCTCGAAGACCGGGCGCATGAGCAGGGCCGACTTGAACACGCTTGCATCCAGATCGGCCTTGTATTGCTCGAGATTCTCCAACGGACGGGTGGCCACGCCCGTCTCCATCGCCGCGCGCGCGACCGATGAGGACACGATGCCTGAGAGACGCGGATCGAACGGCTTGGGAATAAGGTAATCAGCCCCGAAGGTCATCTGCTCGCCGCGATAGGCCGCCGCCGCCTCGGCGCTGGTCGAGGCGCGGGCCAGTTCGGCGATGCCCTGCACGCAGGCCACCTGCATCGCGTCGTTGATCTCGGTCGCGCCCACGTCGAGCGCCCCACGAAAGATGAACGGAAAGCACAGCACGTTGTTGACCTGATTGGGAAAATCCGACCGTCCCGTGGCAATGATCGCATCCGGCACCGCCGCGCGGGCGGCATCGGGCATGATCTCGGGATTGGGATTGGCCAGGGCAAAGACGATCGGCCGCTTGGCCATGCTGCGCACCATTTCGGGCGTGACGATATTGGGGCCGGATAGCCCGAGAAAGAGATCGGCGCCCGCGATCACCTCGTCGAGCGTGCGCAGGTCGCTGGCCTGCGCGAAGGCCGCCTTTTCCGGGTTCATGTCCTCGGCACGGCCCTCATGGACCAGCCCGTGAATGTCGCACAGCCAGATATTCTCGCGCTTGACGCCCAGTTTCACCAGCATGTTGAGGCAGGCAATGCCTGCCGCGCCGCCACCCGCCGAGGCGACCTTGATATCCTCGAAGCGCTTGCCCGCGACATGCAGCGCATTCACCGCCGCCGCGCCAACCACAATGGCCGTACCATGCTGATCGTCGTGAAAGACCGGGATATCCATCCGTTCGCGGCAAATTCGTTCAACGATGAAACAATCCGGGGCCTTGATATCCTCCAGATTGATCGCGCCAAAGGTGGGGCCAAGCGCACAGACGATCTCGGCCAGTTTCTCGGGGTCGGTCTCGTCCAGTTCGATATCGAAACAGTCGATATTGGCGAATTTCTTGAAGAGCACCGCCTTGCCCTCCATCACTGGCTTGGACGCGAGCGCGCCGATATCGCCAAGCCCCAGAACGGCGGTGCCATTGGTGACCACCGCCACCAGGTTGCCGCGCGACGTGTAGCGGCTCGCGGTCTTCGGATCGGCCTTGATCTCCAGACAGGCCTCGGCGACGCCGGGGGAATAGGCGCGCGCCAGGTCACGGCCATTGGCCATCGGCTTGGTCGCGCGGATCTCCAGCTTTCCGGGCTTGGGGAATTCGTGATAGTTGAGCGCCGCCTGACGCGGAGCATCTTTCTGATTTTCGGTCATGGCCACCCTCCCTGCGGTGGAATTAGTTTAACACTAAACTACCTTCCGTGCATCCATATCACGCAGCGTCAATCTTGCAAGTGCAGCTTGCAACGGCAAGCGGCGTGCCGCAATCCCGGCGTTGCCCTGCCCGCCGTTTTCTGGAAAACAAGACCCAAGCCCTCGCAACCCGGAGTTCCCTGCATGACCGATCACCTGACCATCGTCACCCACCCGCTCGTGCAGCACAAGCTTACGCTGATGCGCAAGTCGCACACCCCGACCGCGCATTTCCGTCAGCTGCTGCGCGAGATCAGCCAGCTTCTGGCCTATGAGGTGACACGCGATCTGGCGATGACGAGCGAGCGTATCGAGACCCCGCTGGTCGAGATGGACGCACCTGTGCTTGCAGGCCCGAAACTGGCGCTGGTGTCGATCCTGCGGGCGGGCAACGGGCTGCTCGACGGCATGCTCGACCTGATCCCCTCGGCGCGGGTGGGCTTCATCGGGCTGTACCGCGACGAGGCGACGCTCAAGCCGGTCGAATACTACGCCAAGCTGCCGGCCGGTCTGGAAAACCGCCGCACGATCGTGGTCGATCCGATGCTGGCCACCGGCAACTCCTCTGCCGCGGCGGTGTCGATGCTCAAGGCGAAAGGCGCGCGGGATATCCGCTTTCTGTGCCTGCTCGCGGCCCCCGAAGGCGTCGCACGGATGGCCGAGGCCCACCCCGACGTGCCGGTCACCACCGCCGCCCTAGACGAGCGTCTGAACGACAGGGGATATATCCTGCCGGGACTAGGGGATGCGGGTGACCGGATGTTCGGCACAAAATAAGCTAATAACTGTTTACTAAACGGCAAAAATAAGGCACCCTCCGGCCAATTGAACCTTGGGGGTGCATGTCCGTGAAAAAGTTTTCCCTGACCGCCTGCGCCTGCGTGGCGCTCATCGTCGGCCCGGCACCGGCGCAATCGCTGCGCGACGCGCCGGTGCCGGCGGAATTCCCGCCGAGTTCCTATAACGCGCGGCAATATGTCGACAGCCAGGGCTGCATTTTCGTGCGCGCCGGTGTCGCGGGCAATGTAACATGGGTGCCGCGCATGACCCGCAGCCGCGAGCCGCTCTGCGGGTTTAAGCCAACCCTGACGGCGCAGGCCGCGCCACAACCCGCCGCACCTGCGCCCACACCTACGCCGCGGGCGGCGGCCACGGCCGCGCCGGTCGCAGCCACCCCGCCCGCGCCCCGGACGACCGCAAGCCCGGCCCCGGCACCCCGACAGGTTGTGGTGCGCACAGCCCCACCCACGCCAAAGCCGGAACCCAAGGCCACCCCCGCGCCCGCACCCAAGGCCGCAGCACCCGCGCAGACCCGGCAGGCCCGCGTCATCACCCCGCCGGACCCGGGCCGCACCGCCTGTACCGGTGCAACTGGCGTCTCAGCCGCCTACATGGTGCAACGTAACGGCTCGCCGGTGCGCTGCGGCCCGCAGCCCACTTCGTATGTGAGCTATGTGCGCAACAGTACCGGGCGCAGCGGCACGACCACGACATTGCCACCAGGCACGCCGATTGCGCGCGGTCAGGCCCCCGCAGGCACACGGGTCGTCCCGACCCGGATCTATTCCGAGCAGCAGAAAAGCCTGGTCAGCGTCAGCGTACCCGAAGGGATGCAGCCGGTCTGGGAGGATGACCGCCTGAACCCGAGGCGCGCGCACCAGACCTTCGAGGGCATGGCACAGATGGAGGTGATGTGGACCAACACGGTGCCGCGCCGCCTGATCGACCGCCAGACCGGCGCGGATGCAATCCACAGATATCCCGGCCTGCAACCGCCCTATACCAGCTTCGAGCAGCAACGCGCGGCGGGCGTCAATGTCGCCACGCGGGGCCGCATCACGCCCGAACCGCAGACCGTGCGCCGCATGGCGCGCGCCGCGACCCCGGCGCAGCCCCCCGCCGCGACACAGCCGACGGCGACGGTCTCGACGCGCTCCACCTCGGACGACGCACCGCAATCCGCCAGCCATCGTTACGCGCAGGCAGGGATTTTCGCGGATGCGAGCCAGGGCAAGGCCGCCGCGCAGAAGATCGCACGCGCCGGACTGCCCGCAAGACGCGGAACCCTGAACCGGGACGGGCGCGAACTGACGCTGGTACTCGCCGGGCCCTTTGCCACGCAGACGCAGCTTGAGCGCGGCGTCGCGCGGCTGCACGGGCTTGGCTTTGCCGATGTAAGGCTGCGCAAGTAAAGCCGCGCGGCGGGCTCAACCCCGCCGTGCGATCCGCCGGGCCATGTCGAGCATGCGGCAGGAAAACCCCCACTCATTGTCATACCAGCCAAACACCCTTAGCAATCCGCCCTGCGAGACCGATGTCTGCGGCCCGCTGAGCACCAGGCTCTCGGGGCGGCCGCGCAGATCGCAGGACACCACCGGATCTTCGGTCCAGCCCAGCCAGTTTCGCGTCTGCGCGGCCCCGTGCAGCATCGCGTTCACCGCCTCCAGCGTCACCACCTCACGCGTCTGAACCGTCAGGTCGATACAAGAAACACTGGCCGTCGGCACCCGGATCGCGCGCGCCTCGATCCGGTCTTTCAGTGCCGGCAGGACAAGCCCGGTCTGATGCTGCGCGCTGGTGGTGGTGGGCACCATCGAGAGCGCGGCTGCGCGGCTGCGCTCGGGCAGGTCGCGGGGTTTGTCTACCGTCGGCTGGCTGCCGGTATAGCAATGCACCGTGGTCATCTGGCCGCTGACGATGCCATAAGCCTCATCCAGCAGCCGCGCGAGCGGGGCAAGCGCGTTGGTGGTGCAGGACGCGTTGGAAATGATACGCTGATCCCTGAGATCATCGTCATTGGCCCCCATGACAAGGGTCACATCCGCCTCAGCCGAAGGCCCGGACACCAGCACCGCATGCGCGCCCGCCTCGATCCCGCGCTCGGCCATCGCCCGTTTGCCCCCCATGCCGGTGCATTCCAGCACCAGATCCACGCCCGAGAGGTCGAGCGCCCGCAGATCGCGTTCGGAGTGAAAGGGAATCTCGTGACCATCCACGATCAGCACCCCGTCCCGCGTGCTCACCTGCCCCGGCCACGGCCCGAAAACGCTATCGTATTGAAACAGATAGGCGCAAGTGGCAAGCGGCTCGATGTCGTTGATGCAGACCAGCTCGAAATCGCCGCCGTCGCGCATCAAGATACGCAGCAGGGTGCGGCCGATCCGGCCAAAACCGTTCATGGCGATGCGGATGGGGGCGTGTGGCATGTATCCTCCGGCGTGACAGGTCAACGGGGCTGACATTGATCCGCAGGCGGGTGAATGGCCAGAGGCGAAACAAAATTTGATCAAATCCCACGCGGCGATCAGAACGCATAACCGAAGCGCGCGATATCCTCGGCTGCGACGCGCGCGACGATGGCGGCCTGTTCGTCGGAGTAATAGCCGCGATACGCGCCGCGCTCCGACATGTTCACACGTGGCAGATCGAGCCGAAAACCCAGATGCGACCAAAGCGGCCCGGCATCCTCGGCGACATGTTCCAGCCGGATATAAAGCCGACAGCGCTCCACCCCGTCAGCAGCGGTCATGTAATGCCGCGCGGGGTGTGCGGCCCAGGCGGCCTGCGTCTCGGGGGCCTCCAGAAACCCGCCGAAATCACGCGATGCGGCCAGCCGCACCGCCGGGTGATCAAAGCTTTGCCCGCGCAGCCAGTGATAATAGCTGACCATCCGGTCCCAGGGGTTGCGCACCAGCGTGAAGGAGAACGCATCGGCGATCTCTGCCGGGGTGAGCAACCCGTCGATATCACCGAGCGTCGCGTGTTTCCAAAGCCGCCCGCGCGCCTCAAGCCCCCTGAGCCGCCCCCGCCTGCGCCGCGCCTTGGGCGTGTCGCCGATCAGGATGTCATCCGCCATGGCGCGACTTTCGAGCGCCTGCGCCATCGCGGTGCCGCCGGTCTTGGGGATATGAACAAAGATGTAACCGCGTCCGCGAGAGATGATCATGCTGGCCCCAGACCGCTTGCGAGGCTTGAAAGGCCCCCCTGTCGCCACTGCATATACCCGAGGGTGCGGTGATGGGATAGCCGCACGCCCGAAAGTGGTGGCCCGTCGCGAACACGGTAAACGGACCCTCGCCGTGCAGCGGCTCGACAAGGCCGCGGCCTTGACGGCGCCGACCAGCGTTTCGTGATCGGCAGAATTGACGGCGTTCTCGATGATGTTCTTTTCGGGATACATCTCGGCCTCGCCGACCATCGGGTTGTCCATCCCGGCAAACGCCATTGTAGCGGTCAGGGCAAGCGCGCCGGTGGCTGTTAAAATCTTCTCGGGTGTCGTGTCTCCTCGGTTGGATCAAATGGCCTGCGGGCCGTTGGGCCGAAGGTCACGAGGAGGCACGACATGGGGACCAAAAGAGTTTCAGATTTTATCCGCAACCGTGTGCCAGCAATGTTGAGTGCATCGCAAGAGGCTTGGGGCGGTCGTTCCGCCTCTCGCACAAATGCGCGGAATCAAGACGCAGAAGGCATACAGCGCCTTGAACGCGACCCGATCCCCCCTGAGCCACGCGCGCTATCAGATTTTCGATGTCCGCGCGCGTCGTCACTCAACCGCCGAAGCCCTGTTCGCAGTCCGATCCTGGCATGCCTTGCTCATATGACCAGACCTGCCTGCCTTTTAGGGCCAATCCAATCTTGCCCCTTCCCCTTGCCCTCACCTGCGATATGTTGCACGACGAAACCGAGGAAATGACCCGATTGAAGGACCGGCGATATGGCTGACGGCACAATTGACATCAATGCGAAACCGACCGAGGAAATCTCCGTCCGTGAAACCTTCGGGATCGACACGGACATGATCGCCAAGGGGTTTTCAGAACGCAGCGAGCGGGTGCCGGAATTCGATTCGACCTATAAATTCGATCCCGACACGACGCTGGCCATCCTTGCCGGGTTTTCCCACAACCGCCGGGTGATGATCCAGGGCTATCACGGCACCGGCAAATCGACCCATATCGAGCAGGTCGCCGCGCGGCTGAACTGGCCCTGCGTGCGGGTCAATCTCGACAGCCATATCAGCCGCATCGACCTCATTGGCAAAGACGCGATCAAGCTGCGCGACGGCGTGCAGGTGACCGAGTTTCACGAGGGCATCTTGCCCTGGGCACTGCGCAACCCGACCGCGATCGTGTTTGACGAATACGACGCCGGCCGCGCCGATGTGATGTTCGTCATTCAGCGCGTGCTGGAGGCCGACGGCAAGCTGACGCTGCTCGATCAGAACGAGGTGATCACACCCAACCCGTTCTTCCGCCTCTTCGCCACCGCCAACACGGTGGGCCTCGGTGATACGACTGGCCTCTATCACGGCACCCAGCAGATCAACCAGGGTCAGATGGACCGCTGGTCGCTTGTCGCGACGCTCAACTACCTGAGCCATGACGCTGAGACCAATATCGTGCTGGCCAAGAACCCGCTCTACAACACCGCCGAGGGGCGCAAGACCGTCAGCCGCATGGTGACGGTGGCCGATCTGTCGCGCACCGCCTTCATGAATGGCGAGTTGTCGACGGTGATGAGCCCGCGCACCGTGATCGCATGGGCGCAAAACACCAATATCTTCCGCAATGTAGGCTATGCGTTCCGGCTGACCTTCCTCAACAAATGCGACGAGTTAGAGCGTCAGACGGTGGCGGAATTCTATCAGCGGTGTTTTGACGAGGAACTGCCGGAAAGTGCGGCGAATGTGAGCGTGCAGTAAAGACGCGACCGGGACATCATGAACAAACCCTCCGACAACCCCGCCGATCCGTTCAAGAAGGCGCTCGCCAATGCCACCAAGGTGATGGCGGATGACACCGAACTGACGGTCAGCTATTCGGTCGACCCGAGCGGCGTTTCGGGCGATGCGATGCGCCTGCCGCAGGTCAGCCGCCGGATGAGCCGCGAGGAGGTGCTGCTCGCGCGCGGCACGGCGGATGCGCTGGCGCTACGGCACAAGTTCCACGATGCCGCGCTGCACAGCCGCTATGCCCCGCCCGGCGACATGGCCCGCGATCTCTACGAGGCGATGGAAACCGCCCGCTGCGAGGCCGTGGGTGCCCGCGAGATGCCCGGCACCGCCACCAATATCGACGCCAAGATCGCGCAGGATGCCACGCGCCTCGGATTCGAGCAGATCACCAATTCCGCCGACGCCCCCCTGCCCGCCGCCGCAGGCTACCTGATCCGCCATCTTGCCACCGGGCGCGACATGCCCAAGGGTGCGCAGAACGTGATGAATCTGTGGCGCGGCTTTATCGAGGAGCAGGCCGGCGGCACGCTGGAAAACCTGCAAGATACGCTCGCCGATCAGACCGCCTTCGCCAAGTTCGCCCGCCGGATCATCGAGGATCTGGGCTATGGCGATCAACTGGGCGATGACCCCGACAGCGCCGAGGACGACGCCGAGGACGACGCCGAGGACACCGGCGAAGAGCAGGAAGAGCCCGACAGCAGCGGTCAGGATGACAGCGACGAGGAAGAGGCCGAGGCCGACCCCGAGCGCAGTCAGGACGAGCAGCAGGACGCGCAACAGGCGCAGGTCAGCATGGACGAGATGTCCGACGAGGAGATGGACGAGGAGACCGAACTGCCCGAGGGCGAGGCCCCGCTGGAGCCGCCCGCACCGCAGCCGATCTCGGATGCCGATCCCAATTACATCGTCTACAACACCGACAATGACGAGGAAATCCGCGCCGAGGATCTGGCCGACCCGGTCGAGCTGGAACGCCTGCGCGCCTATCTCGATCAGCAGCTGGAGCCGCTGAAAGGCGCGGTGTCGCGGCTCGCCAACAAGTTGCAACGCCGTCTTCAGGCGCAGCAAAGCCGCAGTTGGGAATTCGACCGCGAGGAGGGCATTCTCGATGCCGGGCGTCTGGCCCGCGTGGTCGCCAACCCGACCACGCCGCTCAGCTTCAAGGTGGAAAAGGATACCGAGTTCCGCGATACGGTCGTGACGCTGCTCTTGGACAATTCCGGCTCGATGCGCGGGCGGCCGATCTCTATCGCCGCGATATGCGCCGATGTGCTTGCGCGCACGCTGGAGCGGTGCTCGGTCAAGGTCGAGGTGCTGGGTTTTACCACCCGCGCGTGGAAAGGCGGGCAAAGCCGCGAGAAATGGCTGGCGGAGGGCCGTCCGCAGCTACCGGGCCGCCTGAACGACCTGCGCCATATCGTCTACAAATCCGCCGACGCACCGATGCGCCGGACGCGCGACAATCTGGGCCTGATGATGAAAGAAGGCTTGCTCAAGGAAAACATTGACGGCGAGGCGCTCGAATGGGCGCACCGACGCATCACCGCCCGCAAGGAGGCGCGCAAGATCCTGATGGTGATTTCCGACGGCGCGCCGGTAGATGACAGCACGCTCTCGGTGAACCCCGCAAATTACCTGGAAAAACACCTGCGCGACGTGATCGCCATGGTCGAACGGCGCAAACAGGTCGAACTGCTGGCCATCGGCATCGGCCATGATGTCACGCGCTATTACGACCGCGCGGTGACAATCACCGATGCCGATCAGCTGGCGGGTGCCATGACCGAACAACTGGCCGCGCTGTTCGACAGCGACCCGAGGGCGCGGGCGCGGATGATGGGTATCAGACGGGCCGGGTAGCCGGAGTGATGATCGGCACGCAAAACGCGCGCCGTCACCCCATGCCCAGCGCTTCCTTATACATCTCCAGCACCGCCTCTTCCTCGGCGATGTCATCCTTGTCGCGCTTGCGCAGCGCGATCACCTTGCGCATGACCTTGGTGTCATAGCCGCGCGCCTTGGCCTCGGCCATCACCTCTTTCTGCTGGTCGGCGATGTCCTTCTTCTCGGCTTCCAATCGCTCGAATCGTTCGATGAACTGGCGCAGCTCATCGGCGGTGACGCGATAATTCGCCTCGGACGTCATGTCGTTCATGGGGATGCCTCCGCTCTGGACAGGGCGCATGACTAGCGGCGTGCGCGCATGCTTGCAAGCGGCATCTCACGCCCCTCTTGCAGGACGCGCCGGTTTCGCTTAGGCGCAGGGCAAACCTGCGCTTACGAGGGAGAGTGACCGCCATGGAGATCGTGATCTGGCTCGGAGCCGCCGTGTCGCTCGCCGGTCTGGCAGGGCTCATCTGGTGCATCCTGACGGTCTGGAAGGCGCGCCGCTCCGGGCAATCCGACACCGAGTTGCGTGCGACGATCCAGCGGGTCGTGCCGCTCAACACCGGGGCGCTGTTCCTGTCGGTGCTCGGGTTGATGATGGTGGTCGTGGGGATCATGCTGGGCTAGCGTGACCCCGATCCACTTACAGCAAATGCCCGGATTTCATGGCCTTGGTCGCCAGATAGGCGTGGTTATGGGCGTTCTCGCCCAGCTTCAGCGGCACCCGTTCGACAACCGTGATGTCGTTCTGTTCCATCATCGCGATCTTGGCCGGGTTGTTGGTCAGCAGCCGCACCGCCGAAAACCCCATCATCGTCAGGATGCGCGCGCCGATGCGGAAATCGCGTTCGTCATCCTCGAAGCCCAGCCGATGATTGGCCTCGACAGTGTCGAACCCCTGATCCTGCAAGCTGTAGGCGCGCATCTTGTTGGCAAGGCCGATGCCGCGCCCCTCTTGATTGAGATAGAGCAGCACGCCCGCGCCTTCAGTGCCCATCTGAGTGAGCGCGCCGCGCAGCTGCGGGCCGCAATCGCATTTCAGACTGCCCATCAAATCACCGGTGAAACAGGCCGAGTGCAGCCGGGCCAGAACCGGGGCATCGCGGTCGGGCTGGCCTATCTCGATGGCGTAATGCTCTTCGCCGCCATCTTCGGGGCGAAAGATATGCAACCGCCCCGCCTCGGACACCTCCAGCGGCAGGCGGGCGCTGACCACCGGGTGCAGCGGGCTGGTGCGCATCAGTTGCGGCGTGGCCTGATCGAGCGTCACGCGGGTCAGCCCGTGGCGCGCGGCAAAGCCCGCACCGTCCGTCAGCGTCAGAACCACGGCGGCCGGCAGCAGGCGTGCGGATTTCACGAGGCCGAGCGCCAACCGGTGCAGCCCGGCATCGCCGCCGCGTTGGGTCTCCAGCGGGCCCTTCATCGGGGTCTTGAGATCGTCCGCCGGATCGGCCACCGCCAGCACCCAGGGCAGCCGCGCATCGGGCGGCAGCACCACCCGCGCCAGATCGCCGTCATAGGCGCGCGCCTTGAGCGTGGCGGCGCGCCGTGCTGTAATTGCCAGCACGGGGGTCCGTCCAAGCGCGCGCAGATCCGCCAGCCGCTGCGCGTCGAGCGTCTCGGCGGCCATCACCAACGCGGCGCTGCCATCTGCCGCGCACAGCACCACCGGCACACCCATCCGCAGGTCGGAACGGGCACGCGCGATGATCTCGGTGATGTCGGGCGAAAGGCTCATGCGGGTCTCTCCGATTGCGTCCATCCGTCATGTAGAGTGTTTCGTGACGAAATGAAAGAAAACGCTCGCAGCGTAACACGTGGGCGTGAGGCGCGTGTTGCACATCTTGTCGCAGGCCCGCTTGTGACGCATGTTCCGTCAAAGGAAGAGGATAACGACATGGCACAGGTCAAGAAAATTCTGCTCGTGGATGACGACGACGATCTGCGCGAGGCGCTGAGCGAACAGCTTGTCATGACCGAGGATTTCGACGTGTTCGAGGCTGACACCGGCGCGGATGCGATGCACAAGATCAAGGATATGATCTACGATCTGGTCATTCTCGATGTGGGCCTGCCCGACACCGACGGACGCGAGCTTTGCCGGCTGATGCGCAAGCAGGGGGTCAAGTCGCCGGTCCTGATGCTCACCGGGCATGACGGCGATGCCGATACCATTCTGGGGCTCGATGCCGGGGCGAATGACTATATCACCAAGCCGTTCAAGTTCCCGGTGCTGCTGGCGCGTATCCGCGCGCAACTGCGCCAGCACGAACAATCCGAGGACGCGGTGTTCCAGCTTGGGCCCTACACGTTCAAACCGGCGATGAAGATGCTGATCACCGAGGATGAGCGCAAGGTGCGCTTGACCGAGAAGGAAACCAACATCCTCAAGTTCCTCTACCGCTCGACCGAGGGCGTGGTGCCGCGCGACATCCTGCTGCACGAGGTCTGGGGCTACAATGCCGGGGTGACGACCCACACGCTGGAAACCCATATCTACCGTCTGCGTCAGAAGATCGAGCCCGATCCCGGCAATGCTCGCCTTCTGGTAACGGAATCGGGCGGGTATCGCCTTGTGGTTTAAAGGACACGCTCGCCTGACTTCGATCAAAGTCTTATCTGCACATCAGGATTAATCTGCTAATATTGTATTCATGTATGGTTATACATGAACCTCCCTGTTGGACTGGCCCCGGCACTCTCGCCGGGGCTTTTTTCTTTTTGAGCGGTTACTTGGGGGCACTGCCTCCATCGCTGCACGCGGCGATTCCCCCGGATATTTGCGGCCAGAAGAAACCCTACCCGCATAATCGCGTCTGGAAACGCGGCGCGCATCGCTTTAGGCTCCGCGCGAACGCAGACAGGAGATCCCGCATGAGCTTGACCCTCGCCACATGGAACATCAATTCGGTCCGGCTGCGCGAGGGGCTGGTGGCGCGTCTGATGGAGGACGAAGCCCCCGACATCCTGTGTCTTCAAGAATGCAAAAGCCCCGTGGACAAGATCCCGTTGGAACGGTTTCAGGCGCTTGGCTACACCCATATGGTCGCACGCGGGCAAAAGGGATATAACGGCGTGGCAATCCTGTCGAAATTGCCGATCGAGGATGCGGGCGACATGGATTTCGCCGCCTTAGGTCATGCCCGCCACGTGGCGGGGCGGCTGGAGAACGGGGTCACCATCCATAATTTCTATGTGCCGGCAGGCGGTGACATTCCCGACCGCGAGAAGAACGAGAAATTCGGCCAGAAGCTCGATTACCTGACCGGGATGCGCGACTGGTTCCGCGACAGCCGCCCCGAGCGGGCGATCCTGGTGGGGGATCTCAACATCGCCCCGCGCGAGGATGATGTATGGTCGCACAAGCAACTCTTGAAGATCGTCAGCCACACGCCGGTTGAGGTGGAGCATCTGGACAACGCGATGGAGGCAGGCGGCTGGCATGACGTGACCCGCGCCGACATTCCCGAGGGCCAGCTGTACAGCTGGTGGTCGTATCGCGCCCGCGACTGGGACGCCGCCGACAAGGGCCGCAGGCTCGATCATGTCTGGGCCAGCGGCGATATCCGCGCCGCCGCCCACGGCAGTCGCATCCTGCGCGACGCGCGCGGCTGGGAAAAACCGTCGGATCACGCGCCGGTATTTGCGCAATTCGACCTTTGACTCCGCGCTCCGGCCCCTCATATAGGGGCCAACACAATGATGAAGGATGGTGAGACATGCTGGAACTGGGTCAAACACAGTCGAAACCCGCGGCAGGCGACCTGATCAAGGACGTGACCGAGGCCGATTTCATGGCCGAGGTGGTCGAGGCATCGCAGAGCGTGCCGGTGATCGTCGATTTCTGGGCGCCGTGGTGTGGCCCGTGCAAGACGCTTGGCCCCGCGCTCGAGGCGGCGGTGACGCGCGCGGGCGGGGCCGTGAAGATGGCCAAGGTCAATGCCGACGAGAACCAGATGATCGCGGGGCAATTGCGCATTCAGTCGTTGCCCACGGTCTATGCGTTCTGGCAGGGCCAGCCGATCGACGGCTTTCAGGGCGCGATTCCCCCCTCCGAGATCGACGCCTTCGTGGCCCGCGTGATCGAGGCGTCGGGCGGCACACCCGAGGGCGGCGGCCTTGATGAGGCACTCGATGCCGCCGACGAGATGCTGGAGCAAGGGGCCGTTGCGGATGCTGCGCAGACCTATGCCGCGATCCTGCAGGAGGACGGACAGAACGCCCGCGCCTATGCCGGGATGGCGCGCGCGCAGATCGCGGCGGGCGATCTCGATCAGGCCGAGGCGATCCTGAACGGGGCCCCCGCCGAGATCAGCAAATCGCCCGAGATCGAGGCCGCGCATGCCCAGCTTGCCCTCGCGCGGCAGGCGGAGAATGCCGGGCCGGTCGGTGAGCTACGCGTCGCCGTAGAGGCCGACCCGGACAATCATCAGGCCCGCTTTGACCTCGCGCAGGCGCTCTATGCCAAGGGCGAGGCGCAGGAGGCCGTGGACGAATTGCTGGAGTTGTTCCGCCGCGATCGCGAGTGGAATGACGGGGCCGCCAAGGCGCAGCTTTTCACCATTTTCGAGGCACTCAAGCCAAACGATCCGGTGCTGCTCAGCGGGCGGCGGAAGTTGAGCTCGATGATATTTGCCTGAACCCCGCGCCGGGCTAGGTTAGCGGCATGACACATAACATCGATCTGCCTGAGATCATTCCGGTTTTCCCGCTGCCCGGCGCGCTGCTTCTGCCGCGCTCGCGCTTGCCGTTGCATTTGTTCGAGCCGCGCTATCTGGCGATGTTCGAGGATACGCTCAAGACGCCCGGACGGCTGATCGGGATGGTCCAGCCCAACAAGGTGCCGGGCCGCGATGGCGGCACCGGGCTGCACACCATCGGCTGCGTGGGCCGCGTGACGCAATTTTCCGAGACCGAAGACGGGCGCTACATGATCACGCTCACCGGGCTCTCGCGCTACCGGGTGATCGAGGAGGTCGAGGGCTTCACACCCTACCGGCGGGCCAAGGTGTCGTGGTCGGGCTTCGAACGCGACATGGGACCGGCCGACAGCGATGTGGGCTTTGACCGGGATGGGTTCATGAACCTGCTGTCACGCTATTTCCAGGCGCGGGAGTTGCAGATAGATTGGGAGTCGCTCAAGGAGGCGGAGGACGAATTGCTGATCAACTCGCTGTCGATGCTGCTTGGGTTCGAGCCCGAGGACAAGCAGGCGCTGCTCGAGGCGCCGTCACTGAGCACCCGGCGTGAGACGCTGGTAACGCTGATCGAATACACGCTGCGCGGCGGCGATGACGAGGGGATCATGCAATGACCGACGAACCGGCGGCACCCGCTTTTGACCGGCGCATGCTTGACGGGCTGATCTGCCCGCAGACGCATAGCACGCTTGACTATGATGGCGGGCGGCAGGAGCTGATCAGCCGCTCCGCCGGTCTGGCCTTTCCGATCCGCAACGGCATTCCGGTGATGCTGATCGACGAGGCGCGCCGTCTCGAATGAGCGGGGCGGACGGGCGCAATCGGCCTGTTCGGGATCGCGGATAAGCCACCGACGCAATACCGACAGAATACCGACGCGATACAGACGGCCTTCATCCAGCCCTCGCTTGCGCCCTTCACCTCCCCCCTCTATACGGCGAGCCATGTTGGATATCCGCACAAACCGCCCCGATCTGCCCGCCGAGATTGCCCGGCGGCGGACCTTTGCCATCATCTCCCACCCCGACGCGGGCAAGACCACGCTGACCGAGAAATTTCTGCTCTATGGCGGCGCGATCCAGATGGCCGGACAGGTCCGCGCCAAGGGCGAGGCGCGGCGCACGCGCTCGGATTTCATGCAGATGGAAAAGGACCGGGGCATTTCCGTCTCAGCCTCGGCAATGTCCTTTGATTTCCAGACCTTCCGGTTCAATCTGGTGGATACACCCGGGCACTCGGATTTCTCCGAGGACACGTACCGGACGCTGACGGCGGTCGATGCCGCCGTGATGGTGATCGACGGCGCCAAGGGCGTCGAGAGCCAGACCCGCAAGCTCTTCGAGGTCTGCCGCCTGCGCGATCTGCCGATTCTGACCTTCTGCAACAAGATGGACCGCGAGAGCCGGGATACGTTTGATATCATTGATGAAATTCAGGAAAACCTTGCCATCGACGTGACGCCTGCCAGTTGGCCCATCGGCCAGGGCCGCGATTTCGTCGGCTGCTATGACATGCTCAACAACCGCCTCGAACTGATGGACCGCGCGGACCGCAACAAACTGGCGGAATCCGTCAAGATCAACGGCTTGGACGACCCAAAACTCGACGAACACGTGCCCGCCGATCTGGTGGCCAAGCTGCGTGAAGAGGTCGAAATGGCGCGCGAACTGCTGCCCGAACTCAACCCGCAATCGGTGCTCGAAGGACATATGACACCGATCTGGTTCGGCTCCGCGATCAATTCCTTCGGGGTCAAGGAACTGATGGACGGCATCGGCACCTATGGCCCCGAACCGCAGGTGCAAAAGGCCACCCCCCGTGAAATCGCGCCGGAAGAGACTCAGGTCACCGGCTTTGTCTTTAAGGTTCAGGCCAACATGGACCCCAAGCACCGCGACCGGGTGGCCTTTGTCCGCCTCGCCTCGGGCCATTTCAAGCGCGGTATGAAGCTCACCCATGTGCGCTCCAAGAAACCGATGACGGTCTCGGCCCCCGTGCTCTTTCTCGCCTCCGACCGCGAACTTGCCGAAGAGGCCTGGGCCGGTGACATCATCGGCATCCCTAACCACGGGCAATTGCGCATCGGTGATACGCTGACCGAGGGCGAAGCGCTGAAGGTCACGGGCATCCCGTCCTTCGCGCCGGAACTGCTGCAACAGGCGCGTGCGGGCGACCCGATGAAGGCCAAGCACCTTGAAAAAGCCCTTATGCAATTCGCGGAAGAGGGTGCTGCCAAGGTGTTCAAGCCCGCTTTTGGGTCGGGCTTTATCGTGGGCGTCGTGGGCGCGCTGCAATTCGAGGTTCTGGGCAGCCGGATCGAGCTGGAATACGGGTTGCCCGTCCGCTTCGAGGGTAGCCAGTTCACCTCTGCCCGCTGGGTGCAGGGCGACAAGCAGGCGGTTGAAAAGTTCACCGCCGCCAACAAGCAGCATATCGCGCATGACAATGACGGTGACGTGGTCTACCTCACGCGGATGCAATGGGACATCGACCGGGTAGAGAGGGATTACCCCGATATTACCCTGACCGCGACCAAGGAAATGATGGTTTAGAGATTTTGCGCAAGGTCGTTGGAGCACCGAAAATATCGAGTGTATTGATCTTGCGCGATTTCGAGTCGAGGACGCCTCTCAGCTTTCTCTAAAATTGCTTTGGTCACGCACCGTCGCGCAGGATTTCCGGCCAGCGTTCATCGCCGCGCGCGATGAAGCCGGGGATATCCTCTTGCCAAAGGCTCTGAATGTCGTCGTTGTAATTCAGGTAGAGCTTGCCATCGACGATTTTCCAGTTGCCGGGTTGGGTGGAATAAAGCTTGCCCTTTTCGGCCACGGCCCAGGCACAGAACCCGCCATATTGCGGGGCAAAGCGTGCGGGATCTTCGGCAAAGGCCGCGCGATTCTCTGCGTTTGCGAATTGCCATGTGGCCCCGTTCCACTCAAAGCTGTGCGCCTGCGTGCCGGGCACCGCGCGGCCGTCGGTGAAATAGGCCACAGGATCGGTGCCCCGGATCGCCACGCCCTCAGGCGCATAGACCGGGGCGGCGGCCAGTTCCTCGAAACCGCCGTCAAGGTGCGGCACTCCGAGGGCGGCCAGCGCCCCCAGGCCGAGAACAGCTACCGCGATAACACCGCGTCGCCGTGTAATGTTAACCATGCTCAACTCCTGACATGTGTTCCAGGTTGATTTAGGGCCGGATGGCGAAAATCCAAATCACGAAACCGCGTGGTGCGCGTCATCGCCGCCATTGCCATTCTGGCATGAATGCCGCAAAAACGCCCGCGTAATCGCTTTCAGAGGTTTCTCCAATGCCCGACGCCAGGCCCTTTCTCTCCAGCTTTCACGCGATCGAAGAAGGCTGGATCGACTTCAACGGGCATCTGAACATGGGCTATTACACGGTGCTCTTCGACCGCTGCGCCGACGAGGCCTTTGCCAAGTTGGGATTCGGGCCCACCTACGTCGCGACGCGCAACCTCACCACTTTCAGCGCCGAATTCCACATCCGCTACCTGCGCGAGGTCAAGCTGGGCGACCGTGTGCGCAGCAGCTTTCACCTGATCGACCATGACGAAAAACGGTTCCATTCCTTCCAGCAGCTCTATCACGAGGATGGCTGGCTCGCGGCCACCGGCGAGGGGCTGACGCTGCACATTGATCTTGACGGGCCGCGCGTGGCCCCGATGCCCGAGGATGTCCACGCCCGCGTCAAGGCGATGGCAGAGGCGCATGCCGCCCTGCCCCGCCCCGAGGGCATCGGGCGCAAGATCGGTATCCACCGCAAGGGCTGAGCCCCGTCAGACCGGCTTGGCCTTAGGCTGCGGGGACAAGACGCCAAGCGGCTTGCGCACCTTGTCGCGCAGCCCCGGCCCGCTCGGGGCCTGAACGCGTTTGGTCGCCTCCACCATCAGCACGCCGCCCGCCGCAACCATCGACAACCGCATGCCCATCTTCTCCCACATTCCCGCCGTCTTGCGCCAGAACGGCTTGTCCGAGGGCGGCTGATAGAGCGTCGTGGCATGACGCTCGGGCAGGAATTCGTGCAGCTTCAACTGGTTTTCAAGCTGCGTCTGGCTATAGGGTCGCCCGAAGCCGAACGGCGTGCGATCCGACCGCGACCAGAGCCCGGCCCGGTTCGGCACCAGGAAAAGCGCCGATCCCCCCGGCCCCAGCACACGCCAGCATTCCTCAAGCAATGCGCCGGGCTGTTCGGAAGTTTCGAGCCCGTGCACGACCAAGAGCTTGTCGACATGGCCGGTTTCCATCGGCCACATCGTCTCTTCGCACAGCACCGAGATATTGGGCATGCCCTGCGGCCAGCCGATCACCCCTTGCGGCGCAGGCATCAGGCCGACCACGCGCCGCGCATCCGCGAGATACGGACGCAGAAACGGCACAGCAAAGCCGAAGCCCGCCACGGTCTGCCCATGCGCCTCGGGCCAGAACGTGGCGATCTGCGCGCGCAACGTCTTTTGCACCGCACGCCCCAATGGGCTGCGGTAATAGAAATTTCGCAGGTCCTGTACGTCCAGATGCATTGCAGAGCATCCCGTTATCGGTCAAGCTGAAGCGTAGCACCAACTGGCTACCGGGAAAATACCATGACTTTGCAAATCGTTACCATTCCCTGCCTGTCGGACAATTACGCCTATCTCGCGCATGATCCCAAGACGGGGGCCACGGCGGCCGTGGACGTGCCCGAAGCAGCGCCGATTATCGCCGTGTTGCAGGCAAAGGGCTGGACGCTGTCGGATGTGCTGCTGACGCATCATCATGCGGATCATGTGCAAGGCTTGGGCGAGCTTCTTGAGGCCGCGCCCGCGCGCGTGATCGGTGCCGCAGCCGACGCCCATCGCTTGCCACCGCTCGATCTGGCGCTGAACGAAGGCGATACCGTGCGCATTGGCGCGGAAGATGGCCGCGTGATCGACGTCTCGGGCCACACCGTGGGACATATCGCCTTTCACTTCCCCGCAAGCCGCGCGGCCTTTACCGCCGACAGCCTGATGGCCCTGGGCTGCGGCCGGGTGTTTGAGGGAACAATGCCTCAAATGCACGAGAGTCTCGCGAAACTTGCCGCACTTCCGCCCGAAACCATGATATACTCAGGGCATGAATACACGCAGACCAACGCAAAATTCGCAATGACCGTTGATCCGGACAATCCAAGACTTAAATCAAGGATCAAGGAGATCGACGTGGCACGCGCAGCGGGCAAACCCACGGTTCCCTCGACGCTGAAGGAAGAACTGGCAACCAACCCCTTCCTGCGTGCGTCCGATCCGGGCATTCAGGCGCATCTGGGAATGACGGGGGCCGAACCGAGCGCGGTCTTTGCAGAAATCCGCGCGAGAAAGGACCGATTCTGAGGCGGATGTGATCGAAATTGCGACCGGTATCACGAAAAATGACCCGGTATTATGAAAAAATCCTTGAAGCATGGCCGGTAACGACCAAACTTTAAGACTATGAGGCCAAGGTTGTGGGCGTCCCGCCCCGGCCAAGATCAGAAGGAGCACGACCGTGCCTTCATTCTCGAACACACTCGAACAGGCAATCCATGCGGCCTTGGCGCTGGCCAATGCGCGGCGACACGAATTCGCCACGCTCGAACATCTGCTGCTCGCCCTCGTGGACGAGCCCGACGCCGCGCGCGTGATGAAGGCCTGCAGCGTCGATACCGAAGAACTCCGCACCACCCTGGTGGAATTCATCGACGATGATCTCGCCAATCTGGTCACCGATATCGACGGATCCGAGGCGGTGCCGACCGCCGCCTTCCAGCGGGTGATCCAACGCGCCGCGATTCATGTGCAATCCTCCGGTCGGACCGAGGTGACCGGGGCCAACGTGCTTGTCGCGATCTTTGCCGAACGCGAATCGAACGCGGCTTATTTCCTGCAGGAACAGGATATGACGCGCTATGATGCGGTGAACTTCATCGCCCATGGCGTGGCAAAGGACCCTGCTTACGGCGAATCGCGCCCGGTGACCGGTGCGACCGATCTCGACGATGACGGCACCGCCAAACAGGCCGAAAGCGACGCGGTCGAGGCGGGCGATTCAGCGCTTGCGAAATATTGCGTCGATCTCAATGAGAAGGCGCGCACCGGCGATGTCGATCCGCTAATCGGGCGCGATTCAGAGGTGGAGCGTTGCATTCAGGTGCTGTGCCGCCGCCGCAAGAACAACCCGATCCTCGTCGGCGATCCCGGCGTCGGCAAGACCGCTATCGCCGAGGGACTCGCGCACAAGATCGTCAACGGCTGGACGCCCAAGGTTCTCTCGGGCACCACGATCTATTCGCTCGACATGGGCGCGCTGCTCGCGGGCACCCGCTATCGCGGCGATTTCGAGGAGCGGCTCAAGGCGGTGGTGACCGAGCTTGAGAAACACCCCGATGCAGTCCTCTTCATCGATGAAATTCACACCGTGATCGGCGCAGGGGCCACCTCGGGCGGGGCAATGGATGCCTCTAACCTGCTCAAACCCGCGCTTCAGGGCGGCAAGCTGCGTTGCATGGGCTCGACCACCTACAAGGAATATCGCCAGCATTTCGAAAAGGACCGCGCGCTGTCACGCAGGTTCCAGAAAATCGACGTGGCGGAACCGACGGTCGAGGATGCGGTCAAGATCCTCAAGGGTCTTAAGCCCTATTTCGAGGATCACCACAGCGTTAAATACACCAATGACGCGATCCGCACCGCCGTTGACCTCTCGGCGCGCTACATCAACGACCGTAAGCTGCCCGACAAGGCCATCGACGTGATCGACGAGGCGGGTGCCGCACAGCATCTGGTCGCAGCCTCCAAGAGGCGCAAGTCGATCGGTGTCAAGGAGATTGAGGATGTAGTGGCAAAAATCGCCCGCATCCCGCCCAAGAACGTCTCCAAGAACGACGCCGAGGTGCTCAAGGATCTCGAAGGCGCACTCAAGCGGACCGTGTTCGGTCAGGACGACGCCATCGTCGCACTCAGTTCCGCGATCAAGTTGGCGCGTGCTGGCCTGCGCGAGCCGGAAAAGCCGATCGGCAATTACCTCTTCGCCGGGCCCACGGGCGTGGGCAAGACCGAGGTGGCCAAGCAGTTGGCCGACTCCCTTGGCGTGGAATTGCTGCGCTTTGATATGTCGGAATACATGGAGAAACACGCGGTCTCGCGCCTGATCGGCGCGCCTCCGGGCTATGTCGGTTTCGATCAGGGCGGGCTCTTGACCGATGGCGTGGATCAGCATCCGCATTGCGTGCTGCTGCTCGACGAGATCGAAAAAGCACATCCGGACGTGTTCAACATCCTGTTGCAGGTGATGGATCACGGCACACTGACCGACCATAATGGGCGCAGCGTGGATTTCCGCAACGTGGTGCTGATCATGACGTCGAACGCGGGGGCCACGGAACTGGCGAAATCCGCCATCGGCTTTGGACGCGACCGGCGCGAGGGCGAGGATACTGCCGCCATTGAGCGGACCTTTACGCCCGAGTTCCGCAACCGTCTGGATGCGGTGATCTCCTTCGGACCGCTGCCAAAGTCGGTGATCCTCAAGGTGGTCGAGAAGTTCGTGCTACAGCTTGAGGCGCAACTGATGGATCGTGACGTGACGATTGAACTGACCGAACCGGCTGCCGAATGGCTCGCCGACAAGGGCTATGACGACAAGATGGGCGCGCGCCCGTTGGGTCGCGTCATTCAAGAGCATATCAAGAAGCCGCTGGCAGAGGAATTGCTCTTCGGGCGCCTGTCCAAGGGCGGCGTCGTCAAGGTCGGCGTCAAGGACGGCAAGATCGATATCGAGATCGAAGGCCCTGCCGCGCGTCGCCTGACGGGTAAGAAGAAGCCGCCGTTACTCACGGCGGAATGATGCGTCGGGCTTATGCCCTTTTCGCGATACTGACACTGGCGGCGGCCCAAATGGCCGCCGCCGATGCGCCTCGCCTCGCCCTGCCGATCGACTGCACCCTGGGAGAGGACTGCTATATCGAGGATTACGTCGATACCGATCCCGGCCCCGGTCAGCGTGATTACATGTGCGGCCTCAAGAGCCGCGACGACCATCGCGGCACTGATTTCATGCTCCCGTCTTTCGAGGCAATGCACACCGGCGTCAATGTTATCGCCGCCGCCCCCGGCACCGTTGCCGCCACCCGCGACGGCATGGCAGATACCCCCGTCACGGCCGCGACACGCGATGCAATCCGGGGCCGCGAATGCGGCAACGCCGTGCGCGTCGATCACGGCGACGGCTGGCAGACGCTCTACTGCCATCTCAAGCGCGGATCGATCAGCGTGCGTCAAGGCGACAGGGTGACGACGGGCGATATCCTGGGCCAAGTCGGTTTGAGCGGGCTGACGAACGCCCCGCATGTCCATCTCGGCGTGCTGAAGGATGGCGATATCGTCGATCCCTTCCATCCCGATGATGTCACGCAGTGCGGCCAACAAACCGATGGCGGCTTGTGGCAGGACCCATCAGACTATACCCGTTCCGGCCTCTTCACCGCCGGGTTCTCCACCGCTGTCCCCGCCTTCGAGGCGGTGCAATCCGGCGCGGCGCGCGTGCACGAAACGCCAGCCGATCAGCCACTGGTGCTTTATGGCCACGTCTTTTACGCACAGCCAGGCGATCGTCTGACTCTCACGGCCCGAGGCCCCGAGGGCGAGATTTTCCGCCACGATATCACGCTCGACGCCCCGAAGGCGCAGCTTTTCCGCGCCTTCGGGCGCAAGGCTCCCGCGACCGGATGGCCCGCCGGGGCCTATCGCGGCTATGTGCGGCTGATGCGCGGTGACACGCTTCTGGCTGCGCGCCACGCCGAAATCACCGTGACACCCTGACGCGCGCCTATCGCGTGGTCAGCTTCAACTCGATCCGCCGATTCTGCGCGCGGGCCTCGGGCGTGTCGGCGGGATTGACCGGCTGATACTCGCCATAGCCATTGGCCGACAGCCGCTCTGGCGGGAAGCCGAGGAAATTCGTCAGATAGCGCACCACCGACAGCGCCCGCGCCTGGCTCAGCGCCCAATTGTCGGCAAAGCGCGCGCCCTCCATGATCGGAACATCGTCGGTATGGCCGTCCACCTGAAGCACCCATTCGATACCCTCGGGGATCTCGTCGATCACGCCGCGCAGGATGTCGGCGACCTTGGCAATCTCCAACTGGCCGACGCGTGAAAGCTCGGCTGCGCCGGGGGCAAAGAGCACCTCGGAGGAAAACACGAACCGGTCGCCGACAATCTGCACGCCCTCCTGATCGCCCAACACATCCCGCAGCCTGCCAAAGAATTCCGATCGGTATTTCTCCAGATCCTCCTTCTCCGCCGCCAACCGCTCGCGCTCGGCCTCCAAAAGCCGTGCGCGCTCTTCCTCGGCCTGACGGCGCCGTCGTTCCTCTGCCGCCACGCGGGCCAATGCGGTATTGAGTTCATTGCCGAGCGATTGCAACTGCACCTCGGCCTCGGCCTCGCTTTCGCGGGCCTCATCCAGCAGCCCCTGCAACTGCGACAGCTGATCGCGCAGCGCCGCCACCTGCTGATTGAGCAGCGCCTGCTCTCGCTGCGCCGCGCTCACCGCCGCCTGCTCCTCGGTCAGCTCGTCGCGCGTCTCGGCCAGACGATCGCGCGCCGCCGACAGCAGCGCGGCGCGCGCCTCGGCGGCGCTCATCTGCTCTTGGGCCTGCGCTTCGGCGGCGCGCTGTGCCGCAAGCGCCTGCACAAGCTGCGCACGCACCTCCTCCTCGGTGGCCTGTGCCTCGTTCTCCACTGTCTGCTTCTCGGCCACCGCCTGGGCCAGTTGCCCCTCCAGCCTACGTATCCGCGTCTGTGCCTCGGCAAGCGCCGCACGGGTGTCCTCCAGCGTGCCGGTAGCCTCCGCCTCGCCGCTCTGCGCGGCGTCGAGCGCAACCTCCAGCCGGGCGATCTCGGCCTCGCGCGCCTCGGCACCCTGTTCGGCCTGCAAAAGCGCCTGCGCCAACTGGCTGTTGAGATCCTCGCGGGCGGTTTCGGCGGCGGCCAGCAGGGTGAGGGTTTCCTCGGCCCGCTGGCGCTGCTCCTCCAGCGCGAGGGTCATCGACGTGAGTTCCGCCTGCGACGCCTGCAGCCGCTCGCGCAGGGCCTCGGCGGCGGCGGCCTCTGCGAGGCGCGCCTGTTCTTCCTCATTCAATTCGTCCTCGAGCGTCGCCACCTCGGCACTGAGCGCGGCCTGCGCCTCTCCGGCCTCGGCATTACGCGCACGCAAATCCGCGACCAGTGCATCGAGCGCCTCGCGTCGCGACGCAGCAAGACGCGCGGCCTCGGCCTGGGCGTCAACCTCATCACGCAGGCTGGCTAGGGCGAGATCGAGCTGTTCGGTTTCGCTGAGCAGTTCGTCGCGACGCTCCTCCAGACCGGCGATGCGGTCCTGTGCCGTCTCGCGATCCGACAGCAGGCCCGCCACCTGCTCCTCGAAACTGGCGATACGGCCCTGCGCGGTCTGCAAGGCCTGCGCCCGCTCGGCACTCTGCGCCCGCAGGCTCTGGATCAGGGCCGCCTGCTGCTCCTGCCGCTCGCGCGCATCGCCCAATGTGGCGGTGAGCGCACCAACGCGACCTTCTAGCGTGGCGTTGCGGTCCTGCTCCAGTCCCAGGGCAAGGGACAGCGCCGACACCTCGGCCGACAGCGCATCGAGCTTGGTTTCCTGCCCGCTGATTTCCTCGCTCAGCACGAACTGCACCACCATGAAGATCGTCAGCACGAACATCAGCACCAGCAGAAGGCCGGTCATCGCATCCACGAAGCCGGGCCAGATCGCACCTTGGAACCGGGCCCCTGTGCGCCGCGAGAGCGCCATGATCAGCCCTCCCCGTCGCTATCCGCTTCAGGCCGCAGGGGGCGCACACGGCGCGGGCCTGCCTCGCGCGCCTGTCCCATCAACCGCGTCAGCGCGGCAAGATCGGTACGCAACTCGGTCATGGTCTCCTGCCGTCCGGCGCTGATTTCCTCAAGGATGCGCAGCATCTGCACGTCGATCGAGCGCAGGCGCATGCGGCTTTCGGCATCAAGCCCCTCGTTGGGGGCCACCTCGCGGCTCTCCAGCGTCTCGATCAGCCGTTCCTGCCCCTCAGCCATCCGCATCAGCGCCACCTGCACCGGGTTCTGATCGCTCATCCGGTGGGTGAGGCGTTCGATGGAATCCGCCAGAACGCCCAGTTTCTGATCGACCATGGCGCGGCTCATGTCCGATTGGCCGAGCATGTTCTGCAAGGCGTCCATCTGCTCGGCCATGTGGTCAAGTACATGCGCCACAGCGTCTTGCTCACCACCGCCCTCGCCGTCGCCGCTGGCAAAGCCAACGCGGGTTATGGTCGACATCCATTCTTCCAACTCGCGGTAGAACCGGTTCTGCCCGTGGCTTGCAAACAGTTCCAGCAGGCCCACCACAAGCGATCCCGCCAGCCCCAGAAGCGACGAAGCAAAAGCCACGCCCATACCGCCAAGTTGCGCCTCGAGCCCGGTCATCAGCCGGTTGAAAACGGCGATCCCCTCCTCTCCCTCCTGCGGCGCAAGGCTGCGGATCGTGTCCACAACTGCGGGCACGGTCGTGGCGAGGCCGTAGAAGGTGCCCAGAAGCCCGAGAAAGATCAGCAGGCTCACGATATAGCGGGTGATCTCACGCGCCTCGTCGATGCGTTGCGCGACCGAGTCAAGGATCGAGCGCGCCGAGGTCGAGGCGATCTGCATGCGCTTGCCGCGTGAGCGCAGCATCGTCGCGAGCGGCGCCAGCATCGAGGGCGCGTGCGTCAACTCATGGCCCGGCACCTGCGCAGCAAATCCTTCGATCCAGCGGGCCGAGCCGATCAGCTGAAACACCTGCCAGAAGGTCGCGATCACCCCGATCACGAAGACGCAGAAGATGAACCCGTTAAGCCAGGGATTGGCCTCGAACACCGGAAGCACACGCGGCAGTGCCACGAACGAGCCGAGTCCGGTCAGCACCAGAACGATCACCATCAGCACGATCTGGCGATAGGGGTATGAGAATTGCGGCTCGACCTCGCGGTCCGGCTGGTCCATCTGGACGCTCCCGACACGTTGATTTATGGGGCCAACCCTACGCGTCTTGGCCGGTCAAGCCAAGGACTTATCCACACAGATGCCGCACCCGGCGAACCAGCCAATCCAGCTCCTTGTCGTGGATGCCAAGCTGTTTGAGATGCGCGGTGGTGTTGAAGAGATACTCGGTATTCGGACCGCGACCGCCCACGGCGAGGGCGATGATTTGCGCCTGTTCCTCAAGGTCAAGCCCGCCGCAATACTGCACGTGCCCGGCATCGACCACATAGGTCACCGCCTCGACCTGCCGACCGTCGTCAAGCCCGATCTCCAGCCGCTTTTCCAGATAGGCCGAGGAAATCAGTTCCCGCTCGCGCAGATAGGCGAGCACAGTATCGGCCTCTTCGGGGCGCGCCCGCAAGGCGACACCGTGGCACATCGCCCCGGGGGCCGCATCGAGGGCCAGAACGAGGCCGGGATTGTCATCCGTTCCACGGTGGTGGACGGAGCGCATGCAAAAGCTGCGGTGATACTCAGGCAGCCGCGCGATCACGCGTTCCGCGACATCAAAGCCCGGATTCCACACCAGCGATCCATAACCGAACACCCACATATTGATTATCCCTGTTCCTCGCGCATGGCCCCCTATAAACACGTTTCCGAACAGGCATGAAAGGGGCGTGCGCATGCGATTTCTGCTGGCCGTCATCGTGATCGCGACACTGGGGTGGTCGGGCTACTGGTTCGTCGGGCAGCGCGGGCTGGAACAGGGCTTTGCCCATTGGTTCGAGGGTCGCCGCGCCAAAGGCTGGGTTGCGGAAACCTCGGATCTCGACGTGCAGGGCTTTCCCAACCGGTTTGACACCGGCTTTACCGACCTGATGCTGGCCGATCCCGCGACAGGGCTGGCCTGGGAGGCCCCCTATTTTCAGTTGAGCGCGCTCAGCTATCAGCCCAATCACGTGATCGCGGTCTGGCCCGAAACGCAGTTGATCGCCACCCCGCAAGAGAAATTCCGCGTCGACGCGCGCGACATGCGCGCCAGCCTGCGCATCGCCCCCGACACGCGGCTGGCCCCGCGCAACCTCACGCTGACGGCCGACTTCTTGCAGGTGACACCCGAGGTTCGCCCCGACGAGACCACGGCGCTGACCTCGCTGACCCTTGCGGTCGAGCAGTTGCAGGAACGCGACTATCGCCTCGGGCTGGCCGCCGAAGGGCTGACGCTGGCCCCGCCCTGGCGCGACCTGCTCGACCCCGATGGCGAGTTGCCTGCGCAAATCTCGAACCTCACCGCCGATCTGACCGTCAGTTTCGACAAGATCTGGGACCGCAGCGCGGTCGAGGATGCTCGCCCGCAACCCACATATATCAAGGTGGCGCTGATCGATGGCCGGTGGGGGCAGTTGCACCTGCAGGCAGCGGGCGAAGTGGCGGTGACACCCGACGGGCTGCCTGAGGGCGAGATCACGCTCAAGGCACGCAATTGGCGCGACATGATCGCCCTGGCGCAAGCCTCAGGCGCGCTGCCCGAAGGCATGGCGCAGACGGTCGAAAACGGTCTGGAACTGCTGGCCCGGATGAACGGAAATCGCGAGACGCTGGATGTTCCGCTGAGCTTTCGCGGCGGGCGCATCCTGCTCGGCCCGATCCCGATTGGCCCTGCCCCGGTGTTGCGCCTGCGCTGAGGGCTCAAAATGCTTCGGGCTTGGCCTCGCGCGCCATGTGGTCGAGCACAGCGTTGACGAATTTTGATTCCTTACCCTCGGGGTAGAACGCCTTGGCCACATCCACGAATTCCATGATCACGACGCGGGGCGGCGTGTCGGACTGGATCATCTCGGCCCCGGCCGCGCGAAACAGCGCGCGTAGCGTGGGATCAATCCGGGAAATCGGCCATTTGGCGACGAGCGCCCGGTCGGTCATCTGGTCGATCTTGGCCTGCCAGTTCACCGCGTCGTCGATCAGCTTGCAAAAGAGATCAACGTTGCCCTCGGCCATGTCGACACCCTCTTCCACTTCGGCCCCGAAGCGGTGGTCGAGAAACTCCTGCCGCACCGCGGTCGAGCTTTGCTGCGAATGCTCCATCTGAAAGAGTGCCTGCACGGCATACATGCGCGCGGCGGATCTCATCTGACGTTTACGATTGCCGGAAAGGGCGGGGTCGGTGCTCATACCTTGGGCGTGTCCTTCGCATCGCCCGCGAGGCGGATTTCCTCGGTCGCGGGCTTGAACCCCACGCCTTTGCGCGGGCCGCCCCATTTACGGGCCAATGCCACCAGATGCAAGGCTGCAGCGGCTGCGCCTGCGCCTTTGTTCATGGCCTCGGGATCGGCGCGCACCTCGGCCTGTGCGCGGTTTTCGACCGTGAGGATGCCGTTGCCGATGCACAGCCCCTGAAGCCCCAACAATGTCAGCCCGCGCGAGCTGTCGTTGCAGACGGTTTCGTAATGCGTCGTCTCGCCCCGGATCACGCAGCCAAGCGCCACGTAGCCGTCAAAGTTGGACATCCGCTCTGCGATGCCGATGGCGGTGGGCAGTTCCAGCGCGCCGGGCACCTCGGCGATCTCGTAGGTGCTACCGGTTGCCTCGATCTCCGCACAAGCGCCCTTGATCAGGTTGTCAGCGATGTCGCGATAGAACGGGGCCACTACGATCAATAATTTTACAGGCTTGTCGAACTCGGCGCGCGGCAGGGTGTATTCATGCTCGGCCATGCTTCACTCCTCGGTCAGGGGTTGGGTGCCGGTGATCGAAATCCCGTAGGCATCAAGGCCCAGATAGCGCGTATTCGGACTGTCGGTCAAAAGGACAAGCTCGTGAATGCCCATGGTTGCCATGATCTGTGCGCCAAGGCCGGTCTGCTTGACGGTGCGCGGCGTGTCCTCATCCTCCATCTCGCCCGCCAGCTTGGGGCGCGGCTGACGGAACAGGAACACCGCGCCACGCCCCTCGCGCGCGATGATCTCCATCGCCCGAGGCAGCTTGCCGGTGGGGCCGTCGCTGCGCTTGTCAAGTCCGATGCCCAAGACGTCCTCCAGCGCGTTGAGCGCATGCGCGCGCGCCAAGACGGGCCGTCCGTCCGACACGTCGCCCTTGGTCAGCACCACATGCTCCGTGCCGGTGATCTGATCGGCGAAAATGCGCATCTGCCATTCGCCGCCATGGCTCGAGGTGACGGTCTCGTGCCCGGTCTCGGTGATCAGGTTGTCATGCTTGTGGCGATAGGCGATCAGATCGGAAATCGTGCCGATCTTCAGATCATGCGCCTTGGCGAACTCGATAAGGTCGGGCAGCCGCGCCATGCTGCCATCCTCTTTCATGATCTCGCAGATCACGCCCGAGGGATTCAGCCCGGCCAGCCGCGCGATATCCACCGCGGCCTCGGTATGGCCTGCGCGCACCAGCACCCCGCCGCGCCGCGCGCGCAGCGGAAAGACATGGCCCGGCGTAGCAATCGCCGCCATGGTATTCTGCTCGTTGATCGCGGTGGCGATGGTCAGCGCACGGTCACCGGCAGAAATGCCCGTGCTCACGCCCTCGCGCGCCTCGATCGAGACGGTAAAGGCGGTCTCATGCCGTGAGGAATTGTTCACCGCCATCATCGGCAGGCCTAGCCGGTCGATCCGCTCGGCGGTCATCGGCAGGCAAATCAACCCGCGCCCGTGCAGCGCCATGAAATTCACCGCCTCAGGCGTGGCGAATTCGGCGGCGATCACCAGATCGCCCTCGTTCTCGCGATCTTCGTGATCGACGAGGATGAACATACGGCCCCTGCGCGCCTCTGCGATGATGTCTTCGGTGGGCGCGATGGCATGGCGCAGGTCGGCCTCGACGGGGCCGGGTTTCTCGAACGGAACGGTCTCGGACATGGGCGTGTCCTCCGGGGGTGTTTCAACCCGGCCCGGATATCGCAGGCGCGGCGCAATGGCCAGAGGGGAATGCCCGGTGACGCGGCGGCGCGCTCAGTGGATCTTGTTGCGGATGCGCTGCACCATCCACCAGACGAGGCCCACCACAGGCAGGGTCACCGCAGCGGTAACCATGCCCTTACTCACGTCCAGCATGTCAGTCAGCGGATAAAGCAGGTAGCCTGCCAGGGACACGGCATAATAGCTGATCGCCACCACCGACAGCCCCTCGACGGTGCGCTGCAGGCGCAATTGCAGATCGGCGCGCCTGTCCATGCTCTCCAATAGCGCCTGGTTCTGCGCGCTGCGTTCCACATCGACGCGGGTCTGCAGGAGTTCGCCCGCGCGCATCGCCCGGTCCGCCATCGCCGAAAGCCGGTCCTTGGTGGCGCGCACGGTGCGCATCGCCGGGTCATAGCGCCGCATCATGAATTCGGCAAAGGTCTGGCGACCCTCGAACCGCTCCTCGCGCAGCACCGCGATCCGCTGGTTGACGATCTGCTCATAGGCCGCTGTTGCCCCAAAGCGAAACGAGGATTGCGCGACCAGCGATTCGAGCTCCGCCGAAACGCGCAAGAGGCTCTGCAGGGTCTCTTCGGCGGGCTGCGTGCCGCCGGTCATGTCGTCGATCAGGCGGCTCAACTGGCTGTCGGTCTCGCCCATCTGGCGACCCATCTCGCGCACCCGGGCAAAGCCCAGCATCGACATCGCCTTGTAGGTCTCGATCTCGCAGATGCGCTGCACCACGCGCCCGATCCGCCGCTCCCCGGTGCTCGGGGCCACATGCAGGGAAAACCGCAGGTGCCCCGCCGGATCGACCCGGAAATCACCGGCCATCACGGCGGCATCGTCCAGAACGCGCGCCATGGCGACGCTTTCATCCACGAACCAGTTGTCGATGTCGGCGCGCGTCGCGTCGCGGCTGGCCCACGGCACCACCCGGATCATCGCCGAGGTGATACGCACCCCCGGTGCCTTGGCAAGCCACTCCTCCGGGAACACCTCGAAATCCACGGGATCGAAGGGGCGCGAACTGACCCCATCGGTAAAGACCGTGTAGGTCACCATCTCGGTATGGCTTTCCCATTTCAGGCTGTGCCGTCCGATCTCTCCGAAATAATGCGTGGCGCCGGGCTGTGGATGCTTGGTCCCGTAGCGATCCAGCAGCGCCGTCAGATGCGCCAGATCCGCCGCACGGTCGCGCTTTGCGGCGTCACTCGGCTGCTTGATCGCGAGAAACACTGCCGTACACGGCGCCTTGAGTGACGGGAAGGGGCGCGCGTGCAACTCGTTCGCCAAGTCATAGCGCAGCGGATGATCTTCGATTGGGGGCATGCGCCGATCTCCTGATCCTTGCCGCTGCATACCGCGCCCGGATTGCGCGTGAAAGCGTTTTTTCTTTCATCCCCAATGATTTAGCGGGACACAATCGTATACTGCACATCGCTTGGGCGTCTTCTTGGTGAAAATACTCCACATCCGGCACCCGCCAAAGGCGAAACCCAAGCAAAAGGGGCGCAGCCTTGCGGCCACGCCCCTTTTTAGAACCTGTGTCAGGATCACTCGATCTTGCTCAGCAAGCTCGAGATGCTGTCTTTGGCATCGCCATAGAACATCCGCGTGTTTTCCTTGAAGAACAGCGGGTTCTCGATGCCGGAATAGCCGGTGCCCTGCCCGCGCTTGGAGACGAACACCTGCTTGGCTCTCCACACTTCCAGCACCGGCATCCCGGCGATGGGGCTGTTGGGATCGTCCTGCGCCGCCGGGTTTACGATGTCGTTGGAGCCGATGACGATCACCACATCGGTGTCTGGGAAATCCTCGTTGATTTCGTCCATCTCCATGACGATGTCATAAGGCACCTTGGCCTCGGCCAAGAGCACGTTCATATGCCCCGGCAGACGGCCCGCGACCGGGTGGATGGCAAAACGCACGTTCTTGCCACGGGCGCGCAGCTTGTTGGTCAACTCGCTGACCGCACCCTGCGCCTGCGCCACCGCCATGCCATAGCCCGGCACGATGATGACTGAATCGGCCTCGTTGAGCGCGTTGGCCACGCCATCGGCGTCGATGGCGACTTGCTCGCCCTCGATCTCCGCTGCGGGGCCCGACGCGCCGCCAAAGCCACCGAGGATCACGCTGACGAACTGCCGGTTCATCGCCTTGCACATGATGTAGCTCAGGATCGCACCTGAGGAGCCCACAAGCGCGCCCACCACGATCAGCAGGTCATTGCCAAGGCTGAAGCCGATCGCCGCCGCCGCCCAGCCCGAATAGCTGTTGAGCATCGAGACCACGACGGGCATGTCGGCGCCACCGATCCCCATGATCAGGTGATAGCCGATAAAGAGCGCCAGCAGCGTCAGCGCCACCAGCGTCCAGATGCCGGCCCCGCCCAGATACATCGCGGCAAAGAGCAGCGACAGGCCCGCAGCGGCCGCGTTTAGCATATGCCCACCCGGCAGCTTTTGGGCGGCGCTGTCGACCTTGCCCGCCAGCTTGCCATAGGCGATCACCGAGCCGGTGAAGGTCACCGCGCCGATCCACACGCCAAGCACCAGCTCGACCCGCAGGATACTGACCTCGACGGCAGTTTTCTTGGCCACGATGGCGGCAAAACCCGAGAAGGTCTTGGCAAAGGCCGCGGCCTCGGCCACCGCCGTTTCGGGGCGCGGGAAGGCAAAGCCCTCGGCGGTAAACGCAGCAGCAACGCGGGTCAGCTCGATATCGGCGTTGAAGCCCACGAAGACCGCCGCGAGGCCGACCATCGAATGCATGATCGCCACGAGTTCGGGCATCTGCGTCATCTGCACCCGCGTGGCCAACTGATAGCCGATAAGGCCACCGCCCGCGATCAGGATCAGCGACAAAAGCCAAAGCCCCGCACCCGGCCCGATCAGCGTGGCGATGACCGCGATGGCCATGCCGGTGATGCCGTACCAGACGGCGCGCTTGGCGCTTTCCTGCCCGCTCAGACCACCAAGACTGAGGATGAAGAGAATCGCCGCGACCACGTAGGCCGCAATGGTAAATCCGTAATCCATTGTCGCCTCCGATCAGGATTTCTGGAACATGGCGAGCATGCGCCGTGTCACGAGGAAGCCGCCGATGATATTGATCGAGGCCATGAACACCGCCGCAGCGGCGAGGATGGTGATCAGGATCGAGCTGGATCCGATCTGCATCAGCGCGCCCAGGATGATGATCGAAGAGATCGCGTTCGTGACCGCCATCAGCGGCGTGTGCAGGCTGTGGCTGACACCCCAGATCACCTGGAAGCCGACAAAGACCGACAGCACGAAGACGATGAAATGCTGCATGAAGCTGGCAGGGGCCACCAAACCGACGGAGAGCAGCAGCGCCGCCCCGACCGCGAGCAGCGTGACCTGCTGCTTGGTCTGCGCCTTGAAGGCCGCGATTTCCTCGGCGCGTTTTTCTTCCGGCGTCAGCTCCTTGGCCTTTTCCTTGGGCTTTTGCGCGGCAATCGCCGCAATCTTGGGCGGTGGTGGCGGGAAGGTCACCTCGCCCGCGTGGGTCACCGTCGCGCCCCGGATCACGTCATCCTCCATGTTGTGATTGACCTGACCGTCCTTCTCGGGCGTGAGGTCGGTCATCATGTGACGGATGTTGGTGGCATAAAGCGTCGAGGATTGCGTCGCCATCCGGCTCGGGAAGTCGGTATAGCCGATGATCGTCACGCCATTGTCGGTGACGATCTTCTCGTCCATCACCGTCATCTTGCAGTTGCCGCCCTTTTCAGCGGCCAGATCGACGATCACCGAGCCACGCTTCATCGCCTTGACCATATCCTCGGTCCAAAGCTCGGGGGCCTCGCGATTGGGGATGAGGGCCGTGGTGATGACGATATCGACCTCGGGGGCCAGTTCGCGAAACTTGGCCAGCTGCGCCTCGCGGAACTCGGGCGAGGAGACCGAGGCATAGCCGCCCGAGGCCGCGCCATCCTGCTGCTCTTCCTCGAAATCGAGATAGACGAATTCCGCGCCCATCGATTCGACCTGTTCGGCCACTTCGGGCCGCACGTCGAACGCATAGGTGATCGCGCCAAGGCTGGTGGAAGTGCCTATGGCGGCAAGCCCCGCCACGCCCGCGCCAACGATCAGCACTTTCGCGGGGGGCACCTTGCCTGCGGCTGTGATCTGTCCGGTAAAGAACCGGCCAAAGTTGTTGCCAGCCTCGATCACCGCGCGATAGCCCGCGATATTGGCCATGGAACTGAGTGCGTCCATCTTCTGTGCGCGGCTGATGCGCGGCACCATGTCCATCGCGATGACCGACGTGCCCTTGTCGGCAATCGTCTTCATCTGTTCTTCATTCTGCGCAGGCCAGAAGAAGGAGATCAGCAATTGCCCCTCGCGCAGGCGCTTGGCCTCTGTCTCGGTGGGCGGGCGCACCTTGGCCACCACATCGGCGGCCTTATAGAGCTGTGCCGCGCTCTTGATCACCTCGACACCGGCCTCCTTGTAGGCGGCGTCCGAAAAACCCGCGGCGGCCCCGGCCCCGGCCTCGATGGCGCAGTCATAGCCGAGTTTTTGCAATTGCAAGGCCGAGTCAGGCGTCATCGCCACCCGGTTCTCGCCCTCGAGCACTTCCTTTGGCGTTCCGATCTTCAAATCTGTGTCCCCCCTTGGCAGATCACGTGTTCTTATGGCTCCGCTCTCGCGGAATGCCGGTTTCCTTATCCCGAAGGTCGTTATTTCACACTATTTCACGAGTGGCGATATCAAGATTGTCGCGGTTTCTACACCCAACGTCTGGTTTTTTCGCAATATCGGGCGAATTCCATGCGGAATGTGCGGCGCATCCGGTCCTCTTCGGGAATGACAAAGCGTTTCTCGATTACCCAGACGAAGACGGGAATCAGCGGCAGCGACAGAACCGCATCCCATCGCAGGATCAACCCGGCGAGGATCAGCGCGTCCCCGAGATAGATCGGATTACGCGACCGTTTGAAGATTCCGGACTGTATCAGACGCTCGGGCGTCTCATGCGGTACGATGGTGGTCTTGTAGCGCCGAAATTCCATCGCCGCCATCACGATGAGCAGCAGACCGCCCCCCACCAGAAGCCCGCCAAGCATATCCGCCCATGTCTCGCCAAAGCCCAGGCCCATGGGATATTGCGCCGCCTGCAGCCATGCCAGAGCGAGAAACCCCACGAGCCAGACCGGAGGCAGGTCGATCCATTTGAGCATTTGCGCCACGTCCTTTCCTCTGCGGTTGTCACCTTGCGGAACGGGTTTACACTAGCGTCAGAATTGAGGGAGGCAACATGGCACTTGGTGGTAAACACGCACTGGTCACCGGCGGTGGCAGCGGCATCGGACTGGCGATTGCCCGCGCGCTTGCCTCCGAGGGGGCCGAGGTCACGATCACCGGGCGGCGCGCCGCGGTTCTGGAGGAGGTGGCGGACCATGGCCTGCACCCGCTGGCGATGGACGTGACCGACGAGGCTCAGGTGGTGAATGGCGTGGCACGCGCCGTTGCGCTGCGCGGGCCGGTGCAAATCTGCATTCCCAACGCGGGCATCGCCGAGGGCCGCGCATTGCACAAGACCGATGCTGCGTTCTGGCGGCAGATCATGGCCACCAATCTGGACGGGGCCTTCTACACGGTGCGCGAATGCCTGAGCGGCATGCGCAAGACCGATTGGGGCCGGGTGATCGCGATTTCCTCGATTGCCGGGCTCAAGGGTCTGAAAGGTGCGTCGGCCTATAGTGCCAGCAAACACGGCATAATTGGCCTGATCCGCAGCCTGAGCGAGGATTATCTCGGCACGCCCTTCACCTTCAACGCGATCTGCCCGGGCTATGTCGATACCGAGATCGTGAGCCGCAATGTGACCGCGATCTCCGAACGCGCGGGCGTCTCGGCAGACGAGGCGCGCGCCATGATGGTCAGCGCGAACCGCAACAACCGCCTGATCGCCCCGGAGGAAGTTGCCCGCACGGTGCTGTGGCTCTGCGGTCCGGGATCAGGCAGCGTCAACGGCCAGGCCATCGAGATCGCGGGCGGGCAGGTCTGAGCGACTCAACCCTGTGCCAGCAACAGCGACACCGCGTTCATCACCGGCAGATCGAACGCCAGAAAGCGCCCGGCCACCGGGATTGGCGCGATGACCGCCGTTGCCCCGAGATTCCCGAGGATATTATAGACGTTGGAGTTCAGAACGTTGCCAAGCGCGATATCCGGTACACCGCCTCACGCCGCATCCACTGAGACCAGAAATTCCGGCGTCGAGGTGCTGAAGCCGACCACCGTCAACCCGATCAGCAGGGGCGGGATCGACAGGCGTCGGGCGATGCCCACGCTGCCGCTCACAAGCGCCTCGCCGCCAATGAACAGGGTGCCCTGCCCGGCCAGCAGATAGAGATAGCCCAAAATTCCGGTCTCCCCGGGGCGGTGTGTCGCCCCGCCGTCGCAAGTGTGCATGGGCGCGGCGCGCGGCCAGAGGCGCGGCGGGTTTATTTCACGCGAGCGTTACCGGATCCGGCCGGCTCAGGCCACCCCGGCGCGCAGGCAGTCGTGGATATGCACCAGCCCGCACAGCATCCCGTCCTCCTCGACGACCAGCAGCGAGCCGATCTTGTGCCGGTTCATCACGCCCAGGGCTTCTGACACCAGCATTTCGGGTTTCGCGGTGCGCGGATCGGCGGTGGCAACAGTGCCTGCGTCGCGGCCCATCAGCCCGTCCAGATTGCGCCGCAGATCGCCATCGGTGATGACCCCGCGCAACTGGCCGTTCTCGGCCACCGCCACGATGCCGAAGCCCTTGGCGCTCATCTCGATCAGGGTCTCACCCATCGACGTGGCAGGCGTGACTACCGGCAGGGCGGTGCCGATATGCATGACATCGCGCACCCGCAGGAACTGCGCCCCGAGCTTGCCGCCCGGGTGAAAGACGTGGAACGCATCCGCCGCAAAGCCGCGCCGCTCCATCAACGCCACTGCAAGCGCATCGCCGAGCGCCAACGCACAGGTGGTCGAGGTCGTGGGGGCCATGCCGATCGCGCACGCCTCGGGCATGTCCGGCAGGATGAGCGCCACATCTGCCTGCCGCGCCAGCGTGCTGCCCGCGACCCGCGTGATTGCGATCATCGGGATACCGAAGCGGCGGGCATATTGGAGCAGATCCGACAGTTCCCGGGTCTCACCGGAATTCGACAAGAGCAGGCAGACATCATCCCCCGTCACCATGCCGAGGTCGCCATGGCTCGCCTCGCCCGGATGCAGGTAGAGCGCGGGCGTCCCGGTCGAGGCTAGCGTCGCCGCGATCTTGCGCGCCACGTGCCCGGATTTGCCCATGCCCGACACCACCACGCGCCCGCCCGCGCCCAGCATCAGCTCGGCCGCGCGGGCAAAGCCTTCGGGCGGGGTCTCGGCCATGACCCCGAGCGCGTCCGCCTCGAACCGCAGCACACGCGAGGCCGTGGCGCGCAGTCGATCTTGCGCGGTCTTGTCGCTTGCCGTCATCAGTCGATCCTCTCGCCGCCTTCGTCAGCAGGGGCTTAGCGGCGTGACGCGCGCGCGTCCAGCCCGCGCGCGCGCCTAGCCGAGTGGCGAGACGCCAAGAACCGCCGGATGCGCGGCAATGAGCGCCGCGTAAAGCCCGACCCCCAGCCCAAGCCGCACCAGTGCACCGCCCCAGTTGGCCGGGCGCGGCCAAAGCGACGCGGCGGTGACGGCCTCTCGCACGCGGAGCCAGTCTGCGCCCATCTCGCGCCGTTTGCGCCGGTCGATCAGCCTGCCACCCGCCAGGGCGAATACGGCAAAGCTACCGAACAGGATGACATGCGCCAGATCGCCGTTCGGGATCAAGTGACCGACAGCCCAGAGCGCCGTCGCCACAAGAAGCGGATGCCGCATGTAGCGCACGAGCCCCGGCCTTGCCGCGTCAAACCGGTCGTTTCGCGCGCCACCGAACGAGAACGGATTGGGCCGGGCGACGGCAAGGCCAAGGATGAGACAGGCCGCCAACATCAACGTCAGCGTCACATGCGCCTGCCACGGGGTCCAATCCCAGACCGGCACGAAGGGCGCGCGTCCCGCCGCGCCTATCACCCAAACCAGCACCGCTAATGACAATACCGAATAGCCAAACGTGAAGCCGCGTTGCCCTGCATGCGCCACGATCCGCTTCTTGATGGGCGGTCGCACCGGGACCGAATGGCTCAGGAAGAATACGGCGAACGCGACAATAAACTCGGTCCAGCCCATCAATGCAAAACGCGCATCTGCTCGACTAGGCTCCTCAATGCGCACCCCTGTCTGCCATCACCCCCGCCTCGGTCACGATCAGATCGAGCGGTATGTCATGCGGTTGCGGATAGATCGTCGAAAGGCGCGCCTGTGTCAGCCCGATCCCGATTGTCGCCGGGCGCGGATGGCAGACCGCCAGCGTCCGGTCGAAATAGCCGCCACCGTAGCCGAGACGATATCCCTCGTCGGTCCAGCCGATGACTGGCGCAAGCATGATGTCAGGCGTCAGCTTTTCGGCTTCGGGCGGCGGCACGGGAATGTTCCAGTCACCCCGGATCATCTTGGCCTCGGGCGTCCAGCGGCGAAAGGTGAGAGGGCTTGCTTTCTGCTCCACCACCGGCAGGGCAACGGTAACGCCCGCGCGATGCAGCGTCGCCATAAAAGGCCGTAGATCGGGCTCTCCCTTGATCGGCCAGTACGTTGACAGCACCTGCCCCCGCGCGCCGTCGAACCGTGTCTCAATCAGCGTGTGCAGATGTTCGGACAACGCACGCTCCAGGTCCTGCCGCGCGGCAACCCCAAGGGTGGAACGTGCGCCGCGCAACTCCGCGCGCATGGCCCGCCGCCAGCGCATCACGCCCGCCGCCTGCTCCGGTGGATCAAGGTAGGCCGGGTCCAACTCATGCGCCATGCAGGGCGAAGAGGCGTAGGCCTTGGATGCGCGCGATTCGGCCATGGGCGGGTCCTTTCTGCTGAGTGGCAAAGCCCCGCAGGGGCCCTTCTACCTTTGATGGTGAGTTTAAATCTCACAATACGTATTGTAAATGTCAATTCAGGTGACATGCCAGCGACCATGCGCTTCATCTTGGCCTCTCGGCCCGCCCCGTCCCTGCAGTTGGGCTGACCGCCACGCGCATCCATAACCTCTTGTGTTTTCGCGGCGCGCAGCGCATCATATTCATAAATTAGAATTTTAAGGGAGGATGCCATGACATTCACCAGACGCCGGATTTTGGGGGCGATGGGCGCAGGCGCGCTCTGTGGGCTGCCGCGCGCGGGCTTTTCCGCGACCGAAACAACCCTTGGGCAGGCCACGATCACCACGCTCAGCGACGGGCATCTGGTGCTGCCGCGCGATTTCCTGCTGGGTGATCTCGACCCGGCCAAGGCCGCGCCGGTGCTGGCCGAATTCGGCATCACCGGTGACACGATCGCGCCACCCTGCAACCTCACCCTCTACCGCGACGGCACGCGCACGGTGCTGTTCGACGCGGGTTCCGGCCATGCCTTCATGCCAAGTGCCGGTGAATTGCTCGACGCGCTCGCCGCCGTGAACGTGACGCCGGATGACGTGACCCATGTCATCTTCACCCATGCCCATCCCGATCATCTCTGGGGCGTGCTTGACGATTTCGACGACCCCGTTTTCACAAATGCGGCCCACATGATCGGTCAGGCCGAATGGGACTACTGGACAGACCCCGCCACCGTCGACACCATCGGCACGGCGCGCGCGAGCTTTGCCGTGGGCGCGGCACGCCGTCTGGCCGCGATAGAGGACCGAATCGAATTCATCACTGGCGGGCAAGAGGTGCTGCCCGGCATCATGGCACATGACACGCCCGGCCACACGCCCGGCCACATGGCGTTTGAACTGCGGCAGGGGTCGGAGGCGGTGATGGTCATCGGTGACGCCATCGGCAACGGGCATCTCGCCCTTGCCCGCCCCGATTGGGCCAGCGGCTCGGATCAGGATGCCGATCAAGGGATCGCAACGCGGCTGCGCCTGCTCGACCAACTGGCCACCGACAGAATGGCGATGGTCGGCTTTCACCTGCCCGAGGGCGGGCTTGGCCGGGTGGAGCGCAACGGCAACGCCTACCGCTTCGTGGCGGAGGTGTGAGGCGATGCGCACCCTCCTCATAGCCGCCCTTTTCGCCGCAGCCCCCGCGCTCGCCAGCGAGGATATCGCAGATCAGTATCCCGGCTCGCTGCTATACTCCAAGCCGGTGGAATTCATCCCCGGCGTCTGGTCCGCCATCGGGGCCACCGCCCCCCCCACCTACGAGAATGCAGGCCATAACAACAATCTCAGCTTCATCGTCACCGGCGACGGGGTGGTGGTGATCAATGGCGGGGCCTCTTATGGCCTCGCCGAAGCGCTACATGCCGAGATCAAGGCGATCACCGATCAGCCCGTCACCCATGTGTTCAACGAGAATGGCCAGGGCCATGCCATGCTGGGCAATTCCTATTGGGTGGCCCAGGGCGTGCCGGTGATCGCGCATGAGGACGCCCTGCACGAGATCGAGCAATATGGCGGCACCGACCTCGAAACCGCCCGCCGCATCACCAAGGAGCGCGCCGAAGGCACCAAAGTGGTGCCACCGACCGAGACCTTTAGCGACACCTACACGCTCGACATGGGCGATTACCGCATCGAGGCGCGCTATCTCGGCCCCGCCCACAGCCCCGGCGATATCGTGATCTGGCTACCCGGGCAGAGCCTCGTGATCTCCGGCGACATGGCGTTTCACGAACGCATGCTGCCAATCTTTCCCGAGACCATCACCCGCGACTGGTTGGAGACATGGGATGCCGAGTTCGAGGCACTGGGTGCCACCTACGTGATCCCCGGTCATGGCCACCCGACCAACATGGATCAGGTGCGCCGCTATACCAAGGGCTATCTGGAATACCTGCGCGCGCGCATCGGCGAGCATATTGATGACGGCGGCGACCTTGCCGACGCCTATTACGTTGATCAATCCCCCTACCGCCACCTCGACACGTTTGAAGAGCTGGCCACCAAGAACGCGGGTCGGGTTTTCGAGCAGATGGAATGGGAATGATACAAGGCCGGGCGGGGCCACCCCCACCCCGCAGGAGACGGATCAGGCCCTGATGCCTACTCGAAATCCTGACTGGTCAAGGCGCGGTGGATCTCGCGCCGCACCAGCTTGCGCACGTTACGGGTAATGCGCTCCCCGAGCGTACCCTGCAATTCCTGACGCACGATCTCGGCCACCATGTCGCGTAACGTGTCTTCGTCGATCACCGCATCGTCGAAATCGAAGGCGTTGCCCGGCGCATCGCGCTGCCCGGCATCATCCGTAGCCTCCCAGCTTCGCGCATAGGCATAGGACGCCGCCTCGTCCGCAGGCTCCATATCCGGGTCAGATGAGGGCGCAAAATCATCCTCCGCCTCGTCGTCGCTCGCATCCTGCCACTCGACCGAGGCGACAGGCCCGCCAGCATAGGCGTCGTCCGAGGCACCGTCCGGCTCCCATTGATCCTCGCGCTGTGCAACCTCCTCCTCGAACTCGGCCGCCTGCGCGCCGAGTGCCGAGGTCACCTCCCCGAGGAAACGGTCGATCTCTTCATCATCCGGTTCGGAGGTATCTGTGCCCGGATACTGCTCTCCGGCCTCGTCATGCCCGGTGTTTTGCTGCTCAACCAGGTCCATCTGTGACACCGCGTCCGGCTCCTGCGTATCGTCGCCGGAATCAGAGCTTTCTTCCACGTCGTCAGGGCATTTCCCGGCATCCGGCGATGCCTCGGGCCCTGCCACATATTGCGATGCCGGGTAATCTGGCTCCGGCTGCCGGGCCTCTTCGTCCAGGCGCGCGATCTCGTCCGCTGCTGACGCATCCGGCGCATTTTTCTCGTCCACACGCAGCGAGGGCGTCAGAACCAGCTTGTCGGATATGGCCTCGTCTTTCGGCCCGGTCGCATCCGGACCGTTCGAGACAAGTCGCCGGATTGAGGACAACACATCCTCAATATCCACATTCTTCACAGGGTCGGACATGCTCTGCCACCATTCTTGCCTCGCCCGAGTTTACCCTCGGGCGGTGTCTCGCACAACCGCTTCGAAAAGTTTTCAGTTCTTTCCGAGCGCGCGCAGCACCTTGTCGAGCTTCTGGCCTTGCGGGCTGATCGGCACCGGCGCGGTCTTGACCAGATCGTAATAGGCCGACGCGTCATAGGTCGGCACGCTCAGATTGAGCTCGCGCGCCGTCAATTCGCCGATCGCCGCCAGCACCGAATAGGCCGCGATCACCACATCCGCATTGGCCGAGATGAGATTGGCCTGAGCATCGAGCAGATCCTGCTCGGAATCCAGAACATCCAGCGTCGTGCGCGCACCCAGCTTGGCCTCCTCGCGCGTGCCCTCAAAGGCCACCTCTGCCGCGCGCACCGCCTCGCGGCTGGCATCGCGGCTGGCGCGGGCGGCGCGCAGATTGGCATAGGCGTTGCCCACGTCCTGCTTGACCTGCAACCCCACCAGGTGCAGTTGCGCGCGCTGCGAGTCGCGCTGCGCCATGGCCTGCCGCACTTCGGAGGCCAGCCGACCGCCCTGATAGATCGGCCCGGTCACCTCGACCCCGACACTGCCGCTGCGCGTAAAATCCGAATCGTCGAGATTCTCGCCCACGCCCAGCCGGGTCGTGAGATTGACAGACGGGCGCATCGCCGCCTTGGCCGCACTGATGTTCAACTCCGCCGCCGCGACATTGCGCTGCGCCTCGAGGATATCGGGATGCTTCCGCACCGCGACCGATTTCGCCGCGCTCACATCCCCCGCCAGCCCCGGCAGATCGCCCGGTGTCTGCAAGGGGCCGGGGTCACGCCCGACCGCCTCACGGAATTCCTCGATGGCGCGGGTCAGATCGCCCTGCGCAGTCGCCAGACCGCTTTGCGCGAGCGCTACCGCGGATTCGGCCTGCGCCACATCCGTGCGCGTCACCTCGCCCACCTCGAACCGGTCGCGTGCCGCCCGCAATTCCTCTCGCAGAAGCCGCAGGTTGTTCTGCCGTAGCGCCACGAATTCCTGATTGCGAATGACGTTCATATAGGCCTGCACGGCCGTCAGCAGCACCAGCTGCTCGACGCTGACAAGGGTTTGCCGCGTGGCCAGCACCGTTTCCTTGGCCGCTTCTACCAAAAGATCGCTGCGCCCGAAATCATAGAGCAACAGCGCCCCGGTGATCCCGATATTGGCCGAGGTCGTGCCGCTCTTGCGGGTCCGGGCTAGGCTCCTGATCCGACTGAAGTCGCGAGAGATGTCGGCGGTCCAGTCGATGATGGGCCGCAGCGCCGAAATCGCCTGCGCCACATCCTCATCGGCGGAGCGCAACAACGCGCGGTTCTGGTCCAGAAGACCGCTGTTGACATATGCACTCACGAGCGCGTCGGCCAGCGTCTCGGTCCGCGCGCCGGTTGGCGCGGCGAGCGTTGCGACAAAGGCAAGCGCCGCTCCGAGAGACCCAAGTCTTGTTCTGCCCATCATGACCCTCTCCGTCCTGCGCGGCGCACGATCCCTGTCAAAGCGTAAAGGCCGCGCGACGCTCGAAGCCCGGCAACACCGGTGCCCCCGCATTGAACGCGTAGCGCCAGTTCACATGCCCGTCGATCTTGTAGCCGATCCGCACCACACCAAGCGTCCCGTCCATAAAGATGCAGGCGATGCGCCCACCCTCCTTGAGCTGTCCGGTGATCGCCTCGGGCAAATGCTCCACCGCGCCCTGCAGGAGGATCACGTCATAGGGGCCGTGATCCGGCGCGCCATCGGCGAGATTGCCCTGCTGCATGATAACATTGTCGGCACCCTGTTCGACGAGCATCCGCTGTGCCTCCTCGACAACTGCGGCATCTCGCTCCACCCCCACAACCGCCTCGGCCATACGCGCAATCACCGCCGAGGAATAGCCAAAGGCCGGGCCGATATCGAGCACCAGATCGTCGCCTTCGATATCCAGTGCGTCGAGCATCTTGGCGAGGGTGCGCGGATCGAGCATCACCCGCCCCTCCCCCAGATCGAGGTTCTCACCCAGATAGGCCGCCTCACGCAGGCGCTGCGGCACGAAGGCCTCGCGCGGGACGCCGAGCATCGCGTCAATAATCGGAAATTTGGTCACATCGGAGGGGCGAACCTGGGTGTCAACCATAACAGTGCGCCGGGCGGCATAGTCGGTCATGAGCTAAACTCTTGCAATCGAAGTTCTATGTTTGGGGTTCTGACACAGAACCCGCCCCGCAGCAACGCCTATGGGCCGCCTCCCGATGGTCAAAACGCCACTTTGTCCACTTGCACAGCCGACCCGGATCGGATACCCCATCGCAACCACTTGGAACGGCGAGTTGGCGGAGTGGTGACGCAGCGGATTGCAAATCCGTGTACACCGGTTCGATTCCGGTACTCGCCTCCATTTAAAATCAATCACTTAGCTGATTTTCGAAAAACGCGACACGGCGCGTCTAAACATTTGTCTAAACATTCTGTTTTTGTTCTGTTCGCTTTCTCGGCGTAAAGGAACACCGCCCAAGCTCTGAAAAAGAGCGCTACGTTATTTTCGGTACATCGCTTGGAAATTACAGGTAGCCAGTCAGCACGCCCTAGCGTTCGTCCCGCGCGCGCTGGCTCTCTTTCTTTCTAAGCATGTAGCGCCAACAGGTAGCGGTGCACAGGCGTCGCCTCTCGCAGCGCCGGAGGCGCACCCTCAAAGGGAAGCGCTGTAAAGCCAGAGGCGTTTCGGGCACGGGGGTCCCCGCATAAGCGGGGGTGTGTCCGAAGGTTTCCATCAGCCTTTTGTCTCTCCCCTGTCAGACAAGGTTGTCCAGGGCGACGCGCAGCTTGCGAGCATCGCCCTAGACTTCCTTGTCCCGCGCCTCCGGTCAAACCGGGCGCGCCACCCTGCCCGACCGCCTCGATCTTCGAGCGGGCGGGCCGGATATCCCCCTTCTTGGTGATATATCCCTCTAGTGACAGCGCCGACAAAATTCGCGAGGGTAGATATCTCACCATGTCGAAGCCTCGACATTCGGTGAATAGACACCATAGAACGCTAGATTTGGTAACATAATGTTTCATTTGTTACAGGCTTCTATATGCCCCTAGTGACTGCGCATCGTGATCCCCGATTTGCCCGGAACGCTCATTACGTCGTAGCTTGAACCTCAGAACAGTTTGCATGGGTTTCCCATTCGTCCGAACCGGCGCGCGAACTGAAATTCGAAGGGGCTAGCTATGGGCTTGGACAGGATCAGTGGTGTTTTCATGCAGATCGCGACGGTGTCGCGCTGCTCGGAAACGTCCTCGCATGCTTCAGCGGTCCGCCGCGTGGCCCCCCTGCCCCTCTGGCTGGTGTAAGAAAATGGCGTCCACCAAGCTCGAACAATCGGCCCTGAGCCTGCTCACCGCCTTTGAAAATGCGGGAAAGTCGGTCAGTCGGGTGATTGTCGAGGGCAGAAAGATTGAGATTGTCCTCGCGACAGAGCATGATGCCGATGATTTCGACAGGATAGATATGCGCCATGGCAAAACGTGAGCTACCAAAACACGTCTACAGGCAAAGCAATGGAATTTACTTTCAACGGCGCGGCTGGCCGTCGCAAAAGTTCCAAAGCGAATTTGGTACGGCGCACTTCTGGACAGAGTATGCTGGCATTCTCTCCCAGAAAGACAAGCCCCGCAAAGTGGTGGCGCGGAATTTTGGGGCGTTGATCGACCACTATCGAAAATCGCCACGATATAAGAACCTCAAGCCCCGTACCGGTCTGGATTACGATAAGTATCTGGACTTCTTTCGCGACATCATGGGCGACGCCAATCCCGCCAAGATGCAGCGCAAGGACGTGATCCGGCTGCGCGATACAAACGCCGAAAAAGCCTATTTCGCCAACTATTCGCTGCGCGTGCTGCGTGTCCTCATGGAACACTGCGTTGATCTGGGCTGGCGGGAAACCAATCCCGCTCGGGGCGTGCCGGAAATCAGGACGACAAAGACAGAGCGCGAGCTGTGGCCGCGCGAACTTCTTGACGTCTACCGGGCGCATTGCGCCCTCGGCACCAGAGAACGCCTTGTGATGGAGCTTTGCGTTGGCACCGGTCAACGGATCGGCGATGTGCTGTCCATGCGCTGGTCGAACATCAAGAACGGCGCAGTCTGGGTCCGGCAAAGCAAAACCTCGAAAGAGCTGTGGGTGCCGATCCTGCCCGAGCTACAGGCCGCGCTCGACGTCGCCAGTCGCCATTCGGTCTACATACTGACAAATGAGCGCGGCACGAACCGCTGGTCATACAGGGGCGCGTCAGCCGCCGTCAGAAAGGTCAGAGAGCAAATCGGGGCTTTGGACTACGATATTCACAGTTGGCGCTACAACGCCGCCTGTGAGCTACTGGAGGCCGGTTGCAGTGACGACCTGATCGCGGCTGTGACCGGTCAAAGCCCTGCAATGGTCCAGCACTACACAAAGAAAGTGCGTCAGCGCATCCGGGCCGTGCAGGCCCAGCAGATGAGGGCAGAACGGCATCCCACCTGATAGACGGCAGCAAGGTGCAGAAATCTGCCGCTCCAAGTTTCGAACCGTAATAGCCCTTCAGGACGTAACCGACCTAAATCGGGCGCCTGTAGGTGGCGTATCAATCACAGCTTAATTTTGCGGTTAAATCATCAAAGCTCGACGAACTATGAAAACCTGAGCATCACCAAATTCGAAATCTAGGCCGCTTGCCCGGCCGTATATTGCCGCAAGACAACGCGGCAAGCTGCAACGAATTCAGGCCGACCAGTGTCTAACTCGTCAAGCATCCCTCGAATAAGCAAAACTCTTGTTCGCTTATCTTCCACCAAGAAGATCTTCTCAATTTGGTCTGCATAGCGTTCAATTTCACGATTCCTACTTTCAACAAGTGCGGTCCTGTTTAGCTTCAACTCCAAAACGCTTCGCGTTCCTGCGAGAGTCTTGCCTTTAGCGAAAGCTCCCGCAAAAAAGAGGTGGTCCTCTGGGTTACTTTCATAAGGATCAATAATGTTTTCCTTGTTGGATTTGTTCTGGTTGCAAATCTGACACGCGAAAGTGAGGTTGTTCCAATCATATGTCCTTTCGATTTCAATTGACTTCGGCGTCACATGTTCGATGTCCCCGTGCGCAACATCTGTAACTCTAGCCTCACAATAAGCGCACTTTTCCTTTGTTTCAGCCTTTAGCGCCGTTTTTACTTCATGGTGATTATATCTTCTCATCAAGGTCTTGACGCGTTCGTCGTTTTGATCCGCTAGGGCAGCTAATAGCTCTTCTGTCCAATTCTGCGCGTTATTTTCAAGAACAGCGGGTTTATCGCTCTTAGTGAGTTTAATCACGCGCTATCCTCCCGATTGCTTCAGGAAGGAACTCAATGAGCCCCACTGCCCTTAAATCGCGGCGGAGTTCTTCGATCGAACTTTCGGAAATCTCTGCTTCTTCAAACTTCTGTGTAATTCTAGTCAGGTCTCGCTCTGCCCAAGTGGGAAGGGTGACAGATACGCCGAGCACTTCATCAAGGATTTTGTCGGCTGTTCTCGCCTTGCTAACAAAATCAATCTCCTGAGCGGTGACTGCCGAATGGTCTTGGGGTGATGAGTCAGACAGACCTGAGTAGCGAAGGGCGTACACTCGAGATTCTTTAACCGATGTGATTACGAATGGAGAATGAGTGGCGACAATAAACTGAACTTTGGGAAATGCACGCACAAGATTTCCGAGAAAGTCTCTCTGCAGTGACGGATGGAGATGATTTTCAGGTTCATCAACGAGAACAGTGGCCTCCTCCCCGTATGCTTCAGTAAATAGAAATATTTGCCAAGCAGTTTGAATGAGCGACATGAGGCCACCTGACGCAGAGTCAATTGGGAACTCTCCAGTCCTTGATACTACAACTATTTCAGGGCTGCGAACCTCCAATCTTTGAAATCCAATTTCGTCAGGCAACAGCGCCAAGAGAAGGTCTTGAAATCTATCATACAGGCCGACTAACTCGGGAATGGCTTTCAGATGGACATTGTCGGCTCCAAAGGCCGCAAATCCGATCAGCGTTTCTTTCATTGGGGCAACTGGATTCTGAATCGTTTTGCCTTGACGGTGGTACCTGTCACCTCTTGTGTAATGACTTTGCGACTGTGCAAAATAATCAAACGCGTCCTTCGGGCGAATTCCCGAAACAGGTAGAGATTGAACCGCTTGGTACCGAGGTAGGGCACGGTGTGAGGCGATTTTAAAGCCCGAAACGGACTGCATAGGATCAAGGTGCACTTGGTACTGCAAGGCGTTTGAGCCTTGCGCCATTATCCTAGCCGTACTGCCATCGTCGTATTCCAGCGTTCCAATCTCATGCCCCGAGGATTGCGGCGCATTTTCTTTTCTTTTAAAGGGGTTAAACCGGGAAAATAGTGTGCTTAATGAGTATCCCGTTTTTCCCGACTTAGAGTCATTTACCGGTGTAGCGAGGTACGGCTCTCGATATGGCAACTCCATACTTAACTCAAGCAACGATAACAGCGTGCTTTTCCCGGAACCATTCGGCCCAGTCAATATTGTGAGATTAGGATGTAATTGTAAACTAACCTCTCTAAACTGCCGCCATTGATCTACTGAAATAGATTTGTATTTCACAGGTAATTCTCCAATGCACGGTAGAGATAGTTTGAGTTATCTAGAGTTGATTGGTTTATAGCATGCACGATGCAAAGTATTGAATGCAACATCACCTAGTGAAGCGCGCTTTGCCCAACTGCCGCTCTTCAGTCTCCGTTGTGCACGCGATTTTTGGTTCCGAATGTTTGTATCTCCCGCCGGAAAAGTCGGCCAATCTATCGCCAGTCCGCTACGAACATTTCTGCGCTCAAATCGCGACCGCCCTGCAAAAATCAGGTTGCGACAAGCCGTTCAGATGACAGTTCCGGCTCGATCTCGGCGGTGATGATTTGCCCTTTGCAAAGGTTCACTAATTCCCATTTCGCCTTCTTACCCTATGGATGGTTAAGCGTTGGCGCGTCGACACCTGCCAAACGCATGCCAACCCGCCCTATCCGGATCGTTTCATCATCGACCATATAGCATTTGCCGGTGAGCGTGGTCTCATGCGGATGGCTCGGTGCGTGAGCTGGCTGGGGTGTTTGCGTGCGATACACGGCGGGCCGCTCAGGCGCTGGCTTTCGCACAGGCTGCGGAAGTGGAGTGACAATGTCACGAGCGCGCGGCGGCTCCCGCCGTTTCGCAGGACGGCTGAAAAACACTGCCCGAATTAGCCCAAATAGCAAGCTGGACACCTCAAAGCTGATCAACAGAAAGTTGTTCGCATCAGAATGGGTGCATTTTATGACGGCCGTCAATGTCGAGCGGCGCAATAGCGGCGCGGAAAGGTGATCACAGGCAGGCCGTGAAGCGGTGTTTCAACCACTTTAAACCGCGCCTGCGGCGTCTAAACATTCATCATATGTTCCACCGAAAAAAGCACCATTTCTAAACATAAATCCCATTAAATTCAGATACATACTTAGTTTTGCAAATCCGTGTACACCGGTTCGATTCCGGTACTCGCCTCCAATAAAATCAATGACTTGCGTCATGCCAGCACTCCATTTGCTCGATTTTTGAAACAGGTGTTGAAATATTCACGTTTCCTTCCTGTTCTGTTCAAAGCGGTTGCGCGCGTCCTGCGCTCGCGTTGCAAGTTCTCTTTGCCTGATCTGACCTCCATATTTTTTGAGCATCTCGACGCCGGAATGACCGGTGACGGCTTTCACCATCTCGTCGTGGCATCCGGCTAGGTAGAGTTCGATTGTCGCGTTCTTGCGCAGCCCGTGGGTGACGTACTTCGCCGCCTCGGGGTGCTACACCGTCGGCCGGGATGACCGGCCACCCTGGACGGGTCGTGTCCGCCTCTGTCCGACCGACGAACTTCATCAGCCACATACCATTTTGATAATATCAAACTTGCACCGATCATTTCAAAATTCCTTGCCAGAATCTCGTTCTATCCTGATGCTCTGTGATGAAAATCGGGAAAGGCGATCATGGTTGAGAAGTTTGAGAGACAAGGTGCCGACAGTTCCGTGGACGCTGAGCTTGTGTCACTGGCCACGGCATCAGGTGATCTTGGTGGGCGCACGATCCAGTCCGTCGAGAGAGCCCTCAACGTTCTCGAGATCGTCGCACAAGAACGCGATGGCGTCACTGTTTCGGTTATTTCCGAGCGCCTCGGGCTCAACATTTCAACATGTCACCATCTGATCACGACTTTGGTCAAGAAGGGCTTTGTGACCCACCTCGGAAGGATCAAGGGATACGCACTTGGTCCACGGCTTGGTGAGCTGGTCCAGATTTCGGAAGGCGAGCGCGACCCAGATGTGCTGTTGGCTGGTGAGTTGAAGGCGTTGGGCGCATCGTTAGGGCACGGTGTGCAATTCGCTGTGCTGAGAGACACCTCTCTGATGACAAAGCTCAGTTTCCCTGGAACTGATGACAAAGTGGTAGAACCCGACGAGGTCGAAAAAATGTCGGCCCTGCACGCCACCGCCACGGGGAAAGCAATCCTCGCCTGGATTCCGGACACAGAATTGGTTCGGATCATTTCAGCCAACGGCCTTTCGTCCTACACGCCCGAAACCATTACCACCCTATCTGGCCTGGTTGAGGAACTGCGTCTGGTCCGCCGCCGAAAGTACTCGATCGACGACCAGGAATTCAGCGAAGGAATCGTTTGCATCGGCGCGACGATCAGGGCCGGCGCAGGAGCCGTCATCGGGTCTATTTCCGTCACCATCCCGGCCGATCGAGCCACCGATGACTACCGCGACTTCCTGATCAAGGAAATGATCGCGGCGGCCAACTCGTTTTCCAACAAACTGCGCGACCTGAAGATCTAGCGCCCCCTCAAACAACAAGGAGTCTGAAAAATGTCCATGCCCGACAACGTAACCACAAGCGAAACCCATCCGGTACCCGAGACAATGAAAGCCTGGGTTCTCGGCGATCCCGGTGAGTTGACGCTTTCCGAAAAACCGGTGCCGGTTCCGGGAAAGGCCCAGGTACTGGTGCGCATCGATGCAGTTGCAATCTGCGCCACCGACCTCGAGATCATCCATCACGGTCCGCCCGCCCAGATCAACGGCGGCGACCCTTTCAACAAGAATTTCACACCAGGCCATGAATACATGGGGACGGTTGTCGCCCTCGGGCCCGGGGTGGACGAATACGAGATTGGTGAACGCGTGACGGTGGAGATCCACGCTGGCTGTGGCCAGTGCAAGCGCTGCCGGCAGGGCATGTACACGTCATGCCACAACTACGGCAAGAACTACGGCGACGTGGACAAGGGTCATCGCGCCAATGGCTTCACCACCGATGGGGGGTTTGCCGAATATGCGGTCAACAATATCAACACCTTGATTCATGTCGACGACAACATGTCTGATGAAGAGGCGACTTTGGTCGTGACCGCTGGAACGGCAATGTACGGCCTGACCGAGTTGGGTGGTCTGGTCGCTGGTGAAAGCGTCGTTGTCACGGGCCCCGGCCCGATCGGTCTTTTGGGCGCGGCCGTTGCCAAGGCGCTTGGTGCTCAGCCTGTTATCCTGACCGGCACCCGCGACAACCGCCTGGAGATCGGCAAGAGGCTGGGCGCAGATCACGTGATCAATGTACGCAACGAGGATGTGGTCGAAAAGGTCCGTGAACTGACCGGCGGCAAGGGTGTCGATTATGTGGTCGAATGTGCTGGTGCGCCGAACGGCCTGAACGAAGCCGCGCAGATGGTGAACCGTGGCGGCAAGATCTGCCTCGCGGCGTTCCCGCACAACAGCCCCGAGGTCGATGTCGCCTATCTCGTTCGCAACAATATCTATCTCTATGGCATCCGTGGCGAGGGCAAGACGGCAACGCACCGTGCCGAGGCCTTCATGCGGCAGAAGCGGTTCGACGCGACGCTGATCCACACGCACACTTTCGACATGGTCGACCTCAAGGAAGCGCTGCGCTACGCGAAAGACCGGGTGGAGGATGCGATCAAGGTGGTTGTGAAGAACCCGCAGGAACAATCCAAGAAAGTCGCGGCTGAATAAGTCGGAACAAAGGAGACGAACCATGCTGACCTGTGACAACTATCACCTGCCGACGAACTTGCCGGAAGCACTGGCGATTTGGTCCAATGCGAAGACAGGCAGCAGGCTCGTCTCCGGTGCCACTGATATCTTGCCCTGGGCCCGTGAAGGGCGGGCCGGGGATGTCCACCTGCCTGAGCTTATCGATGTCACCCGCATCGCGGAATTGAACGGTTATTCGTTCGAGAACGGTCGTGTGCGGCTTGGGGCCAACACCGTTTACCAGGATTTCCTGACCGACCAGACACTGATGCGCAGTCTGCCATGTATGCCGTTTTGCGCGATCTGGTTCGCCGATGACCAGATCCGCGAACAGGCTTCCGTGACCGGCAACCTCGTAAATGCGTCTCCTGTCGCTGACGGCACCCCCGCGGTGGTGGCTTTGAACGGCGAGATCGAGTTGACCCGCCTTCACGATGGCAGCGTGGTCAGCCGCCAAGTTCCAGTGGTCGATTTCATTGAAGGCCCCGGCAAGACACAGATCGCCGGGGATGAGATCGCGACCGCTGTCATTCTGGATACGGCCAACGGATATGGAGGGTCCTTTCAGAAAGTTGGCCAAAGGCGGTCGCTTGTGATTTCGGTCGCTTGCAGCGCAGCGTTGGTCAAGGCGGATCGTGATGGGCGCGTCTTTGAAGACGTCCGATTGGCTCTGGGCGGTGTTGGCCCACGACCGATCCGGATGAGCGAAGCAGAAAGCGTGCTGCGGGGAGAAAGAATATCTCATGCGCTGATCGAACGTGCAGCGCAGACCGCCGCCGACACCGTCGGGTCGCGCAGCCGAAAGGAATACCGGCGCGAGGTTGTCGTCAACTTCGTTCGGGCCGCCCTTGAGGATGCTTTGGCGAACCAACCCGAAGTCCAGGTGGATTTTGCAGATGCGAAGGAAAAAACACATGCCTAAGTTGCAAATAGACGCTGAAGTCAACGGTCGGAAAATCTCCCGTGAGGCAGACCCGCACGCTCGACTGCTGGATTTCCTGCGCGATGAGTTGAACCTGACCGGTACAAAAGAAGGCTGCGGTGCTGGGGAATGCGGAACTTGTTCCGTGTTTGTCGATGGCAAGCTGGTGAAGTCTTGTCTGATGCCGGTTGCCAAGGTATCGGGCTCGAGGATCGAGACGATCGAGGGTTTGGCAAAGCCGGGTGATCTGACCCCGGTTCAACGCGCCTTTCACAAGACCGGCGCCAGCCAGTGTGGGTACTGTATTCCCGGAATGGTGATGGCAGCAACCTCGGCACTGCGTGAAAACCCGCAGGCCGACATAGAAGAGATCAAAGAGCGTTTGGGTGGCAACATTTGCCGTTGCACAGGCTACACAAAGATCTTTGAAGCAGTTGAGATCGCAAAGGCTGTAATTGCTGGTGATATGCCGGAAACCGCGCTGGAAGAAGATAGTGTCGAAGACAGCTATATCGGCGCCAATGTGCGCCGTATCGATGCTCCGTCCAAAGTCTCGGGCCGTCTGAAATACGCCGCCGACATGAAGATGCCGGACATGCTGCAAATGCAGGTGCTGCGTTCGCCCCACGCTCATGCCCGGATCGTGTCGATTGACACCAGTGCAGCGGAAGCAATGGACGGTGTGGCGTGCGTGATCACTGCGGATGACGTTCCAGGTAAGGATGGCTTTGGTGTCTTTGTGCATGATCAACCCATCATGGCCCGTGGCAAAGTGCGTCACGTGGGGGAAGCGGTAGCGGCCGTTGCCGCCGAGGATCTGGTCACTGCGCGTCGCGCGCTGGCGATGATCAGGGTGGAATACGAAGAATTGCCGGGGCTTTACGATCCCGCGGACGCCTTGAAACCGGGTGCGCCAGTCATACACGACTATGCACCTGACAATCTGGTGAAGCATATCCCGGTTCGGAAAGGCGACACCCAAAAGGGCTTCGCGGAAGCGGATTTGATCCTTGAGGATGACTTCGGAACCCAGCAAGTCGAACACGCCTACCTGGAGCCCGAAGCCGGGATCGCCTACGTCGATCCCGATGATGTGGTGGTGGTGATCTCGCCATCGCAGAACATTACTCACCATCGCCATATGCTTGCCGAGATCATCGCCAAGCCGATCAACAAGGTGCGCTTCATCATGAGCCCTGTCGGCGGAGGATTTGGCGGCAAGGAAGACATGATTTACCAGGGGATGCTGGCGCTGTGTGCGATGAAAACTCATCGACCGGTGCAACTCAATTTCACCCGTGAAGAAAGTCTGATCGCCTCCGCCAAGCGGCATCCGAGCCGGGTCCACTACAAGATGGGCCTCAAGTGGAGTGGCCAGATTACGGCTATCGAGTTCGACATGCTGTCCGACGGTGGCGCCTATGGCATGTCGAGTGAAGGTGTGATGCGCAAGGCGGCCATTCTGTCCTGCGGCCCCTATGAAGTGGAAAACCTGTCAGTCGATACTCGGGGGGTCTACACCAACAACACACCTTCGGGTGCGTTCCGGACCTTTGGTGGCATGCAGGCGCAATTCGCGACCGAAAGCATGATGGACATGGCGGCGGAGGCGCTGGACATGGACCCCTTCGAGATCCGGCGAATCAACATGATGAAGATCGGATCCAGTACACACACCCAGCAGACGCTCGAAACCGCGTCTTTGGACCGTGTTCTTGAAGCAGCGGAAATAGCCTCTCGCTGGGAGAAGGGTGCTCCTCGCGTGCGCGGTGCAGAGCGGGGTGACCTTAATGGTCCTGATACCCGGAAGCCCTGCACACTAGGTGCGCGGATCAAAAACGCCGCAAAGGATGATGCAAAAACCACGGAAAGGGTTGCGTGATGGCCAGGATGAAACGCGGCCGCGGCATGGCGGCAAGCTGGTATGGGATTGCCCGCACGGCAACGATTGACCGTGCCGGTGCCTGGGCCGAGCTTGATGACGGTGGCACCGGAAAGGTGGTCACCGGCGTGACGGAAATCGGCGAGGGTATTCTGACGGTTCTGGCACAGGTGGCCGCAGACGAAATGGGTATCAAACCTCAGGACGTGACCATCGGCGACAATGACACAGCACGCTCCCCTGAAGCGGCACATGCAGGCGCTACCCGCCAAACCTACATGATCGGTAACTCCGTGGCGCTTGCGTCGCGCGAAGCGCGGAACGTTCTGTTCGAACAGATCGCAGATCACTGGGACGTCGAAATCGAACAGCTGCGCGCCTTTGACGGCGAGATCTGGGCGGAAGAGACCAATCTTCGCATGTCGATGGAGGATGCGGTCGCAACGTGCAAGGCGCGGGGTGTCGTACCGGTGGGATCGGCATCCTTCACTGCGCATGGAACCGGTCTGGACCCTGTGGATGGATCAGGAAGCCCTTGGCAGGCCTATGTCTTTGGGACGCAGGTTGCAGAAGTCGAGGTCGATACCTGGACCGGGGAAGTGCAGGTTCTGGGCATCTGGGCCGCTCACGACGTCGGTCGCGCGATCAATCCGCGCGGTGTCGAGGGGCAAATCGAAGGGGGCGTCGTCCAAGGGCTGGGTCAAGCCCTGATGGAGGAATACATTACCGACAAAGGGCATGCGATAACCCATGGGTTCGCAAAATACATCCTGCCCACGTCGCTGGACATTCCGCAGATCAATTGCGTTATCGTCGAGGACCCCGACCCCAAGAGCCCATTGAAAGCCAAGGGTATCGGCGAACCTGCCCTGGTCCCGACTGCGCCTGCGATCATGAACGCGATCTACGACGCAATCGGGGTCCGCATGAAGACTTTGCCGGCAACCCCGGAGAAAATCCTGAAAGCGCTTCGGGACCATGTACCTGGGCGGGAGCAGATTGCCCAATCGGCCAGACAGGAGCGTGCAGGAGCCGCGAGACACTAATTGCTAACGCCTGACCCGAGCGACATCGGTCTCAAATAACAGGGAGGAAGAAATGAAACTGAACACCAAAATCAAGAGCGGGTTTGTTGGCCTGCTGTCGTCGGCTGTGATCGCCTTTGGTGGTGCAGCGCATGCGGAATACCCCGAAAAGCCGGTCGACATGACAGTGCTGTTCGGGGGCACAGCCAACACGATTGCGCAATTGCTCTCCGAATTGATGTCGAATGAACTCGGGCAGCCGGTCATCCCGGTAAGCCGCACAGGTGGCGGTGGTGCCGTCGGTTACTCGCATGTCATGTCGACTGCGCCCGACGGCTATAACATCGTATGGAACTCGAATTCGATCAGCACGACCCATCACACAGGTCGGGTGCCCTTCGACCATACCGCCTTTACACCTATCGCGCGGATTTCGACTGAGATCCCTGTCTTGGCCGCGAACAGTGATAAGGGCTGGGCGAACCTTGCGGACCTTGCGGCGGCCGTTGACTCCATGGACGGCAAGCTCAAGGTGGGTATTTCAGGCAAGGGTTCTTTCACGCACCTGACATCTGCGGCGCTTTTCGATGCCATGGGCGTTGGCGACAAGATTGCATACATTTCCTACGGTAGTGGCAAGGCTCCGGTTGAACTCCTTGCCGGGCGCATCGATGCCGCGATTCAATGGCCTGGCCAATTCGCGTCCTATGTAGAAACCGGGGATCTCAACGTTCTGGCGGTGACAGGTAATGAACGTGTCGCCGTGCTTCCCGACGTGCCAACGGCACAGGAACAGGGTGTCGATGTGAATATTTCCATGTGGCGCGGGCTTGCGGCACCTGCTGGCACACCTGCGGATGTGGTGGCCAAGCTTCAATCCGCTGCAGAAACCGCCGTGGCCTCGGATCAGTTTCAGCGCGCGGCTGCGAATATTGGGTTTTCACCCGCATTCATGAAAGCGGAGGAATTCAGCGCGCTGATCGAGAAGGATGACGCTTTCTATGCCGATCTTCTGAGCCAGCTTGGCATGGCCAAATAACACTAGCCAAGGATCGAGAAGATGACCAATCGTGCTCAGGATATAATCGTCGGAACTGTGCTTTTTCTCGTTGGCGCAGGTTGGACATGGTTGGTCATCGACTCGATCCCGCCAGGCTTTGGAGATGGAGAAGTCGGCCCACGAGCCTTTCCAATGGCGTTTGGACTTATCCTGACGGTTTTTTCGGCGATCCTGTTGATGACCCGGATTGCCACTGGCGCGGAGACCGCTTTAGCAGAGGCTTCGGAAGATCAGGATATACCAAACCGGTTGGATTGGGGTTCGGCCCTGTTGGTGCTGGGACAGATCGTTCTGTACGGCTTCCTGCTCGAAAAGATTGGCTTCCTTCTGGCGACACCCGTGGTGGTGCTGCTGGTCATGATCGTGAGCTTACGTGTCCGATCACTCAGGAAATTGCTCGGGATGTCTCTCGGGTTGACCGTGGGATGCTGGCTCATCTTTGAAAAGCTGCTCGGGATTTATCTCGCGAATGGCACCTGGCTGAACGTGGGATAAGACGATGGATGTGTTTCTACAAGCGCTTGCGCTTTCATTTACCCCGATGGCAATTGCCTCAATAGGCCTTGGAGCTTTGGTCGGGCTTGTCTTCGGATCGATACCAGGGCTGACATTTACGGTCGCCCTTGCCCTAGCGTTGCCCATCACTTTCAGCATGGACCCTGTGCCCGCGATCGGATTGTTGCTTGGCACCTATATCGGCGGAATGACCGGGGGATCCGTCTCGGCGATCCTGCTGGGGATTCCGGGAACGCCGTCGGCTGCTGCAACCGTTCTTGACGGGTATCCGATGACCAAACAGGGCAAGGCCTCGATTGCTCTGGGCACGGCCGTGATCGTATCGGTCTTTGGCGGGTTGTTCAGCCTGTTCATCATGATGGTATCCGTTGACCTGGTTTCACGCCTTGCGATCGGTTTCGGACCGGCGGAGATCTTTGCCCTTGTCCTGTTTGGGATGTCCACGATTTGCGGGCTTTGCGGCAATTCACTTCTCAAGGGGCTGATTGCCGGTGCTCTGGGCCTCATGATCATGACCGTTGGCCTTGATGCAATCGATGGAGTGCCTCGGATGACATTTGGCAGCATCAATCTGTTGCAAGGTGTCAACCTTTTGGTGGCCATGATCGGGTTGTTTGCCGTCCCCTTTATTATTGAGGCATTTTCAGGGCGCGGATCGCAGGATCTTCAAACCACGCGTGTCGCCAAAGTCCGCGCTGAACTGCCCTCACTAAAGCTGCTCTTTGGCAAGTTTTCCCTCATGCTGCGCTGTTCTGTTTTGGGCACCGGTATTGGTGCAATTCCCGGAACCGGCGGGGCTATCGCGTCGTTCCTGGCTTATGATCACGCAAAGCGGTTTTCGAAAAAGCCGGAAAGCTTCGGCAAAGGAAATATCGAAGGCGTGATCGCGCCGGAAGCCGCCAACAATTCGGTAACGGGCGGGACGCTCATTCCCTTGTTGTCTTTGGGCATTCCCGGTGATCCGGCGACAGCGATCGTGCTTGCCGGTCTGATGATCCATGGCATTACGCCTGGACCGGCACTGTTCATGAATCATGCCGTAGAAGTCTATGGAATGTATGTTGCCGTAGTGCTTGCCTATGTCTGGGTGCTGGGTCTTCAACTGATGGGGATCCGCATATTCGTGCACGTGCTTAAGATTCCTCGCGAGATGTTGGCTGTTGCCGTGTTGGTTCTCTGTGCGATCGGAGCCTATTCCATCCGCAATAGCGCTTTTGACATCTATGCCATGGGGGCCATCGGCGTTCTTGCTTACGTGCTTGTGGCCGTACGCATCCCGATTACACCCATTATCCTCGGAATGGTGCTAGGACCAACGCTGGAGAACGAGTTCAGGACTGCAATGATGCTGTCCGAAGGCAGTTTCGACATCTTCCTGACCTCTCCGACGTTCTTGGTGTTCTTTGCACTCGCGCTGCTGGTCGTCAGTCTGCAAGTCGCGGCTGAGTTGAAACTGAAAAAGAAAACCTCAGAAAGAATCGAGATGACAGATGCTTGACAAGAACCAAATCTCCGATGGGCCCGAGAACGCAATTCGGAAAAGAGCGATCAGGCTGGTGGTCAAGTCTGTCGAAGAAGCGCTGATTGACGATCAAAACGATGGCGTTGTCGAGCTGACGCTTTCCGAGGCGCTTGTCGTTGGACTGATGAAGCAAGGCGTTCGTCGCTACTACGCAATCTTCGGGCATGGCTCGACCGATCTTGGCGAGGTATTGCGCATTTATCACGAAGAAGGTGCAGTCGACGTCATCAATTGCCGCAACGAAGTGGAAATGGCGCATGCTGCCACGGCCTATGCCTGGGTCTATGGCGAAACGCCTGCGGTTATCACTTCCATCGGCCCTGGCGGTCTACAGGCGATGGCAGGTTCCCTTGCCGCAGCGTCCAATGGTGTCGGCGTTTATCATATCTATGGTGACGAGACGACCCAGGGCGAAGGCTACAACATGCAGCAGGTGCCCAAGCCTGAGCAGGGGGTTTTCGGAAAGATGACCGCGCTTATGGGCCAATCCTACACGCTCCATACCCCGGGTGCGCTGCGCGAATGCATGCGACGGGGGACAGCTTGCGTCCATCACCCGTACAAATCCGGGCCGTTTTTCATCATGCTGCCAATCAACACGCAGCCACAACATACCAAGGTCAATATTGCCACTTTGCCAGGACGTCAGACCTTGCCACCGGTCGCGCCGGCACGATCCGAAAGTCTGGGCACCGCTGTAGATTTCCTGCGTCGTCATAAACGCATTGTCATCAAGGCAGGGGGCGGCACCCGGGCACATTACAAGGCAGTAAGATCGCTTGCCACGCGTATCGGTGCCCCTGTTGTATTGTCACCAGGATCAACCGGGGTTCTGACGGACGCAGATGCCCAGAACATGCATGTCGGCGGCTCAAAGGGCTCGATCTCTGGCAATTACGCGATGCAGAACGCTGATGCGCTGATCGTGATCGGGAGCCGTGGCGTCTGTCAGGCGGATTGTTCGGGCATCGGTTACCCGAATGCACGCGCCGTGATGAACATCAACGGCGATGTAGGCGACCTGACCCACTATGCCAACACGGTATGCCTTCCCGGTGACATCACATCCGTCATCGACATGCTGCTGGAAGAACTGGGCGACGATACCGGCATCGAACTGCGCAAGGATTGGATCGGGGATTGTGCCAAAAAGAAGGATGAATGGACTGAGTTCAAGGCCAAACGGATTCACGCAAAACCGATTGCTGACGATGTCTGGCAGAAACCCGTCCTGACCCAACCTGCGGCGATCCACACTGTCGCCTCTTTCGCCAATGAGATAGGCGCGATCAAGTTCTTTGACGCAGGCGACGTGCAGGCCAACGGATTCCAAATCGTTGAGGACGATACCCCCGGTCAGACCTACACCGAGACGGGGGCATCTTTCATGGGCTTCTCGGGATCGGCCCTTTTGGGCGGCGCAATGATGGCGGATGCCAAATACGCCATTGCCTTCACCGGGGACGGTTCTTTCATGATGAACCCGCAAATCCTGATCGATGCGGTAGAACACGGCGTTCGCGGTATGATTGCCCTGTTCGACAACCGGCGGATGGCCGCGATCACCGGGCTGCAATACGACCAATACGGCCGTGAATTCAAAACCAATGACAGCGTTGAGGTGGACTATGCGGCGATGGCGGCATCAGTGTCCGGCGTCAAGGCTCTTCACGGCGGCTTCACGCGTAGCGCGCTCGAAGGCGCCCTTGCTGAGGCCCATGCACATGATGGCCTCTCGCTGCTGCATATCCCGGTCTATTCGGGGCGCGATCCGATCGCAGGTATGGGAGCCTATGGGTCCTGGAACGTCGGAAACTGGGTCGAAGAAGTTCAGGACGCATACCTGAACGCGACTATCTAAGGAGCTGCATCAATGTATAAAAATCTTGAACTCTTCATCAATGGCGATTGGTGCAACGCTTCGGATGGTGCGACCAAGCCGGTGACTTGTCCGGCATCAGAAGAGGTAATCGGATCTATCGCCGTCGCGGCGGACGATGACATCAATCGGGCACTGTCAGCGGCAAAGGACGGCTTTGAGGTTTGGCGCAAGACCGGGACATGGGACCGGGCGGCAAAGATCCGCAAGGTGGCTGATCTGGTACGCCAAAGGCAGGGTGAGATTGCCCGACTGATGTCATTGGAAACCGGCAAGCCTTTGGCCGAGTCGATGGGCGAAACCGGGGCTGCGGCCGACCAGTTCGAATGGTATTCGGAAGAAACCAAACGCATCTATGGTCAGATCATTGAGGCGCGCACCAGCGACAGTCGAATGGCGGTCATTTATCAACCTGTTGGTGTCGTGGCAGCCTTTTCAGCCTGGAATTTTCCGGCATTGTTGCCGGCCAGAAAGATCGCTGCGGCCCTTGGGGCCGGGTGCTCCATCATCATCAAGCCCGCAGGTGAAACGCCAGCCTCATGCGCCGCGTTGATACAGGCCTGCCATGATGCGGGCATTCCGCCCGGGGTCGTGAACATGTTGACCGGCAATTCGGGCCACATCGCTGAAAGGCTGATACGCTCTCCCATCGTGCGTAAAGTTAGTGTAACGGGCTCTGTTCCTGTCGGGAAACAAATCCTTTCGCTTGCCGCGCAGGGGGTCAAAAAGGTGTCGATGGAATTGGGAGGGCACGGCCCTGTCATAGTCTTTGACGATTTCGACGCCGAAAAGGCCGCCGAAATCTGCGCGCCCACAAAGTTCCGCAACTGCGGTCAGGTCTGCATTTCGCCTACCAGGTTCTACGTTCATGAAAACAGCTATGAGAGATTTGCCTCTCGTTTCGCCGAAATCGCCAGTTCGCTCAAGATCGGTCGGGGATTGGACGAAGGTGTACAGATCGGCCCAATGGCCAACAAGCGCGGTCTTGAGACAATCCAGCGGATGACCCAGGATGCGGTGGATCGCGGCGCTGAGCTTCTGGCCGGAGGCAAGCCCCCTGCTGGTTTCAATAAGGGATACTTCATTGAACCGACCGTACTTGGTCGTGTGCCAGATGATGCGCTGGTCATGACCGAGGAACCTTTCGGTCCCATCGCTCCGATTACCACCTTCACAGAGTATGACGATGTCATCGCGCGTGCCAACTCGCTGCCCTTCGGGCTGGCGGGCTATGTGTTCTCCAACAACCTGACCACCGCGACCTGCGCCTACGAAGATCTCGAGCTGGGTATGGTTGGGGTGAACGAAATGCTGCTCGCCACTGCCGAGGCCCCGTTCGGCGGCGTCAAGGAAAGCGGCATGGGCCGCGAGGGCGGGAGCGTTGGCATCCACGATTACCTGGACCCGAAATACGTCAAGATGAAACTCGCGGGATAAGACAACATGACAGATGATAATGAACAAGGCTTCGCAAGGGGCCTTACCAATTATGGTGACCGGGATTTCTCGGTCTACCTGCGGCGGTCTTTCGCCGCGTCCATGGGATATTCACAAGATGTGCTGAAAAAACCGATCGTTGGTATTGCCAACAGCTTTTCGGGCTTCAACAGCTGCCATCGGCATTTCCCGGAGCTGCTGGAGGCGGTCAAACGCGGGGTGCTTCTGGGCGGCGGGCTGCCGGTTGAATTTCCGACGATCTCGCTAGGCGAAGTCTATCTCAACCCGACCAGCCTGAAATTCCGAAATCTCATGTCGATGGACACAGAGGAAATGATCCGCGCTCAGCCGATGGATGCGGTCGTGCTGATGGGAGGATGCGACAAAACCGTGCCTGCACAGTTGATGGGCGCGGCTTCTGCTGATCTTCCGGCAGTTCAGCTTGTTGCCGGGCCTATGATGACGTCACGCCATGGCGAAGAACGTTTGGGGGCCTGCACCGATTGCCGCCGGTTCTGGGGCAAATACCGCGCCGGTGAGGTCTCTGGCGATGAAATCAACCAGATCGAAGGCCGCCTCGCCACGACGGCCGGCACATGCGCCGTTATGGGCACAGCATCGACAATGGCCTGTATAGCCGAGACCCTCGGCATGTCCTTGCCGGGAACGGCCGCCATCCCGGCCGTCAATGCGGACAGGTTGCGCGCGGGCGAGGCTTCAGGTTTGGCTGCAGCGCGCATGGTCTCTAATCCGATCCGTCCAAGACAGCTGATCACCGAAAAATCCGTTGAAAACGCACTTCGCGTCCTGCTGGCATTGGGAGGGTCCACAAACGCGATCATCCACCTGACGGCCATCGCTGGACGGCTTGGTATTCGCATATCGCTCGACCGCATGAACGAGTTGTCCGACACGACCCCAGTATTGGTCAATCTGAAACCGGTGGGCTCCGCCTACATGGAAGACTTCTTCTATGCGGGCGGAATGGGGGCCGTTCTTCGTGAACTCAAACCCCTTCTGCATCTAGATACGCTCTCGGTCTCGGGTGAAACCCTGGGGGATCGTCTGGAACAGGATCCGGGATATGTGGATCGCCGCATTATCTCCAGCGCGGCCGAGCCACTGGAGCCACAGGGCGGTCTTGTCGCGCTCTTTGGAAATCTCGCGCCGCGTGGCGCCATCCTGAAACGGTCGGCCGCGGACGAACGGTTGTTCGAGAAAGAAGGCCGTGCCGTCGTGTTCAACTCTCTTGAAGACCTGGCCAACCGTGTGGACGACCCTGATCTTGATATCACCGAAGACGATTTCATGGTCCTGCAGAACGCAGGTCCGAAGAGTGCCTCGGGCATGCCCGAGGCCGGGTATTTGCCGATCCCCAGGAAACTCAGCACCAAAGGTGTCAAGGATATGGTGCGCATCTCGGATGCGAGGATGTCCGGCACAGCTTTCGGAACGATCGTCCTTCACGTCGCGCCCGAAAGCTCGACCGGCGGAGTTCTGGGGCTGGTCGAGAACGGAGACCGAATCCGGCTGTCGGTCAAGAGCAAGCGCATCGAACTCCTGGTGGACGACGCCGAACTGGATCGACGCCGCGCGCAATGGACCTCCGACAACGAACCCCCCGACACGCGGCGCGGGTATGACCGGCTTTATGCCGAACAGGTTCTTCAGGCGGACGAAGGCTGCGATTTCGCGATCCTGCAGCTTAACCCTCTGGAAAAGTAAGTTAAACAGGGACAACGACGGATGAAAATCGGGACACCAAAAGAAACTTTCGAAGGGGAAGCGCGGGTCGCCATGACGCCTGACTCTGCGCGCCAACTTCAAAAACTGGGCTATGATTGCCTGATCGAGATCGGGGCGGGCACCAGGGCCGGTTTCTCCGACGCCACATATGAAGAGGCCGGTGTCACCGTTGTGGGCAGCGCCGCCGATCTGTGGGCCCAGGCTGACATCATCGCCAAGGTGCGGCAGCCGGAAAGCTCCGAGCTTGGTTACCTTACCGCTGACAAGACATTGATTTCTTTCTTTAATCCTGCCGCGAACGAAGAGGGTATGGACGCCGCCAAGACGGCGGGTGCCAATGTGATCGCCATGGAAATGGTGCCGCGGATTTCCCGCGCGCAAAAGATGGACGCGCTGTCGTCGATGGCCAATATCGCGGGTTATCGCGCGGTGATCGAGGCTGGCAACAACTTTGGCCGGTTCTTCACCGGTCAGATCACAGCCGCAGGCAAGGTGCCCCCGGCCAAGGTTCTGGTCGTGGGTGCCGGAGTGGCCGGTCTGGCCGCGATCGGGACGTCCACGTCGCTGGGCGCGATCACCTATGCGTTCGACGTGCGGCCCGAAGTGGCCGAACAGGTCGAATCGATGGGCGCGGAATTCGTCTATCTCGATTTCGAGGAAGAGCAGCAGGATGGCGCGGCCTCGGGCGGGTATGCCTCGGTCTCCAGCCCGGAGTTCCGCGAGGCGCAGCTGGCCAAGTTCCGTGAATTGGCCCCCGAAGTGGACATCGTGATCACCACGGCCCTCATCCCGAACCGCGAAGCGCCAGAGTTATGGACCGAAGACATGGTTAAGGCCATGAAGCCCGGTTCGGTCATTGTTGACCTTGCAGCGGAAAAGGGCGGCAACTGCAAGCTCACCGTCATGGACGAGAAAATCGTGACCGAGGGTGGCGTGACCATCATCGGCTATACCGACTTCCCGAGCCGGATGGCGACGCAATCCTCGACGCTCTACGCCACCAACATCCGTCACATGATGACCGATCTGACGCCGGAAAAGGACGGTCAGATCAACCACGATATGGAAGACGACGTGATCCGCGGTGCGACCGTGACCTATCAGGGCGAGATCACCTTCCCGCCGCCGCCGCCCAAAGTGGCCGCGATTGCGGCGCAAAAGCCGAAAGAGCCGCTCAAGGAACTGACGCCGGAAGAAAAACGCACCGAGGAAATCGCCGCCTTCAAGGCGCAGACCAAGCAGCAGGTTACACTGCTCAGCATTGGCGCGCTTCTGGTGCTGGCCATGGGCCTGATTGCGCCCGCGAGCTTCATGCAGCACTTCATCGTGTTCGTGCTGTCGGTGTTTATCGGCTTTCAGGTGATCTGGGGCGTGGCGCATTCGCTGCACACGCCGCTGATGGCAGTCACGAACGCGATCTCTTCGATCATCATCCTGGGCGCGCTGATGCAGATCGGATCCAGCTCGATCCTGATCACTATCCTCGCCGCTGCGGCGGTGTTCATGGCCTCGATCAACATCTTCGGTGGCTTCCTCGTGACACGGCGCATGCTCGCCATGTTCCAGAAATCGTAAAGGGAGGCCGGGAACATGGACTTCGGATTTACCATTGCGGCCTATGCGGTCGCGGGCGTTCTCTTCATTTTGTCGCTTGGCGGTCTGTCAGGACAGGAAAGCGCGAAACGCGCGGTCTGGTACGGCATTGCGGGTATGGCGATTGCGGTTTTTGCCACGCTCATTGGCCCCGGTGCGGAGCTGTGGTGGCTGTCGATCATCCTGATCGCTCTGGGCGCCATCGTGGGTCACCAGCTGGCCATACGGGTGCAAATGACCCAGATGCCCGAGCTTGTGGCGATCATGCACTCGCTTGTCGGTCTGGCAGCGGTCTTCGTGGGCTTCAACGCCGACCTGATGATCAATAACATCGCCGAAATCTACGAGGCCAACGGCCTTGTGCTGGGTGCGATTGAGGATGGCGGCTACAAGGCCATCGGTCTACCGAAAGAGATCAATGACGGGCTCTCCGCCTTTGGTCAGCTGATCGCCAAGAAAACCGGTGTCGAGATCGGCATCCTGCGGGTCGAGCTGGTGCTGGGCATCTGGATCGGTGCCGTGACCTTTACCGGCTCTGTCATTGCCTATGGCAAACTTGCGGGCAAAGTGGATAGTGGCGCCAAAAAGCTGCCGGGCGGTCATCTGCTCAATGCAAGCGCCGTGATCCTGTCGCTGATCCTCTCGATCATGTATCTGAGCGGTGCGGGCAGTTGGACGCTGGTTCTGCTGACGCTTCTGGCGCTGTTCATCGGCTACCACCTGATCATGGGCATCGGCGGCGCCGACATGCCGGTGGTGGTCTCGATGCTCAACTCCTATTCAGGCTGGGCGGCCGCTGCGATTGGCTTCTCGCTGGGCAATGACCTCTTGATCGTTGTGGGTGCATTGGTGGGCTCTTCCGGTGCGATTCTGTCCTATATTATGTGCAAGGCGATGAATCGTTCGTTTGTCTCGGTGATCCTGGGCGGCTTTGGCGGCCCCGCGGGCGAGCAAATGGCGGTCGAAGGCGAGCAGGTGGCTATTGACGCTGATGGCGTGGCCACGGCGCTCAACGAAGCGGACAACATCATCCTGATCCCGGGTTACGGCATGGCCGTGGCGCAGGCGCAGGGTGCGGTCAGCGAGTTGACCAACAAGCTGCGCGCCCGTGGCAAGAACGTGCGTTTTGCCATCCACCCGGTCGCGGGCCGTCTGCCGGGGCATATGAACGTTTTGCTGGCCGAGGCTAAGGTGCCCTATGACATCGTGATGGAAATGGACGAGATCAACGACGACTTCCCGGAAACGGATGTGGCCATCGTGATCGGCTCCAACGACATCGTGAACCCCGCCGCACAGGACGACCCCAACAGCCCCATCGCCGGCATGCCGGTGCTGGAATGCTGGAAGGCGAAACAAGTGTTCGTCTCCAAGCGTGGTCAGGGTGCAGGCTATTCCGGCATCGAGAACCCGCTGTTTTTCAAGGACAACACGCGGATGTTCTATGGCGACGCGAAAGACAGCATCAACAAACTGCTGCCGTTGATTGAATAGCTTTGCACGCCAAAGGAAAACGGCACCCACGCAGGAAATGGGTGGGTGCCAGCAAGGACCCGGGAATGAGACCGAGCTTTGACAACGGTGAAAAATGGTGCGTTCTCGCAGGTCTCTGGGGGCTCTATTTCTGCTTTGGTCTCGGGTTTACCGGCATCCCGCCTCTGGTTCAGCCGATTCAAGCCTCGCTGGAATTGTCGCCAACGCAAGTTGGGCACATCCTCGGATCATGGCAATTCGTTTATATGTTCTGCGCGATCCCTTGCGCCTATTTCATGGTCCGGAAGGAACCATTGTTTGCCTTGACGGTCGCGGCGATCCTGGTTCTCATTTCACTGGTTCTACGCGTATTTGCACAAGATTATAGAACCTTGCTGCTCACGGTGGCATTGCTGGGAGCCGCGGGGCCCATCATCTCAATCGGGTGTCCCTATCTTGTCGGTCAGATGTTCGACCAACGCTTTTTCGGGTTTGCCATGGGCGCATATGTGACCGCACCGGCGCTCGCGAACATGCTCACCTTTTCTTTGAGCGAACCTGTACTGCTGCCGGCTTTTTCCGGCAATTGGCGCCCGGTCCTCTTGTTTTGGGCCGGTTTCGCCGGATTGTTCGTTCTGTTCTGGCTCATTATCCCTAAGCACGTTGCCAAAAATCGTGACGAGTTGAGTTCGGATGCGATTTCGATCAAGGGCGACAGGTGCTTTGTCGCAACCGTGTGTCTGGTGGGCATCCTGATCTTTTTTGTCGACCACGGGTACAAATCCTGGTTGCCGGAAGTCGTCAGACATGCGGGCTATTCCACAGCCGGGGTTGCTGCGTTGTCGACAGTGTCGATCGGGATGTGGCTTCTGGCGCTGTTGTTGGTTCCAATGATGATCGTGGACACAAGGTCCTACAATCAGGTCGTTTTCCTGTTGTCTGGGCTTTTGATCGCTGGCTCTGTCGGCATCGCGACATTGCAGATCGGACCGGCATTCGTGATGGCATGCCTGGCTGTCGGCTTTTCAATTGGCCCCCTTATGACAATCGGTCTGATGCCGATCGTCGGCCGCAAGGGCATGACGGGCGCCGCCAAGATATTCGTGATGGCCCTTTTCTTTACTGCGGCCGAGATCGGCGGAACACTTGGACCGGTTTTCTTCGGATCCACATTCGACGCACACGGCAACTTCGATATGGCATTTTGGGCCTTTGTGGTCGCGGCATTTCTTATCCCTATGCTCCTGATCCGTCCCGGAAAAAAGCTTGGACAGACCCAAAAAGCAGAAGAAAGCAATGCGTGAACAGGGGCTGCACATTTTGAACCAGAGCCTGCAGGCACAGGGCTACCCGGCACGGTCTGTACGCTATAATGCCGGGGCTGCAGCCCTCTTGGAAACCGCCCTGCTGAAGGGCGAAGGCCGTCTCTCCGAGAATGCCACCCTAGTTGTGAACACAGGAAAGTACTCGGGCCGCTCACCCAAAGACAAGCGCATCATGTCCGAGCCGTCCACGCAGGCGGAGATTTGGTGGGAAGGCAACCGCGCTATGGGCCCATCGAAGTTCGGAACACTAAAGGCCGACATGCTCGCCTATCTGGAAAACCGGGATATCGAAGTTCAGGACCTGGTTTGCGGTGCCGATCCCGTGCATGCCGTCAATATCCGGCTGATCGCGGCCGTCACGTGGCATGCGCTATTCCTGCGTCATATACTGCGTCGCCCCTCTCAGGCAGAATTGCAGGCCTATGTGCCCGACTTCACGATCATCAACCTTCCGGGTTTCCTTGCAGGTCGCGAGCGGCATGGGACTCTGAGCGAGACGGTCGTGGCACTCAGTTTCGGCCAAAAGCTCGTTCTGATTACGGGAACCGAATACTCGGGTGAGAACAAGAAATCGGCCTTTACCATTCTCAACCACCTGTATCCGTCCCGGGGCATTCGTCCTATGCACTGTTCTGCCAAGACTATCCGGTTGTCCCAACAATCGGAGCCAGACATCTGGCGCGCGGTTCATTCCTTTGGGACGGTGCTTGAAAACGTTGTAACGGACAACAAAAGCCAGACGCGGTTGAGTGCCGCCATCGACGGGTCACTGGATGCGGTGGCATTCAAGACAGATCGGGTCCGGGGAATAGAGATTCCCTGTAACGGACCTGCCGACGCACGGCCCTATCTCGATCCATATGAAACGTGGCAGGCCAAGCCAGCATTTAAACAGGCGAAGACTAAGCTTAGATCAAGGATCGAGCCGAAACTGTTAGAAATGGGGCTATCATTCCCCTTGTCGAAGGTTTGGCCAGTGAGACGTATTGAAGGCGAAAGGACGTGAGGATGAAATACATTGTTTACGTTAGTCAGGCAAAGGCGCCGTTATCAAAGGATGCTCTAAAGGAACTCCTAGAGAAAAGTCGTGCCCGAAACGCCGATGATGCGATAACAGGACTTCTGCTTTACCGCTACAGCAAGGATTTCGACAAAGGTTATTTCATTCAGGCAATTGAAGGACCTGATGGTGTTTTGGACGCCCTTTGGGAAAGGATTTCCCAAGATAATCGCCATCATACCATTGTGACGTTGGCCGAGGGTACCGAGTTGGAGCGCATGTTCCCAAACTGGTCGATGGGTTTCAAGAATGTTGAGGCAATTGATCTTGCGGATGTACCCGGATTTGCCAAAATCGAAACTGAGAGTTTCTGGCAAAATCTCAAAGCCAACCAGATGCCGGAATCAGTGGATCTCTTGCGCGGATTCTACGACGGAGACTGAACGGCTACCGGCTTCTTTGATTGCCGCCCGTGATGCAAGAACCTTTTGACCTTGTGGGCGTGAGATCGAGTGCGAACTTCTTTCAGGCCCCGTTGCGTGGCACTTCCACGCGCTGCGGGCCGGGATGGTGATCAGCGGATCCGGTCCAAATCTGACGCGCGAGCCTTTTGCTCTGCCGGTAGTATTGGTTTTCCCATGCCGTTCGCAAGCCGGTTACATGCCCTATTGCTCACGCGCGAACTTGCCGATCCCCGCCTCGTCGAGCGCCGAGAGTGGAGCGAGGAACGTCACCTGGATCACTCCCGGCGCACGCCCGATCTCGATCGCTCCATTGATGGTCACGCGGTTTCTCACCTCGGGAACCGTCATGCCAAGCAGATCCGCAGCGCGAGTCAGCCCGTTCTCGATTACCTCGTTCAGCGCGGGTCCGGTACCGATGACCGAAACAGGTGCCGAAGTAAGGCGCAAGTCCACGGCCGCCAGAGATTTCGCAGGTGAGCCCGAGGGCCGACAGAACGAGGATCAGACTGATCGTGATCCAGAACTGCATGACAGCCTCCCCGGCCCTTTATTCCACCGCGGCTTGCCTGACCGGCACGAATTCGAAGAGTAAACCATGCCGCCGGCACGGTCAGCCGATCACCCCAGCGCGACGAAGCTCGGCAATGCGGCTTGCGTCATATCCCGCATCGCGCAGCACCGCGTCAGTCTGCGCGCCCAGATCCGGCGCGGGATGACGCAGGGCCAGCGGGGTTTCCGAAAACTTCACCGGAAAGCCCGTCATTCGCACCGACCCATGCCCCGGATGCGGCACGTCGAGCACCATCTCCTGCGCGGCGACCTGAGGATCGGACAGCGCCTCGGTGAGGCTCTGGACTTTGCCGCAGGGCACGCCCGCGCGGTTGAGCCGGTTGATCCAGTTATCCTGCGTGTCCCGCGAAAGGGCTTCATCGATGAGGGCATTCAACGCGCCCCGGTTGGCAACACGGGCGGCATTATCGGCAAAGCGCGGTTCGTCCAGCAGGTGTTCGAGGCCAAGCTCGGACAGCAGCCGCCGAAGGATCGGCACGGTCGACGGGGCGACGGCGATATCGCCGTCCTGCGTGCGAAAGAGGCCATAGGGCGACGCGATGGGGTGGTCATTGCCGGTCGGCACCGGGTCGATCCCGGTCGCCAGCGCATTGGCAGACAGATACGCCAGCATCGACATCATGGACATCATCATCGACGTCTCCACCCGCTGCGCCGGGCCGCCAGCCTCGCGCCCGCGTAGGGCCGCGACGGCACCAAGGGCGGCGTAAAGACCAGCGATCAGATCGGTCATGGGCGGTGCGGTGCGCAACGGGCCGCTCTCCGGCGTACCGTTGGTGCTCATGTAACCCGACATGGCCTGCGCGATGAAGTCGAAGGCGGGGCGGTCGGCGTAAGGCCCGGTGGATCCATAGCCGTTGACGCTGACCACGATCAGCTTCGGATTGATCTCGGCCAGCCGGGCGGCGCTGAGGCCCATCTCGTCCAACACGCCGGGGCGGAAATTCTCGGTCAGGATATCGGCATCCGCCAGCAGGCGCTCCAGCACCGCGCGCCCTTCGGGATTGCGCAGGTCCAGAACGAGCGACCGCTTGTTGCGGTTGAAGCTGGCGAAATACCACGACAGGCCGTCGATTATTTCGCCCTGCCCGCGCACATGGTCGCCGCCCGGGCCTTCGATCTTGATCACGTCCGCACCCAGATCGCCGAGGAGCATGGAGCAGAACGGCCCCGACAGGATGCGCGTCAGGTCGATGACCCGCACGCCGGACAGGGGCAACGCGCTCATCCTGCCGCCGTTGCCGTCAGGCCGGGATCGAAACGGCGCAGGCGGGGCCCGGACTTGATGACCTGACCGGGCAGATCACGTCCTAACACGTCCTGCGTCAGCTTCGCCGCGTCGATCAGGCGGTCGAGGTCGATGCCGGTCTCATAGCCGCTTTCGTTGAGCAGATAGACCAGATCCTCGGTGCAGATATTGCCGGTCGCGCCCGCCGCAAAGGGACACCCGCCCAGACCGCCAACCGAGGCGTCGTAATGCGTCACGCCCTCGGCCAGCCCGGTCATGACACAGGCAAGGCCGACGCCACGCGTGTTGTGAAAGTGCAGTCCGATGCCCAGCCCCGGCGCCTTGGCCCGGATCGCGCGTACCGCCGCTTGCACCGTTTTTGGCGTCGCCATGCCGGTGGTGTCGCCCAGACCGACCGATTTCGCGCCAAGCTCCTGATAGCGTTTGGCGATGCGGGCCACCTGTTCCGGCGGCACCTCGCCCTCGAAGGGACAGCCGAACGCGGTCGCGATGCCGCCTTCGATGGCCACGCCTGCCTTGTCCAAGAGCGCGAACACCGCCTCGAAATCCTTGAGCGAGGTTTCGACAGAGCGGTTCACGTTCTTGAGGTTATGCGTCTCGGACGCTGACACCACGCTGTGCACCGCATCGACACCGCAGGCCGCCGCGCGCTCGGCCCCGCGAAGGTTAGGGATGAGCGCGGTGACCACTGCCCCCTCGGGCCGGTCGATTCCGGCCAGCACCTCCTCGGCGTCGGCCAGTTGCGGCACGGCGCGGGGGCTGACGAAGGACGTGACCTGCATATGGCGCAGCCCCGCCGCAAACAGCGCATTTACGATGGCGATCTTGCGGTCGGTCGGGATGAACGTGGACTCGATCTGAAACCCGTCGCGCGGGCCGACTTCGCACACGGTGATGCGGGCGCCATCGGGCACCGGCGTGGTCGCGGATTGGGCGGTATCGGCCATGTGCTGTCCTTTCGTCTGTGGCTGAAACGGGGGGAAGGTCCCGGCGCGCGCACTCTGCCTCGTTTGAATTCACCATTGCAAGAGACGCTGACACCCGGAATTTTCCCGTCGCAATTAACCGGCGCGAGCCCCTTGAAAAAAATGCGGAAATCGCATCCTTTCGATAGAGGTTTAACTGGGAGGTACAAACCGATGATGTTTCAAAGACTGATTTCCGCCAAGCTGGGCGCGGCGATTGCGACCGCCACGACGCTGACCCTGACCGCGGCTCCGGCCACGGCGGCCGAGTGCATCGCACCATCGAACCCCGGTGGCGGCTGGGATTTCACCTGCCGCACGATTGGCCGCATCCTGACCGAGCTGGACCTTGTCAATGGCAACGTGCAGGTTACCAACATGCCCGGCGGCGTCGGTGCCGTGACCTTCGCGATGGTCGCGTCCGAGCGTCCGGCGGATGCCGAACTGATCGTGGCGACATCGACCGTGGGGATCACGCAGATCGCCCAGGGCCGCTATCCCGCGCCGCTCGATTCCATGCGCTATCTCGCCATGCTGGGTGCCGATGTGGGCGTCATTGCAGTGGATGATGAAAGCCCGATCCAGACCCTTGCCGAGCTCAACGAGATCATGGTCAACGAGCCGACCTCGATCGTCACCGCCGGTTCGTCCGGTGCCGGTGGCTGGGACCATATCCGCCTGCTGATGGTGGCGGATGCGGCTGGCCTGACTGATCTGTCGGACCTGCGCTGGGTGCAGTTCGACGGCGGCACCGATGCTGTCACGCAGATGATGGGCGGACAGATCGACGTCGTATCCACCGACATGGGCGAGATCGCGGGATTTGTCGAATCCGGTGACATCCGCATTCTCGCGGCGCTGTCGGATGAGCCAATCCCGGCCTTCCCGGACATCCCCACCGCCGCCTCGCAGGGCATCGACGTGACCGGCTACAACTGGCGCGGGCTCTATACTGGCGGTGACGTCACCGAAGAGGAATACGCGGCTTGGGTCGAAAAGCTCGAAACGCTCTACAACTCCGAAGAGTGGCAGACCGCAGCGACCGAATCCGGCCTCGTTCCGATCTGGCGCGGTGGTGCTGAGTTCGAGAGCTTCGTGCGCGATCAGGCGCAGATCATGGAAGACATCTCGCGCGATATCGGCATCATCGAATGAGCACACGGATCATGGGTGTCGTGATCTTCGTGGCCGCGGCGCTCTACACCTGGCAGGCGGGGGACTATGTCATCACCTTCGGGGATGTGCTGGGTCCGTCGGTCTTTCCGGTGATCGTCGGCGTGCCGATGATGATCCTGTCGGCATCGCTCGTCGTGTTTCCGACGGGGAAGACCGATTGGCCTGCTCCGCAGCGGATGTGGCGGCAGGCAGCGGCGTTGGCGGTGCTGATCGGCTACACCATTCTGCTGCAACCGCTGGGCTTTCCGCTGGCGACCTTCGCGCTCATTGCACTGATCGGGATCATCCTTGGTGGTGAGGCCTGGAAGGCGATTGTGCTGGGTGCGATCATGGCCCCGGCGCTTTGGGCGCTGTTCGATCAGGTGCTTGGACTGCCTCTCGATTTTCTTGGGACGTTATTCGGCTAGACCCCGGCGGGCGCGAAAGGAGACATCATGGAAACCCTGTCGCTTCTGGCCAGTGGTTTTGACGTCGCGATGACGCCGCTCAATATCGGCCTGCTGCTTATGGGCTGTTTCGTCGGCACGCTTCTGGGCGCGCTGCCGGGGCTTGGGCCGGTGAACGGGGTCGCGGTACTGATCCCGTTGACCTTTACCTTCGGGTTCGATCCGACCTCGTCGATGATCCTGCTCTCGGCGGTCTATTTCGGCTGCATGTATGGCGGGCGGATCAGTTCGATCCTTCTGAACATTCCGGGCGACGAACCGGCAATCATGACCACGCTCGACGGTTATCCGATGGCTGTGCAGGGGCAGGCCGCGAACGCTCTGGCAATCTCGGGGGTCGCGTCCTTTGTCGGGGCAACCATCGCGGTGATCGGGCTCTCGCTTTTCGCGCCATTGCTGGCCCGCGCGGCGATCCATTTCGGCCCGGCGGATTACTTCGCGCTCTATATACTCGCCTTCGCCACCATCGGCGGCATCGCCGGGGTCGACCCACGCAAGACGCTGCTTTCCGCGCTGATCGGCCTTCTGTTTGCCACGGTCGGCATTGACCCGATTTCCGGCGTGCCACGTTACACGTACGAGAATTATCACCTCTTTGACGGGATCGAACCCATCGTGGCGCTGGTGGGCCTGTTTGCGATCTCCGAGATCCTGATGCTTCTGGAAAAGAGCGTGAAGGACCGCATCAAGGCGATTCCGGTGGGAGGCTGGCTGCCCGACTGGAGCACGATCTGGAAAACCCGCTGGGCGATGCTGCGCGGGTCCGGCGTTGGCTTTGTCGCCGGCGTCCTGCCCGGCGCGGGGGCCTCGCTCGGGTCGTTCATGGCGTATGTGGCCGAGAAACAGACCTCGAATAAAAAGGGCACCTTCGGCAAGGGCGACCCGCGTGGCGTGGCGGCACCCGAGTCTGGCAACAACGCCGCTGCCGGGGGCGCGCTGATCCCGATGCTGTCGTTGGGCGTGCCCGGCTCCGGCACCACGGCGGTGCTTCTGGCGATGCTGATCTCGCTCAACGTGCAACCCGGCCCGCTTCTTTTCGAACGTCAGCCCGAACTGGTCTGGGGCCTCGTCGCGTCGCTCTACATGGCAAATGTCGCGCTGCTGGTGCTGAACCTGCCGATGATCGGCGTCTTCACCCGGCTGATGATGACGCCCACATGGGCGCTCATGCCCATCGTGGCGGCGGTGACGTTCGTGGGCGTCTACGGCATCTCGAATTCAGTGTTCGACCTTGAGATGATGGTGTTCTTCGGTGTGCTCGGCTACCTCCTCCGCAAGCTGGATGTAAGCCTTGTGCCACTGGTCCTCGGTCTGCTTCTCGGCGGCGATATGGAGCGAAACCTGCGGCGCGCGATGTCGATCTCGGATGGCGACTGGAGCATCCTGATCGCGAGCCCGATCTCGATCACGCTTTATATCATGACCGCCGGTTTCCTGGCCTTGTCCATCTGGCTCGCGGTTCGCGACCACAAGCAAACAAAGTCCGAACGCATGACCGAAGGCTGACCGGCCACCGGGACTAACAGAGAGAGACAGCGCATGTGCAGCAAAGCCTCGAAAATGCCGACGACCTGACGCGGCCCTTCCAAGAGGTGGAGATCGCGTGGTGTTGGGGGTCCGGCGGGGGGACGATGCCATCAACGCCAAGACGCACAGCATGCTGAACCTCGCCATGCCAGGGGCCTTGGGCAAGATGCACGAATGGGAACCGCACTGCCGGGGTGCGCTCAACAATGGCGTCTCGCCCGAGGAGATCCGCGCGATCTGTCATGTCGTGGCGATCTATTGCGAAGCTCCGCAGGCCCACGAGTGTCTGCGCAGCGCGCGCAAGGTGCTGACCTAAGAAGGGCGCCTTAGGCTCTGCACCGCTTGCGCCTAACCTCTCAACAGCCCCCTGTAACGACCTGCCAGACGGGATCGTAGAGCGCTCCAGAAGGTGGGGCCTCGATAGAGGCCGCCAGGACCTCGCGTTTCAACAATGACATTGCTCAAGCCCTCGGAGCACTCTGGCGCGTGGCGATAAATATCCATGCTGTGCCTTGGCTTACCGCCTCTGGGTGCATAGGTGTGGCGAAAGGAACATATCATGCAAAAGTTCTCGCTGCTCGACCTGTCGCCAATCCCCGAAGGCGAAACCGCCGCTGATGCGTTGGCCAATACAGCGGACCTCGCAGTGGCGGCGGAGAAGGCCGGATATCATCGCTTCTGGTTGGCCGAACACCATAACATGCCCGGCATTGCCAGCGCGGCGACTGCGGTGGTGATTGGCCATGTCGCAGCGGCGACCAAGACCATGCGCATCGGCGCCGGGGGCATCATGCTGCCCAACCACGCGCCACTGATGGTGGCCGAGCAGTTCGGGACGCTGGCGACCCTTTATCCCGACCGGATCGACCTCGGGCTGGGGCGTGCGCCCGGCACGGATATGGCGACAGCCCGTGCCTTGCGGCGACACATGGCCCCTGAAGATCGATTTCCACAAGATGTCCTCGAACTGCTCCGCTATTTCAAGCCTGCGAGCGAAGACGCCCCAGTCCGCGCTATTCCCGGTCAGGGAACCCATGTCCCGGTCTGGATACTCGGTTCCAGCCTCTACGGCGCACAGCTTGCGGCAAATCTCGGCCTGCCCTACGCGTTCGCGTCGCATTTCGCACCGGACATGCTGGAACGGGCGATTTCCATTTACCGGTCCAGTTTCCAACCGTCCGAGTCCCTGTCAAAGCCCTACGTGATGTTGGCGGCAGGCGTATTTGCCGCAGAAACCGAGTCAGAGGCGGATTTCCTGCGCTCGTCGCAATACCTGGCATTTGCCAATCTGCGCACCGGCAAGCCCGGCAAACTTCCTCTGCCACAAAAGGATGTGGGGTTGCGGATTCCGCCCCCCATGCTGGCGCAAGTCGAACACGCGCTATCCTGCTCGGCAACGGGCAGCCCCAAGATGATCCGAGCGCAGTTCCAGAGCTTGCTGGATCGGTATCAACCCGACGAACTCTTGGTGACGGGCATGATACATGACCATGAAGCTAGGGTTCGATCCTTCGGGATTGCCGCTGACGTCCTGCACGGGCTGGTCGAGCGCACTCCCGTGGCGGATCCAATACCAACCTGACGTCTTCATAACCACGCCGGCCGTTTGGCCCACCGGTGTGGGCTAGCAGGCGGTGATGCGTCTTGAGGAATTCGGAGGTCTGCCGCCGGCCTGACCCGCCTGCCCGGATTCACCTGCAACGCCGCCCCGATCATTGACCCCCGGCGCGCGCCCGCCTTAGATGTCGGTCTCACGTCGCAGAGGTTCCAGGGCTGGAAGGGGCGATTGGTGCCGCAAAGCACGTCCACGTTATTTCTCTTTCGAAACCAGACGTTCCGCATGCTCTGGATCGCTGCGCTTGCATCGAATTTCGGTGGACTTGTGCAAGCGGTCGGCGCGGCGTGGATGATGACATCGCTGAGCGACTCGCAAAGCATGGTGGCGCTCGTGCAGTCCTCCGTCACCCTTCCGATCATGATCTTCTCGCTGCTGGCGGGGGTTTTTGCCGACAATTTCGACCGCCGCAAGGTGATGTTGATCGCACAATCCTTCATGCTGGTCGTGTCGATCCTACTGGCCTTCATGGCCTACGAGGGCTGGTTGACGCCATGGTTGCTATTGGCCTTCACCTTCATGATCGGCTGCGGCACGGCCCTGCATAATCCCTCCTGGCAGGCATCGATGGGGGATATCGTTTCGCGCGAGGAACTGTCGGCGGCGGTGTCACTCAATAGCATGGGATTTAACCTGATGCGCAGCATCGGGCCCGCGGCGGGCGGTGCGATCGTGGCCATTGCGGGGGCTGCGGCGGCGTTCACGGTCAACGCGTTCAGCTATGTTGGGATCATCACCGCGCTCTGGCACTGGAAACCGGCCACGCCGCAGCGCCGCCTGCCGCGCGAACGGATGGGCAGCGCGTTCTCTGCCGGCCTGCGCTATGTCGCGATGTCCCCCAATCTGATGAAGGTAATCTTTCGCGGATTTCTGTTCGGCCTGTCCGCCGTTGCCATTCTGGCGTTGCTGCCGCTGATCGTGCGGGATCTCCTGCAGGGTGGGGCGTTTGTCTACGGTGTGCTGTTGGGCTGTTTTGGCGCGGGCGCGGTCGGAGGTGCGTTGCTGAATGCCCATTTGCGCGCCCGGTTTCAGAACGAACGTATCACGCGGGCCGCGTTTCTGGCCTTCGCGGTCAGCAGCGTCACGCTGGCGCTCGGCCATCACTATGTTCTCAGCGGCATTGCGTTACTGCTTGCGGGGGCGGGTTGGGTCATTGCGCTGTCGCTGTTCAACGTCACGATCCAGCTGTCGACCCCGCGCTGGGTCGTGGGCCGCGCGCTTGCGCTATACCAGACCGGCGTGTTCGGCGGCATGGCGGGTGGCAGTTGGGTGTGGGGCGCCATTGCCGAAAACTTCGGCGCCGACCGTGCGATGCTGGTTGCTGCCGCTTTCCTAATCGTCGGCGCATTGGCCGGAGTAAGCGTGCCGCTGCCGGATTTCACGGAGCTGAACCTCAATCCACTTAACCCGGATAATTCACGACACCTGTATGATCGGCCGTGAGACCATGTTTTGCGCGAGGGTGCCATGACGAGCTCGAGCGTGATCTGCGTCCGGGTTAACGGCGGACGGCAATGTCCTCTGGGGCTTTTCAAGTTGATGGTTCAGGGTGAACGGGACGTGTCTGCGTCATGCCGGGTGTGGCGGCGCGAGCGCGTCAAACAGTAACCTGATGAGGTTCTGACGTGGGCACGAGGCAGGCAGGGTCATGACGATCCGGGTTTTCTTCTCGACGATGATCGCGGCCAGCTTGACCAGGTGCAGGCGCAGCGTGTCGAACTGGGTATGTCGCCATGGGGACCGTTTCGGACAGGCCGCCCGGAGCGTCCACCACAGCCAGTAGGCACAGCCGTGCAGCATGAGCCGCATCTGATTGGCGCTGGCCTTCGAGCACGACGTGCGGTCCGAGGCGAGATGGCTCTTCCAACCCTTGATG
>NZ_BDIY01000001.1 GCF_002072155.1 Roseovarius sp. A-2 | reverse complement strand
GCTCCAACCCAAGAACTTCTCCACGCATCAAAGACCCCGCATAAGACACGTCGCTAACGACGTAGTTAAACACGTATCTTAGATCATTGCCCAAGCGTCAGGCAGGCGGTGCCAATGGCGCGGTTACTCTTGATCCTCATTGAGTTCAACATCGAAGGCTTCGCGTAAAGTGATCTGTGTTCGTAATTGACGAACCTCTGGATCAAGTTGCGTCAAAGCCGCATTGGCTTGCTCATGAATACGCTTAACCCGCTCTTCAGGAAATCGCGTTACGATTCCCCATGGTTCAGGCGCCGCTGGGCTGATTTCGTGGGCATCTACCACATTCGGTGTCGGCTCCGAGGACACAGTACGCCCTGGCGTCAGCCAGTCGATTTCAGGTCGCATGAAGCGACAGAACCATGCGGCGAGTGACCATGCATCCTCGAGCAGGCTATCAGCTTGGCACGTCGAAACTGATCCGTTATGGGCAACTTTGTTCCCAAGCTTTCGGATCGTATGAAATTTCGAAAGGATCTCGGAGTTTAAATATCCATCTTCTTCAAGAACCTTCAAGCGATCAAACTGGCTCTCTTCGGCAATTAACTGCAGGTTGATGTATTTAAAAATATGGACGACCATCGCCTCGGTAAAGCCCCGCAATCGCAATGCGGAAAAATCAGGCATACTATTGACGGCGTTCTCTGCCTCGACTGCCAGAGCGAACAGATCAGGCCATAGGGATTGGAGAAAAGCGAAGCCTCCTCCTTGTTGGTTAGATCCGTTAGATTTCATGCTCAAATTACCCCAGCCTGTTTTTCAAAAACCTGATTGAATCCCCAGGCTTCTTAGCTCGCTCGATCGGTGTCAGTCTTGTCATAAAAACCGGGCAAAGGTTGGATTACAATGAGGAAATCTTCGTCGCGCTGCGGTCTCCCGCCGTTGCGTAGGGTCTCTCGACTGCAGTAACGCATCCTTTGAGGTGTTGCTCACTGTGAACATCTGCTGCTCGCCGACTTCCACTTCCACTTCCACTTCCACTTCCAGATCCGTTTGCAACGCCACGCACCATCAACTTCTCAAGGTTTCGCACAACCACGACAACCCATTGTTTTAACTTGAAATCCATTCCGCATCGCGGCCACCACAGGGCAAAACAGCTCCTGAGGTTCGCCCACCATGCCCGATACCGACGTCAATTTCGCCCCTCTGCCCGAAACGCTAACCACCGATGAGCGGTTGGCAGAACTCGCCCAGATCCTCGCCACAGCCGTGGATCGCACCAACCCACCGAAAATAAACGAGAATTTTCCGCACGACGGAGACAGTTCGCTGGACATCCTCGCCCTTGTTCGCCGTCGTCGTCACCAGTTGCGAGCCCGGGTTGGAGAGGACGAATGACGAGAAGTACAACGAAATCAGTAGGAAAGAGAACAGCACTTGGCACTGCGCAGGGCCACGCTGTCCTGGCGGACCTGGTCGCGCTGAAGACGATGACGGTGCCGGAGCTGCGCGAGAAATGGGCGGCGATCTTTGATGCGCCCGCGCCGAACACCAGCCGACAGAATCTCGAACTGCGGCTGGGGTACCGGATCCAAGAACTGGCCCTTGGCGGCATTGGCCGCGACACTCGGCGGACGCTGGACTCTCTGGCGGCGGAGGTTGCTTCCGGCGAACCCGGTCAGGTGATGACCGACCCACGACGTCCTTTGCCGGGTACCAAGCTGGTCCGTGAGTGGAATGGCGTCGAGCACACAGTCACGGTGCTGACGAAGGGCTTTGAATGGCAGGGGCGCCGGTACAAATCGCTCTCCGGCGCGGCCCGGGCCATCACCGGCGCAAACTGGAACGGCTGGAAGTTCTTCGGCTTCACACCGCGCCCGAGGATTAGCAAATGACGCGCCAACCACAGCCACAACCACCCCGCCGCCTGCGCTGCGCGATCTACACCCGCAAATCGAGCGAGGAAGGGCTCGACATGGAGTTCAACAGCCTCGACGCGCAGCGGGAGGCCTGCGAGGCCTACATCGCCAGCCAGAAGGCCGAGGGTTGGGTCTGCCTGCGCGACCGGTACAATGACGGTGGCTTCTCCGGCGGAACGCTAGAACGCCCCGCGCTGAAGGACCTGATTGCCGACATCGAGGATGGGCTGATCGACATCGTCGTGGTCTACAAGATCGACCGCCTCAGCCGCGCACTGATGGATTTCTCCAAGCTGGTCGAGATCTTCGACAAGCACGGTGTCACCTTCGTTTCTGTCACCCAGTCCTTCAACACCACCACGTCGATGGGGCGACTGACGCTGAACATCCTGCTCAGCTTCGCCCAGTTCGAACGCGAAGTCATTGGCGAGCGGATCCGCGACAAGGTCGCCGCCTCGCGCAAAAAAGGCATCTGGATGGGCGGGCCGGTGCCGCTGGGCTACAACGTGAAGGGCCGCAAGCTGATCGTGGACCCGGCCGAGGCCGAGACGGTCCGGACGATCTTCGCGCTCTATGCTCGGTCCAGTTCCACGGCGGAGGTGATCCGCGAGTTGGACGCGCGCGCGATCCTGACCAAGACCGGCAGACCCTACGACAAGACCTCGCTCCTCAAGACTCTGCACAACAAGGTCTATCGCGGTCTCGCTGTCCACAAGGGCAACGCCTATCCCGGCGAGCACGACGCGATCATCGACGAGACGCTGTGGGACGACGTCCATCATGTAATCGCAAACAATCGCGTCAAACGGGTTGCCGTTGCCAAGGAACCCTCACCGGCGCTGCTGCGCGGGCTGATCTTCACTGAAACCGGCGTGGCGATGACGCCCCATCACACCAAGAAGGGGACGCGACGCTATCGCTACTATGTCTCGATGGACGCGATCAAGAAACGGCCCAAGGCCGAGATCCGAGGCCCGCAGCGGCTCCCCGGTGGCATGGTCGAGGATGCCGTGGTCGGCGAAATTCGCCGCCTGCTGCGCACCCCCGAGGTCGCCGCGCGGGTGTCTCGTACCCTGCGCAAGGATCGGCCAGACCTTCGCGAGGCGGACATCAGCGCATCGCTCACGCAGTTTGACGAGATGTGGAAGGCGCTGATCCCGGCCGAGCAGGCGCGCGTGGTCAGGCTTCTGGTCGCGCGGGTCACCGCCAGCGACGCCGGGCTGGCGGTCGATCTCCGACATGAGGGCTTGGGCGCGATTGCGGCACTCATGGCCCCGGCCAAGTCTGAGGTGGCATAATGGCAGAGCACGAGACCCTCCGCGTCCATATCCCACTCACCCTGCGCAATCGCGGTGGCCGCCCTCGCATCCTGCCACCCAAGGAGATCGAGGTCGCCATGGATCGCGGCCAGGATGCCCGCCTGCTGCGCGCCATCGGCCGGGCGTGGGACTGGCGGCGCAGGCTCGAGCACGGTGACGTCACCACCATCGCCGATCTCGCCAGAACGGAGGGCATCTCCGACCGATACGTCAGCCGCGTGATCCGGCTGGCTTGGCTATCGCCATCGGTGCTGGAGCGGCTGGTCCTGCGACGCGAGCCCACGATACTGTCGATCTTCGACCTTTGCGGCGTGGCGGAGCTGCCATGGGTTGAGCAGCCGGGGCGCGTGTTTGACTGAGGGTCAGTGAAAGCTGGCCTGAAAGCTCGTGGCGGTCAGCGACACGTGGGCGTCGAGCGGCGGGCGCAGTTCGAACGCCTTCGGCTCGCGTGCAAAGTGATAGAGCCGCATGAGGCACCAATCCGCCCGCCGTTCGTCGGCAACAGCCAGCTCGTTGCGAGAGATATGGAATGGTGTGCGTTCCCAGCCGTTGGTCGTCTTCACTTCGATCAGACGGGGCCGACCATCCGGCGCATAACTGGCGATATCATACCCTGCGCCATCGCCATCCTCCTCCGAGACCCATCGCACCTTTGAAGCAAGATCAGAGCGCCCGGAGCCAGCCAGCACCGCTTTCTCATGCGCCAGCGCGCGTTCTTCTCCCGCCCGGCCAAGCGCGCGGTTGCGCTCGTCACGCTCCGCCACATCGAATTTGCGGGCGGTGGCGATGGTTTGCTCAAGTTCAGCCGGAGGCGGCTGGTTGCTGAGCGTCGGGGGCGGTCCAATCCAGAGTTGAGCTGCGTCGCGTAGGCCCATCGCGGGCCGTTCCGCAATACGAGACAGCCAGCCGGGGTTGAGTTCCAGCCAACGCGCCACCGCATCTTCCAGTGTGCCCTGGTAGTTTTGCGCGGGCTTGTAGCCGGGGATCCAGTCCTCTCCGAGGGCCCTGAGAACCGCGCTGATGTTCTGGTGCTTGAACTCAATCGAACTGCGGTTGCGGTCGATCTGGGTCTGAAGATCGCGATTGTGCGCGGCCTTGTTATAGGTCTGGCCAGCGAAGTCCGCAGCCAGCATCGCGAAGTAATCCGCGACGATCAGGTCATTCTCTGTATTTGTCCAAGGCCCGTTCGACATGCGGCCAGGCTAGACACGCGAAAATCATTTGTCATCAGCAGTTTCGTCGGGGAAATGGGATGCGAACCAACCCAAGAAATCCGCCGATTTACGCTGGCATCCCGAGCAACGCGCCTACCGCGTGTTCTGGCTATGTTGCCATTGATGTCGTTCGGAACGCGACTTTGGGTTTTGGCGGGGCTCGACGGCAGACCATTGAAAGATAGAAGAAAAACGGGACCGAACCGGAACGGACGAGGTTCGCCCAAACTGAGACTGGGGGTCATTCTGAGCCCAGCTTCGGCTAGGCGGCGCGTCTATGAGGTTCGGTCGGTTTCCGCAAACCCCTTTGATAACACGGGAAAATCCGTGCCCGTCAAGGCGGTGTCACTGGTTCGCAATTGGGATAATGGCGGAGAGAGAGGGATTCGAACCCTCGAGACGGTTTCCCGCCTACACACTTTCCAGGCGTGCGCCTTCGACCACTCGGCCACCTCTCCGTTGCGCGGTTTCTAGACGCAGGACCGGGGGATTTGCAAGAGGGTGTCTTTCGCCATGCTGCGATGATTGTATCTTTCCCGAAATTTCCTGATACTCAGGGCGAATATCCATCCGAAAAGACAAGATCAGCGACGAGCCGCCCGTGACAGCCCAAAATCCAAAGCCAGGCCGCGACGGCCTGCCCGCACCCGAATTGCAGCGCATTCGCACCGTGGCGCAGATCATCATCGCCTTTGCGGTGGTGCTGTTCCTGCTGGTGCAGGCGCGGTTCCTGCTGATCTCGCTGGCGACCGCAATCATCCTGTTCAGCCTGACCTCGGACGCGATCAATTCCATCGCGCGGATGCGGGTGGGGCCGGTGCGGGTGCCCAATTGGCTGGCGAGCATCGTGGCGCTACTGATGATTTCGGCGGCATTGCTCAGCCTGACGGCAATCATCCTGTCTCAGGCCAACACCGTGCTCTCGACCACGCTGGCCTATACCGACCGCGCGCCGCAGGCGATTTCGGCTATGTTCCGATGGCTCGGCCCCGATGCCGAAGAGGCGGTGTTCAACTCTGTGGCGACGCTCGAGGTGGCAGGTTACCTGCGCACCATCGCGGGACAGGCGGGAAGCCTGATGCAGGGCACGGTGCTGGTCATTCTCTTCGTTGGTTTCCTCTTTGCCGAGCGGATCTGGTTCGGCACCAAGCTCGAGAGCCTGTTCGGCGATGCTGCGCAGGCCGAAAAGGTCAGCCGCATCATCGGCTCGATCATTCACCGGGTGAACTATTACCTGCTGGTCAAGACCCTGGTGAGCGGTGTCACAGGACTGCTGGTCTATGGTATCGCGCGGTTTTTCGAACTGGATCTGGCGGCGGCCCTCGGGATCCTGACCTTCGTGCTCAATTACATCCCTTCGATCGGCTCCATCGTGGCGACGGTCCTGGTCGCGCTGGTGGCCTTCGTGCAACTGGCCGACGGGACGCTGACGCTGTTGATCTTCCTCCTGGTGGGCGCGATCCAGTTTTTCTTTGGCAACATCATCGACCCGATGCTGATGGGCCGCGCGCTGCGGGTGTCGTCATTTGGCATCATCATCAGCCTCGCCTTCTGGGCGGCGGTTTGGGGCATTCCGGGGATGTTCCTGGCGGTACCGATCATGGTTGCGCTGATGATCGTGTGCAGCCATGTGCCGGGGCTGCGCGTGGTGGCGGTGCTCCTGTCGCGGGAAGGGCTGCCGGAAACCGACTCCGACCTCGACATCGCACGCCCAAAAGCCGAAAGACGGCGTTCCTCCTGATCGGGGGCCCCACCATTGATTGCAGGCGTATTGGGCGGCACTGGATGTCTGACTTTTTGCGCTTGTCGCGCACCGCCGTGCCGCCCCTGTCTGTGAGAATCTCAGCGTGATGGGACCGACGGCGATCCGGTGGAGCGGCCTGGGCCATTCCTAGCATCCCTCATCCCCACCGCAAACACGCGACATAAAACCCGTCCATGCCCGCCAGATCAGACCAGTAATCGGGCCGCAGGCGCAGCCCGCCCTCCTCGGTGACCCATTCTGGCGCGATGCCGGGCCGCTCCAATGCGGCACGGTCAGCCGTCAGCCCCGGATGCCGGACCAGTGCCTCCTCGACCTGACACTCCCCCTCGTCGGGCAAAAGCGAACAGGTGCAGAAAACCAGCCGCCCCCCGGTCGCCAATAGACCGAGGGCATGGTCGATCATCGCCGCCTGCAGTTCGATCAGCGCGCCGAAATCGGACCCGTCCTTGGCATGGGGCAGGTCGGGATGACGGCGGATCGTGCCGGTGGCCGAACATGGGGCATCGAGCAACACAGCGTCATAGGCCCCTTTATGCTCCAGCGCGTCGCCCACCACGCACGCAGCCGTCAGCCCTGTGCGCGCAAGATTCTCCGCCACCCGCGCCATGCGCCGCTCGGATATGTCGAGCGCTGTCACCTGCGCGCCGCGCGCCGCCAGTTGCAGCGTCTTGCCACCCGGTGCCGCGCACAGATCGAGCACCCGCTCACCCGGCTTTGGATCGAGCACCTGAACCGGCAGCGCGGCGGCGGCATCCTGTACCCACCACGCGCCGCTCTCATAGCCTGGCAGCGCAGACACCTGCCCCGCCTCGCGCAGCCGGACAGATCCGGTAGGCAGCACGTTCCCCCCCAGCCGCGCGGCCCACGCTTCGGCATCGCTCTTGACCGTCAGATCGAGCGGCGCGCCGACAAAATGCGCACGCTCCATCGCCGCGACGGGGCCCTTGCCCCACGCCTCCACCAGAGGCGCGCGCAGCCAATCGGGCAACCCCGGCTGACGCAGATCATTCCACTTTGCGGGGGCCTCCTCGGCCATCTTGCGCAGCACCGCATTGATCAGACCCTTGAGGCGGTTGTGCCGGGGGTGCCGCCCGATGATCGCCACCGCCTCGTTGACCACGCCATGCGCATCACCGCCCTGCGCCAGTTCCACCGTGCCTGCCCGCAACACGTTGAAGACCGGCAAGGGCGGCGGCTTGCGCAGGTGTTTTGACAACAGCCGATCGGCCCGCCCCAAACCGCGCAGCGTGTCCGCCGCCAGCCGCTGCGCCCGTGCGCGATCCGCCGGGGCCAACGCCTCGAGCGCGCCACCTGCGACAAGTTCGGACATCAGCCGCCCCTCTCCCAGTACCTGATCGAGCAGATAAACGGCGGCGGAACGGGCGGAATGGCTGGTTTTTTTCACGGTCTGATCCTTGGCGAGACGGCAGGCGCGCGATATATCAGCGGGACACGCACAAGGAAAGCCCGACCATGAGTACCGAGGACACCTCCGAGACCCGCGACTTACCCCCCGCCGCGCAGCGCGCGCTGGCCGAGGCCGAGGCCCGCCGCAAGGCCGCGCAGAATGCGGACCTGCCCACCGAACTCGGGGGCCGCCGCGAGGGGCTGGAGCCGGTGCGTTATGGCGATTGGGAAAAAAAGGGACTCGCCATCGATTTCTGAGAAATGGATCGCTCCGGTCGCGTTACTCGAGATAGAGGTCCGCGTATTGCCCGCTGCCCTGATCTGATGTGAAACGTATCTTGTTGCCTTGCAGGCGCACGGCCTGACAATTGGCACCCAGTTCCGTGCTGCCCCAATAAAGATCGCGACAGAAGTAGTCGCCGTCCCACTGCCAGGTACCCGTCACGTCGCGCCCGAAGGCGCGGCCCTTGATCTGGCCCTCGGGGGTGACATTGAGGGAGATCCCGAACCGTGTCAGATCGCGGTCCTTGATCAGTGACACAAAGCGGTCACGTTCGGTGATTGTATTGAAGCCCTCGGCAGCGACCGGGGCCGCAAGGCCCAGACACAGGATGGAAATCAGCAGAGCGCGCATTTCATGAACCCTCACATGACGTGGTTTGTGCAGGGTTACGTGCGGGGCCCCGATCTGGATCAGTCGTCGTTCAGACCAAGCACGTCGATCATGTCATATAGACCCGGCTTGCGCCCCTGCCCCCAGAGCGCGGCCTTGAGCGCGCCACGGGCAAAAACGGCGCGATCGGTGGCGATGTGGCGCAGCACGATGCGCTCTCCGGCGGCGGCGAAGATCACGTCGTGCTCGCCCACGATATCGCCGCCCCGAATGGCCGAGAACCCGATATGACCACGCTCGCGCTTGCCGGTGATGCCGTCGCGGGCGCGGTCGCTGACATGCTCGAGCAGCACGCCGCGCCCGTCGGCCGCCGCCTCGCCCAACATCAGGGCGGTGCCCGAGGGCGCATCGACCTTCTGGTTGTGATGCGCCTCGACGATCTCGATATCGAAATCCTCATCCAGCGCCTGCGCCACCTTTTTCGTCAGCTGCGTCAGCAGGTTGACGCCGAGCGACATGTTGCCCGCCCGCACGATTACCGCATGACGCGCGGCGGCCCCGAGCCTTTTCAGATGGCCCTCATCGAACCCGGTGGTGCCGATCACATGCACCACCCGCGCCTGCGCGGTCAGGGTCGCCATCTCGACGCTCGCTTCGGGCGCGGTAAAGTCGATCACCGCATGCGCGCCCGCCACCAGTTCCAACGGGTCGTCGCTGACCGTCACGCCGAGATCGGCGCCACCCATGGCCGCGCCAACGTCCTGCCCGATCCAGGCATGGCCGGGCCGCTCTACGGCCCCGATCAGGCGCGCTCGCGGGCTGTCGCCGATCGCGCGGATCAGCATCTGCCCCATCCGGCCCGAGGCCCCGGTGATCACGATACCCGGCAATTCGCTCATGGCTGGCCTTCCCCCTCATGTGACGTTTCGGCCTTGCATAGCGTGGGGGCGCATGCCCGGCAAGACGCGCGCGGCATTGATCTTTCGGGCGATTCTCGCGCATATGACGGCAACGCTTTCAAGGAGGGTCACATGGACCTGCGCAAGATCACCGAAGATTTTTCCGTCTCGCCCCAGATCACGCCCGAGGACGTGCCCGCCATCGCCGAGGCCGGGTTTCGTACGATCCTGTGCAACCGGCCCGATGGCGAGGAATTCGGCCAGACCCCCTATGATGCCGTGGCTGATGCGGCACGCGCAGCCGGCCTCGAAGTGCGCTGCGTGCCGTTCTCTTCGGGCCAGTTGACGCAAGACATAGTAGAGGAATTTCAGGCTGCTCTGGCCGAGATGCCGCGCCCGGTGCTCGCCTATTGCCGCACCGGCACCCGCTGCACGATGATCTGGAGCCTCGTGAAATACGACGACCTTGGGGCCGAAGAGGTGCTGCGCGCCACATCGGGCGCGGGTTATGACATGTCGGGCCTCGTGGCCCAGCTTGACCGCCGGGCATGAAGGATTGGGCGATTGTCGGCCATGACGGTCGCTGCGCGCGGTCCTTTGTGCTGCGCGGCGGCAGGGTGGTCGATAGCGCCGATGGTCCGGACCGAGACGCGGCGCTCGCCGCATTGGTGGCGGTGCCGGAGCGGATCTTTCACATTGGCGACGGCATGCCGGACGGCCTGCCCGCCGCCCTTTTGCCCACCGCCCCGGGGCGCGGGTTGCCCGGCCTCAGCCAGGAAAGCCCCGCCGATGTGCTGGATGGCTGGGTGCGCCTGCTGCTACTGGGCTTTGTCGAAGCGAAACCCGACTGGGACGGGGTCGCCCTCGTGCTGACCGGGCAGCTCAGCCATTGGGTGCATCTGAGCGCGCGCGAGGCGGTGAGTTGCCAGAGTTTTCTCACCCCGCGCCTGATGACGGCGCTCGGCGGCACACTGCCCGCCGACATGGACGCGCTTGCCGACAGCCTGAGCCGCCCCGAACGCCTCGCCACGCACCTGCGCAGCGCCGAGGTGACGGGACAAACCGGCGCAATCACCGGACACCTGATCGGAGCGGAACTCGCGGCGGCCCGGCCCTATTGGCTGGGTCAGAGCGTCGCCATCATCGCCCCCGACACCGCCGCCGCAGGCCATGTCGAGGCGCTCGAGGCGCAGGGCGTCCCGGTGACGGTCGAGTCTCCGGAACCACTCCTTGCACCAGCCTTCGCGGCACTCACCACGCAACAGGGCACCCGAGGCTGAGCCGGCGCGCAGGCCCCAATCGCAATCTGTCGAGGGATCCTCGGGTCAAGCCCGACGATGACAAAGGACCCCGTCCAGATCACCCCTGGCCGGAGGAGGACAGCACCGCGTCGCACCATCTTCCCCCGCCCCGCACCGCCTGCTATTGGGCGGCATGCTGAGCTATCAACACCATTACCACGCCGGAAACGCGGCGGATGTCCACAAGCACGCGCTGCTGGCCTGGGTGCTCGACTACCTGACCCGCAAGGACAAGCCGCTCAGCTATATCGAGACCCATTCCGGCCGGGGCCTCTATGATCTGGAGGACGCAGCGGCGCGGCGGACGCAGGAAGCGGCACAGGGCATCGGGCGGCTCGAGGCCTGCTTTGCCCCCGACCACCCCTACCGCCTGCGGCTCGACGCCGTCCGCGCGCGGTATGGTGCGGATGCCTATCCCGGATCTCCGCTCATCGCAGCACTCGGCCTGCGCGCCACAGACCGCCTGCACCTGGCCGAATTGCACCCGGGCGAGCATCAGCTACTTGCGGATTACATGGCCCCCTATCGCGCCCATATCCACCGGCAGGACGGCTTTGCCATGGCGCGCGCGCTCTGCCCGCCCACACCGCGCCGGGGGCTGCTGCTGGTTGACCCCAGCTATGAGATTAAGGCCGAGTATGACAGCATCCCCCAGCAGTTCGCCCGGATCAACCGGGCCTGGAACGTGGGCATCCTGATGCTGTGGTACCCGATCCTGACCAGCGCCGCGCATGCCCCCATGCTGACCCGCCTCACCACACAGTTTCCCGACGCGATGCGCCACGAGGTCGGCTTTGCCCCCGCCCGCGCCGGGCACCGGATGATCGGCTCCGGCATGTTCGTGGTGAACCCGCCCTACGGGTCGCAGGAGGAGACGGCACGGCTCACCGACATTTTCGCGGCATCAAGCTGACAGAGGCACGATCCTGACCCATTCCCTGCCCCGTCATCCCCGCGCAGGTGAGGAACTCTGTCGACTTGAGATCCCCAGGTCACGCCCGAGGCGGAGAATTCGCGAGGTTATCCGGGCAGGTTCGATGAGGCCCACGAGGAAGGGCGCGTCCCGGCAACACCGCCCCGGCATCCTCGCCTCAACCCGCAAGGGGTGCGACAAAATTCTTTGATCTGCATCAATTTCGCGCATTGCCGCGCAGGGCGGGACATTCTAAAACCTGAGAGGATCACGGGCAGGTGAGCCACGCCGGATTCTGCGTGCCCGTCACAATCATCAGCAGGAGGCATCAAATGGCAGACGCAGCCATTCACGGCCACGAACACGAAGATCAGCGCGGGTTTTTCACCCGGTGGTTCATGTCCACGAACCACAAGGATATCGGTATCCTCTACCTGATCACCTCGGCGATCGTCGGTCTCATCTCGGTCATGTTCACCGTCTACATGCGGATGGAACTGATGGAACCGGGCGTTCAATACATGTGCATGGAAGGCGCGCGCTTCATCGCCTCGGATGTCGCCGAATGCACGCCCAACGGCCACCTGTGGAACGTGATGATCACCTATCACGGCGTGCTGATGATGTTCTTCGTGGTCATTCCCGCGCTCTTCGGGGGTTTCGGCAACTATTTGATGCCGCTGCAAATCGGCGCGCCGGACATGGCGTTCCCGCGGATGAATAACCTCTCCTTCTGGCTCTTCATCGCAGGCACTTCGCTTGGCGTCGCCTCGCTTCTGGCACCGGGCGGCAACGGGCAGCTTGGCTCCGGCGTGGGCTGGGTGCTCTATCCGCCGCTCTCGGTCAACGAGGCGGGCATGTCGATGGACCTCGCGATCTTCGCGGTCCACGTCTCGGGCGCCTCCTCGATCCTCGGCGCGATCAACATGATCACCACCTTCCTCAACATGCGTGCACCGGGCATGACGCTCTTCAAGGTGCCGCTCTTTGCGTGGTCGATCTTCGTCACCGCATGGCTGATCCTGCTGGCCCTGCCGGTGCTCGCGGGGGCGATCACCATGCTGCTCACCGACCGCAATTTCGGGACGACCTTTTTCGACCCGGCGGGTGGCGGCGACCCGATCCTCTACCAGCACATCCTGTGGTTCTTCGGTCATCCGGAGGTGTATATCATCATCCTGCCCGGCTTCGGCATCATCTCCCACGTGATCGCCACCTTCAGCCGCAAGCCGATCTTCGGCTACCTGCCGATGGTCTGGGCGCTGATCGCGATCGGGGTTCTGGGCTTCGTCGTCTGGGCGCACCACATGTATACGGTGGGCATGTCGCTGACCCAGCAGAGCTATTTCATGCTGGCGACGATGGTGATCGCGGTGCCAACGGGCGTCAAGGTGTTCAGTTGGATCGCCACCATGTGGGGCGGCTCGCTCGAGTTCAGGACGCCGATGCTCTGGGCGTTCGGCTTCCTCTTCCTCTTCACCGTGGGCGGGGTCACCGGCATTGTGCTCAGCCAGGCATCGGTGGACCGGGCCTATCACGACACCTATTATGTCGTGGCCCACTTCCACTATGTGATGAGCCTTGGCGCGGTCTTCGCCATCTTCGCGGGGATCTATTTCTACTTCCCCAAGATGACCGGGCGGATGCTGCCCGAATGGGCGGGCAAGCTGCACTTCTGGGCGATGTTCATCGGCGCAAATCTGACCTTCTTCCCGCAGCACTTCCTGGGGCGTCAGGGCATGCCGCGCCGTTATATCGACTACCCCGAGGCCTTCGCGGTCTGGAACTGGTGGTCGTCGATCGGGGCCTTCATCTCCTTCGCGTCGTTCGTCTTCTTCTTTGGCATCGTGATCTACACGCTGCTGCGCGGGGCGCGGTCAACCCAGGCCAACCCGTGGAACGAATACGCCGACACGCTGGAATGGACCCTGCCCTCGCCGCCGCCGGAGCACACCTTCGAGCAGCTTCCCAAGCGTGAGGACTGGGACAAGTCACCGGCCCACTGAACCAGATGAAACGACAAAACGCAGGCCCCGGAGAAATCCGGGGCCTCTTTGTTGAACGAGGAAGACCGCACGCCACGGGGACAGAGCACTTATCAGAGCGGCGCGCGGCAGGACCGAGCCCAACCTGACAAAAGCAGCAACGTGCGCAATATGTGGTGCGAAGTTCGTCAACCTGCCATCGGCATCAAACGGCTCTGCCCAAACCGATGGGCGATGCCGTGATCCGCAATCGTGATCATGGTAGCATCATGCCACGGAGCATGAAGAAGAACATGGCTGCAAATATCGCGGCCAGAGGAACGGTGATGACCCAGGCTGCCGCTATGCGAAGGAGCAGCTTGCGCTTGACGAGTTCGACCCGATGCACGCGCCCAAGTCCCTTTCTTTCCTTCTTGTCAAGCAGTCGGTCAGAGGCGCCCTGCGCTTTCATCTCGCGGAGCATCTCGCCCTTAGCGATCACGTCGGCTGCCTCGAAGCGGCTCAGGAATTTCTCCACCGTTTCGGGGTCCTCGTTGGCGTGATGCTCTCGAATGTCGTGCAGCATCCGCGCATAGCTCGACTTGATGTATTCTCGCAGGAAGCCGACACCGAACACGCCGCCGACGGCGATATGGGTCGAGCTGACCGGCAAACCGAGTTGCGACGCGATGATCACCGTGACCGCCGCAGCCAGCGCGATGCAATAGGCACGCATCTTGTCCAGCTCGGTGATTTCACTGCCGACTGTGCGAATGAGTTTCGGCCCGTAGAGCGCAAGACCGAGCGCGATGCCGATTGCCCCGACCGCCATCACCCAAAGCGGAATCGGCGCCGTCGAAGCGACACCTCCAGAGACGATGGCCTCGTTGATGCCCGCCAGCGGAACCACGGCGTTGACCCCGGACGAGGCTTATGCCAGCAAAACAGAACCAATGAGATTAGCAGCCTAAATGAAACCCTGATCCACCTTAACAAGGCTGCAATCCGGTCGAAAAACCAGGACCACCTCTGTGCGGCACAGAGACGGCCGGTGAACGGCAGATTTGGTCCGCCCAGACACCCACTGAAACCGCGGCCGAGGCGATGCTGCGCTGCATCCGAGGTCGACTGAGAGCCCAGAGAAGACCCTTTTACGTGAGGTGAAAAGGGCGACACTCGCCGCCCCTTTTTTGTTCTCAATGAGACGTCTTACCAAGAAAGCGTCTTTACGGTCGGATCGAACAACCAGCTTTCGACAAGCGGAAAGTTCCCCATTTGCACGCCGTCAATGTAGTCGCCCTCGTCCAAACCCGCTGCTGCTGAACAAGCTTGGCACATAATGACCACACCGCCATCCGCCATGAACGCAGACAACATGTCTTGGATAGATGTGCCCTTTTCGGCCATGAGACCATGAATGTGACTCGGGCGTTTCTTGTCGGCGAGATAAACCGCCCGAATGTTCATCCAGATTGCAGTCTTATGACCGTTCTTTAGAGACTTCTCATGGGCGAACATGATAGCTTTACCGGCCGCCCAGGTATCATCAGTTGTCAAGTTTACGAGTAGACCGGGCTTGCTGTCTTGCGCGCTTGCGGCAATCGGCGAAAGCAGCACAGAAACTGCCAGCAACATCTTCAAGATAAATAGTCGCATTTGTGTCCTCCAATGAAACTGGGGGAAACATCTCACAAAATGAATGCGTGGGAATGACATGGATCAACTTATGGCAGTTTTCCAGCCAAGAGCTCATAAACCATTGCGGGCTGGATGCTTCTTCGCCAGGAAACGTGGCCTTTCTGGCATGCACTAAAGGCGGCTTAGTCCCGCAGACCGCTCGCTCGACTGATCCAGCAGGAAGCCGTGGCGCATCGCCCGCCACATTACCCCTACCCCCTTATCTGGCCCGCACCGACGTGATACCGACGCGATGCAGATGCCGCATGTCCTGCAGGGCAAGGCCGTTAACCATCGAATCGCTGCACGTGCCGCCAACCCGCCCCACCCTGTCGCATTCACCCTTTCACCGCGACACGCGGCCATGCTAAGCCCGATGCGAGAAAAGCAGAGGCACCGAAACCGATGACCAACGAAATCCGCCTCGCCTTCGAGCATCCCGCCGCCCGCGCCTCGGCCACGGCCCCCGACGGCCCGCTCGATCGCATTTCCGTGCGCGACCATACCGTCGAGATGGAGATCGGGGCATTCCAGGCCGAGCGCGGTACCACGCAGCGCATCTGCTTCAACGTGGTGGTCGAGGTGCGCCCGATGACCGGCACGCTCGACGACGATGTCGACCGCATCCTGTCCTATGACAAGGTGACGGAGGCGATCACGACCGAGTTGGCCGAGGAACGGCTCAACCTTCTGGAAACGTTGGCCGAACGCATCGCCGAACGAATCCTGTGGGAGCCGCAGGCGGTCCGCACCTTCGTGCGCATCGAGAAACTCGACCGCGGGCCCGGTGCGCTCGGGGTAGAAATCGTCCGCTCGGTCGATGATCTGACCACCAAACCCGCCAGCCCGCATCTAGACACCGCGCCGCACCCGCATGTGGTGTTCCTGACCAACACTGCTGTGCGCTCGCCCAACCTGCCGCGCTGGCTTGACCAGCTTGAGGCGCGGGCCGAGCCGGTGATCCTCTGCGTCGGTCGCCCCGAGGTGGACAGCCCCAAGACCGGCCACCGCATGACGCAGCGCCGGGTCGACCTGCTGGCGATGGAACAGAACGCCTGGGTTCTGGCCGGGCGCGATGACCGCTGCGTCGTGGTCGCCACCCGCACGGAACTCGACTGGGCCATGAAGAACGGCCAGATCAGCGTCTGGGCCCCGTCGAAGATCGTGCTCGACGCGGTGGACGGCCCGACGGTCGGCCCCGACAAGCCGGTCGATCTCGCCGCCTGGTTCGCCGGACATATTGAGGCCTCTGACCTGCTGCTCATCGGTGAGGCCCCGCCATCCTCCTGCGATGTGCCGGTGCTCATTCAGGACATCGCCCGCTCCGGCCTGTGATGCGCTATTACCGTCCCATCCCCCAAACCGACCCCGCCCGCCCCGAAGGTGCCCTGACGCTTGCAGGCGGCTGGTGCTGGTTCGACACAGTTGAGGTGCTGGCGCGTGATGCAGCCCCGCACCTGATGCCCGCCCGCGACCTGCCCGATGACGCGATGACCCGTCTTTCGGCACCCCGCGCGCGCATAGCCGCGCTCGACATGACCGCGCCGCAGATCATGGGCATCCTCAACGTAACCCCCGACAGCTTTTCCGATGGCGGCCAGCATTTCGATCCCGCGCAGGCATTGGCCCACGCCCATGCCATGACGCGCGCAGGGGCTGCGATCCTCGATGTGGGCGGCGAATCCACCCGCCCTGGCGCCGCCCCGGTGCAGATCGACGACGAAATTCGTCGCACCGCGCCGGTGATCGCCGCCATTCGCGCCGAAATCGCGACGCCGATCTCCATCGACACCCGCAAGACCCCTGTGGCGCAAGAGGCCGCGCGTGTCGGGGCCAATCTCATCAACGACGTGGCGGGCTTCACCTTCGATCCCGCCCTTGCCCCCTTCGCCTCGGAACACGCCCTGCCGGTTTGCGTCATGCACGCGCAAGGCAGCCCCGAGACGATGCAGCGCAACCCGCGCTATGACGATGTCCTGCTCGATGTCTATGACTGGCTCGCACAGCGCGTCGAGGCGCTCATCGCCCTCGGCATCCCGCGCGGGCGCATCGTGGTCGATCCCGGCATCGGCTTCGGCAAGACGCAGGCGCACAATCTGCGCTTGCTGCAAAACCTCTCGCTGTTTCACGGGTTCGGCTGCCCGGTGCTTCTGGGGGCCTCGCGCAAACGCTTTATCGGCGATATCAGCAACGCGCCGCAGGCCTCCGATCGCATTCCCGGCTCGCTTGCCGTGGCGCTTGGCGGTGTGGCGCAGGGCGTGCAGATCCTGCGCGTCCATGACGTGGCCGAGACTCGCGCCGCGCTCGACCTGTGGCGCGCGGTGACCTTCGCCGCGCGCGCCTGAAAGTGTCAATCAGGGTCAGGCCGCCGCGAACCCCTTATCAAGCGCCGACAGGATCACATCGACCTCGGCCTCCGAGATCACCAGCGGCGGCGACATCAGCACATTATGCGCGCCAAGGCGCACCATCGCCCCGGCCTCATAGGTCGCCTGATGCACCCGCTTCATGGTCTCGGCATCCATCGGCGTCTTTTTCGACCTGTCGCTGACCAGTTCGATCCCTGTCATGAGGCCGTGACCGCCCCGCACATCGCCGATGATGTCATGTTTCTCGGCCAGCTTGCGCACGCCCTCATAAAGCTGCGTGCCGCGCGCCGCCGCGTTGGTCTTGGTATCAAGCCGCTGCGTCTCCGAGAGGCAGGCCACCGCCGCCGCGGCCCCGACGGGATGTGCCGAATAGGTGTAGCCGGTCCAGATGCTGCCCTCGGGGCCCGCGTTCTCGAACACATCCGCCACCTTGTCGCCCAGCAGGACGCCACCCACCGGGAAATAGCCCGAGGTGATGCCCTTGGCGATGGTCATCATGTCCGGCTGCACACCCCAATGCCGCGCACCGGTCCAGTCGCCGGTGCGCCCGAAGCCGCAAATCACCTCGTCCGAGATCATCAGGATGCCATAGCGGTCGCAAATCTCGCGCATGTGGCGCATGAAGGAGGCATCCGGCACGATCACCCCGCCCGCACCCTGGATCGGCTCCATGATGAAGGCGGCAATGGTGCTTGGATCCTGGAACTCGATCTCGTCCACCATCGCGGCGGCGATCTTTTCGGCCAGCTTGGCCGGGTCGGTCTCGTCATAAGGATTGCGATAGGTATAGGGGCTGGGCAGGTGGAAACAGCCTGGCAATAGCGGCTCGTAGGTGATCCGGAAGCGGTTGTTGCCATTGACTGACGCCCCGCCCCAATGGGTGCCGTGATAGCCCTTCTTGAGGCTGAGGAACTTGGTGCGCGTCGGTTCGCCCCGCAGGCGGTGATATTGCCGCGCCATGCGCAGCGCGGTGTCCACGCTATCGGACCCGCCCGAGGTGAAGAACACGCGCGTCATCCCGTCCTCGGCAAAGAACTCCTGCACCGCGTAAGACGCCTCGATCGCCGCCGGGTTCGTGGTGCCGGCAAAGGCCGAGTAATAAGGCAACTGCCAAAGCTGATCGGAAATCGCCTGTTTCACCACGTCGTTGGAATAGCCAAGGTTGACGCACCACAGACCGCCCACCGCATCCACCGGGTCATGCCCGTCGATATCAGTGATCCGCACGCCCTCCGCCGCCTTGATGATCTTGGGCGGATTGGCCTGCTGCTCTGCGGGATGACCCATCGGGTGCCACAGGTGACGCGCGTTCATTTCACGCAGGAAGTTGTCGTCTCTCATGAAAGCCTCCGAGAAAATGCGGGAATTTGATCAAATTCTGCCACCGCGGCCCAACCCTGTCCAGCGCGATTTCAGCGAGTCTGCCGACTCTCGGAGGCGATCAGCGCGCGCGCCAGACCGGCCAGTGTTTCATCGCTCAGATCGGGCAAATCATGGGTGATACGCGCAGCATTTTGCGCCATGTGGCGATAGCGCGGGTCGTAATGCCGCGCTATCAGGTCCGCGACCAGAGCCGGAAGCGCACCCTCGCCCGCCATGGCCCGCCACTTGGCCACCTGCTCATGCCCGTGATACCGTACCAACCGCCCGAGAATCGCATCGAGCCTGTCCGGGTCCGCCACCAGATCGTCATACTCCGCGATCAGATGCGCAACCCGCGCCGCCATCGGCGCGGTGAGGTGCATCACCTCAGCGGCCTTCATTGCACGGGCCAGCGCGGGCGGCAGGTTGATGCGCCCGATCCGGGTGCTTTCGGCCTCGACATAGACCGGACGCGTGGAATCGAGGTCTTTGATCTGCGCGGCAAGCGCACTCTCGAACGTCTTTTGCGAGGGTTGGCCACCCGCGACCGGCCCGAAGACCGAGCCGCGATGCGCCGCCATCTCCTCCAGATCCAGAACCTGACCGCCCTGCGCCGCAATATGGGCCAGAAGCCGCGTCTTGGCGGTGCCGGTGCCGCCGTCGATCAGCACCACACGGGCCGGAAAGTCGTGGTCATAAAGCATTTCGGATACCAGACGGCGATAGCTCCGATAGCCGCCCGCCACGGTATCCGCCTGCCAGCCGATCTGCTTCAGGATCACGGTGAACGAGCCGGACCGCTGCCCACCGCGCCAGCAATAGACCAGTGGCCGCCAGCCGCCCCCGTGATGCGCAAGCGGTCCCTCGATATGCCCGGCGGCATTACGCGCCACCAGCGCGGCCCCGATCTTGCGCGCAAGGAACTTGTCCTCCTGGACATAGATCGTGCCGACACGGGCGCGCTCGGCATCCGAGAGCACCGGCAGGTTGATCGCGCCGGGGATATGATCCTCGGCGAATTCCGACGGCGCGCGCACGTCGATGATCTCGTCAAACGGCAGCGCGGCCAGCGCTTTGAGGCTGTCGAGCGTGACCGGCATGATCAGGTTGTGGAGGCGGTTGTGGTCATACCCGTTCCATGCGCCGCCCCGCGCCCGAGTGCAAGGGGCTTTCCAGCCCCGCGCGCCCTGCGATATATCTTGCAAGACAGAACGCAGGCGGGGCATAAAGCGGTATGAACGATGATAGCGATACCGGGGTCGCGCCCCCCCGCCTGCGTCTCAGGATCGTGTTTGGCGAGGATGCGATGCTTGGTCCGGGCAAGGCGGATCTGCTCGAGGGCATCCGCGACACCGGCTCTATCGCTGCTGCCGGTCGCCGCATGGGTATGAGCTACAAACGCGCCTGGAGCCTTGTCGAGACCATGAACACGGCGTTTCACGCTCCCCTCGTGACATCCTCGCGCGGCGGGGCCAAGGGAGGCGGGGCAACGCTGACCGAAACCGGCGAAACGGTTTTGATGCATTACCGCAAGCTCCAGGAGATCGCCGCCGAGGCGGGTTCGGCGCGGATCAGCGCGCTATGTGCTCTTTTGGCCGATAGGTCTGATGGAAAATAACGCTTGATCGCACGGCTTACCTCGGCGATATGTTTGGCGGAACGTATCTAAGGGAAATTTTCATGCGTTTCGTCACTTTGCGCTCATGCACCCTGCCACTGGCCCTCGGTTTCGCCGTGTTCGCTCCCTCGGTCGCGCGCGCCGAGGTCGTGACTGTCTTTGCCGCCGCCAGCCTGACCACTGCGATGGCCGAAATCGAAACCGGGTTCGAGGCCCTGACGGGACATGATCTCGCGGTCTCGCTGGCCGGATCCTCGGCACTCGCGCGCCAAATTCAGCAAGGGGCCCCGGCGGATGTGTTCCTCTCCGCCAATCCCGGCTGGATGGACACGCTCGAAATCGACGGGCTGATCGCGCAGGGCACGCGGCGCGACCTCTTGCGCAACACTCTCGTTCTCATCGCTCATGACGCACAGCATCCCCCGGTCGAGATCGTCCCCGACATGGACCTTGCCGCGATGCTGGGCGACGACCGACTCGCCATGGCCTTGGTCGAGGCCGTCCCGGCGGGCATCTACGGCAAGGCCGCGCTGGAAAGCCTCGGGCAGTGGGAGGCGACAGCCCCCCGCGTAGCCCAGAGCAACAATGTGCGCGGGGCGCTTGCTCTCGTGGCGCTTGGCGAGGCACCGTACGGTATCGTCTATGCCACCGACGCGGCAGTCGAGGATGCGGTATCGGTCATCGGCACCTTCCCCGCCGAGACACACCCGCCCATCGTCTATCCCATGGCCGGGATCGCCGGGCACGAGGGGGCCGCGCAATCGGCCTTGCTTGACTACCTGCAAGGGGCCGAGGCGCGCGCGGCCTTCGCCCGGCAGGGCTTTGCCGTGATCGCGGATTAGGCGCATGCAGGACTGGCTCAGCCCCGCAGAATGGGAGGCGGTGCGCCTGTCGCTGCGCGTCGCGCTCTGGGCCACGCTGTTCAGCCTGCCGCTTGGCCTAGCGGTGGCCTATGCACTCGCCCGCTGGCGGTTTCCGGGGCGCGAAGTTCTCAACGTCGTGGTGCATCTGCCCCTGATCATGCCGCCGGTGGTGACCGGCTACCTGCTATTGCTGGCCTTCGGTATAAAGGGGCCCATTGGCGGCTTTCTGGACAGCACGCTGGGGTTTGCCTTCGCCTTTCGATGGACGGGGGCGGCACTGGCGGCGGGGGTCATGGCCTTTCCCTTCATGGTGCGCGCCGTGCGCCTCTCGATCGAGGCGGTAGACCCGAAACTGGAACAGGCGGCGGCCACGCTCGGGGCGTCGGGGGCGTGGGTGTTCCTGACCGTGACGCTGCCGCTGATCCTGCCGGGCATCATCGCCGGAACGGTGCTGACCTTTGCGAAGGGCATGGGCGAATTCGGGGCCACGATCACCTTTGTGTCGAACATCCCCGGCCAGACCCAGACCATCCCGCTGGCGATTGACCTGTTGCTGGAAACCCCGGGCGGCGAGGCGCGGGCGGCGCGGCTGGCCGGGCTTTCAATCCTTATGGCCGCTGCGGCACTGGCCTTTTCCGAATGGATGGCGCGCCGCGTCGCGGCCCGGGTGGGCGGGCGCTGATGCTGGAGGTGCGTCTGTCCCATAGCCTCGGCGCGCTAAGCCTCGACGTTGCGTTCGAGGCCCCAAGGGGGGTCACGGTGCTCTTTGGTCGCTCGGGCTCCGGCAAGACCACCATCGTCAACGCGGTTGCAGGGCTCTTGCGGCCAGAGAGCGGGCGCATCGCCGTCGGTGAGCGGGTACTATGTGACACCGCACAGCGTCTGCATCTGCCGCCGCACCGGCGCAGGCTCGGCTATATCTTTCAGGAGGGGCGACTTTTCCCGCATCTGAGTGTGCGGCAGAACCTGCGCTACGGGCAATGGTTCGCGCCAAAGGGCGCGCGGCCCGAGGATATGGCCCGCGTGGTCGAGATGCTGGGCATCGGCGATCTGCTCGCACGTCGCCCCGGCGCGCTCTCGGGCGGCGAGAAAAGCCGCGTTGCCATCGGCCGCGCGCTCCTGTCGGCCCCGCGTGCAATCCTCGCGGATGAACCTCTGGCCTCGCTCGACGAGGCCCGCAAGGCCGAGATCCTGCCCTATCTGGAGCGGCTACGCGACGAGGTGGATATTCCCATCCTCTATGTCAGCCATTCCGCCTCCGAAGTGGCACGGCTGGCTACGACCGTCGTGGCGCTCGAGGCCGGCCACGTGGTGGCGCAGGGCCGCGCCGAAGAGGTGCTCGGCGATCCGGCGATCACGCCGCTCGGTGCGCGAGAGGCGGGGGCGGTGCTCGCGGCACGGGTCGTGCGGCATCACGCCGACGGGCTAACCGAACTCGATGCCGGCGGTGCCGCCCTGTGGCTGCCGCGCGTGGACCGGCCCGAGGGCGCAGACCTGCGCGTGCGCATCGCCGCGCATGACGTGATCGTGGCCCGCGGACGGCCCGAGGGGCTCTCGGCGCTCAATATCCTGCCCGGCCGCGTGCAGACACTTCGCGAAGGCTCCGGTCCAGGCGCGCTGCTCGCCGTCGATACGCAGGCGGGCCGGGTTCTGGCGCGGATCACCGGGCGCGCAGCGGCGGCGCTCGACCTCGGGCCGGGCGCAGAGGTTCATATGGTGATCAAGGCCGTTGCGGTGGCGCAGGCGGATATCGGGACGGCGCGATAGCAAGCTGCGGCGGTCCTTCGGTGATATGCCCGATAATCGCCGCCACGTGGCCCGCTGCCTGCAACGCCCGCAGCCGATCCTCGGCCAGATCAGGCGGCAGCGCAGCAAGAAATCCCCCCGCCGTCTGCGGATCATGCAGCAGCGCGGCGCGCGCATCTTCGCCGGCCCCTGTCACCGGCGCGGCGCGGCGGTTCGCCGTCCAGATGGTCGAGCGGATACCCTGTGCTGCCAGCGCCTCGGCTCCGGCGAAAAGCGGGATCGCCGCCGGATCGAGCACCGCGCCACAGGTCGAGGCCCGGCAGATCGCCCAGAGATGACCGGCCAACCCGAACCCCGTCACGTCCGTCATCGCATGCGCGTCCGACAGGAGCGCCGCCGCGTCCCCCTGCGGAGTTGCCAGCACCTCCCAGAGCGTGCGGATATCGCCACCGCGCGCCTGTCCGCGCATCTCTGCTGCCAGAAGCGTCCCCGAGCCGATGGGCCGGGTGAGAATGAGCGCATCATTCGGGCGCGCCCCGGCATTGGTGATCGCGTTCCCCTCCAAGAGGCCGGTCAGGGTGAAGCCGATGCTCAGTTCCGCGCCCATCGTGGAATGCCCGCCGACGATTTCGGCCCCTGCCGCGCGCAGGGCATCGTCCGCCTCCGCCGTGATCTCGGCCATGCTACGCGCCTGCAACGCCTCGGACATGCGCGGCAGGGTGATCGATACCAGCGCCGCCTGCGGGCGCGCACCCATGGCCCAGATATCGCCGAGCGCATGCAGCGCCGCGATCCGCGCCATCAGCCCGTGATCCTCGCTGAATCCGCGGAGGTGATCGGTGGTCAGCACCTGCCGCACGCCACCCATATCAAGCACGGCGGCATCATCACCCGGCCCTGCCAGCACATCGGGCCGCGTCGCGCCGTCCTGCGCGGCCAGCATGCCCGACAGGACATCCGGGGCCACCTTGCTGCCGCAGCCGCCGCAGAGCGGTTCTTGCCCCGTCTCTTCATTGAGTGCTGCGACGCGCGGCGCTTCCGGTTCCGGCATCTTCGGCAAAGGGTCGAATTTCGCCATGAACTTTCGATCGATCCGGTCTTTCCAGTGCCACAGCAGCGGCCCGGAAAACGCCATGCCCGCCTTCTCGGCCAGCGCCGATTTGCGCCCCAACGAAATGAGCTTGAGGTAATGCCGCTGCGGGTGGAAGGCGCGCAGATCACCGCCCGAGAGCCCCGCGCGAAGGTTGTCGCGCAACACCGGGGCGGCGCGCACCGCAAAAACCCCGGCCTTGGGGCGCGGGGCATGACTGAGATGGGCGCAATCTCCTGCGGCAAAGAGCGTCTCGCACCCCTCGACCCGAAGGTCCGCGCCGACGCGCAGAAATCCTGCATCGGTCACCGGCAGGCCCGATCCGGCCAGCCATGAATGCGCCCGCGCCCCCGCCGCCCCGGCGACGAAACCCGCCGGAATGGACGTGCCGTCGGCCATCTCGACGCCCGCCTCAGAGATCGCGCGCAGCTCGGCCCCGGTCAGCACCCGCACGCCATAGCCCGACAGCGCCGTGCGCAACCGCGCCCGCGCCACCGGTGCATCTGGTGCAATCACGCTGGCGCGTTCGATCAACGTGATCTCGGGCCGTGCGCCCGTGCCCTGCAACCGGTGCGCCATCGCGAGCGCCAGTTCGACCCCGGCGATGCCACCGCCGATCACCGCTGCCTGCGCCGCCGCCTCCCCCTTGGCCACCCGCGCGACGAACCCGTCCCAGGCCTGCGCGAAGGGGCCAAGCGGCTTGGCCGCCGCGCCGTGTTCGGCAAAGCCCGGCAGCCCGGGCATGCCTGAATGGATGCCCACATCGACCGAGGCCACGTCGTAGCTGATGTCTCCGCGTCCCGCGACCGTGATGCGCCGCGCCTCTGCGTCGATCCGCGTCGCGGCCCCCACCACCAGCCGCGCACCGGCAAAGCGTGCCAGCTTCACAAGGTCGATCTCCAGTTCCTCGCGCCGGTAATGCCCGGCCACCAGCCCCGGCAGCATGCCGGTATAGGGGGCCACCGGGTTGGGGTCGATCACCGTCAGCCGCGCACCGGGAAGCGGGTCCATCCCCCACATGCGCAACACCAGGGCATGCGCATGTCCGCCACCCACAAGGACGAGATCGCGCGACAGCGGACGGGCGGTGGATTGCATCATGGAAGGGGTCTCCGGTTTATGGAAGGGGTCTCCGGTTTACAGAGATTGCATAGGCCATTGCCACCCCGACGAAAAGTGTGACAAAGCGGCCAGGCAGCCTCAGAACGGAAAGAACAGCGGGATGACCAGCACCGCGACCGCAGCGAAGAGCAGGTTGAGCGGCAGCCCTACGACCACGAAATCCTTGAACTTATAGCCGCCGGCACCGTAGACGAAGGTATTGGTCTGATACCCGATCGGGGTGGCAAAACTGGCCGAGGCCGCGAACATCACCGCGATGATGAACGGGCGCGGGTCAAAGCCCAGCTCCAGCGCGATGGCAATGGCAATCGGTCCGACCAGAACCGCGACGGCATTGTTCGACACCATTTCCGTCAGGGCCGAGGTCAGGACATAGATCGCCGCCAGCACCGCCAGCGGTCCAAGCCCACCCACGAGATGAACCGCATATTCCACAAGAACGCGCGCGGCGCCGGTCGCCTCCATGCCCATGCTCATGCCCAGCATGCCGAAGATCAGGAACAGGATGCGCCAGTCAATCGCATCAAACGCTTCGTCCGGATCGAGACAGCGCGTCACCATCACCACCACGGCCCCGATCACGGCAAGACCGGCGATCGGCATTACCCCGGCGGCGGCCAACGCCATCACCGCAGCGATGATCGCGATGGCAATCGGGGCCTTCTCGCGGCGTACCGGGCGTTCGGTGGTGGCGGTGAGATTGACGATGCCGCCATCCTCCATCATCCGCTGCAAGCCCTCGGGTGGCCCTTCGAGGAGCAACGTATCTGCAAATTGCAGCCGCGTGTCCTGGATATCGCGCGAGATGTTCTGCTCGTGGCGATGCACCGCCATCAGGTAGACGCCGTATTTGCGTCGTAGCTTGAGATCTTTGATGGGGCGTCCGCGCAGGTGTGAATTGGGGCCGACGCTGGCCTCCATGGTAATGGTGCGATCCGCCGTAACCGGTTCGAACCCGCTGTCGTCCATGTCACGAAACTCGACCTCGCCATTGTCCTTGAGGCCGAGGATCTCGCCGGTATCGGTCTTGATCACCACACGATCACCGGCCATCAACTCCATCTCCTGAAGGTGGCGGCGCATCGACACCTCGCCGCGCACCACGTCGACGATCCGCGCGGCCGAGGTGTTGAACGGCAATTCCTTGAGCCTCTTGCCGATATATTTCGACTCGTGCGGAATCAGCAGACGCGCGAGAAATTTGCGCTTGCCCTCCTGCCCCAGAACCGAGGCGAGCGAGGCCCGATCGGGCAACAAGAAGCGCCCGGCAAAGACCATGTAGAGCACGCCCACCGTGGACAGCACCAACCCCGGCAGGGTCATCTCGAACATCGACAGCGGTGCCTGCCCGGCATCGACCGCGACGTCGCTCATCAGGATGTTGGTCGAGGTGCCGACCAGCGTCAGCGTTCCACCGAAAATCGCCGAATAGGACAGCGGGATCAACAGACGCGACGGGGCCGCCCCGACCGACCCCGCCAGCGAGATGATCACCGGCGTCAGCAGGATCACGACGGGGGTGTTGTTCATGAAGGCCGAGGCGATCATCGTGCCGAACATCATCAGCATGATGGTGCGCAGGAACGACCCGCGCGCTTGCTTGCGCAGGAAGTCCCCAATCAGTTCCAGCACGCCCGTCCGCTCCAGCGCCGCCGAGATGATGAACATCATCGCGATGGTAATCGGCGCCGAAGAGCTGAAAACCGTCAGGAAATCCGACGTCGGAATGATACCGGTCGCCAGCAGCACCGCCGACGCCCCGAGTGCCGTCACTTCGGGGGGATAGAACTCCTTGAAAAAGCTCACGAAGACCGCGACAAGCAGGAGCAGAACGAATATTTGTTCGAATGTCATCGGTGGTTTGTCCGGTCCTGACCATGCACGCGCATCAAGCGGCACTTAAAGCCAGCGGCGCTTGCGAATTCAACCGGTAAAACGTTTAGCTTCAGGTGATTTCCGTCTTTTTGCCCAAGGCGTAGGCAACGCCAGCGCCGTATCCATCACCTGCGGGAGGACGGCGGGGAGCCGTTCAATAACCCTTGCTGCGGATCACGGTCAGAAAGGTTTTCCACGCCAGTAGCAGGTCGCCACGAAAGCTGACCGTCTCGATGTAGGACAGGTCCATCTTGACCTTCTTGCGCGTGCCTTCGAGGCATTCCGTGTATCCCAGATCAATCTGTGCCAGCCCGCTGACTCCGGGGCGTAGGCTGTGCCGCTCGCGGTAGCCCGGCACCGACTTGAGGTAATGCCGCGCGTGGTGAATGTAATCCGGGCGCGGCCCGATAAAGCTCATGTCGCCGCGCAGGACGTTGAAAATCTGAGGTAGCTCGTCAATCCGGGTCCGTCGCAAAAAGCGCCCCATCAGCGTGATCCGCTCTTGCTCCAACGGCTCCCCGGCGCTGCGAAGCACCTTGTCGGTCGGTGTCATGGTGCGAAACTTGATCGCGTTGAACGCCGTGCAATCGCGCCCCATGCGGGCCTGCACGTAGAACAGCGGCCCACGATTGAAAAACGGGTTGAGAACTGCCAAAACGATGCAGCAGGTGATCAGGATCGGAAGCAGAAGCAGGGCTATAACCAGATCGAAAACAGGTTTGCCGATGGCGAGGTAAAGATTAGTCTTCTGCGCTGCCTGCGGTAGTGTTTCGGAGCTGTGTATCATTTCAACGGCTGCCTTGAAATTAGCCGCATTGAAATCCGAAATGTCGTTCGAATGATGCTTCATAAAATTATCCCCCGCGTCGGTCCACGTTTTCAAAAGCTGTTTTGCTTTTTCTGGCATGCCGATAAGCAGATCGTGTGTAGCACTCTCGAAACCGTGATCCAACGGAAACTTCCCAAAGGTCAGGAAATTCACCGGAAAACTGCGCGTATTGCAGGCGAAAATTTGCTCACTTGTTCTCAATATGTTGATATTATTGCGTTTATGAAATTCCTGCGACTGACCGTTATTTACGCAATTTGGCCCCATGCGCCATCCAGAACAACGAGCCCGACGGTTTGCGCATCACACCACCCTGATCCTGCGTGATGGCGATTCGTCGCACCTTTGGCACGCGTGCCTCGTCGGGCAACCAGCGGCGGCATCCGCACAGGGCCACCCCTCCCGGCACGTTCCTGCCAGAATGGGTCAGTCAAAAGCGCAGATAATCGCCGACGGCGGCAAACCGCATGCTGCAACCGCGTAAAATAGCAACCCGCCGCCGAAATTCCGGCGCGACTTGTCCGGTAGAAGCGGCAGACACAGGTTTGGCCTACGCTTGACGCATGATCTCAGGAAAGGAGACAGCCATGTATACGCCGCATGATGACGCACACCGCCAAGCCAACCGAGACCTCAATCGCTATGGCGCACCAGGCTATGAAAACAGCCCAACCTCGAACGGCGGCCTGGTCGCCTTGTTGGTCGTCGTGACCCTGATCGGCGGTTTGATCGCCCTCAGCATGCTCTCGCCATCCTCGATCGATGAGAACGGCAGCCTGAAAAACAATCCCGAGGCGACGGCACCGGCAAGCATCTCGGGCAGTGCCACCACGGAAACGGCCCCGGTCGACCCGGCGGAATAAGCCCGACCATTGCCCGGTCCGTGCCTGCACGCCACAACTGCCCCTATGGCGCGGGCATGATCGGGCAATCACATTCCGCCCTGATTTACAGCGACGTCACCCACAGGATCGTCGCATCTTCGGCGCTGACAGAGACCACGTTATGTCCCATCGTGGCGTCGTAATAGGCGCTGTCGCCCCGGCGCATCTCGATCGGTTCGTAGAATTCGGTGTAAAGCCGGATCACCCCGGTCAGCACAAAGAGGAATTCCTCGCCGTCATGGCGCACCCAACCGCCGAATTCCTCTATGCGGCGCGCCCTGATGCGTGCCCGGTAAGGCAGCATGCGTTTCTGGCTCAGATGCTCGGCCAACAATTCGTGCTCGTAGGTTGCCGTGGCCTTGGGCGCGCCCTCGCCCGATCTGGTCATCGCCATGCGGCCGTTGATGCGCTCGCGCGCAGCTGGAGTAAAGAGTTGCGGCACGGAAATCTCCAACCCGAGCGCCAGCTTTTTCAGCGCCTCATAGGTGGGCGACATCTGGCCGTTCTCGATCTTCGAGAGCGTCGAGCGGGCCAGCCCAGCCTGCTTTGCCGCCTGCTCCAGCGTCCAGCCTCGCGCCTTGCGCAACTCGCGCACGCGCGCGCCCAGATCAAGCGGCTCGGGCGTGCCGCTCTCGCCGGTATCGCGCACAACGCGGATCAGGGTATGCGAGGCTTGATCGGTCATGGCACAGCCCTATAGGCAGGAGCGAGACCACTTGCAACTCGCGCGGCACCTGCCTAATCCGGGGGCATGCAAGCCGTATTCGACGAGGGGCCCTTCGCCCCCTGCCCCGCGCCCTTCAACCTCGCCGCCCATGTGATGGGCCGGGCCGAGACGCAACCCGACAAGATCGCCCTCGCGATCCTGCGCCTATCGGGCTCCGAGCGCTGGAGCTACGCTCGCCTGCACGCCGCCATTCGCGGTACCGGCACCGGGCTCTTGCGCGCAGGGCTCTCGCCCGGCGACCGGGTACTGATGCGGCTCGGCAACACGGTGGAATTCCCTATTGCCTATCTCGGGGCCATCGCGGTTGGGCTGGTGCCGATCCCCACCTCCAGCCAATTGACCGCACCCGAGGTGGCCGGGATCATCGCCACCACCAAGCCCCGGCTGATCCTGCGTGCGCGTGGTGTCGCCTGCCCTGACACGGATATTCCCATTTTGGATGAACCCGCGCTGGAGGCGATGCGCGACTTGCCCCCCGCCGAGTATGACATGGGCGATCCCGACCGGCTGGCCTATATCATCTACACCTCCGGCACCTCCGGCACAGCGCGCGCGGTTATGCACGCGCACCGCGCGATCTGGGCGCGGCGGATGATGTATGATGGCTGGTACGGGTTACGCGAGAGCGACCGCCTCTGCCATGCCGGGGCCTTCAACTGGACCTTCACGCTCGGCACTGGGCTGATGGATCCCTGGGCCATCGGTGCCACCGCGCTGATCCCCGCGCCTGAGGTGACACCGGACCAGTTGCCGCTTTTGCTCAAGCGCCATGATGCGACGATTTTCGCAGCCGCCCCGGGCGTTTACCGCAAGATGTTCAAGCAAGGAACACAGATCACCCTGCCCCGCCTGCGCCACGGCCTCGCGGCGGGGGAAAAGCTGTCGGAGACGATCCGCCAGCACTGGCAGGACGCTACTGGCACACCGGTTTACGAGGCTTACGGCATGTCGGAATGCTCGACTTTCATCTCGGGCAGTCCGGATCACCCCGCCGCCCCCGGCACGCTCGGTCTACCGCAACAGGGCCGACGCGTGGCGATCATCGGCGCGGCTGGCCCCGTCAGAACCGGCGAGGAAGGCACCATCGCCATTCACAAATCCGACCCCGGCCTGATGCTCGGCTATCTCGGCGCACCCGAGGCGACGGCGGCGAAATTCAACGGCGACTGGTTCGTGACCGGCGATCAGGGCGCGATGGACGAAGACGGCCAGATCACCTATATGGGCCGCGCGGACGACATGATGAACGCAGGCGGCTTTCGCGTCTCACCGCTGGAGGTCGAGGCCGCCCTCACCCCGCATCCCGGCATCACCCAGATCGCGGTCACGGATATCGAAGTGAAAGAGGATGCGCGCGTGATCATGGCCTTCTATACTGGCCCCGAACCGCTCGACCCCGCGACGCTCGACGCCTTCGCGCGTGCGCGTCTCGCGGGATACAAGGCCCCAAGAGGCTATATCCATGTGGCGACCCTGCCGACGGGGGCCAATGGGAAACTCCTGCGCCGCGCCTTGCGGCCGATTTACGAGGACCTCCATGGTCAAGCTTGATATCATTTCCGACCCGATCTGCCCTTGGTGCTACATCGGGAAAACTCTTCTGGATCAGGCGCTTGCTCAGCGTCCCGGGCACTCGTTCCAGATCGAATGGCACCCCTTCCAGCTCAACCCCGACATGCCCGAGGGTGGCATGGACCGGCGCGATTATCTGGAGAGCAAGTTCGGCGGCAAGGAGGGTGCGTTAAAGGCCTATGCCCCGGTGTTGGAGCGCGCAGAGGCCGCCGGGCTCACCATCGACTTCGCTGCAATCAAGCGCACGCCCAACACGCTCGACGCGCATCGCCTGCTGCACTGGGCAGGCATCGAGGAATGCCAGGACCGTATGGCGATGGCACTCTTTCATGCCTATTTCGATGAGGGCCGCGATATCGGCGATCACGAAACCCTCGCAGATATCGCCGACAGCCTGAGCATGGATGGCGCGATGATCCTGCGCCTCTTGCAGACCGATGCCGACCGCGAGGACATCAAGGCGCGCGATGCGCAGTTCCGCGAGATGGGGATCTCCGGCGTGCCCACCTTCATCGTCGCGGGCCAGCACGCGGTGCCTGGTTGCCAACCCGCCGAGATGTGGCTCAAGGTGATCGACGAGATCGGCGAAAGCGTCCAGGGCTAGAGCCGCGATGCACCGTTTGAAGGCCCTCACCCTTCTGGCCATGCTCGCGCTGATGATAGCGGGCGGCACGGTATTCTTTCGCCATGTCGAAGGCTGGTCCTGGCTCGACAGCTATTTCTTCACCGTCGTGACGCTCTCGACGGTGGGGTATGGCAGCCTCGTGCCGGTGACCGTGGTAGGCAAGATCGGCACCACCGTCTTCATCCTGGCCGGCCTCGGCGTCTTTGCCGTCGCGATCCAGCAATTCGGCTCCTTTGCCGTGCGCAAGCGCGAGGAACATACAGAATGGCTGTTTACCCGCCTGATACATCACCGGCATGCACCTACGAGCGCGGAGTCCACGCCCGAAAGCGAGGACGGTGCATCCGCGAACGAGGATGCCCTGCCCCCGTAACTGCGGTCAGAATGCGGGACGCCCTCCGGCCAGATCATTGGACCTGATCGCCCACAGGACTTGATCGCCCTCCAGGTCGAAGACGAAGACATGCCCGCGCTCGGCGGCGACCGTCCGCCGACAGAACTGCGTCTCCGGATCGACACCGGAGGGACAAACGGCGAGATCGGCATGCTCAACCGTCTGCGCGAAATGCGAATAAGTCATGCGCCCATCAACCGTCTCGACCTGTTCGACCTGCACCACCACGGCTCCGGTCGAGATCAACATCGCAAGGCCGAGAGAGTGAAACACAGCAAGTTTCATGTTCCGAGTCCTTCCAGATACCGTTCGCACACGATTTTCTTATTTATTTACTCGGGTATTGACGAAGCGTCATCTGGTCACACCGCGCCCCCCGTGCTAAGCCGCGACAGAAACCGCGATCAAGGATAGTGCATGCCCGGCCCGATTGCCCCTGCCCGCCCGCTCAAGCGGCCGGAATTCATCGCGCTGATGGCGATGATGACCGCCACCGTGGCCTTTTCCATCGACGCCATGCTGCCGGGCCTGCCGCATATCGCCCAAGCACTCACCCCCGAGGCCCCCAATCGCGCGCAGCTCATCATCACAGCGTTTCTACTGGGGCTGGGGCTGGGCACCTTCGTGTCGGGGCCGCTCTCGGACAGTTTCGGGCGCAAGGGGGTGATCCTCGGCGGGGCCGCGATCTACATCGTCGGAGCGGCGCTTGCGATGGTGGCGCCCAGCCTGGAGACCCTGCTCGCGGCCCGCGCGATCCAAGGGCTGGGGGCGGCGGCCTTCCGCATCGTTTCCATCGCGATCATCCGCGACCTATATGCCGGGCGCAACATGGCGCGGCTGATGTCCTTCGTGATGATGGTCTTTGCCCTCACCCCAGCCATGGCCCCGCTTTTGGGCGCGGGCGTGATCTCCGTGGCGGGCTGGCGCGGGGTGTTTGGCGCGTTCATCCTCTTTGCCACGATCCTGTCGCTCTGGATGATGTTGCGCCTGCCCGAACCGCTGCCGCGCGAGGCCCGCCGCCCGTTCCGCGCGGCCCCCCTTCGGGCCGCCCTGCACGAGGTGCTCGCCCATCCCGTCACCCGCACCGCCATCGCGGTGCAAATGTTGTGCATGATCACGCTTTTCACCTCGCTCAGCATGGTGCAACCGATCTTCGACGAGGTGTTCCACCGTGCCGACAGCTTTCCCTACTGGTTCTTCCTTATGGCCTTGATCGCAGGGTCGGGCAGCTTTCTCAACTCGCGCCTCGTCATGCGACTGGGGATGGAACGGATGGTGAGCGCGGCGCTGACCGCGCAGATCGCGCTCTCACTTGCCGCCATCGTGCTGTGGCAGATCGGACTGCCACCCAATGAACAATTCGGCGTGTTCGTAATCTGGCAGACATCGGTGTTCTTTCAGGCGGGTCTCACGCTCGGCAATCTCAACGCGCTCGCCATGGCCCCGATGGGTGCCATCGCAGGCATGGCCGCCAGCGTGACCGGCGCCATCGCCACGGTGGGCAGCGTGGCGATTGCCGTTCCCATCGGTCTGCAATTCAACGGCACGCCAATGCCCGCACATCTGGGCGTGTTGGGCGCGGTGCTGGCGGGCTGTGTGCTGATGCATCGGCACAAGACGCGAATGACTGAGATTGTCTGACGCAGGCTGACGTAGATTTATTTTGTATACCGTCGCATACTATCTTTTACAAAGTCGGTTTTTCCGCTAAGACAGCGGCAATTCCAGCGAGTCGCGCAGCGTGAATACCGCCCGCGTCCCCGCCCACACCCAGATCGGAAAGGACCCACCAGATGGCCAATACCTCGACTCCCGATATCGTCTACACCAAGGTCGACGAGGCCCCGGAACTCGCCTCCGCCTCGCTGTTGCCGATCATCCGCCGCTTTGCCTCCGCCGCCGGTATCTCGGTTGATACCCGCGACATCTCGCTTGCCGGTCGCATCCTCGCCGCTTTCCCAGATCATCTGACCGAGGATCAGCGCGTGGCTGACGATCTGGCCAAACTGGGCGAACTTGTCAAAACGCCCGGCGCGAACGTGATCAAGCTGCCCAATGTCTCCGCTTCAGAGCCGCAGCTGGTGGCCGCGATCAAGGAATTGCAGGGTCAGGGCTACGCCCTGCCCGATTACCCCTATGATGCCAAGACCGAGGACGAGAAAGCCGCCCGCGCGCGCTATAACACGCTCAAGGGCTCTGCCGTGAACCCGGTGCTGCGCGAGGGAAATTCCGACCGCCGCGCCGCTGCCGCCGTCAAGTCATTCGCGCAGAACAACCCGCACCGCATGGGTGACTGGTCGCGCGACAGCAAGACGCGCGTCGCCACGATGGGCGCGGGTGACTTCTTCGCCAACGAGAAATCGGCCACCCTGCCCAAGGATAGCGGCGCCAAGATCGTGCTGGAGACAGCAGGCGGAGAAACCGTGCTCAAGGACGGGCTCAGCTATCCGGCGGGCACCGTTGTGGATGCCACCTATATGAGCGCCAAGGCGCTTGACGCCTTCCTCGCCGAGGAGATCGAAAAAACCAAATCCGAGGGCATCCTTTTCTCGCTGCATATGAAAGCCACGATGATGAAGGTCTCCGACCCGATCATCTTTGGTCACGCGGTACGGCAGTTCCTCGCGCCCGTCTTTGAGCAATACGGCGACGAGATGAAATCGCTCGGTGTGTCGCCCAATGCAGGCCTCGGCGACCTGTTGGAGCGCGTCAAGGACAAGCCCGAGATCCTCAAGGCCATCGACGCCTGCATGGCCGACCGTCCGGCGATGTATATGGTGAATTCCGACCGTGGCATCACCAACCTGCATGTGCCCTCGGACGTGATCATCGACGCCTCGATGCCCGCGCTCATCCGGGGTGGAGGCAAGGGCTGGGGCCCCGACAACAAGGAACATGACGCGGTCTGCGTCATCCCCGACAGCAGCTATGCCACCGTCTATGACGAGGCGATCAGCTTTTTCAAGGCGAATGGCAAACTCGACCCCGCCACCGCAGGCACGGTGCAGAATATCGGCCTTATGGCGCAGAAGGCCGAGGAATACGGCAGCCATCCGACCACCTTCGAGATCCCCGAAGGCGGCACCGTCAGGATGGTCCTCGACGATGGCACCGTCCTGCACGAACACAGTGTTGCGGCAGGGGATATCTGGCGCTCGGCCTCGGCCCGCAAGGCCCCGATCGAGGATTGGGTCAACCTGGCCATCGCGCGTCAAAAGGCGACGGGCTATCGCGCGATCTTCTGGCTGGATGAGAGCCGCGCCCATGACGCGGAGTTGATCTCTTACGTGAAACCAATCCTCGAATCTGCTGGTGTTGCAGACAAATTCGAGATCATGGCCCCGCGCGAAGCGACGCGCGCCTCGCTGGAAACGATCACCAAGGGCGAGAACACCATCGCGATCACCGGCAACGTACTGCGCGACTACCTGACCGACCTTTTCCCGATCCTGGAGCTTGCCACCTCGGCCAAGATGCTCTCCATCGTCAAACTGATGAATGGCGGCGGGCTGTTCGAGACCGGCGCCGGCGGATCGGCCCCCAAGCACGTGCAGCAGTTGCAGGAAGAGAACCACCTGCGGTGGGACAGTCTGGGCGAATTCTGCGCGCTTGGCGAAAGCCTCAAGTTCCTCGCCGAGACCCATGACAACGCCCGCGCGCGCGTGCTGGGCGAGGCGGTCGAGGCCGCGACGCAAGGCATCCTCGATCACGGGCGTTCGCCCAGCCGCAAGGTCGGCGAGCCCGACAACCGCGACAGCCACTACTGGTTCGCCCGCTACTGGGCCGAGGCGCTGGCGGCGCAATCCGACGATGCCGCACTGGCCGAGGAATTCGGCCCTGTCGCCACGGCGCTCGCCGAGAACGAAACCAAGATCATCGGCGAACTGGCCGCTGCCCAAGGCAGCCCGGCGGACATTGGCGGCTATTACAAGCCGGACGCGGAAAAACTCGCGGCGGTGATGCGGCCCTCGGTCACGCTCAACGCGATCATCGGGTAAAACAACCGGGGCCGGATCATCCGGCCCCGTGCCCCGGCGTTACCGCGGCGCGGCGTCCTGCCTCTGCCTTTCCGGCGTGGCACCGGCGTTCTTCCAGGCTACGATTTCGGCCAGGATCGACAGCGCGATCTCATACGGCTCAACCGCACCGATATTCAGCCCGGCAGGCGATTTGAGCACCGCGAGCCGCGCCGCGTCGACGCCCTGCGCGGCCAGCTTTTCGCGCAGCACCTCGGCCTTGCGACAGCTCGCAACCATCGTCACCCGCCCCGCCGGCGTTGCCAGCGCCGAATGCAGCGCCGCCATGTCACCCTTGCCCTGCGAGGCGATGACGACGAAATCGCGCGGCGCGAGCGTGGGGGGGTGCCCCTCTGCGAGCCGCGCAACCTCGGCCTGCCCGGCCTCAGCCCCTGGCTCCATCATCACACGAAACCCCATCAAAGCACCATGTTCCGCCAGTGCCCGTGCGATCGGGGTCGCGCCATAGATCATCAGCCAGGGTGCCGCGCGCCATGGCTCGATCAACAGGTCCACCGTGCCACCTGACGGACACCCGCTCTTGAAAAGCTGTATCTCCGCTTCACGGCCGAGATTCACCACCTTCTCTGACGGGCGCACGGAAATGAGCCGGGGCGCACCCGCGCTGAGCGCCTCGGTCGAGGCCGCGCGCACCGCGCGCTGCACGCAGGCCCCGCCAAGGTGGCCGACGATCTCGCCCGCGCCGGTGACCGCCGCCTTGGCCCCGGCCTTGGCCGAGGTCGCATCGGCGGTGCGGATGACGGTCGCCACGCAGAACGGCGCACCCGCCTGGCGCAGCCGCTCGATTTCCTCGAATATGTCGAATCCTGCCATCGGCCCCTCCTCAGATCCGTGCGAATTCCGCCTCTAGGGCAGCCAGAGCCGCGAGACTTCCGGCAGGAAGATGCGCATCGAGATAGGGCTGCGCCGCCGCCATTGCCCGCGCCACCGGCACGTGTTCGCGCCAGCCACCCAAGGGGTTAAGCCAGACAATGCGCCGCGCCTTGCGCCGCAGCCGCGCCAGCACCGCCGCCAGTGCCTCGGTCGATTGCGTGCAATAGCCATCCGAGAGGATCAGCACCACCGTGCGCCCGCCCAGGGCCCGCGCGCCATACCCATCCAGAAACGCCTCCAGGGTGCCTGAAATATCCGTGCCACCGCCGAATCCCTCGGCCATCAGCGACAAGCGGCTCGCGGCGCGCAAGGAATCATGGTCGCGCAGCGCATCGGTCACCCGCATCAGCCTCGTGTGAAAGAGATAAGCATCGGTGCGCATATCCTGCCCCACCAGCCCGCGCAGAAAAGCCAGGAACACCCGCGCGTGCACGCTCATCGAGCCGCTCACGTCGCACAGCGCCACGATCCGCATCGGGCGCGGCGGGCGGCGGTGGTGAAACAGCTCCATCGGTTCGCCACCGCGCGCAAGGCTCGCGCGCTGCACCCGGCGCAGATCAATCGCGCCGCCGCGCCGCGCGCGCTTGCGCCTGCGCGAGGTCCGGTCGCGGATCGCGCGGGCGAGGTTTGCCGCCACGCGCTCGGCCTCGCGCAGGGTGCTTTCGTCCATCACCTCGCGCAGGTCGCGGCGGCCACGCGCCTCGCTCTTCGTGGCCATCAGCCGCCCGTCGCGGCCCTCGGCCGCGTCCTCGCCCGTGTCCGGCACATCGGCCTCGGCCTGATCCGGCACGCCGCCGCCCTGATCCTCCAGATGGCTGTGCCACAGAATCGGGCGCGCCGATTGCACCCGCATATGGGTATTGTCGGCACGGTCCTGCCGGGTGCGTCCGGCATTGAACCAGAAGGCGTCAAACAGATCGTCGAAACGCCGCCAGCCCTCGGCATCGCGCGCCAGCACGGCGGCGAGGGCCGCGCGCGCCTCCTCCGGTGCGCTTGCCTGCACCTGCGCCAATGCCTCCAGCGCCGCGCCGGTATCGGGTGCGCCCACCGTCATGCCATTTTCCCGCAGATGCGCCACGAAATCCGCCATCCGGTCGGCCATTCCCCCCGCCCGCGCGGCAAAGCGTGTGACGCGCATCACGCCACCCGACCGATCAGCCGGTCCATCACCTCGGGCGGTGCGGCATCGTGATCAGCGGCGGTTTTCAAAAGGCAGACCAGCGTCGCCTGCACCGCCTCGGGCGATTGTGAAAGGTCGTTCACCCCCAGCCCCGACAGCGCCGCCGCCCAGTCGAGCATCTCGGCAACCCCCGGTACCTTCTCCAACTCCTCGCGCCGCAGCGCCTGCACCACGCCCACGATCTGCGCCGCCAGCCGCGCCTCCAGCCCCGGCATGCGCGCGCGCAGGATCGCGAGTTCGGTCTCGCGATCGGGAAAGTCGAGATAGGAATAAAGGCACCGCCGCCGGAGCGCGTCGGACAGGTCGCGCGTGCCATTTGCGGTCAGGATCACCACCGGGCGGGCGCGCGCGGAAATCGTGCCCAGTTCCGGGATGGTGATCTGGAAATCCGACAGCACTTCCAGCAGATAGGCTTCGAATTCCTCGTCGGCGCGGTCGATCTCGTCGATCAGCAGCACCGGGGCCACGTCCTGCGAAATCGCCTCCAGCAAGGGCCGCTTGAGCAGGTAGGTCTCTGAAAAAAGCGCCGCCTCGTCGACGCCGCCGTGCGCATCCGCCGCACGAATGGCCAGCAATTGCCGCTGGTAGTTCCATTCATATATCGTCTGCCCGGCATCGAGCCCCTCATAGCATTGCAGTCGGATGAGCCGCGCCTCGCGCAGGCCAGCCAGCGCCTTTGCCACTTCCGTCTTCCCCACGCCCGCCGGACCCTCCAGCAAGAGCGGACGGCCCATGCGCCGGGCCAGATGCAGCGCCATCGCCAGCCGCTCACTCGCGACATAGCCCTGCCCCGCCATCGCCTCCTGCATCTCGCGCCAATCCTGCATCCCGGCCCCCTCGTTCACCGTTCCCGAAATACTCACATCCCGCGCTCAGCCATGCAGACCCAGCTCATTCGCGATGCGCCAGATCCGCCAATGGTCATGCGGCATATGGCTCTGCGTCAGGCCAAAGGGCCGGAACGCATCATGCACCGCATTGGAAAAGCACGGCACCGATCCGACATTCGGGCTCTCGCCCACGCCCTTGGCGCCAATGGGATGATGCGGCGAAGGGGTGACGGTGTGATCGGTGGTGTAATGCGGCGTCTCCCAGGCGGTCGGCAGGAAGAAATCCATCAGCGTGCCGGTCATCACGTTGCCCATCTCGTCATAGACGATCTCCTGCCCCATGGCGATGGCGTAACCCTCGGTGGCACCGCCATGCACCTGCCCCTCGATGATCATCGGGTTGATCCGGGTGCCGCAATCGTCGAGCGCATAGAACTGCCGCACCTCGTGCTCGCCGGTGTCCACGTCGAACTCCATCACGCAGATATAGGCCCCGAACGGGTAGGTCATGTTGGGCGGATCGTAGTAACTCACCGCCTCCAGCCCCGGCTCCAGCCCCGGGATGGCCTGGTTATAGGCCGCAAAGGCGATTTCTTTCATGCTCTTGAACCGCTCCGGCGCGCCCTTGACCGCGAACCGGTCGACATCGAATTCCACGTCGTCGTCATGCACTTCCAGCAGATAGGCCGCGATCATCTGTGCCTTGGCGCGGATCTTGCGCGCGGCCATCGCCGTCGCCGCCCCCGCCACGGGGGTCGAGCGCGAGCCATAGGTGCCGAGGCCATAAGGTGCCGTGTCGGTGTCGCCCTCCTCCAGCGTGATGTCATCTGCGGGAATACCGATCTCCGAGGCGATGATCTGCGCGAAGGTCGTGGCATGCCCCTGCCCCTGACTGATCGTGCCAAGGCGTGCGATGGCGCTGCCGGTGGGGTGAATGCGGATCTCGCAACTATCGAACATGCCAAGGCCAAGAATATCGCAATTCTTCACCGGCCCCGCGCCGACGATCTCGGTGAAATGCGTGAGGCCGATGCCGATGAGCCGTCGCGTCTTGCCAGCCTTGAAGTCCTCCAGCCGCTGCGCCTGTTCGGCGCGCAGTGCGTCGTAATTGACGGCCGTCAGCGCCTTGTCCCACGCCGTGTGATAATCGCCGCTGTCATATTCCCAGCCAAGGGCTGACTGATAGGGGAACTGATCGGCGCGGATGAAGTTGATCCGCCGCAACTCGGCGGCATCCATCCCCAGCTTGATTGCCAGCACCTCGACCATCCGCTCGATGAAATAGGCGGCCTCGGTCACGCGGAACGAACAGCGATAGGCCACGCCCCCCGGTGCCTTGTTGGTATAGACGCCATCGACTGCCAGGTAAGCCACCGGGATGTCATAGCTGCCGGTGCAGATATTCATGAACCCCGCCGGAAACTTGGTCGGATCGGCGCAGGCATCGAAGCCACCGTGATCGGCGGTGGTGTGGCACCAGAGCCCGGTGATCCGACCCTCTTTCGTCGCTGCGATCTTGCCCTGCATCCAGTAGTCGCGGGCAAAGGCGGTGGTCATCAGGTTGTCCATCCGGTCCTCGACCCACTTGACCGGCTTGCCGGTGACGATCGAGGCCACGACCGAACAGACATAGCCCGGATAGACCCCCACCTTGTTGCCAAAGCCGCCGCCGATATCGGGCGAGATGATGCGGATGTTGTGTTCTGCGATGCCGGAGATCAGCGACACCACCGTGCGGACAGCATGCGGCGCCTGAAAGGTGCCCCAGACGGTCAGCTTGCCGGTGACCTTGTCCATGCTCGCGACACAGCCGCAGGTCTCCAGCGGGCAGGGATGGGTGCGGTGGTAATAGACCATCTCCTCGGCCACGACATCGGCCTCCGAAAGCACCGCCTCGGTGGCGTCCTTGTCGCCCTGCTCCCATGTGAAGATATGATTGTGATGGCGGCGCGGCCCATGCGCGCCCTCGGTCTGGCCTTCCAGATCCTCGCGCAGCACCGGCGCGTCCGGCTCCAGCGCCTTGAACGGATCGACCACGACAGGTAGTTCCTCGTATTCGACCTCCACCAGCTCCACCGCATCGGCAGCGATATAGCGGTCCTCGGCCACGACAAAGGCCACCTCCTGCCCCTGATAAAGCACCTTGCCATCGGCCAGCACCATCTGCTTGTCGCCCGCCAGGGTCGGCATCCAATGCAGACCCAGCGGCTCCAGATCGGCGGCGGTCAGCACGGCGATGACGCCGGGCACGGCCTTGGCCGCCTCTGCGTCGATCCGGGTGATGCGCGCATGGGCATAGGGCGAGCGCACGAAATCACCGAACAGCATGCCGTCCATACGGATATCGTCCACGTAATTGCCCTTGCCCTGGGTAAAGCGGACATCCTCCACGCGCTTGCGCGAAGAGCCCATCCCCTTGAGGCTGGCGCTGCGGTCTTCGGGGGTTGCGACGTCGTCCTTCATTCCGCGGCCTCCTTCTGGGCATTGAGCATCTCGGCGGAGGCCAGGATCGCCTTGACGATGTTCTGATAGCCGGTGCAGCGGCACAGGTTCCCGGCCATGCCAAACCGCACCTCTTCCTCGGTGGGCGTCGGGTTCTCTTGCAACAGGCGATGCGCGCGGGTGATCATCCCCGGCGTGCAGAAGCCGCATTGCAGCCCGTGATGCTCGCGGAACATTTCCTGGATCACGCCCAGGCTGCCATCCTCGTTCACCAGCCCCTCGACGGTGGTGATCTCAGCCCCGTCGGCCTGCGCCACGAAGACGGTGCAGGATTTGACCGACCTGCCGTCCATGTCCACGGTGCAGGCGCCGCAATGGCTGGTTTCGCAGCCGATATGCGGGCCAGTGATGCGCAGGTTTTCCCGCAGAAAATGAATAAGCAGCGTCCGTGGCTCGGCCAGCCCCTCGACCGCGCGACCGTTCACGTTCAGTTTCACATGCATTTTCGTCATCATCCCCTCCCTCAACCGGCGCGCTGTTGCGCCCGCTCGATGGCACGGCGCAGGAGCACACCCGCCACATGTTTCTTGAACGCGGCCGGTCCGCGATTGTCGGCCATCGGCTCGATCGCGCCCAGCATGGCCGCGACCGCACCCTCGACATCGCCACCCGCCAGTGCCGTGCCCGCGTCCTCGGACCAGATCGGCGTATCCGCCAGGTTGGTCATCGCGACCGAGGCTGTGCCATTCCCGATCAGCACCGCCGTCGCCGCCGTGGCATAGTCTCCGATCTTGCGCTTTTGCTTTTCATAGGCATAACCCGTACCCTGCACGGGCAGCGGGATACGGATCTGCGTGAGAATTTCCTCGTCACCCCGCGCGGTGAAATAGGCCGCCTCGTAGAACGCGCGCGCCGCCACCTCGCGTGTGCCCTCCGGCCCCACCAACTCGAACCGTGCATCCACGCATTGCATCAGCCCCGGCATGTCATTGCCCGGATCGCCATTGGCAACATTGCCGCCCACCGTCCCCAGATAGCGCACCTGCGGATCGGCGATCTGCAACGCGGCCTCGCGCAGGATTGGCAGCACCCCGGCCAGCCCCTCATGCGTAATCAACTCGTGCTGCGTGACCATCGCGCCGATACGTGCCTCACCCCCGGCAATCTCAATGTCGCGCAGATCGTCGATGGCCTGCAAATCCACCAGATGCGCCAGATCGGCCATGCGCAGCTTCATCATCGGAATAAGGCTGTGGCCGCCCGCGATCACCCGTGCCTCGTCTCCATGCTGTTGCAAAATTCCGATGGCCGACGCGATATCGGTCGGCCGGTGATACTCGAACCCGGCTGGTATCATGTGATGTCCTCCCTGCGGCCCGTCACTCCAGACCGGCCATGGGTATCAAGCGCCGATGCCCGAACGCACTCAAATCAAGGGGAACAGTTCGCGCGGTTCATTTCACGAAATGCGAAATGGCTGCACGAATCGCGATCAAAGGCCCAATGCCTCGCGGATCGCCGTCAGGCGCGAGCGGCTGATCGGCACCTTGGAGAGCGCGGCCACCGTCTCGAAATAGCAGGTGCCGTTGTCCTTGTGCCGCTCAAAGCGCGAGACATGTACCGGGTTGACCAGGTAGCTTCGATGCACCCGCAGGAATCCCGCAGGGATCATCCTCGCCTCGGCCTCGGTGATCGACCAGGGGCAAAAGAGCTTGTCCTCGCCCTGATAGAGCACCGTGTAATGCCCCTCGGCACGGATCGCGGCGACGGCGGCGGCATCGGCAAAATGGGTCTGCCCATCGCGCTCATAAGGCAGGCGCGCGGAGGGTGTTGGGGGCACCGACACGCGCGGTGCCTCTGCGGGTTTCAGGAAGGTTACCCCGGTCAGCAGGAACGCGCCGCAGATCAGGAACACCGACACCGTGACCCCCATCGCCAGAATGCGATTGTCGAGCACCGGCCCCGCCCCGCCTGCCTGATCCGTCGCGACGAAACCAGTGAGAGCTATGGCCACGAAATGCACCGCGAAGACCGCGCAGCCGAAGCAGACCGTGCCGAGCAGGATGTTGCGATGCGTGCGCGCGTCATAGGCCACCCAGATCGCCAGCGATGAAAGGATCACCGAGGCAAGCGTCGCACTCACCACCTGCACCGGCCCCGACACCGCGCGGCAAATCTGCATCCCCGCCATGCCGATGTAATGCATCACCACAATCCCTAGCCCCACGATCACTCCCGCGCCAAGGATCACGCCTGGCGTGCGCCTGCGGAAATGCAGCAGCAAGAGCGCAAGACCCACCATCAGGATTGCAGCCAGCGCCGAGATCAGTGTGATCAGCGCGTCATAATAAAAAAGGATCGGCAGTTGCAGGCCCAGCATGGCCACGAAATGCATCGACCAGATGCCGCCGCCCAGCACCATGGCGGCCAGCGCCACCACCAGCTTGCGCCGCCCCTCGTCGAGATGCGACGCGCCGCGCGTCAGCGACAGCCCGGTAAACCCGGCCATCAGCGCCACGGCCAGAGACGCAGCAACCAGCCACGGATTATGCGAATAGTCGAGCACTTGCGTGATCCCCCGGCCCTGCCTGCATAGCCTAGCAAGGTGCGCGCAACGGCGCAATTTCCATACCACACCAGCACGCTGACGTGATGGCGTGACGACCTTAGAACACCGCGTGATCGCCCCGCCCCAGCGTGACCTCGCCACACGCCCCGTCTCGGGCGTGGCATCGGCGTCATAGCGTCCGGTCGCGGGGTCAAGGGCCAGCATGGATCGGGTCGCGTAATAACGCCCGATCCGCGACAACTGCACCTTGGCCTCAAGGCGCGGGTTCAACCACCCCCGAAGATCAGCCCTGCCACGATCCCGTCCATCAACCGCAGGGGCACATGGCGGAAATTCGGCGTCATCTCCAGCGCGCGAAACAGCATCCCGCCCTGCTCGAATTGGGTGATCACGGTGCCCGGGCCACCGATGGGCAGGACCCGGTTCCACAGCAACGGATCGCCCGGACAGCCCAGCATGTAGCGCGCAAGATTGTCGTCGCTCACCGGCTCGCACGCGGTCAACCGTCCGTCGCCAGACACGAGGAAGGGTTTGCCCGCGCGCAGCCGGCCCAACTGCCCGCAGAGACTTAAAGAACGCCGTCAGACGAATGATCGAATCCCGTAGCCCCGAGGCAGCCAGCGTCGCCTCCGCCGCCAGCTTGGCGCGCTGAAATTCCAGAGGCGGGCGCTGCACACAGATCGCCGAGAAGACCACGAAATGCGTGGCACCCGCCACCCGCGCCACGTGATCAACGGCCCAGGCATCGGCGGACGCGCCGCGATGCCATGCAGAAGATTACCGCGCCTGCGCCACGGTGCCGAAATGCAGATGCGCGCCCTTGGCCAATCCATGCCCACCATTCGCGTGATGGGATCGCAACACGCAATCCACCTTGTAGCCTGCCGCCAATGCCGAGACCACCACCGCGCGTCCGATGGTGCCCGTCGCGCTAGGTAAGAGCAGCCGCGTCATGGGCCGATGAAACTCGTGAAGGGAATGTAGCGTACCGCGTCGCCAGGCCGAATTTCCGCAGGCCCATCGGGCAGTTCCACCAACCCTTCTGCCCAGCTAAGCCCGCTGATCCGGCCCGAGCCTTCGGATCTGAACACCTCGGCGCGGCCCTCCCGGATGCGCGCGCGCAGGTATTCGCGGCGTCCCGGTTTCTTGCGCTTCTCGAAACCGGCGGGCACATCAAAGCCCTGCGGCGCGTGCCAGCCCGCCCCCGACAGAACCGCCATCGCGGGCCGCGCGAAGATCAGCGTGCAAACGAGCGCTGCGACCGGATTGCCCGGCAGGCCAAAGACAGGCGCGCCGCCCCACATGCCCAATGCCAGAGGTCGCCCCGGCTTGAGCGCAATCCGCCACTCCGCCATCGCCCCCGCCTCGTTCAAAAGCGCCGAGACGTGATCTTCATCCCCCGAGGAGGCACCGCCCGAGGTCAGGATCACATCCGCCTGCCGCGCACCCCGATCAAGCGCGGCGCGCAAGGCCGCCCGGTCATCGGCCACCCGGCCAAGGTCCACGACATCGTATCCCATCTGCCCCACCAGCGCCGTCAGCATCGGACGGTTGGCGTCATAGATCTGCCCCGCGCGCGCCGTCTCTCCCGGCTCAACCAACTCGTCGCCCGTAGAGATGACCGCCACGCGCAACCGTCCGAACACCGGCAAATCAGCCAGCCCGACAGCCGCACAAAGCGCGAGATCGGCAGGCGTCAGCACGCGCCCCGCCTCCAGCACGGTCGCGCCCGCCTCCACATCTTCGCCCGCACGGCGCGTGTTGGCCCCGGTCTTCAGCCCGCCGCGAAAGGCGATACGGCCCTCACCGAGCGTCACATCTTCTTGCAGGATCACCGTATCGACACCCTCCGGCAGCGCCGCACCGGTCAAAACCCGCACTGCATGCCCCGGCGGCACCGCGCCCGGATAGGGCACCCCTGCCGCCGCACGTCCGTCGACCAGCGGCAGAACCTGATCGCCCTCGCCAAGACTGTCATCGGCAAAGCCATAGCCATCCACCGCCGTATTGGCCTCGGGCGGGTTCGCCCGCTGCGCCACGACTGGCCCGGCCAGCACCCGCCCCGCCGCCTGCCCGAGCGGCACAACCTCCTGCCCCACCACCGCGCGCAACCGCGCGCGCAGCAGCGCCAGCGCGTCGCCCACCGGCGTCCAGTCCACGCCCGCAGGCAGCGCAAAACAATCGTCGCGCAGAGGCGGCGGCTTCAACTGATCGTCGCAGGCGCGCATCAGGTCCTCCTCATAGCCGACACCCAGCACCCAGCCTTCCTCTGCCGCCTCAGACGGCAGGTCCATCATCATGTCCCCAAGCCTTGCATCGGGCAAACGCGACAGCGCAAGCGATAGCAGCCTCACCTGTTCCCGGTCCCGGATCGCCCCGGGACCACGTTGCGCCACCGCCTGCCTGACCACGCGCTCAATCGTGCCCGGCCAGATTTCGGCCAGCACAACGCGCGCCGTCCGCCAATGCTCGAACGGCCAGACGGCGACCCCCTCCATCCGTCGCAGCCGTGACAGCATCGGCACTCCCATCAGCATTTGACTGCCAACGGTGGGACTGTAGCAGAGTTGAAAGCAACTGCTAGACGTGCGCGCAATACGGTCGCAGGTCCGCTTCTCCGGAACCTCATCGTAAAGGATACCCGTCTTTCGATAGGGAATGCCCGGCCAGCGGTCCCGATGCGTCTTGCCCCAGAACGGGCCAGGGCCGTCGAAGGCGGCGTTCATCTTCTCGGCCACATCAAAGCGATTATTCGCGCCTTGCCCGGAGTCCTCTATCCGCGCGGCCAGCCAGTCCCACAGCAGCAAAGGATCAACCGATCCGGTGATCGCCCGCGCAAAGCCGCGCGGATAACCGAAAGGAAAATCGAAGGCGGCCAGCACGCACCGCCCGGCTTTCATCTCCTGCTCGAACAACGCGGCGATGCAGGCCTCCGCCTCAATCCGGCTGCGGCAATAGATCGGCTCCTGCGGTTCACCCTCCCTCACAAGACCCAGCCATATGGCATCCTTGGAAGGTGTCTGAGATGCACGTTTGCACGCCGCCGACCAATCCACCACAAGGACTGTGTCGAATCCCGTCACAGCCCCACCTCTGCCAATATGAAATCCGCGATCCCCATCGTATCATTCAGATCGAACACCGGACGGTCCAGATCGAGCGCCACATCGCTCGCCACCGCGCGGATCGTCGGATCGCCGGGCGCGATCAGCGCGTTGCCCGTCTCGGCGCGAAATGCCTCGATCTTGGGGTGGCGGTCGCGCTTGTAGCCTTCGACCAGCACCAGATCGACCGGGCTCAGCTTTTGCAACAGCAGCTCTAGGGATGGCTCCCCCGTCTCGCGCAGCTCGTGCATCAGGGCAAAGCGGTTGCGCGACGCGAGCATCACCTCGCGCGCCCCCGCGACCCGGTGGCGATGGCTGTCCTTGCCCGAATGATCCACGTCGAACGTGTGATGCGCGTGTTTGACAGTCGAGACGGTATACCCCCGCCCGGTAATCTCGGCCACCAGCCGTTCCATCAGCCCGGTCTTGCCGGCATTCTTCCAACCGGTCACGCCGTATAATCTCATGCCCCTGCCCTCTGCTGCGCCTCGGCCAGATCCTCGGGCGTGTTGACGTTGAAGAAAGCATCCCCGTCCTCAAATAGCGCCTCGCGTCCGCCGTGCCTATCCGTCCACAGCACGACCTTGCGCAAGCCGTCCATCAACGCCGCGCGCAGATCGTCGCGCAGCGCCACCGGCCATAACCCGAATGTGGGATGCCGCACCTGACCGCCCCGGCTCATGGATTTGGTCTCTTCCTCCCCGCGCGGCGTGGCGGCGAGGACCAGCGGATGCGCCATGCCTGCCGCCGCCTCTTGCAGCCGCACCACCAGATTACAGGGAAAGAACGGCGTATCGGCGGCCACCGTCACGATTGCCTCGGCCCCCTCGCCCGCCGCCCAGTCGAGCCCGGCGAGCACCCCTGCCAGCGGCCCGGGATAATCGGCAATCGGGTCGGGCAGCACCGGCAGGCCGAACCGCGCGAATCGCTCCGGGGTGCCATTGGCATTGAGCGCCAGCGCGCCCACCTGAGGGCCAAGCCGCGCGAGCACATGATCGAGAATCACTCCCTCTCCCAACGCCAACAGCCCCTTGTCGCCACCGCCCATCCGCGTGGCCTGCCCACCGGCAAGGATCACTCCGAAAGGCGCGGTCATCCGTCGGCACTCTTGCGGCGATGCTTGGGGCTTTCTTCGGCCACGCTTGCGGGGTCCGCATCGCGCAAAACCCGCTCCTCTCCCGCAAGGCAGACGAACCGCCGCCCGCGCATCCGGCCGATCAGCGTTAGCCCCACCTGACGCGCGATCTCCACCCCCCAGGCGGTAAAGCCCGAGCGCGAGGCCAGCACCGGAATGCCCATCATCGCGGTCTTGATCACCATTTCCGAGGTCAGCCGCCCGGTGGTGTACAGGGTCTTGTCATCTGCCGCGGCACCCTCGCTGAGCATCCAGCCCGCGATCTTGTCCACCGCATTGTGACGGCCCACATCCTCCATATAGACCAGCGGCCGCGCGCCCTGACACAGCACCGTACCATGAATCGCCCCGGCCTCGAGGTATAGCGACGGGGTGCGGTTGATCTTGGCGGCCAGCGCATAGAGGTCCGAGGTCTTCACCTCGACCTCAGGCAGGCGCACACCCTCCAGCCCCTCCATCATGTCGCCAAAGACCGTGCCCACGGCACAGCCACTCGTGCGGGTCTTCTTCTTGAGCTTTTCCTCATAGCTGGTCTGCCCATCGGTGCGCACCACGACGGTCTCAAGATCCTCGTCGTAATCGACCCCGCGCACCACCTCGCCAGTCGCCAGCATCCCCTGATTGCGCAGAAACCCCAGCGCCAGATATTCGGGATAATCGCCGATGGTCATCGCCGTCACGATCTCCTGCCCGTTCAGAAAGATCGTCAGCGGGCGCTCCTCAACCACCGAGATGCTCGCGCGTGCGCCCTCATGGTCCACCCCCTCGACCGCGCGCGTCAGGCGCGGCGCGGCGGGGTCCGGCGCGATCACGTAACCGGACAGGTCATCGCTCTGGGCCAATTGCATCTCCTCCTTGCATTGGATAGGCGGTGTCGGGACAGGCGACAACTCGGGGGCGGACGGTGCCAACTCAAACCACCAAATCGACCTATTGGCAAGGCGTGCGCGACGGCGCACCCTTCATCCTCGTGATCGTGCCGTTCTCGCTACTATTTGGCGTGGTCGCGACCGAGGCCGGGCTCAACATGCTGGAAACCATGAGCTTTTCGGTTTTGGTCATCGCAGGCGCCGCACAGTTCACCGCGCTGCAACTGCTGACCGACGGCGCGCCCACGCTGATCGCGCTCGTCTCGGCGCTCGCGGTCAACCTGCGCATGGCGATGTATTCGGCCTCGCTCACCCCGTGGATCGGCGAGGCCACGCTCGGCCAGCGCGCGGTTGCCGCCTATTTCACGGTGGATCAGAGCTATGCCTGCGCCATCACCGCCTTCGAGCGCAACCCGGGCTGGAGCATCACGCAGCGATTGGCCTATTTCTTCGGGGTGGTCACGCCGATCTGCCCGCTCTGGTATCTCTTCACATTCATCGGCGCGCTGGTCGGCACCTCGATCCCGCAGGGTCTTGCGCTCGATTTCGCCCTGCCGATCACGTTTCTCGCGATGATCGGTCCGATGCTGCGCACGCCTGCCCATGTATTGGCGGCTCTGATCTCGGTCGTCACCGCCCTCGTCTTCGCCTTTCTGCCCTATAATCTCGGGCTGCTGGTCGCAGGCGTTGTCGGCATGATGACCGGCGCGCAGGCCGAACTTTGGCTCGAACAGCGCAAGGCGGCCCGCCAATGAATATCGAAACCGCAGACCTCTGGTTCGTGATCATCGGCCTTGGCCTCGGCAGCTTCGGACTGCGCTTCGTCTTCACCGGGCTGGTGGGCAACCGTCCCCTGCCGCCGTGGCTGCTGCGCCACCTGCGCTACACGGCCGTGGCGGTCCTGCCGGGGCTGGTGGCCCCCCTCGTGGTCTGGCCCGCCGCAACCGGCGACAGCCTTGATGCCCCGCGCATGGCTGCCGCCCTCGTCACCCTCGCCGCAGGCTATTTCCTGCGCAACGTGATCGCCGCCATCGTCCTCGGCGGGGTCACGCTCTATGGCGGTCTCGCCCTCCTCGGCTGACGGCTTCATCTTGCCAAAAATATTCCGGGGGAGTCGCGCCCGGCGCGACGGGGGCAGCGCCCCCTACTCTTTCGGGGCCGCCGCGCGCCGCAGCCGGTCGTTGATTGCCCGCCCCAGCCCGGTCTCGGGGATGGGCGAGACGGCGATGCCCTCGGCCCCCATCGCGTCAAGCGCGTGCAGATGATGAAAGAGATGGGCCGCAGCCTCGGTCAGATCGCCCGCCCGCGACAGATTGAGATCGGCCTCGACCGGGCCAAAGCCCAGCATCACCTCGCCCGGGCGCGGAGCATCCGCCCCAAGCCGCACTCGCGCGCCCGGCGCATAATGCGACCGCATCTGCCCCGGCGCGCTCAGCGCCGCGCCCTCGGCGCGCCGGGCAATGGACTGGCCCAATGCCGCCTCCAGCGCCTCGACCGGCACGCCGCCGGGGCGCAAAAGCACCGGCTCGCCCTCCAGCCCCAGAATCGTTGATTCCACGCCTACCGGACAGGCCCCGCCATCGACCACCGCCTCGATCCGCCTTGCAAGGCCCGCCATCACATGCGCCGCCTCCGTGGGGCTGATCCGGCCCGACGGGTTGGCCGAGGGGGCCGCAACCGGCCCGCCAAATTCGGTCAACAGCGCGTGCGCCACCGGATGCGCGGGCACCCGTATGGCCAGCGTCGGCAGATCGGCGGTGACCAGCGGCGACAGCCCCGCCCCCCCACGCAGCGGCAGGACCAGGGTCAGCGGCCCCGGCCAGAACGCGCTCGCCACGATCTCGGCGGTGTCCGACCACGCGACGTAATCCCGCGCCCGCGCCGCGCTCTCGACATGCACGATCAAGGGGTTGAAGCGCGGCCGCCCCTTGGCCTCGAAAATCCGCGCCACCGCCAGATCGTCGCGCGCATCCGCGCCAAGCCCGTAAACCGTCTCAGTCGGAAACGCCACAAGGCCACCGGCACGCCAGATCGCGGCAGCGCGGTCAAATCCCGCAGTATCGGCTTGCAATAATTCGGTTGCATTTGGCATATACGTCCCCTGACCTGACGCGGCGTTTTGGTTGTCGTCCCGGCACCTTGGGGTACTCTAGACCCTGCGCCGGGGATTACAGCCGTTCAGAACGGATGCCAAGCCGCGCCAGAAACAGAAAGGATGATCGACATGCCCTATCGCGCGCCGGTGTCAGAATATCAGTTCCTCTTCGATCACGTCATAGGCCTTCATCAGGTGACGGCGACCGAGCGTTTCGCCGAGGCGACGCCCGACATGACCGCCGCCATCCTCACCGAGGCGGGACGCATGAGCGAGGAAGTACTCTATCCGCTGCAACGCGCCGGTGACCTGCATCCCGCGCGGCTGGAAAACGGCGTGGTGCGCACGCCGCCGGGCTATGCCGAGGGTTACCGCGCCATCGCCGAAGGGGGCTGGGTATCGATCAGCGCGCATCCCGATCATGGCGGCATGGGCCTGCCGATGACGCTGACCACCGCCGTCAACGAGATGATGTCCTCGGCCTGCCTGTCGCTGCAACTGGCCCCGCTGATGACGCAAGGCCAGATCGAGGCCCTGGAGCATCACGCCTCGGACGCGCTCAAGGCGCTCTACCTGCCCAAGCTGGTCAGCGGGACATGGGCCGGCACGATGAACCTGACCGAGCCGCAGGCGGGCTCGGATGTGGGCGCGCTGCGCACCCGCGCCGAGGATAACGGCGACGGCACCTATGCGATCACCGGGCAGAAGATCTATATCTCCTGGGGCGACAACGATTTCACCGAGAATGTCTGTCACCTCGTGCTTGCCCGCCTGCCCGACGGCGTGCCGGGCACCAAGGGGATCAGCCTCTTTCTGGTGCCGAAGCTCCTTCCCGACGCCGAGGGCAATCCGGGACGCGCCAACAGCCTCAAAGTCGTGAGCCTCGAGCACAAAATGGGCCTGCATGGCAGCCCCACGGCGGTGATGCAATATGACGGTGCCACCGGCTGGCTGGTGGGCGAGGCGCATCAGGGCATGCGCGCCATGTTCACGATGATGAACAACGCCCGCCTCGGCGTGGGCGGTCAGGGCATCGGCGTGGCCGAAGGGGCCTTTCAGCACGCGCTCGCCTATGCGCAGGACCGCAAGCAGGGCCGCACCCCGGACACGGACAATCCTGACACGATCATCGGCCACGCCAATGTGCGCCGCATGCTGGCCGGCATGAAATCCGAGATCTTCGCCGCCCGCGCCATCGCCCTCGCCTGCGCGCAGGCCATCGACATGGAGACGGCGACGGGGGCCAAACACTGGGCCGCACGCGCGGCACTCCTGACACCCATTGCCAAAGTCTGCGGCACCGAGACCGGTATCGGCGTGGCCAATACCGGTGTGCAACTGCATGGCGGCATGGGCTACATTGAGGAAACCGGCGCGGCGCAATACCTGCGCGACGTGCGCGTCACCGCGATCTACGAAGGCACCAACGGCATTCAGGCAATGGATCTGGTGGGCCGCAAGCTGATGGACGGGGGCGAGGCCGCCTTTGCCCTGATCGACGAAATGCAGGCAGCGGCAGAGGCCGCGCGCAGCGCTCTGCCCGACCTTGCCGAATCCGTCTGGCAGGCGACCGAGAGCCTCCGCGAGGCGACCGACTGGATGTTGGCGCAGGATGACATGACACAGCGTTTTGCCGGTGCGATCCCATACCTGCGCGGCTTTGCCCGCATCCTCGGCGCGCATTTCCACCTCAAGGCGGCGCAGGCCGAAGGCGGCGATGGCGCGCGCGCAAGGCTGGCCCGCTTCTACATCACCCGGCTCCTGCCCGATCATGCCGGGCATCTGGCGCATGCCACGGCAGGGGCGGCGGACCTCTACGCGCTCACGCCCGAGGATTTCGCAGCCTGATGGATGGCGGCGCGCATATCCGCCACCCGTGGCCCGAACCGCCCGCCCAAGGCACGGCGACCGAGATCGCGCCCGGCCTGCTTTGGCTGCGCCTGCCGCTGCCGATGGTGCTTGATCACGTAAATGTCTACGCGCTCGACGAGGGCGACAGCTGGACGCTGATCGACACCGGCATTCATTCGAAACGCAGCGTCGCACTGTGGGAGGGTATTCTGGCCGGGCCCTTGCAAGGCAAGCCCGTCTCCCGCGTGATCCTGACCCATCACCACCCAGACCATATCGGCATGGCGGGCTGGTTCATGGAACGCTTCGGAGCCGATCTCTGGGCCTCACGCACCAGCTGGCTTCTGGCGCGTCTGCTGATCCTCGACGAGGAGGAGCGCCCCACCCCGCAGGCGCTTGCCTTTTCCCGCGCGGGCGGAATGGACCCGGAGATCTATGAGCACCGCAAGAATGAGCGCCCCTATAATTTCGCCGATATCTGCGCTCCGATCCCGGTTGGCTATACAAGGTTGATAGAGGGCAACGTGATCCGCGCGGGCGGGCGCGACTGGGATGTGCGCATGGGCGGCGGGCACGCGCCCGAACATGTCACGCTCTGGTCACGTGACGACAATCTGGTCATCGCGGGCGATCAGATCCTGCCCGGCATCAGCCCCAATATCGGCGTCTACCCGACCGAGCCATTGGCCGATCCGCTGTCGGACTGGCTGGCCGCCTGCGACCAGCTGGCGGTGCATGCCCGCGACGATCAACTGGTACTGCCGGGCCACAAGCTGCCCTTCACCGGCCTGCCCCTGCGCATGGCACAACTCAGCGGCAATCACCACGCCGCGCTCGACCGGTTGCGCGTGTTTCTCACCGAAGCGCATACCGCCGCCGACTGCTTTGCGCTCCTCTTCAAGCGCCGCATCGACCGGGGCACCTATGGGCTCGCGCTGGTCGAGGCCGTTGCGCATCTCAACCATTTGCTGCACGCTGGCGAAGTCACCCGCTGGCGCCGCGCCGACGAGGCTTGGCTCTGGCAGATCAAGGACGAGTAGCCGGGAGAAAACTTGATGGGGAACGAGATCGACACCAGCGCCGAACATGCCGAAGCCGCGGCGATGCCGCGCGCCCACGAGGTGCATTCCGACCCCGACCAACCCTGTATAGACAGCGCCGCCAAATCGCTTGCGCAACAGCCGGTCGATGGCAAGAGCGTCGCGCAATGGGCCTATGAACGGCTGATCCTCTATATCCAGAACTTCGAGAAGACGCTGGACGAGGAACACGAGGTCGCCATGGGATTCGCCGGTGGCGATGCGGGCGTGATCCGGATCGAGGGGATGGGTTATTTCGATCCCGACATCATCACCTTTTACGGGCAGGATCAGATGGGCATGCGCACGCAACTGGTGCAGCATGTCAGTCAGTTGAATGTGATGCTCCGCGCCCTTCCGAAAAAGGCTCCGGCCGAGGCCCCGATGCGCATCGGCTTTCGCCTCGCGCAGGATCTCGAACAGGGCTGAGAACTGCGACAGCTTGGGGCGTGACAGGCGGCGGCGAATGCAGTAATCACGGGCGGAAACATGGGTTCAGCGAACAAGGGAACACGCGACATGGCCGAGCACAAGCATGGTGAGATGAATACCGACGTACAGGAGAAGACATTCGAGGGCTTCATCAAGTCCGTGACCTGGTCGGCGGGCGTGGTCGTCGTGCTCCTGCTCTTCATTGCAGCGGTCAACGGCTGATCCAGCACCCCGAATACGGGCGAATGTGATGCGGGTACTGGTTTTGGCGCTTGTCGCCACGGGGATTCTGGCAGGCTGTGCCGCCGAGGCGGTCTGGGCCCCGGACGAGGCTGTGACGCGTGCCGCCTACCGGCATGAAGGTCCGCCGCGCCTGACAGTCTTCACCATGATCAACAACGAGTCCGGCGCGGGCATGCATACCTCGCTGATGATCAACGGCGCGCAGCGGGTGATCTTCGACCCGGCCGGCAGCTTCCACCACGAGACGATCCCCGAGCGTCACGACGTGCTCTATGGCATCACGCCGCAGGTCGCCGATGTCTACACGCGCTACCACGCACGCAAGACCTATCACGTGCAGATCCAACGCCTTGATGTGTCACCGGAACTGGCTGCGCGCGCCATGCAACTGGTGCAGGCCAACGGTCCGGTGGCCCCCTCGCAATGCGCGCTTGCGACCTCACGCATCCTCGGCGAGCTTTTTCCTGGACAGGTGCGCAGCTCATGGTTCCCGCGCAAGACCGCCGCAGATTTCGGCAAGATCACCGGCGTGACCGAGGAAAAGCTTTACGAATATGACGGCGACGACAATTCCAATGTCCTCGCCGAATGGAACCCGACCCGCGCCGCAGCGCAGTAACCCGCCGCCGGGCGCGCATCATTGCCGGAACCGGCGGCGATCAGTCCTGCACGTTTTCGTCCTCGGTGGCGCCGCGCACGCCCATGAGTTGATCCATGCTCACCGACGGCTGATCGCAGCCGGCCTCGCCGACGATCCTGGCGGGCACGCCGGCCACGGTCTTGCACGGCGGCACCTCTTCGAGCACGACCGAGCCTGCGGCGATGCGGCTGCAATTGCCCACCTTGATATTGCCCAGCACCTTGGCACCCGCGCCTATGAGCACCCCGTTGCCGATCTTGGGGTGGCGGTCCTCTTCTTCCTTGCCGGTGCCGCCCAATGTCACCGAATGCAGCATAGAAACATTGTCGCCCACGACCGCCGTCTCACCGATGACGATGGAATGCGCGTGGTCGATCATGATGCCCTTGCCGATGCGGGCGGCGGGGTGAATGTCGACGCCGAACACCTCGGAGCAGCGCATCTGGAAAAACCGTGCCAGATCATAGCGCCCGGCATCCCACAGCCAATGCGCGATGCGGTAGGCCTGGATTGCCTGAAACCCCTTGAAGAACAGGAGCGGCAGCAGGAATCGGTCGCAGGCCGGATCACGGTCGTTCACCGCCACGATATCGGCGCGCGCCGCCAGCCCGATCATGTCGTCCGAGGCCAGCGCCTTGTCACATATTTCGCGCAGGATCTGCTCGGGCATCTCGCGCGAGCCGAGCTTGAGAGAGATACGGTAGGCCAGCGCCGATTCGAAATCGCCATGATGCAAAATGCTGGAATGGATGAGCCCGCCCAGAAGCGGCTCGTCACTGATCGCGGTCTCGGACTCGCGGGCGATACGCGCCCAGACGGGATCGAATTCGGCCAGTTTGGTCTTGGTATGTGCCACGGCTCATGCTCCTCTGGATGGGGTTCAGTATAGCAGATAGGCATGGGGCGTAAAATGCAAAGGCGTGACAGGGGGGATCAACAGAATGAATGAAACACGTGTTACGGAATTCCGGGCGTTGATCGAGAGCCTTCTGGCGGATTTGGAGCAGGACGACGCGCGCGGGCGCGACGGGCAGGCGACGGTAGAGCTGGATCAGCAGGCCGTCGGGCGACTGAGCCGCATGGATGCGTTGCAAAATCAGGCCATGGCCAAGGCGGGGCATGCAAGGCGGCAGGCCGAGCAAAGGCGGCTGATGGCAGCGCTCGCGCGGATCGACGAGGGGGAGTTCGGCTATTGCGAGGATTGCGGCGAGGAGATCGCCGAGGGGCGGTTGCGGCTTGACCCCGCCGCGCCGCGTTGCATTTCCTGTGCCAGTGGCTGAGATACCGAGACTTGCAAGGAGACGCCGATGCCCGCCGCCATCATCGTGAGCCACGGACAACCCTCTGACCCCGATCCGGCGCAGGTCGATCTGGAGCGGTTCAACGCGCAGGTTGCGGACGCCCTGCCCGGCTGGCATGTGGGGGCGGCAACATTGGCAAAACCCGGCGCGCTCGATGCCGCGCTGGACGCGGCGGGCCCTGCCCCTCTGGTCTATCCGCTCTTCATGACCGAGGGCTGGTTTACCGGCGACAACCTGCGAAAACGACTGAGCGAGGCACCGCAGGCGCGGGTGCTGCGCCCGCTTGGCGTGTCGTCCGAGTTGCCCGATCTCGCGGCTGACCTCTTGCGCCACGTGCTGGCCGGGCGCGGCTGGCAGGCGGGCGAGACGCAGCTTTTCATCGCCGGGCACGGATCAGGCCGCAGCCCGAATTCGGCGCGCGACACGCGGGCCTTTGCCGACGCCGTAGCGGCGCGAATGCGCTTTGCCGAGATGCGCGTGGGCTTTGTCGAGGAGCCGCCTTATCTGGCGGATCAGGCGGCGGGGCTGGGCGCACGGGCGATCTGCCTGCCGTTCTTTGCCGCGGTCTTGGGCCATGTGATCGACGACATCCCCCAGGCGCTGGACCGGGCCGGGTTTCAGGGCGTTCGGCTTGAACCCATAGGCTGCGCGCCGGGGGTGCCTGCGCTGGTGGCGCGCGCATTGCAGGCCGAGGCCGCTCAGACGCCCAGATAACGGTCGGTCAGCGCGGGCGAGAGCGCGGCAAAAGCACCGGACCAGACCGAGACGCCCTTTTCCAGCACCACGGCGCGGTCGGCGATGCGACCGAGTTCGGCCAGCGACTTGTCGACCACGATCAGCGCCATGCCGGTTTCGGATTTGAGCCGGGCGATGGCGGCCCAGATTTCCTGCCGCACTACGGGTGCCAGCCCCTCTGTCGCCTCGTCGAGGACCAGCAGGCGCGGGTTGGTCATCAGCGCCCGCCCGATGGCGAGCATCTGCTGCTCGCCGCCCGAGAGCGAGCCCGCCGATTGCGCGCGCCGTTCGCGCAGCCGAGGAAAGAGCCCCGCGACGCGGGCAAGGTCCCACTCGCCCGGGCGAGCGGCGGCGATCAGGTTTTCCTCGACCGTGAGGTTGGTGAAGCAGCGCCGCCCCTCTGGCACAAGGCCGATGCCTGCGCGCGCCGCGCGGTAGCTGGGCAGGCGGGCCATATCCTGCCCGTCGAACACGACCATGCCGCCGCGATGGCGAAGCAGGCGGCAGATCACCTTGATCGTGGTGGATTTGCCCATACCGTTGCGCCCCAGAAGGGCGAGCACCTCGCCCCCGTCCAGCGTCAGATCGACATCGAACAGCGCCTGCGAGGGGCCATAGAAGGCCGAGATATGCGAGAGGGTGAGCAGGCTCATGGCTGGGCGTCCTCTTGCCCGAGATAGGCGCGACGCACCTCCTCGTTGGCGCGGATTTCTGCCACCGGACCAGTGGCAATGATGCGTCCACCCACCAGCACGCTAATCCGGTCGGCAAGGGCAAAGACCGCATCCATGTCGTGCTCGACCAGTAGAATGGGCGTGCGGGCGCGCAACTCCGAGAGGAAGGTGATCAGCCGCTTTGAGCCTTCGGCGCCAAGGCCCGCCATCGGCTCGTCCATGACGAAGGCGCGGGGGGTGAGCGTGAGGGCGACGGCCAGTTCCAGCTGCCGCCGCTGACCGTGCGACAGGTCCGCCGTGCGCAACGCGCGGAATTCCGACAGGCCGACCTGATCGAGTGCGGTTTCTGCCGCCTCGCGCAGGGACGCGTCGCGCATCACGGGGCGCAGAAACCGCATCACGTCGCCGCGCCGCCCGAGCGCGCCGATCATTGCGTTCTGCAATACGGTGTAGTCCATCGCCAGCGAGGATATCTGGAAGGTGCGGCCCAAGCCGCGCCGCGCGCGGGCGGGGGTGTCGAGAGCGGTCACGTCCTGACCGTTCAGCCAGATCTGCCCCTGATCGGGGCGCAGCGCGCCCGCGATCTGCGCGATCAGCGTGGACTTACCCGCGCCATTGGGGCCAATGAGGGCGTGAATTTCGCCAGGGCGCAGGTCGAGCGTGATGTCGTCGCTCGCCAGCAGCCCGCCGAACGCCTTGGTGATGCCCCGCACGTCGATCACCGGCTCAGTCATGCGCCACCCCGCGCCCCGCGATCAGGCCATAGATGCCACCGCGCGCGAAGAGCACCACGCCGAGCAGGATCGCACCGAGATAGATGTGCCAGTACTCGCTCAGCCCGCCCAGCCAATGTTCCAATGCGATGAAAAGCGCGGCCCCCGCGACCGGGCCGAAGACGCGCCCGACCCCGCCGAGGATCACGAAAACCATGATCTCGCCCGAGGTCTGCCAGGACAGCATCACAGGGCTGACGAAGCGGTTGAGATCGGCAAAAAGCGCGCCCGCGAGGCCGGTGATCGCGCCCGAGATGACGAAGGCCGTGAGATACAGGCGGTATGGCCCCTGCCCCACCGCCTCGACCCGGGCGGGATTTTGCCGGGCGGCCCCCAGCATCAGTCCGAAGGGCGAGGCGGCAAGGCGCGAGACGATGAAGAGCACCAGCAGCAACAGCGCATAGCAGATCGCGAAGAACGTCAGCGGGTCCATCGTGTTGAGCCCCGCCATGCCGTTGCGGACGTAGATCGACAGCCCGTCCTCGCCGCCATAGGCGGGCCAGGAGATCGCGAAATAATAGAACATCTGACCAAAGGCGAGGGTGATCATGATGAAATAGACCCCGGTGGTGCGCAAGCTGAGCGCGCCGATGGCCAGCGCCGCCAGCGCGCTGACGAGGATTGCCACCAGCCAGATGACGGGCATCGACTTGGTGCCCTCGATCAGGACCGGCATCTCGATCAGCGGGATGTAGGTCTGCGCGTGATAGGCGAGAATGCCCATGGCATAGCCACCAAGGCCGAAGAAGGCCGCATGCCCGAGGCTGACCAGACCGCCCAGCCCAAGCGCCACGTTGAGCCCGACGCCCGCGATGGCGAGGATCACGGCGCGGGTGACGAGGGTGATGGTAAAGGGCTCATCGACCATCCACGCCCAGAGCGGGATCGCCAGCAGACCCAGGAGAAGGGCCGCGTTGAGCATCACCTCGCGCCTCATGCCGTTGCCCCGCCGAAAAGGCCCTTGGGCCGAAAGAGAAGCACACCGGCCATGAGCAGGTAGATCGCCATCGAGGCCAGCGCCGAGCCTGCTGTGGTGGCCGATGAGGCGTCCATGAAGAGGGCAAACGCCTGTGGCAGCAGAACCCGGCCCAAAGTGTCGGTCATGCCGACGAGGATCGCGCCTACCAAAGCCCCCTTGATCGAGCCGATGCCGCCGATCACGATGACCACGAAGGCGAGGATCAGCACCGGTTCGCCCATGCCGACCTGCACCGATTGAATCGCGCCGATGAGCGCGCCCGCCAGCCCCGCCAGTGCCGCGCCGAGAGCAAAGACCAGCGTGTAGAGCGCCGAGATATTGACGCCCAATGCGCCGATCATTTCGCGGTCATTCTCGCCCGCACGGATCTGGATGCCGATGCGGGTGCGTGCGATCATCCAGAACAGCCCCGCCGCCACCGCCAGCCCCGCGCCGATCAGCGCCAGACGATAGGCGGAATATTCGATACCGAGGGGCAGCGTCACCGTCCCCGACAGCCAGTCGGGCCGGTCGAGATAGAGCGGCACCGAGCCGTAGAGCCAGCGCGTGCCTTCCGAGAAGATGAGAATCAGCGCGAAAGTGGCCAGCACCTGATCGAGATGGTCGCGGTCATAGAGCCGCCGGATCACCGTCATCTCGACGATCACCCCGGCCAGTGCGGCCGCCGCGAGGCTGGCCACCAGTGCCAGCAGGAACGAGCCGGTCAGCCCCGCCACCGCCGCCGCCGCGAACGCCCCCACCATGTAGAGCGAGCCATGCGCGAGGTTGATCAGGCCCATGACGCCGAAGATCAGCGTCAAGCCGGCGGCCATCAGAAACAGCATGACCCCCAGTTGCAGCCCGTTGAGCGCCTGTTCGACCAGCAGGATCAGGGACATACGGCCCCCGCCCTGCGCGCCTGTCTCGTGATCGCCATGGCCTTCATTTTCTTTCGTGTCTCCCCTGCGGTCGCGATAATGCCCCGCCGCCGCATGTGGATAGCGGATTGAGCGATATGTGCAACTGCGGTCATGCCGTCAGCGGTGACGCTGGCGGGGCCGGGTGTTAGCGCAACCACCTGTCTCGTGCATAGGTTTGCGATAACGGTTATCGCTAACATGCTGAATAACCAACGAAAACGCACCACTTCCATCTTTCAGCCCGGCCCGCTTGGGTCTATACCGCCGCCAAATCCCGGATCAGGAGTCGCCCATGACCATCACCGTCGGTATCAACGGTTTCGGCCGCATCGGTCGCGCCACGCTGGCGCATATTTCCGAAAGCCTGCGCAACGATATCAAGGTCGTCAAGGTCAACGCCACCGGCCCGATCGACACTGCCGCGCATCTGATGCGCTATGACAGCGTGCATGGCCGCTTTGCTCATCCGATCACCGTCGAGGGCAACACGATAGATCTGGGCCGCGGCCCGATCGAGATGTATTCGACCTATGACATGACCGCGCTCGACTGGGACGGCGTGGATGTGGTGATGGAATGCACCGGAAAGTTCAACGACGGGCTGACCGCCAAGACCCATCTGGAGCGTGGCGCGCGCAAGGTGCTGCTCTCGGCCCCTGGCAAGAACGTGGATCGCACGGTGGTCTACGGCGTCAACCACGACATGTTGCAGGCGAGCGAGCGAATGATCTCGAACGGCTCCTGCACCACCAATTGCCTGGCACCGCTCGCAAAGGTACTGCACGAGGGCATCGGCATCGAAAGCGGCATCATGACCACGATCCACGCCTATACCGGCGATCAGCCCACCCTCGACCGGCGGCACGACGACCTATATCGCGCCCGCGCGGCGGCAATGTCGATGATTCCCACATCCACCGGGGCCGCAAAGGCGCTTGGCGAGGTGCTGCCGGAACTGGCGGGGCGTCTTGACGGATCGGCCATCCGGGTGCCGACGCCCAATGTCTCGGCTGTCGATCTGACCTTCGTGGCGCAGCGCGACGTGACCAAGGCCGACGTGAACGAGGTTGTCGCCGCCGCGGCCGCAGGGCCGATGAAAGGCGTGCTGGCCTATGATCCCGAGCCCAAGGTCAGCGTCGATTTCAACCACACCGAGGAAAGCTCGATCTTCGCACCCGACCAAACCAAGGTGACCGGCAAGCGGCTGGTACGGGTGCTGGCCTGGTACGACAACGAATGGGGCTTTTCGTGCCGCATGGCCGACGTGGCCGTGGCCATGGGCCGACTACAGTAAATTCCCGCGCCCTTGCGCGATTTGGTCCTGTCGGGCATACCCGGCCGGACCTTTTCATTCGAAAGCCACGCCATGACCAACCGGATCGCGATCATTCTCGGGCTGATCATCGTGGCCGGCCTCGGCTTCGACATGATCCGAAACGACAGCGCGGGTCTCGTCTTTCTGGGGCGCAAGTTCATCGAATTTGTTGAGTATCTCGCCTTCTGGCGCTGATTAACGCTGATCGCCTTCCCGCTCAAAACTCGGTGATTTGACAGGTTTCGAATTTCGTTTATGTTCGCGCACAAATGTTAGCGCTAACTTTCGCTATATCCCATCATATCAGGAGGACAGGCCATGACACTCAGGTTGGCAATCAACGGGTTCGGCCGCATCGGGCGCAACGTGTTGCGCGCGCTGGTGGAAACCGGGCGCGATGACATCGAGATCGTGGCGATCAACGATCTCGGCCCGATCGAGACCAACGCACATCTGCTGGAATTCGACAGCGTGCATGGCCGTTTTCCCGGCACCGTCACCACCACCGTGGACGGCATCGACGTCGGGCGCGGACCGATCCGCGTGACGGCGATGCGCGACCCCGCCGAATTGCCCTGGGGCGATATCGACGTGGTGCTGGAATGCACGGGCATCTTCACCGACCGTGACAAGGCCGCCGCGCATTTGGCAAACGGTGCCAGGCGCGTGCTGGTCTCGGCCCCCTCGAAGGGCGCGGATCGCACGGTGGTTTACGGGGTGAACCATGGTGAGCTGACCGCAGAGGACGTGATTGTCTCGAACGCGTCCTGCACCACCAATTGCCTCGCCCCCGCGGCCAAGGTTCTGCACGAGAGCATCGGCATCACTCGTGGGTTCATGACCACGGTTCACAGCTATACCGGCGATCAGCCGACGCTCGACACCATGCACAAGGATCTGTATCGCGCACGGGCGGCGGGGCTGAACATCATCCCCACCACAACCGGGGCGGCGCGCGCCGTGGGGCTGGTGCTGCCTGCGCTTGACGGGCGGCTGGATGGCACCGCCATTCGCGTCCCCACCCCGAATGTCAGCGTCGTGGACCTGACATTCGAGGCCGCGCGCGACACGGATGCGGACGAAATCAACGCCGCAATGCAGGCGGCGGCAAATGGCCCGCTGAACGGCGTGCTCAACGTCACCCGCCGCGAACTCGTGTCATCGGATTTCAACCACAACCCGCATAGCAGCATCTTCGCGGTCGATCAGACCAGGGTGATGGACGCCCGCATGTGCCGGGTTCTGGCCTGGTATGACAACGAATGGGGATTCTCCAACCGCATGCTGGATGTGGCCGCCGAAATGGGCAGGCATCTCGGTTGATCAGGAAAGTTTGGCCAACAGCGCCTGTTTCACGGCGGGGGGGACGAATTTCGTGACGTCCCCGTCAAGCCGGGCGATCTCCTTGACCAGTTTCGATGCGATGGCCTGATGGTTGGCATCGGCCATCAGGAACACCGTCTCGACCGAGTTGTCGAGCGCGCGATTCATGCCGACCATCTGGAATTCATACTCAAAATCCGTCACCGCCCGCAGGCCGCGCACGATGATCTGCGCGCCGACGTCATGGGCCGCGTTGATCAGCAGGTTCTCGAACGGATGCGCGACGATCTCGGTGCCGGTCTCGGCGCTGAGCGCCTCGGCCTCGGCCTCGATCATCGCGACGCGCTCTTCCAATGAAAAAAGCGGGCCCTTGTCGCGGTTGATCGCCACCCCGATCACCAGCCGGTCCACCAGAATCGCCGCCCGGCGGATGATATCGACATGCCCGAGCGTGATCGGATCGAACGTGCCGGGATAGAGGGCTATGCGCATCGGGCCGCTCCTTTGTTACAGTCGAAGCGCACGCAACAATATTGCATGGCTGAATGCAAGCCCTAGTAGCCCATGATCATGCCTTCCAGCGCGTTCTTCTCCATCGACAGCTCTTCGAGCCGTGCCTTGACCACATCACCGATGGTGACGATGCCCACCAGCTTGCCATCCTCTACCACCGGCATGTGGCGAAAGCGGCCGTCGGTCATCCGGGTCAGCACCGCGTCGGAACTGTCGTGGCGCGAGCAGCAGACCGGGTTGCGGGTCATCATCTCGGACGCGGTTTCGGTCATGCAGGAGGTGCCGCGCACCGCAAGGCTGCGCACGATATCGCGCTCCGAGAGGATTCCATCGACGGTTTCGCCGTCGCGCGACACCACGAGGCCGCCGATCCGTCGTTCCGCCAGCGTCTGTGCCGCCTCAGAGACCTTGGTCTCGGGGGTGATCGTGATCACCACGCCGTCGCCTTTGGATTTCAGGATTTGCTGGACCAGCATGACGTATCCTCCGAAACAAAATATCCTCAAATCAGCGTGATACAGAACAAAATTTTTGTCAACCGCGCGCCTCCAGCCGGGCAACCTCCTGCCGTACTCCATCGGCAAGGGCGGCGGCAAAGCGGTTCTGCCGTTCCAGCCGACGATCATCGGCATGGCGCACAAGGTAAAAACTGCGCGTGAGGGTGAATTGATCGGTCAGGATACGGCGCACACCGCGCGCCCAGGGCAGCGAGAAATCGTGCAGCACGCCGATGCCACCGCCCTGCCGCACCCAGTGAAGCTGCACCGAGACCGAGTTCGACCCCAGGCTCACCCGCTCCACCCCGGCCTCGCTGAGATAGTCGAGTTCCTTGTCAAAGATCATGTCCTGAATATAACCCACCATCCGGTGACCGCGCAGGTCGGCAAGCGTCTCGATGGGCGACGCGCGCCGTAAATACCGGGCCGAGGCCGCCAGATGCAGCCGGTAATCGGTCACTTTCTGCACCGTGAGCCGCCCAGCGGTCGGCGGGCTGACGGCGATCACCATATCGGCCTCGCGCCGCGTCAGGTTGAAGACGCGCGGCAGTGCGACGATCTGGATTTCCAGATCGGGATTGTCGGCCCCGATGGCGGCGCAGACCTGCGGCAACAGGAAATTGGCGCAGCCATCGGGCGCGCCGATGCGGATCTGCCCAGACATGCTGCCCGCCTGCCCCGCCATGTCCTCGGCGGCGGTCTGTATCGCCTGTTCGGCGCGTATCGCATGCGCCATCAGTCGCCCGCCCGCCTCGCTCAGCGCATAGCCGGTGGGGGATTTGGCGAAAAGCGGCGCGCCGATCTCTTCCTCAAGCCGCGCCACGCGGCGGCCCACCGTGGCCGGGTCAATGCGCAGCGCGCGGCCCGCCCCCGACAGGCTCTCGGCCCGTGCCACGGCCAGGAATATCCGGATATCGTCCCAATGCGGTTGCATGGTGCTCCCTTTGCAAAAACGCAAATCGCTTTTGGAATATTGCCTCTTTTCCCCTGAGTTTTGCAAGACTACCCTGCGCGCAACCCTGAAGGAGGACCCCAAATGCTAGAACTGACCCATTATATCAACGGCGCACATGTCAAAGGCACGTCCGGCCGGTTTTCCGACGTGTTCAACCCCGCCACTGGCGAGGTGCAGGCCAAATGCCCGCTGGCCAGCGTCGAGGAATTAGAACAGGCGGTCGCGGCCGCACAGGCCGCCCAGCCCAAATGGGGTGCCACCAACCCGCAGCGCCGCGCCCGGGTGATGATGAAATTCGTCGATCTGCTCAACCGCGACATGGACAAGCTGGCCGAGGCACTGAGCCGCGAGCACGGCAAGACCTTCCCCGATGCCAAGGGTGACATTCAGCGTGGTCTGGAAGTGGTCGAATACTGCATCGGCGCGCCGCAGATGCTCAAGGGCGAATTCACCGATAGCGCGGGCCCCGGCATCGACATGTATTCCATGCGTCAGCCGCTTGGCGTGACGGCGGGCATCACGCCCTTCAACTTCCCCGCAATGATCCCGTTGTGGATGTTCGCGCCGGCATTGGCCTGCGGCAACGCCTTCATCCTCAAGCCGTCCGAGCGTGACCCCTCGGTGCCCTTGATGCTGGCCGAACTGATGGAAGAGGCGGGCCTGCCCAAGGGCCTGTTGCAAGTGGTCAACGGCGACAAGGTCGCGGTCGATGCGATCCTCCACAATGACGTGATCCAGTCGATCGGCTTTGTCGGCTCGACCCCCATCGCCGAATATATCTATGGCACCGGCTGCTCGCAGGGCAAGCGCGTGCAGTGTTTCGGTGGGGCCAAGAACCACATGATCGTGATGCCCGATGCCGATATGGATCAGGCCGCCGATGCGCTGATCGGCGCGGGATATGGTGCGGCTGGCGAACGCTGCATGGCGATTTCCGTGGCCGTGCCGGTGGGCGATGAGACCGCCGACCGGCTGATCGAGAAACTGGTGCCGCGTATCGAAAAGCTGAAAGTCGGCCCCTACACGGCGGGCGATGACGTGGATTACGGCCCCGTGGTGACCGCAGCGGCCAAGGAAAAGATCCTCGGGCTGGTGCAATCGGGCATTGATCAGGGTGCGGAACTCGTGGTCGATGGCCGCGATTTCAACTTGCAGGGCTACGAGGACGGCTTCTTTGTCGGCCCGCACCTCTTTGACCGGGTGACGCCGGATATGGACATCTACCAGCAGGAAATCTTCGGCCCCGTGCTCTCGACCGTGCGCGCGGGCAGCTACGAAGAAGCGCTCAAGCTGGCGATGGATCACGAGATGGGCAACGGCACCGCGATCTTTACGCGCGACGGCGACGCGGCGCGCGATTTCGCCAACCGGATCAATATCGGCATGGTCGGCATCAACGTGCCGATCCCGGTGCCGCTCGCGTATCACACCTTTGGCGGTTGGAAGAAATCGGCCTTTGGCGATCTCAACCAGCACGGCCCGGACGCGTTCAAGTTCTACACCCGTACCAAGACCATCACGTCGCGCTGGCCCTCGGGCATCAAGGACGGCGGCGAGTTCAACTTCAAACCGATGGAGTGACCGCTTGCGCCCCGGCCTTCGGGCCGGGGCGGGCGCGCCGTCCCGCTCAGACCGTCCCGATCTTCATCGCACGTTCGATCAGGGTCTTTATGATGGCCTGAACATCGCCATCTTTCCAATAGGCATTATGCGAGAGCGGGTTCCAAGCGGTCAGCGGGTTGCCCGCGCTTATCCAACGCTCATCGAGTTCCCCGGCCTTTTCGAGATCGGCATAGCCCTTTCCCGCACCGGCCAGCGGCATGCCCAGAATATCGTTGCGGCTGTTCAAGTTGACCCACCAGGGGTTGAATCTGTGATCAGGCGGGATGCGCGTGCCGGGACGCGAGATCGCCTTCACCTCGTCATTGGCGCAGGAGAAGGTGAAAATCGGGATATTGCAGCCAAAGGTGACGAAGGCCGCCATCGTTTCGCAGCGCTGAAACGGGGTCGGCGCTGTCGTATGTTTCTTCTGAATATCCCAGATATGATTGGACATGACATGCCCGCCCAGTGAATGCGCCAGCACGATGAGCGGCGCAGCGCCGCCGGTCACATCCTCAAGATGGGCAAGCGCATGCGACACCCGCTCGTGGATGGCCGGATAGACAAAGGAATGATTACCCTTCTCCCAGCGATAGGCCGCCGCATCGGCCAGACGGTGCATGACGAAACCGCGGGTTTCAAGCCAATGCGCCTGACCATCCAGTGATTTGGAAATGTACTCCTGCTGGCGCTCTTGCAGGATGTGAGACCAGAATATCTCACGCCAGCCTACGAAATTGTCAAAGCGGTCCTCGCCGATGCGGCGGCGCACACCCCTGTACAGATCGCGGGAAAAGCTGATTTCGTTATCCTGTTGTGGCTTGTCGCCCTGGCTGCCCATTCCGTGGATCACCGCCACCGCGACCGCATGTTCGTCGGACATTGCGCCTTCCTCCATGAGATCGCGGCAAGCCATCTCCACCGCTCTTCCCTCAAAAGACCACAGACACGCGTGCCGCACAACCTTTCAGAGAGCAGCCAAATCCGACCCCGAAACCCCAGCAAAAAAAACCGCCGCACGTTCCAGCGAACGGCGGCGGCAAGGTGCGGCGGGTCCTCATCCTCTGACGATATTCGGGGGGACTGAGGCAAACCCCGAAAACCGGTTGGGACAGGCAGTGCGTACACCTCCCCGATTTGGGACAGTGGGGCGGCGCACGAAGGGCCAGAGGGCGGACCCGCCAGGCAGAAACCTGGTAAAACGCTGTCAGAACATTCCGGGCAGGTAGAGCGCGCCAATCAGCGTCACCATCAACGCGGCCGCCCCGATGGCATCGCCGACAATCGTATCCTGCGCGCGGATCGCGGCGGTCTTGATCTGGTGCAACATGGGGTGGTTCCTCCTGAACTCCGTTCTGTTGCTCATTTGTTCTCATATTTCCAATGCGCTGTAAAGAACTTTATAAGAACATTTGTGGACCTATCGGAACACACCGCCTAACCGACTGATAACAAACGGATCGCCTGATCCTGTTCCATCAGCCACAAGAGAACACGCGCCGCTTGCCCGCGTTCCCCCTCCAGATCCGGATCGTCATGTAACAGCTTGCGCGCGTCCGATTGCGCCACCGCCATCAGCGCTGCCTGCGCCTCGAGGTCCGCCACGCGAAATTTCGGCAGGCCCGATTGCGCCGTGCCAATCAGGTCACCCGCACCGCGCATCTCCAGATCGACCTCGGCTATGCGAAACCCGTCTTCGGTGTCGCGCATCGTCTCCAGCCGTTTGGCACCGCCCTCGCTCAGCGGGGCCTGATACATCAGAAGACAGGTCGAGGCCGCCTCACCGCGCCCGACGCGGCCCCGCAACTGGTGAAGCTGCGCGAGGCCGAAACTTTCGGCGCGCTCGATCACCATGATCGAGGCATTGGGCACATCAACCCCCACCTCGATCACCGTGGTCGACACCAGCACGCTGGTTTCGCCCCGCTGAAAACCAGCCATGGCGGCATCCTTGTCCTCGGGCGGCATCTGGCCATGCACCAGCCCGACAACCCCCTCGCCGAACCCCGCGCGCAACCTTTGATACCGCTCCTCGGCGCTCGAAAGATCCACCACCTCGCTCTCTTCCACCAGCGGGCAGACCCAATAGGCCTGCCGCCCTTCGGCAATGGCGTGGCGCAGGTGATCGACCACCTCGTCGATCCGCCCCATATTGACCAGCGCGGTCTTGATCGGCTTGCGTCCGGGCGGCTTTTCATCCAGCACGCTGACATCCATATCGCCATATTGCGCCAAGGCGAGGCTCCGCGGAATCGGCGTCGCCGTCATCACCAGCACATCCGCCTGCGCACCCTTGCGGCCCAGTTCCAGACGCTGCCGCACGCCGAAACGGTGCTGCTCATCGACGATGGCCAGCCGCAGATCGGCAAATTCCACATCCTTTTGAAAGACCGCATGTGTGCCCACGAGGATCTGGATATCGCCGCGCCTCAACGCGGCCAGCTTGGCGCGCCGCTCTGCCCCCTTGTCGCGGCCCGTGAGGATCTCCAGCACCACGCCAGCGCTCGCTGCCAGGGGCCGCAACCCCTGCAAATGCTGCCGCGCGAGGATCTCGGTCGGGGCCATCATCACCCCCTGCCCGCCCGCCTCGACGGCGATCAGCAGCGCCTTGAACGCGACCAACGTCTTGCCCGCGCCGACATCGCCCTGAAGCAACCGGTTCATCCGCATCTGCGACGCCATATCGCCCGCAATCTCGGCAATCGCGCGGGTCTGCGCGCCGGTCAGTGCATAGGGCAGCGCGTCGAGCACACGGGCCTGCAAGGTACCGGTGCCCACCGTCGCGCGCCCCTTGGCCCGGCGCAGCTTGGACCGTGCGAGCGCCAGCGTCAGCTGATGCGCCATCAACTCGTCATAGGCCAGCCGCTCGCGCGCCGGATGCGCGGGAGACAGATCATGCGCCCGCGCGGGCGCATGCGCGGCGCGCACCGCCGACGCCCAATCGGGCCAGCCCGCCTGCGCCTTTTGCACCGGGTCGATCCATTCCGCGAGGTCCGGCACCCGGGTCAGCGCCGCCTGCGCCGCCTTGGCCATCGTGCGCTGCGTGATGCCTGCGGTCAGCGGATAGACCGGCTCGAACGCGGGGATCTCGCCCGCATCGTCAAGCGGCAGCACATGATCCGGGTGCACCATCTGTGCGACCCCGTCGAACAGCTCCACCTTGCCCGAGACCACCCGCCGCGCGCCGGTCGGCAGAGCCCGCTTGAGGTAATCGCCCTGACTGCGGAAGAAGACCAGCTGAAAACTCGTGGCGGCATCCTCGACCACGACGCGGTAAGGCCCGCCCTTGCGCGTGTTGGGTCGGTGCTGTCCGACCGTCACCTCAACCGTCACCACGCCAGGGATCTCGGCCCCCTGCACGGTGGCGCGCCGCGTCCGGTCAACGCCCGAATGCGGCAGGGTAAAGATCAGGTCGCGCGGGCGGGTGATGTCCAATGCCGCGAGGGTCTGCGCGGTCTTCGGCCCCACCCCTGCCAGCGTGTCGAGCCCCGCAAAGAGCGGAAACAGGATCTCGGGTCGCCCGCTCATGCGTCCCCGATGAGAGCGAGCCACTCGTCCTCGTCCACCGTTTCGATACCCAACTCAGTGGCCTTCTTGGCCTTCGATCCCGCCCCCGGCCCCGCCACCAGCAGATCGGTGCGCGCGCTGACGCTGCCCGAGACCTTGGCGCCCAGGGCCTCGGCCCGCGCCTTGGCCTCGGCGCGGGTCATCTTCTCGAGGGTGCCGGTAAAGACCACCGTCTTGCCCGCCACCGGGCTGCCTGACGTGTCGGGCGCGGCGGCGGCCTCGACCGTCAGATGCTTGACCAGCCGGTCGATGCTCGTACGCTCGTTGTCTTCGGCAAAGGCCCCGACCAAGCTGCGCGCCAGCACCTCGCCCACGCCGTCGATGCCCAGCAGACGCTCCCAGTCCGGGCCCTCGAAGCCCGCCGCGCCATCCATGGCCGCCGTAAACTCCTCCCAGCGGCCATAATTGCGCGCGATCAGGTTGCTCGCCTGCTCGCCCACATGCCGGATACCGAGCGCAAAGAGCAGCCGCCCGAAGGGGATTTTCCGTTTTTCTTCAATTGCGTCAAAGAGGTTATTCGCGCTCTTTTCGCCCCAGCCCTCGCGGTTCTTCAACTGCTGCAGGCCGCTGCCAAAGCGCTCTTGGAGAGTGAAAATATCGCCGGGTTCCGCAATCCAGCCATCGCGGTAGAACTGCTCGACCTGCTTGGCCCCGAGGCCTTCGATGTCAAAGGCCGCGCGGCTGACGAAATGCTTGAGCTTTTCCACCGCCTGCGCGGGGCAAACCAGCCCCCCCATGCAGCGCCGCACCGCGTCGCCCTCCTCGCGCACCGCTTCGCTGCCACATTCCGGGCAGGTGGTGGGAAAGACGTAAACCTCCGCCCCCTCTGGCCGCTTCGACAGATCCACATCGGCGACTTTCGGGATCACGTCACCCGCGCGGTAAACCTGCACCCAGTCGCCCACGCGGATATCCTTGCCGTCTCGGATCACCCCGCCTTTGCTGTCGCGCCCGGCAATGTAATCTTCGTTGTGCAGGGTAGCGTTGCTGACAACGACGCCCCCCACCGTCACCGGCGTCAGCCGCGCGACGGGGCTCAGCGCGCCGGTGCGCCCGACCTGAATGTCGATCGCCTCCAGCCGCGTCCATGCCAGCTCAGCCGGGAATTTATGCGCGATCGCCCAGCGCGGCGTGGTCGAGCGGAACCCCAGCCGCGCCTGAAGTGCCAGGTCATCGACCTTGTAGACCACCCCGTCGATGTCATAGCCCAGCGTGGCACGGGCCTGCTCGATCTCGGCATAATGGGCGAGCAGCGCGGCGGGGCCATCGCAAAGCCGGGTCAGCGGATTGGTGGAGAAGCCGAGGCTCGCCAGCCGCTCGACCGCGCCCATCTGCGTGTCGGAGAGCGGGGCCGACACCTCGCCCCAGCCATAGGCGAAGAACCGGAGCGGGCGCGCGGCGGTGATGGTGGAATCGAGTTGCCGCAGCGATCCGGCGGCGCCATTGCGCGGATTGGCGAAGGTCTTGGCCCCGCGCGCGGCCTGCCGGGCGTTAAGCGCATCGAAATCCTCGTGGCTCATATAGACCTCGCCACGCACCTCCAGCACTGCAGGGGCATCCTCCAGCCGCTCGGGGATATCCGCGATGGTGCGGGCATTGGCGGTGACGTTCTCGCCCACCTCGCCATCGCCGCGCGTTGCGGCCTGCACCAGTTCGCCACCCTCATAGCGCAGGCTCAGGCTCAGCCCATCGATCTTGGGCTCCGACGTATAGGCAAGGGGCGCATCCTCACCAAGACCCAGATAGCGCCGGATACGGGTGTCGAACTCGGTGATATCGGCGTCCTCGAACGCATTGCCGAGGCTGAGCATACGGATGCTGTGGCGAACCTTGGCAAAGCCCTCCGCCGGGGTAGCACCCACCTGATCCGACGGGCTGTCGGCGCGCTTGAGGTCCGGGAACCGCGCCTCAATACCGGCATTGCGCGCCTTGAGCGCGTCATACTCCGCGTCGCTGATCTCGGGCGCGTCATCGGTGTGATATGCGGTATTGGCCGTGCCCAGAACCTGCGCCAGCCGCGCCAGCTCCGCCCGCGCCTGTGCCTCGGTCAGCTCCTCGACGCCAAGATCCGCGCCCTCTGTCGTGTCGCTCATCGGCCCCTCATCGCGCTGGCGGTTGCGGGGCTGCGCGCCCCGCCCTGTCAGAGTGATAGGGCCAGCGCGATCGGAGGTCCAGAGATCAGGTTGCGCTCAGGCCCCGATGGCCAGCGGCCTACCCTCCATCTCGCTCGGCTCGGGATCGCGCAGCACATAGCCCCGGCCCCAGACCGTCTCGATGTAATTGTCGCCCCCCGTCGCCACGGTCAGCTTCTTGCGCAGTTTGCAGATGAACACGTCGATGATCTTCAACTCCGGCTCGTCCATGCCGCCATAGAGATGGTTCAGGAACATCTCCTTGGTGAGGGTCGTGCCCTTGCGCAGGCTCAGCAATTCCAGCATCTGGTATTCCTTGCCGGTCAGATGCACAGTCTGCCCCGCCACATCCACGGTCTTGGCGTCGAGATTGACGTTGATCTTGCCGGTGCGGATGATCGATTGCGAATGCCCCTTGGATCGACGGATAATCGCATGAATGCGCGCCACCAGTTCCTCGCGATGGAACGGTTTGGTCAGATAGTCATCGGCACCAAAGCCAAAACCGCGTATCTTGTTCTCGGTATCGTCGGCCCCCGACAGGATCAGGATCGGCGTCGCGATCCGCGCCAGACGCAATTGGCGCAGCACCTCATGCCCGTTCATGTCCGGCAGGCCGAGGTCCAGCAGAATCAGATCGTAATCGTAAAGTTTCGCCAGATCGATCCCCTCCTCCCCCAGATCGGTGGTGTAGACATTGAGATTGGCATGGGTCAGCATCATCTCGATGCTCTTCGAGGTAGTGGGATCGTCCTCGACCAGTAATACACGCATTAGGCTTCTCCATTCATCGTGCAGGCTTCCCCGCAAGACTGGCCATAAATGGTTAACCTAGCGTTACCGTCACCGGAACATTTTGCGCACGCACTTCAAGGTTGTCTATATGCCTTGAGTAACGTTACCTTGAGCGCGTCCTGACCGTGATTTTCCACTGCGGTCAACCAACCAAGGAACTCCTCTTCACTCAACCCATAAGTGCGTAGCGCCTCAGACTGAGAAATCAACCCATAGGCGACTCCCCGCACCACAGCGAGCTTGCGTGACGACACCCAGCGCCGCGTGTCCGGCGGCGGCAGGTCGGCGCGGCTGAACACCGTGCCATCCGGCAGCGTCACCGCTCTTGGCCCTCCGACTTTCTTGAGATACATCGCTATCACCCCTTTCTGACCACTGGCCGTTAAAATGCCGCGATCGCCCTTAACGACCGGTGAAACCGGGGCTTGAGAGTAGTTAGGATTTTCCTATATTCTGCGAGACCCGACCGGAGACCCCGAATGGCACTTGACCGCGACACCCCCCTCAATTCCCTGGGCTTTGCCAAAAGCCCGGCCGAGACGCGCGTTGTCGTCGCCATGTCGGGTGGCGTCGACAGTTCCGTCGTGGCAGCACACCTGGCGTCAGAGGGCTATGATGTCGTGGGCGTCACCCTGCAACTCTACGATCACGGCGCGGCACTGGCCAAAAAGGGTGCCTGCTGTGCCGGTGTCGATATCCACGACGCCCGCCGCGTGGCCGAGGATCTGGGTTTTCCGCATTACGTCCTCGATTACGAAAACATCTTTCGCGATGCTGTGATCGACGAATTTGCCGACAGTTATCTAGCAGGGGCCACGCCGGTGCCCTGCATCCGTTGCAACGAGCGGGTGAAATTCAAGGACCTGCTCGAAACCGCCCGCGATCTCGATGCCGATTGCATGGCGACGGGTCATTACATCCAGCGCAAGATGGGCGCGCATGGTCCTGAGTTGCACAGCGCCACCGACGCCGCGCGCGACCAGTCCTATTTCCTGTTCTCCACCACGCCGGAGCAGCTTGACTACCTGCGCTTCCCGCTTGGCCACCTGCCCTCCAAGCAGGCCACGCGGGAGCTGGCGGCGCAATACGGCCTGCAAGTGGCCGACAAGCCCGACAGCCAGGACATCTGCTTTGTGCCGAACGGCAACTATGCCAGCGTGATCGAGAAACTGCGCCCCGGTGCCGCCGAGCCGGGCGAGATCGTGCATACCGACGGGCGGGTTCTGGGCAGGCATGACGGCGTCATCCACTACACGATCGGCCAGCGCCGCGGCCTCGGTATCGGCGGGCTGGAAGAACCGCTCTACGTGGTGCGCCTCGATGTCGACCAGCACCGCGTGATCGTCGGCCCCAAGGACATGCTGGCCACCCGCCGCGTGCCCCTGCGCGAGATCAACTGGCTGGGTGACGAAGCCCTCACATCGCGCGCCGAATGGCCCGTGATGGTCAAGGTCCGCTCCACCCGCCCCCCGCGCGACGCGGTGCTGCGCCCGCTCTCCGAGACCGAGGCAGAGGTCGAGTTGCTCACCCCAGAGGAAGGCGTCTCACCCGGTCAGGCCTGCGTGTTCTACGCCCCCGAAGGAAGCCGCGTTCTGGGTGGTGGCTGGATCTGGCGGGGATACTGACCGGCCCCACCACAGAAGCCATCGCCCGCCGTTATTGCACGGGCGGCGGCGGGGCGGCGCAATGCCCGCCCGTCGCGGCCAATCCTGATCCGAGCGCCAGCATAGGCGGCGCCGTATAGGGGTTGAGCGGCTGCGAATGCGCATGATCGAGCGCCAGAAGCCCCGCCACACCTAGCGCCACCAATAGCGTTACATTCCGGCGGATCATCGCGTCGCCTCCAGCCCCAGCATGGGGCGCAGCCGGATGCCTACCCAGGACCCCGCAAAGGCCGCGATGAACCACACCCAGCCATGCGCAGAGCCGGTGCCGATCCCGCTGAAGAACGCGCCGATATTGCACCCGAAGGCCAACCGCGAGCTATAGCCCAGCACGAGCCCCGCAATGATCACCGCAGCCCACGCCCGCGCCGGAAGCTTGCCGACCGGAGAGGCCAGCCCGGATCTCCACCACGCCACGAGCGCTGCGCCACCGATCAGCCCCAGATCGGTGAGCGAGGTGATATCCGTGAGCAGGCTCGCCTGAACCTGCGCGGCATTGCCCGGGGCCGCCCAAAAGGTCGAGCCCGACAGATCGCCGCCCATGGCCACCACGCCCTTGGCGACCCACAGGCCCAGCCCGTAAACCACGCCCCAGGGCTGGCCCGCCACCATCAGATGCAGGATCGCCAGCCCCGCCAGCACCAGAATCGCACCCCAGTAGCGGCGCGGCAGCCTGTGTGATCCCTTGACCCCAATGAGCAGCGCCAGACCCGCCACTGCCGCCAGCCCCGACAGCGTGATCATCAGGCCCTGCGTCCCCTCAAGCGCGACCACCGGCAGGCTGCCCAGAGAGGTCCACCACGACAGGTGATAGGCCCCGCCGAAACTGCCGATGGCAAAGAATGGCAGCGCGACCGCGCCCACGGCATTGCCGCTTCCGGCATTGACCAGCGTACCAGACCCGCAACCCAGAACCACCTGCATCGCCGCGCCGAAGACAAAGGCCCCGCCGATCATGGCAAGGCCCACAGGCGCATGCGCGCCCTTCAACTCGGCCCCGTTCGCCGCCAGCAGCGGAAACGCCGCAAGCGCCACGATCGCGATGCAGATCAATTGCGCGATCAGCCCCGAGGCGTCGCGCTCCAGGATCATCCGCCGCCACGGCCCGGTAAAGCCGAAGCGGAACCCTTCGAGCGCCAGCCCGAAGCCCAGTCCGATCAGCAGCACCACGCCGAAACGCGGCCCCGCAAAGAGCGCCACGGCCAGCACCAGCGCGAGCACAAACAAAATCATGAGGCCCCGCGACAGCCCGCCCGGTGCGGTGTCTTGGGGCGCGGGGGCGGCGGTCGTGCTGCTCATGGTCCCGCTCTCAGTACTTGCCGGTGATCTTGTTGATCATGTTGCGGAAAAGACCCGGCACATTTGCCATCTCGTAACCCGCGTTCGACCAGCCGACCATGGATTCAGGATACATGCGCACGCCGTCTATGCCCGCCACCTCGCTCAGTGCGAACCAGTTGGTCGCGGCCCAATGGCCGGTATTGCAGAACGACACCAGCCTGTCACCCTGCTCAAAACCATTTTCAGCAGCCAACTGACGGATCAACTCCGGCTTGATGCGCGCAGGCTCGTCTTTTCCGAACCAGCGGTCATGGGTGAAATAGCGCGATTGCGGCAGGGTGCCGGGCATCGCGGCGGCCCCGTGCTTGGTCTCGCCCTTCCAGAAATTCTCGGGGCGGGCGTCGATCAGCTCGGCCTGCTCCTCGCCGTTGACGATGGCCTGCACATCCTCGCGCGTGGCCAGCCACGTGTCCGAGAAACTGACGGTGATCTCGCTCGGGGTCACGCTCGGGGCCTTGCCCTTGGCAACCTGTTCGCCGGTTTCGGCCCAGCCGTTCATGCCGCCGTTGAGGATTGCAAGCGAGCTGACTCCGCTCGATTTCAGCGTCCAGTAGACCCGTGCCGCAGCCCCGAAATCGGTCTGATTGCTGCCCTGATGCACGACCACCACGCGGTCGTCCGCGTCGATACCAAGGCCACGCAGCACCTCGGTCAGATGACCCTCAGAGACCAGTTTGCCGGGATTGTCCGACGGGCCGCGAAACAGGCCATAGGGCGCGTTCAGCGCGCCGGGCACATGGCCCTCCTCATAAGTTCCCTCGCCCCGGATATCGAGCACGACCGGCGCGCCTGCATCAAGTGCTGCGCGCAGCTCGCCGGGCTCCAGCAGCGGGCCGAATTGTGCCTGCGCGCTGACGGGCATAACGGCCATCGCCCCGGCAAGGCAGGCATTGCGGATAAGGCAGAACATGGCAGGCTCCTTTCATGTCGCGGACATGTCGCGTTGCGCTTAATCTATTCCACTCTCCGGGGGGCAACAAGGGCGCATGGTCTCACAGCCGCTTCACCGCGCCCGGCAGATGCCCACGATTCAGAGGTCCCTTGGGAACCCGCCGCGTCGCCCGCGCGATCTGCCCCGCAGCGGTCGCCATGCACCGCACCGGGGCCGTCACGCGACGTGTCGCTCCGGGCCAGGCCCCTCACGAACCTGCACAGGTCCCTTTCCCCGGTTTACCCCGTCACCGACCGGCGCACCATGTCCCAATGGACCGCCTCGACCTGCGTCAGCGACAGACGGCCCGATTCACGATACCAGGTATTCACTCCGGTCAACATGGCGATCAGCGCCATGCTGGCGATGCGCGGCTCGGAGACTGCCATTATGCCGTCCTGGGCACCTGTCCGCAGAATCGCCTCGAGCCGGGTCTCGTAGTCCCGCCGCAGCCCCTCGATCACTTCGAAATTCTCCGGGCCGAGATTACGCAACTCCATGTAGGAGACAAAGACCGCCTCGGCGCGAAGGATGTTGAAGCGGATGTGAAACCGGGTAAACGCCTCGAGTTGCGCCATTGCCCCGCCCCGCTGCGGGGCTTCGGCATCCCAGGCCTCCAGCAAATCCTCCATATGCGTGCGCATCAGATCGAACAGCAGCGTCTGCTTGTCCGGCGTATAATTATAAAGCGCACCGGCCTGCACCCCCACCTCACCCGCGATCTGCCGCATCGAGACGGCAGCATAGCCATGACGCGCAAATAACGAGAGCGCCGCCGCGCGGATGCGCGGACCGGTGATGTCGGAATGCGAGCCTTGGGTGCGTGCCATACCTGCCGACTTAACTGAACATACGTTCAGATCAAAGCCCCTGCTTGCCCTTTCCGGGCAAAGAGTGGCAGTAAAGTAGCGAACCACCTCGCAAAGGACCGCTTCTCATGCGCCCGTGCCCGTCTTCCCTCTCGCTCGCGCTCGTGCTTGTCCTCGTGACGGGCTGCGCGGAGGTGCCACCGCTCTCTGAGGAGTTGCGGGCAGAGCGTGGCACGATTGTCTATCCCAAACTCATTCCCGCAGGCGAGATCACCGGGCAGGTTCCGCCCGCCGCAACCGATGCCCGCAGCGCCCCGGATCTGGAGGAACGCGCCGCACGGCTGCGCGCCCGCGCGGCACGGCTCTCCGGGCCGGCCATCGACGCCGAGACGCGCGCTCGCATGGAAACCGGTATCGAACAGTAAAAACCGGCCCTCTTTGAGCGCGCGCCGCGTTGCAAGGCCCATCCGAACCCGTTACATCGCGCCTGAACCACAGGACAACGAGGATCGGAGAGCCCCATGACCACCCCCCTGCGCCTTGGCATTGCCGGTCTCGGCACCGTCGGCACCGGCGTCGTCCGCATCGTCCGGCAAAAGGCCGAGACACTTGCCGCGCGCGCAGGCCGTCCGATCACGATCAGCGCCGTCTCAGCGCGCACCCGCGACAAGGATCGCGGCGTAAACCTATCGGATTACGCCTGGGAGGATGATCCGGTCGCATTGGCCAAGCGTGACGATGTGGACGTGTTCGTGGAACTGATGGGCGGCTCGGACGGGCCTGCCAAGGCCGCAACCGAGACCGCCATCGCGGCAGGCAAGGATGTGGTCACCGCCAACAAGGCGATGCTTGCCCATCACGGTCACGCCCTCGCACTCGCCGCCGAAGAGGCCGGCCGCGTGATCCGCTTCGAGGCGGCGGTCGCGGGCGGCATCCCGGTGATCAAGGCCCTGACCGAGGGGCTGGCGGGCAATGACATCACCCGCGTCATGGGCGTGATGAACGGCACCTGCAACTATATCCTGACGCGGATGCAGGCCACCGGACAGGGCTATAATGCACTCTTCGAGGAGGCCGACAAGCTAGGCTATCTCGAGGCCGATCCCAATCTCGACGTGGGCGGCATCGACGCGGGCCACAAGCTGGCGCTCTTGTCCTCGATCGCCTTTGGCTGCCAGGTCGATTTCGACGGCGTGGCCCTCGAAGGCATCCAGGACATCACCCTCGACGATATCCGCCACGCCGCCGACATGGGCTACCGGATCAAGCTGCTGGGAGTGGCGCAGATGACCGGGCGCGGGCTGGAACAGCGCATGTCGCCCTGTCTTGTCCCGGCAAAAAGCCCGCTCGGGCAGCTTGAGGGCGGCACCAACATGGTTGTGCTCGAAGGCGATCAGGTCGAACAGATCGTGCTGCGCGGCCCCGGCGCGGGCATGGGCCCGACGGCCAGTGCGGTGATGGGCGACGTGATGGATATCGCGCGCGGCTTGCGCCTGTCGACCTTCGGTCAGCCCGCCGCCACGCTCGAACCCTGCGCGCAAGCCAGCAGCGCCACACCGGCGCGCTATTACCTGCGCATGTCGCTTGACGACAAGCCCGGCGCGCTCGCCAAGGTGGCAACGCTTCTGGGCGAGGCGGGGATATCCATCGACCGGATGCGCCAGTACCGCCATGACGATACCACCGCCCCGGTACTGATCGTCACCCACAAGACCAATCGCGACTCGCTCGATACGGCACTGACCGGTATCCGGCGGCTCGATGTGCTGTCGGGCGATCCGGTGGCGCTGCGCATCGAAACCGTCTGAAACCCGCGCCCGGCCCGCCCTTGTGCGCGGGCGGCGCGGGCGCTAATGCTGCTTTGACCCATATTTGCAAGGACCATCCCATGACCTCTGACACCGCCTTCAATGATCGCACGCTCTCGCTCGGGTTGGCGCGCGTCGCCGAACAGGCAGCACTTGCCTGCGCCGATCTCATCGGACGCGGCGACGAGAAGGCCGCCGATCAGGCCGCCGTCAACGCGATGCGCGATCAGCTCAACATGCTCAGCATCAAGGGCGTGGTGGTGATCGGCGAAGGCGAGCGCGACGAGGCCCCGATGCTCTTCATCGGCGAAGAGGTCGGCACCGGCCAGGGCCCGGGCGTCGATATCGCGCTCGACCCGCTGGAGGGCACGACCCTGACCGCCAAGGCGATGCCCAATGCGCTGACCGTGATCGCGATGGCCCCGCGCGGCACACTGCTGCACGCACCCGACACCTATATGGACAAGCTGGCCATCGGGCCGGGATACCCAGAGAATGTCGTATCATTGGCGATGTCGCCGCGCGAACGGGTCGAGGCGCTGGCCAAGGCGCGTGGCTGCCGCCCCTCCGAGATCACCGTCTGCGTGCTCGAACGCCCGCGCCATCAGGAAATGATCGCGGAGTTGCGCGAAACCGGTGCCGCCGTCTATCTGATCACCGACGGTGATGTGGCGGGCGTGATCCATTGCGCGGAATCCGAGCGCACCGGCATCGACATGTATATGGGCACCGGCGGCGCGCCCGAGGGGGTGCTGGCGGCCTCGGCGCTCAAATGCATGGGCGGGCAGATGTGGGGGCGGTTGGTCTTCCGCAACGACGACGAGCGGGCGCGGGCGCAGAAGGCCGGGATCACCGATTTCGACCGGGTCTATTCCCGCGACGAGATGGTCACCTCGGACGTGATCTTTGCCGCCACCGGCGTCACCGACGGCTCGATCGTCAAGGGCGTGCAGCGCCGCCCCGGTTTCGTCGAGACCGAGACCGTGCTGATGCGCTCGCGCACCGGCTCGGTGCGGCGGATGATCTATCGCAGCAAGCGTGACTGATCGGGAGGCAAGCAGGGGGGCGCTGCCCCCGTCGCCGCAAGCGGCAACTCTCCCGGGATATTTGGCCAAGTATGATGGGGGCGCGCGGGCATGACGGCCTTTCTCGGTGTGGACAGCTCGCTCACCGGGCGGCGCTGGATCGGGCCGGGGGTGGAGGTCGACCGGCAGGCCGAGGCGATGGCACAGGACACCGGATTGCCCCGCCCGCTCTGCCAGACCCTTGCGCGGCTTGGCGTTGAGAGCGGTGCGGCCCAGACCTATCTGGCCCCGGTGCTGCGCGACCTGCTACCCGACCCGCGATCCCTGCGCGATATGAAACCCGCCGCTGCGCGGATGCTGCGGGCGGTGCAGGCGGGCGAGCGGATCGCGATCTTTGCCGATTACGATGTCGATGGCGGCACCTCTGCGGCGTTGCTGATCGACTGGCTGAAGCAGATGCGCGCGCCCTCGCCGACGCTCTATATCCCCGACCGGATCGACGAGGGCTATGGCCCCAATGAGCCCGCGATGCGCGACCTTGCAGCCCGGCATGACCTGATTGTCTGCGTCGATTGCGGCACGCTGAGCCATCAGGCCATCGCCGCCGCAGAGGCCGCAGACGTGATCGTGCTCGATCACCATCTGGGCGGCGAGACGCTGCCGCCTGCGCTGGCCGTCGTGAACCCCAACCGACAGGACGAAAGCGGCGATCTGGCGCATCTTTGTGCCGCCGCCGTAGTGTTCCTCATGCTGGTCGAGGCCGGACGGCAGTTACGCGACACCGGCGGTCAAGGCCCCGACCTGATGGCGATGCTCGATCTGGTGGCACTGGCGACGGTGGCGGATGTGGCCCCGCTCATCGGCGTGAACCGCGCCTTCGTGCGGCAGGGGCTGCGGATCATGGCGCGGCGGGAACGCCCCGGGCTGGTAGCACTGGCGGATGTGGCGCGGATGGAGGCCACGCCCAATGCCTATCATCTGGGATTTCTGTTGGGGCCACGCATCAACGCGGGCGGGCGCATCGGCAAGGCCGATCTCGGCGCGCGGCTGCTGGCCTGCCAGAACGCCACCGAGGCCCGCGCCATGGCCGAGCGGCTCGACCAGCTCAACACCGAGCGGCGCGAGGTCGAGGCGATGGTGCGCGACGCTGCCCTTGAACAGGCCGAGGCGCGCGGCTTTGACGCCCCGCTTGTCTGGGCCGCAGGTGAAGGCTGGCATCCCGGCGTCGTCGGCATCGTCGCAAGTCGGCTCAAAGAGACCGCCAATCGCCCCGCCATCGTGATCGGGCTGGAGGGGGAGGAAGGCAAGGGATCGGGCCGCTCGGTCAGCGGTGTCGATCTGGGGGCCGCCATTCAGCGGCTGGCCTCCGAGGGGCTGCTCCTCAAGGGCGGCGGGCACAAGATGGCGGCGGGCCTGACGGTGGCGCGCGACCAGTTGGAGGCGGCGATGGCACGGCTCTCGGATCTGCTCGCCCGTCAGGGTGCCGGTCAGGCCGGGCCGGCCGACCTGCGCCTCGACGGGTTGCTGATGCCGGGTGCGGCAACGATCGAACTGGTCGAGCAGATCGAGGCCGCAGGCCCGTTCGGGGCCGGTGCACCGGGGCCGCGCTATGTCTTTCCCGATTGCCAGATCGGCTATGCCAAACAACTGGGCGGCAACCACCTCAAGCTGCGCTTTGGTGACGGGCTGGGCGCGAGCCTCGAGGCCATCGCCTTCGGGGCGTTTGACGGGCCGTTGGGGCCCGCGTTGACGGGCCATGGCGGCGCACGGTTTCATCTTGCCGGGCGGCTCGACATCAACACATGGGGCGGGCGCAGGTCGGTGCAGCTGCGCCTCGAGGACGCCGCTGCGGCCCTGTGATCCGCCCTCCGACACGGCAGCAAACAGGCGATCACGATTTCTGCAAAACAGCGCTAAGTTTTTGTAGAATCCCTCTTGCGCGCCGGTCCGGATTTGCCTAGTTACGCCCCACAGCAGCGCTGGCCCGTTCGTCTATCGGTTAGGACGCCAGGTTTTCAACCTGGAAAGAGGGGTTCGATTCCCCTACGGGCTGCCACTATCCCTATTTTCCCTTGTTTTGCTGACACTTAGGCCAGAAACTGGACCACGATTTTCCAGACGTGGTCCACCTTGCGCGCCCGCAAGCCGCCGAGACGCCGCCGCTGCGGCTCCTCGGCGCTGGAACTTCTTCGTGTATACGGAAGCGGTTTTCGCTTCAGTCCAGCCGAATGCTGACATGAGTTCGTATTCCGTCGCGCCGTTCTCGGCCATGATTTCTGCAACGCCTTTCCGGATTCCGTGCTGGCTTCGATTTGCTTTGCCGTCCTTACCGACCAAACCGGCGGCGACGATCCACTTTCTGACTCGGTTGTCGAGACTGCCAGATGACGCAAACGGCTTGCCGTATTCCGTTGCGAGGTATGTCTCGCGCACCTCGTGGTTCGTGAGTTCTTCAGCGAGCATATTGCCAAAGCGGACCTGTCGGATCGCCAGCGTGACGTGCTGACCGGCCTGGTCGTCGAGCGGAAGAAGATGCGCGAGGTTGCCGAAGAGATCGGCGTGAGCCCGGGCATTGTAAGCCGTCATCTGGGGCGCGCAGTTGACCAGGTGGACGCTTCGGGATCGTGACTGCGCGGCCAATGTCCTGAGGACGCACCACAGGAGCCCCATATGACATTCCCAGACAAAATCTCGCCCTGGCCCTCACATCAATGGTGGTTCGAGCAAGTGGAAGGCGATGCATGCTTTGAGGGGCTTCGTCGCGCCGGTCTTTCCGCGCACGAGATCATTAGCATGCAGAACAAGTCGGTGATCGATAGGATGCGCGTTGTCTGGGCAGATCTCCTGGACCTCTCTACTCGCCAGGGCTGGTCTCTTGCGACCCTCCCCGACACCCCTCCCACGCGCCTCCCGACAGGCAAGGGGCATCGTTCCGCACTCCCCCTTGACCCACTGCTCCCAGGGCGAGGAGCGCACGCGCTACCCCTCCCCTCGACCCCTCCCTGGCGCCCTGCCGGGGGAAAAAAGAGTCATGCAAAGTCAACGTGTTGTGAGAAAAGTTTGCTGGCTCGTTTCAGAAAAAATTTCTTTGAAAGCATCTGGTTAAAACCGGCGCCGAGGCGCTCACACACACCAAAGGAGATACACACATGTTCGACTACAATTTCGCTCCCTTCGATAGCGGCTGCCGCTTCAACATCATCTCTGACAGCGGCGAGCGTTACGACGTTGTCGTTCTGCCCGAGCACTGCGTCGTAGCCAGGCCCGGAGAGCCGGCCGAGGTCCTGCTGCTCAGCGCTAAAGCTCAGGAGGAACCGATCCAGTTCCGACTGCTCACGGCCATCCACGCAATGCCGCCTCAGTTCATTTGCGCAGATTGCTTGCAGGAAGCCGTTCACTGGGCGCTCGATCAACTCGATTGATCCGCGTTCCAGAAAGTTCGCCCGGCCGTTTTGGCCGGGCAGATCTGGGGCGTGATTGCTCACTACCCGACACACATGCACTAACCGGAGAAAAACTATGAAACACTCCCCCAATACCCCTGAAACGTCCGGCGTGGCCCTTGCCGCAGCTGAACCGGAAGCGCCGGAAATGGTTTCCGCGCAGATCGACCCGATGGTCGCGACCATCGAGAAAGTCGCGCTCGACCCGAACGCCGATATCGGCAAGCTCGAGAAGATGCTCGACATGAAAGAGCGCATTGATGACCGTGCGCGCCAAGACCGTGAGCGGGAAGCGGAGCGCGAGTTCTATCGGGCTCTTAACGCTGCCCAGACGTCCATTCCGCTCGTTGCCCGGACACGTAAAAATACTTTCTCTGGCTACACTTACGCAGACCTTGCCGACATCGAGACACAAGCGATGCCGATCATCCGCGACCACGGCTTTGCCGTCGCCGCATGGTCCGGTGCAGGGGCACCGGATGGCTATCAGCGCGTCCATCTCCGCGTGTCTCACGTCGGCGGGCATAGTCACGAAATCTGCGATGATTTCCCGCTCGACAGTTCCGGTACCGGCGGTAAGACGAACAAGACGCCAGTGCAGGCTAAAGGCAGCACAACCAGCTACGGCCGTCGCTACCTCTTGTGCGGCTATTTCGGCATCGCCACCGCTGATGATGACGGATCTCGGCGCGAGGCGTCCAGGCCCGAGACGATCAGCGCGAAGGATGCCTGTTCGTTGCGCGACCTGATCACCAAGAGCGGCACAGATGAGTCCAAGTTCCTAAAGGCCGCCAAGGCACAGACGATCGAGGACATCGCCGCCTCGGATGTCACACGGCTGAAGTCGCTCCTGGAGCGCAAGCTGAAGGAGGGCGCGGACAATGTCTGACCGTGAGATTTTCAGCGAACTGGAACAGGGTTCCGCAGAATGGCTCGCCGCACGGGCGGGCCTCATCACCGCATCGAATGCCGGGCTCCTCCTGGTTAATGGCAAGAGGCCAGACGGACTCGGGGCCGGTGCCCTGACATATGGTTACGAGATCGCCGGCGAGATCCTGACGGGCCGTCCCGCACCTTCATTCTCGAACGAGCATACAGAGCGCGGATACGCCCGGGAGGTCGATCTCCGGAATGAATATGAACTGCTGACCGGGAACGAGGTCGAACAAGTTGGGTTCGTTCGCCGTGGCCGCGCTGGATATAGTCCCGACGGCCTCGTCGATGGCGGCCGGCGCGTCATCGAAATCAAAGATCGGCTTCCCAAGATCGCACTGCAAGTGATGACTGGCGGTGACTTGTCGAAAGATGAGGTGGCCCAGGCGCAGTTCGGCATGTGGATGATGGGTGCCGAGTCGTGCGACTTCATCGTCGGGTCTCAGGGCTTGCCCACTATGATCCGGACCTTGGAGCCGGATACCGAGATGCATGCTCTCTTCGAGAAGCGTGTGGCGGCCCTGGTCGAGTTCATCGACGGCATCGTCTCCAAGGTGAAGGAGGCCGCGTGATGACATTCAAGCCGATAACCTTCCACTTCGTCCAGCCCGGCCACGTCGTAGAGCATCGTCCCAGCGGGACGGTGCACCGCGTCGAGCACAGTAATCCATACATCGACCGTTTTGCGGGCCTGATGCTCATCGCCAGGCCGCCGACCAAGGAGGTGCTGCCATGCGTCGAGTGACCTCGATACCGCGACTGACTGAAGACCAGGCGCAAGACCTCGCCGCCGCCGACCAAGCGGCGGAGGAGGCTCACCGGCGGTGGCTGGACGCGCTGGACGCGGCTGAGGTCGCCGAGATCAACCTGGTCGCGGCGATGGCGGCATACGATCTCAAGCGCGTTCAGTATCGGGTTGGCAAGTCCTCGAACCCTGGGAATGCCAGGTGAAGGATCGGGATGGGCTCAAGACTCGCTTGGTCGACTTCCTGACTGAAATAAACCGTTGCAAAACTTGAATCGTCCCGGTTTCACCGGAGACCTATAGCTTCATTTCACGCGACCATATCGAGCACGTCACGCTGTGCATAGAAGTTCTCTTCGGCCTCGACTGGTGGGATATTCCCGATGGGGCCAAGCAGGCGGCGGTTGTTGAACCAATCGACCCAGCCGAGAGTGGCCATTTCCAGCTCCTGCATGTTGCGCCATGGACCCTGGCGATGGACCAGTTCGGTTTTGTAGAGACCGTTTATAATTTCAGCGAGGGCATTGTCGTAGGAATCCCCGACGCTGCCGACCGATGGTTCAATGCCTGCTTCGGCCAAACGCTCGGTATAGCGAATAGATAAATATTGTCCGCCGCGATCCGAGTGATGAACCAATCCGCTTTTCTGGACGGGCCGTCGATCGTGCAAGAGCCTCGACACTTGCGAGGCATCAAAGGATGTCAATGTGCATTCAAAACTGACCCGGTTTGATCATTTGAAAATGACCCGCCCCTGCGGAGGCGCGCCACACGCCCGAACGACCGTCTGCATGAGGATCGAGGGCTACAATGCCGCGAAGGGCACAATCGACGACATGGGGGAAAGATCCTCCTGGTCGATCCGAATGACGCTGTGGCCGCAGGCTGGGATTTTGCCAACCTGCTGAACCACTGGAATCGGAAACACGCGAAGGCAGCGTATGTCCCGTCAGAGTCGACCGGCAAGCCGAAGCAGTATCGGTTCGGAGATCGCGTCAAGCTCGGCACCGGAACGGATTTCTTCAAGTTCATGCGCCTCGCGCATTCAGGGCAGGTCTACCTCGATCCGGCAGTGAAGATCGAAGGCGGAAAGCAGAAGAAGCGCAACCAGTTCCGTGTAAATCACAGCGACCTCCCTAACCTATACGACGACTTCCAGTCTGTTTCTTTGATTTAATTTCCGGGCCTAAGGAGAAATTTCGTCTCCGGACTGGAATTCGTTTTTGGATTCCGGCGTCGTTCCCAATTCCTCGGTATCGGTTGACGCAACAGCCGGTGAACAGGAAAGGGAAAGACAATGAAACAGGCATCTTACGAAGACGAATCCAGCTACGGCGTGTGCCCCGTCCTCGAGGATATCGACCTCGACGCGATGACGGACGAGAAGCTCCAGGAAGAGCTGTCGAACTGGCTGCAGCAGACCGGCGGCGACTGTCCCCTCGAGTATGTGGTCGAGGACAACGTCCGCCTCGTCGAGCGCCACATCGAGCTGCGCGGCATGGCTGACGACGCACTCTCGGAGGGCATCGCGGCTGCGGATGATGCGCTTGAGCGCTGGACTCCGAGGCTGGACGGAGAATACGGCTGGCTCGCGCGGCGCATCATTCGCACCTACGAAGGTGACGCGAAGGATTTCCGTCGGGAGCAGGCGCGGCGCGCGGGACCCGAGGAGCAAGAGGCAGCCGATCAGGCTGAGTGCGACGAACCGGTGCCTGGAGCTGCGATTGATAAAGCCGAAATCGAGCGCGAACTCGAGGCCATCGGTCGCCGCCTTGAGGAGTTTTCCGAGTGGGAAGAGCGCTTCTTCGAACGCTGGCAGAACGAGGATTTCGAGATCCCGGCTGACTGTCCGGCTTTGCCGGAACTCGAGCGCAGGTGCGCCAATGCCAGCCGCCTGACTCGCCGTTGTCACTCCCTGCACGCTCTCGCACAACCAACCCGCCTTCTTCGCCGCGCCGACCCCGTGCGGAGCCTTACGAAGGAGAAGTGACATGAACACAGGCGAATTTATCGACGCCATTTTCGACGACGTTTCGGCGGACTACGAAGACGCTCGCGAGACTGAGGTTCGGGCCCTTCCCGGCGCCAACTTCGCGAGCGTCTACGGCTTCGGTAGGCGCGGCAGGAGATGACCTCGCAGGCGGCGCGCGTTGGCTGGTTCGGTCCATTACAGCCGAGAACTTGAGACATGGTTTTCCCTTGAGCGGTCCTTCAGAACTTGTCTGTTTCGAGAATGAGATCGGCTCCACGGTCTGCCAGCATCATGACCGCCGCCTGCGTGTTGCCTGACACCATATCGGGCATAACCGACGCATCCACAACGCGCAGGCCGCTGACTCCGCGCACCCGCAAATCGGGGCTCACGACGGATTGCCCTTCGGGGCCCATCCGGCAGGTGCCGAGCGTGTGGTAAATCGTCTGGCCGTTATGGCGTGCGAAATCCAGCCAATCGGCATCGCTGCGGCACTCGGAGCCGGGTGCGATCTCATGCGTCCTGTAGCGATCCATCGGCCCTTGTTCGATGATCCGGCGCCCGATCTTCATACCCTCGACCATAGCCCGCTGATCTTCGGAACTATCAAGGAAGTTCGGGCGAATGGCGGGTTGTTTCATGGGGTCGGCCGAAGTGATGTGGATGCTGCCCCGTGATTCAGGGCGCAGCTGTGTCACCCCCAAGGTCATGCCCGGTTCACGGTCCAGTTTTCGTTCTGCGGCATTTGCGTAGCTTGCGTGCATAAAAAAATACTGAACGTCTGGCCCTTCCAATCCGTCACGCGTGCGCACGAAGCCATGTGTCAGACCAGTTCCAAACGTCAGGACGCCGGTACGATTGATGGCGTATTTCAACACTTCACCAACAAGGTGCAAGCCGCGCGTTTGCTCGTTGAGAGTTCCAGGCCGAGAGACCCGCCAGCTCATTCGCGTGCAGAAGTGGTCAATATAGTTCTCGCCCACATTCGGATTGGCCACCCGCACCGGGACTCCCGCCTCGTTGAGGATATCTGGATCGCCTATACCGGCGAGTTCCAGAAGTTGCGGAGATTGTATCGCCCCGGCACAAAGGATGACTTCGCGTCCGGCGGATAGGTTGCGTTCGTGACCCTGTTGCGTGAACGTGACGCCCGTTGCCCTGTGGCCGTCAAAGTCCAGCCCCATCACCATGGCGCCGGTAAAAACTGTCAGGTTGGACCGGCTCCGCGCCGGCTTAAGCCAAGCATCTGCCGCACTGATGCGCCTACCGTTCCGCTGGTTCACCTGATAATATCCGAACCCGTCTTGTGAGGCGCCGTTATAGTCGGGATTGCGCCGGTAACCGGCAGCGACGGCGGCGTCAATAAAGGCTTCGCCGATGCCGGGACGTTCGCGCACCTCGCACAGAGCAAGCGGTCCCTGCTTACCGCGCAGGCCGTCCGGGTCCGGCCCGTCATAGGCTTCAATTCTCCGAAAGGCCGGCGCGACATCGGCCCAGCCCCAACCGGTGGCCCCAAGCTGTGCCCAGCGATCGTAGTCTTGCGGCTGCCCGCGCACATAGATCATTCCGTTGATCAGCGTCGAACCACCAAGCCCCTTGCCGCGAGGCACTGCGATTTCCCGCATATGTGTGGCTTTTTCCGGCTCTGTGTGAAACCCCCAGTTGTAATTCGGGTTGGTCAGGAGCTTGTAGAACCCGGCCGGGATCTTCGTCCATGGACTCTCTGCCTCGCCCCCGGCTTCGAGCAGGGCAACTGTGTACCGCCCGCCCTCGCTCAGACGGTTGGCCAGAATACAACCAGCCGTGCCCCCGCCGACAATGACATAGTCAAATACCTGCGCCTCTTGTTCACTCATGTAGCTTTGTGCTCCTTGATGGGCAGACCCTTGCCGGGGTTCAGGATGCCATGCGGATCAAGGGCCATCTTGATGCGTCTCAGAAGCATCTGTTCCGCCCTTGAGGTCAGACGTTCCCATTCCGCCACCCGATATTGCCCCAGGCCGTGCTCAGCCGAAATTGACCCGCCATGCGCATGAACCAGATCATGGACAAAGCGCATTACCCCCGTACTCCCCGCCTCCTCGGGCAACAGGACATTAACGTGCAGGTTGCCGTCGCCCAGATGGCCGAAGACATTCGAGGACGCTTCGGCCTCGACGTCTGGCAAACGCGTGCGGAAGGTCTCCAGAAAGGCTGGAAAGGCAACGATAGGAAGCGAGACATCATGTTTAACGCTGTGGCCCGATTTAGCCTCGGCCTCAGTGATATGTTCGCGTAGCGTCCAAAGGTGTTCGGCCTGTGCCCCAGAGGATGCCACAACGCCATCGGCCGCCCAGCCCTGCTCAAATACGTCTTCCAGCATGGCCTCGACGGTCTCCGTGAGACCGGCCAAAGTACTACCTGCTTCGATCAGTAAGTACCACGCCCCAGCCTGCACAGGCAGAGTCAGGTCAAAATGAGATTCGACTCGCTCCAATGCCGCAGCTTCCATTAGTTCAAAAGCCGTCAAGGCATCGCCCAGGACTGTCTGCGCACGGCCGAAAACGCTCAGTGCGGTCTGCACATTAGGTACGGAGACCAGGGAAACAGATCTGTGTAAGGGTCGTGACACCAATCGCAATGTTGCTGCGGTTACAATGCCAAGCACCCCTTCGGACCCGATGAAAAGCTGTTTCCAGTAACGCGCGGCGTTGTCTTTTCTAAGGGGGCGCAGGGCGTCGATCACGGTGCCATCCGCCAAAACGACTTCAAGCCCCAGCACCAGATCGCGGGTCATGCCATAACGTAAGACATTCACCCCACCGGCATTGGTGGCGATGATCCCGCCAATGGAGGCGCTTCCTTCGGCGGCAAGGCTGACAGGGAAAAGACGGTCTTCCGCTGCGGCGGCGTCGCGTACGGATTGCAAGATTGCCCCGGCTTCGACCTCGATGCAAAGGCCGACAGGGTCGACCAAGCGTATATTGTTCATGCCGGCGAGGCTCAAAACCACTTGCGGCATATCCCCCTGAGGAGTGGCCCCGCCGGCCAGACCAGTATTGCCCCCTTGCGGCACAATGGCGACATTGGCCTCGGCACAGAGCCGCACCAGCCTCGAGACCTCTTGTGTCGACCCCGGGCGCAAGACGGCAAGCGCTTGTCCGGTGAACATATGCCGCCAGTCTGTCAAGTGGCCGGCCATCATATCAGGGTCGGTGACGACAGCCGCGTCGGAGGTTGCAGCGCGCAAGCGCTCCAGAAAATCGCCTCCAGCTTCCATCACAGCGCCCCCATGTGCTGTGCCATCAAGCGGATCTGGTTTTGCAGCATGGGAAGGCCTGTATGGATACGGCATCCCGCAGCCTTCGCTGCCTTGAGAAGCGGCGTCATTTCGGGGTCCATGATCGCTTCGGCGACGACCTGGCCGGTATGGAGTTGGCTTGTGTCCAGTGGCATCGCGTCGTCCGGCTTCATCCCCAAGGAAGTCGCGTTCATGATCAGATCCTGTTCAGCCAAATCCAGTGGGTCTGTGGAAAGGGTAAGATTGGGATAGGTTTGCGCGATACGGGTACAAAGCGCCTCGGCCTTCGACCGGGTCCGGTTCGTCACAGTAAGGGATTTGACTCCTGCCCCGGCCAGCGCGAACGCTACGGCAGAGGCTGCCCCCCCTGCCCCGGCGACATAGGAGCGCATTCCTTCGGGCGCGATCCCTGCACCACGCAACCCTTCGACAAAACCGATCCCATCCAGCATGGCGCCGACCATCCGACCATCCGCCTCGCGCCGAACGCAATTAACAGCGCCCACCTGGGCCGCCTCCTCAGTGACAGTATCGCAAAGGTTCAACATCGTGGTTTTATGGGGCACCGTGGCGATGAAGCCACCGAAGTTTTCCGCCGCCCGCAAGCCATCCATCAAGCGCGCTACCCCTTCGGGTCGCGCATGAAAGGGCACCAATATGGCATCAATGCCTTCGTCCCGCGCCAGGGCGTGGAACACCTGTGGCGTTTTAACGTGATGAATGGGATCGGCAAGAATACCGTAAACCCGAGTATGTCCGGTGATCGTAGTCATGGTCTTAAACTCAATGCGCTATGTAGCCGGTCTTAACCGTGGTGTAGAATTCGCGCGCGTAAGCGCCCTGTTCTCTGGGTCCGTAGCTGGAACCTTTCCGCCCTCCGAAGGGAACATGGTAATCGACACCTGCCGTAGGCAGGTTGACCATAACCATCCCAGCCTCTGCATTGCGGCGGAAGTCGGCGGCATGTTTCAAGCTTGTCGTCGCGATGCCCGCAGACAGGCCGAAATCGGTATCATTGGTCACCGCCAGCGCCTCGTCGTAATCGCGAACGCGGATCACCGACGCAATGGGGCCGAATATTTCTTCGCGTGCGATCGCCATGTCGTTTTGCACTTCGGTAAACAGCGCTGGAGCAAAGTAATATCCTGGAGTGTTCGCTCTTGGCTGACCGCCTCCAGCCAAAAGATGCGCGCCGTCGGATTGGCCACGCTCCAGATATTCAAGGTCGGTGTCCAGTTGCGACTGATCAACGACAGGGCCAATCTGTGTTGCCTCGTCCAAGGCGTTACCGACCCGCAGCGCAGTCATCCGTTGGCACAAGGTCTCGACAAAACGGTCATGGATTCCTTCTGTTACGATGAGGCGCGATGATGCGGTACAACGCTGACCTGTCGAGTAAAACGCCCCATTCAATGAGGCCTCTACCGCCACGTCAAGATCGGCATCATCGAGAACCACGAATGGGTTTTTTCCACCCATTTCCATCTGGATTTTCTTCATCGGCTGCGAGGCGACGCATCCCGCAGCAATCCGGCGGCCGGTGCCGACCGATCCAGTGAAGGACACCGCGTCGATGCCCGGATGGTTCACCATCCGCTCCCCCACGACCGATCCGCGCCCCATCACAAGGTTCAATACGCCCTCCGGCAGCCCGGCCCGCACAAGGATTTCGGTTAGCATCCAGGCGCTATGCGGCACAAGATCGGCGGGTTTGAAAACAATGCAGTTTCCCCATGCGAGGGCCGGTGCGATTTTCCATGCTGGAATGGCAATAGGAAAGTTCCACGGCGTGATCAGCCCGACCACGCCCAGCCCTTCACGGGTGACCTCGACCCCGACGCCGGGGCGCACTGATTGTACGCTTTCGCCCCCCGTACGGAGGCATTCACCGGCGAAAAAGCCGAGCACCTGACCGGCACGAGTGACTTCACCGATTCCTTCGGCCAGCGTCTTGCCCTCCTCCCGCGACAGGATACGCCCCAGTTCATCGGCCCTTGCGATCACCTCATCGGATGCGCGTTTCAAAATGTCATGCCGTAGTTGCGGCGTGCTTCGCGACCATGAGGCAAACGCTGTGCGGGCCGCCTCGACCGCCCGATCCACATCCTCAGCAGAACCGCGTGCAAACTCTGCAATCACGTCATTGGTATCTGAAGGATTTATATTTGGTGCGACGTCGTTTCCATCGGACCAGCTACCAGCGATAAAATTCTTGTAAACCATGTCCTTGTCTCCAGTTTCGCGCTGTCAGGTCATTGCCAAGCCGCCAGCGACATCAATCGTCTGGCCGGTCACGAACCCGGATTCCGGGGATGTCAGCCATAGCGCCACATCAGCCACTTCATAGGGCTGTCCAAGCCGAGACATTGGGGTTAGGCGCACCTGTTCCTCGTTCACCTCAGGCATAACCCCCCTGACCATCGGCGTTTCGATACGACCCGGCGCCATGGCGTTGACCCGAATACCGTGCGGCCCGAGCTCACCAGCGAGATGTTTGGTAAAGCCAATTATTGCCGATTTGGTCGCCGCATAATGGCACGCGACAATCGGGAAATAGGTTTTTCCCGCCACCGAGGAGGTATTGACGATCCAACCGCGCCCGGCTTCGTACATGGCAGGGGTCAATGCCCGGATGGTGTTGAAAGTGCCAGTCAGATTGACATCGACAACCCGGCCCCATTCAGCCGGGTCCATTTCCCAAACCTTGTGTGCGATTCCGTCATGCTTGGGCGATATTCCTGCATTATTGATGACCGTATCGAACGCCCCCCCCATCGCATCGGCGGCCGTGGCCAGCGCATTTTCAAGCGCGGCGTAGTCGGCAACGTCCACTCTCATCGGGATGGCTTTGCCACGCCCTGTGGCCGTGATGGCATCAACGGTTTCGGCAATCGCCGCATCATCCAGGTCTGCTACGCCCACGGTTGCCCCGCGCAGAGCGAAGCTCTCGGCAATGGCGCGACCAATCCCTTTGGCCGCTCCGGTTACCAGGACCCTGCGCCCTGCATGGCTGTCCCGCCGGATGAATTCGAGTTGGTTTTGCTCACGTACTACCATGGATCATATTCCCAAATAGGCGCGGCGAACGTGGTCGTTCGAAAGCAGAGCCTCCGCCGTGTCCGACAGCGCAATTTCTCCGTTCTCCAGGACATATCCCCGGTCCGCGGATTGGAGTGTGGTGAAGACGTTCTGCTCGACGATCAGAACCGTCGCCCCGCTTGCCGCGACCTTCTTGACCACCTCGAACACCTGTTCGACGATTATCGGCGCAAGCCCGAGCGAAGGTTCATCGAACATTAAGAGCCTCGGTTTAGCCATCATGCCACGCGCGATGGCGACCATCTGTTGTTCCCCCCCGGAAAGTGACGATGCCATCTGATCCATCCGCTCGCTGACCCGTGGAAACAGGTCGAGCACGTAGTCCAGAGTCTCGTTCTGCACACTGCGCGCTCCACTGCGGAATGCCCCCAGCATCAAGTTATCCCGTACAGTCATATCTGGAAAAAGTTGCCTGCCTTCGGGGATCATGGTGATACCAAGATCCACCACGTCATGCGCCGCAAGCTTGGTGATGTCGCGGCCCTCAAAGTATATGTGCCCCGAGGTCGGCCTGATTTGTCCGGCAATGGCACGAAGCGTCGTCGTCTTGCCAGCGCCGTTTGCACCAACAATTGTCACGACCTCACCGGCTTGGACATCCAGCGATACATCGTGAAGGATTGTCGTTGCGCCATAGCCTGCGTGAATATTTTCAAGAGTTAGCATCAGCAAACCCCTTTCCGAGATAAGCTTCAATAACATGTGGATCGCGCACAACCTCTTGCGGGTCGCCTTCGGCGACGATCTCACCTGAGTTGAGAACGATCACGCGATCCGACAGCGACATGACCGCCTGCATGACGTGTTCAATGGCGATGATGCTTACGCCGGTATCGCGGATCGACAACATGAGGTCGATAGCACGGCGCACATCGGTCTGGTTGATCCCTGCCATCACCTCGTCCAGCAGCAGGATACGCGGCTGCATCGCCATAACGCGGGCTACCTCCAAGCGTTTGAGGCCACCGATGGTCAACCCGTTCGCTTCGGCATTAAGCCATGGACCAAGGCCCATACGGTGGGCGGTTTCGCGGGCTGCCTCGCGGGCATCGTTCACATCGGGGTGGCGATGGAAGGCGCCAACCATGATGTTTTCCTCGACGGTCATGGCTGCGAAGGGCTGAACGATCTGGAAGGTACGGCCCACGCCGATCGAAGCAAAATCTGCCGGGCTAATCGGTGCGCTAAAGTTACCGGCACTGTCCGACACTGTCACTTTACCACTATCAGGCTGCAAGAAGCCGGATAGCATATTAAAGAGTGTCGTCTTACCCGCTCCGTTGGGGCCGATCATTCCAAGGATTTCGCCTTCACGCAGACTGAAGCTGACATCCTTGGTCACATGAAGACCGCCGAAATGCTTGTCGAGGTTTTCCGCCCGGAGTATCTCAGGGCCCGCCTCGTGCTCGGCCTCGGCGCGAGGCACGGCAGCCACCGGAGCCGCCTGTGTTTGGCGGGGTTCTTCCTCCTCTTCGCTTTTTTGCAGATAGCGGTGAAGTACGCCCATGATACCATTGGGCATGAACAGGACGGCCAGCACGAGCAACACACCATAGACGAACCCATGCAAACCAAGAGCTTCGGCTCCCAGCCAGCCTCGGGCCAGTTCGGTGAGTGGCACCAGAAGCAAGGCCCCCAGAAGAGGGCCATAGACCGTGCCGATACCCCCAATCAATGCAAACATGGCGATCTGGATCGAGAACGAAAGCGAGAACATCGCTGAGGGTTCGATAAAGGTCAGATACATCGCGTGGAACGTGCCGACCATAGAGGCCAGTGCCGCCGAAATTGCTACTGCGATCAGACGCACCTGCACAGTCCGCACACCTGCGGCTTTGGCAGCGGACTCGCGCTCGCGTGTTGCCACGAGATAATACCCCAGCTTGCCACTACGTATCCATTGCGCCACGGCCAGACAGAACAGCAGCATGCCAAAGGCAATGATCAGCGACGGCAGGCGTTCGCGGAAAACCATCCATTGCCACCCCATTTTAATCGGGATCATTAGGCCGGTGGCACCGCCTGTCAGGTCACGGAAGTGAAGTGCAAGTACGCGGAACACTTCCAGAAACGCGATAGTGGCCAGTGCAAAGAAAGGACCGTGCAAGCGGAAGCAGGGATAGCTGATCACAACCGCCGCCAGCGCCGCGAAGGCCGCCCCAACGAACATGCCCAGCCAAGGGCTGATGCCCAGGTTCATCAGAATTACACCGGCATAGGCACCGATCCCGTAGAAGATTGCATGCCCCAGCGAGAGTTGCCCGGCAAACCCGCCGACGATATTCCACGCAGTAGACAGAGCGGCAAAGATGCAGATCGTGACAAAGACGTGATAGACGAATGCATCTCCGATCACGACAGGGGTGATAAACAGTGCCGCCAGGGTAGCAAGTAACGCGGGCGCCGCCCAAGAGGCTATACGGGACGAGCCAAGGGATAAAATTTGTTTCATGGCCCTCTCCTCAACTAATATGTGAAAGTTTTTGCTTCGTTCCGAAAAGGCCGGATGGCCGCAAGATCAAGATGACGAGAAACACCCCGAAGACGACTGCCTCGCGCAGGTCGGCCCCGATGTAGAAACCGGACAACGAGTCAATTAGCCCGATCACCATTGCACCGACGAAGGCGCCAGGGATCGATCCCCACCCGCCGAGGATGACGACGACAAACGCGATCAGGACGAAATAGGTGCCGATGTTGCTTGAAGTCGGGTAGAGCGGTGCCACCAGAACAGAGGCTATACCGACGCAGGCAGCCCCCAATCCGAAGCTGAGCACGTAGATCCAGTTGACGTTAATACCCATCAATTGGGCGGCGGTCCGGTTTTGTGCTACGGCACGAATAGCAAGGCCGGTGCGACTGCGGCGCAGGAAAAGTTCCATTCCGATAACGAGCAGGATCGCCGCTCCGAGAATGAACAACTGTCCCTCCAAAACCCGTATCGGCCCAAATTCCAACGGTGTACGCAGCCCGTAGGCAGGCGTATTCGCGATGTCGGCTCCGTAGATTAGAAGTGCAAGGTTGATCATGGCGGTTGAAAGCCCGACCGTGGCGAATATCTGGATGTGTTCGTCACGTGCATTCATCAGCGGCTGGATCAGCAATTTCTGCGTCAGCCCGCCTAAAACAAAAAGTACAGGTGCAACAACGACGACTGCCGCATAGGGGTGAAGTCCCAGTTTCGTGGTGAATAACCATGTAAGGAACATACCCGCCATCAGAAATTCGCCATGGGCGAAGTTCACGACCTTGATAATACCGAAGATCGTTGTCAGGCCAATGCTGATGATCGCAAACAGACCACCCAGCATCAGACCGTTGACAACAACCTGAAGAAAAGTTTCCAACACGCGCCCTCCTATTGAGCGTGGCCCATGAAAGTGGCCGGCAAGACTGCCAGCCACTTCTGACAGGGTAGTCAGTTACCGAGTTTCATCTCGGTCACGGCACCCGCATCGGGATAGACCGTGACTAACTGGCCATCTTGCCATTGCATCCCCATCATGGAGGCGCGTTCGTTCTGGTTGTTCACACCGAACTTGATGCCATATCCAGCCGCGGTATCGCCTTCCTGAACATCAATACCCGCCATAGCCTCAACAATGGTATCGGGCTCGAGGTCCTCTGCGCCGTCGAGGGCTTCAAGAATTGCCAATGCACCAACATAGTTGTTCAGGGAGTGCCCCGATCGGGGGGTCTCGCCGTATTTTTCCTTGTAAGTTTCGACGAACGCCTCAAGGCCGGGCGTAAAGTCGGTATTCACGGCGTATTGCGTGAAATCTGCATCCAAAACGCCCTCGATCACGTCGTTCCCTACGGCCTCGGCAGTTGGCAGCATCGAGTAACCGCCACCGCCGCCGATGATCGCGGCGGGCTCGAACCCTGCTTCGTTGGCCTGTTGCAGAAATAGCACCGAATCATTCTGATACGAGGTCTGGAATACGACATCGACTTCACGCTGCTTGAGACTGAGCACGATGGAAGACATGTCGACCGTCGAAGCCGGGTAGCCCTGTGTCGTGACGATGTTTAGGCCCGCTTCTTCACCATAGCGCTCCTGGTGCCCTGCGACCGAGGTCCCATAGGCCGAATCCTCATGGATGATCCCGATTTTCAGATCACCAGGTTCCTTTCCAAGGCTCGGTGCAACCTTTTCGACCACCATTTGCACGATGAGTTCGCCCATGTCCTCGGCAGTCGGGTTGGTCCGAAACAGGTACTGAAGACCCCGCCCCGTCACATCATCAGCAACTGCACCAAGTTCAAAATAGGGAATGCCGGACAATTCGGCCACCTGGCTGGCCGCGATCGAACGCGACGACGAGTAAGTGCCGAAGATCGCTTTGACGCCAGCAAGCGAAATCAACCGGCGGGCTTCCCCGATGGCCTGGTTGTTATCGACAGCATCGCCACGTTCCAGAACGATCTGTTCGCCCTGCACGCCTCCATTGGCATTTACTTCATCAACAGCGATTTCAAGCCCCCGCGCGCTTTCTTCGCCCAATAGGGCGAGCTGCCCACTGAACGGATAGAGCGCCCCGAACTTTATCTCGGCCATAGCCTGCCCGGTCATGAGCGACAGCGCAATCGCAGTGCTGGTCAGGAATCCTTTGCGTGACATAGTATCTCCTCCTCTGGTTCATCGCAAAAAGTTGGTCTTAGTAATCGAGGGCGGCTTTCCCGTGGAACACCGTGACGGGAGGATGTGCCCTCTCATCGGTAACGACATCAATCACGGTCACACCATCGGCCTTCAACGCTTCGGACAGCGCCGGCCCAAACTCCTCGGCCATTTCCACTCGAACCCCCGAACAACCGCAGGCATGGGCAATGGCGGCATGATCTACGGCTTCGAAATGGCAGACATCCGTATGGTCGCCGAACAGGCTCAGCTCGGCGTGCTTCTGGTATCCGAGGATCTGGTTGTTCAGCACAACAACCACTATCGGCAGTTTCATCCGGCGGGCGGTTTCCAGTTCTGACCAGACATGGGCGAAACCGCCATCGCCGGTTACACAAATCACCGGGGCATCGGGCTGTGCGGTTTTCGCGCCAATTGCAAAGGGCAATCCCCAACCCAGTCCAGCCAAGCCACGGGGCGCCAGAAAACGCTGCCCCGACTTGCGGGCTGTCAAGCCATTGGCAATCCAGATCGACGAATAGCTCGCGTCGGCCACGACGATAGTGTCATCGCTAAGCTGCTTGTCAATTTCGGCCATCATGCGCTCGGGGCGCACGGGGGCCTGATCCATATTGATGATTTCCAGAAGTTCCTTCTGTGCTGCCTCATGCCCCTCAGCAATCCGGGTTTCGAGATCCGAACGTCGCGCATCAAGCGCGGTGGTGTCCCGCGTATCAAGCGCATCGGCCAGCGCATCAAGCGATAAGCGCGCATCCCCGACAAGACGCACTGCGGCCTCATAGTTTCTGCCCACTTCGGTACCGTCGACGTCAAGATGGATATATGTGGCGTTCTCGGGGTAGAGTGACCAACTGTCGGTGCCGTTCTGATTGGTCCTATTACCGATCAACAGAACGACATCAGCCTCGGTCACAAGATCGCGCAGATGCGAGGTTCGGCTGCCGGGGGCCATGAAATATCCGACTACACCCACTGAAAGCGGATCGGTTTCCGCCACCGCCCCTTTCCCCATGAGTGTGGTCGCCACCGGAATCCCAAGTGACTGCAATCGCCCAAGCGCATTATAGGCACGCGAGGAATGGATGCCCCCACCGGCAATCACAAGCGGCGCCTTCGCACCGGCCAGTAGGTCCGCCGCCGCCGTGACACGAGCCGGATCAGCACAAGTCCTGTCCAGCGGGTATTCCCCCAGGTTCGCGGCGCGGCGTGGCGCGTCATGGCCAAATTCCGGCGCTTCGTCCAGTACATCGACAGGGACCAGAAGAACCGCGGGCCCGGAACGGCCCGTCGCCGCATTGGTAAACGCCATGTCGACATAATCGTCGATGCGCGATGCATCCGGTACTCGTCGAATCCATTTGGCGACACCGGAAAACAGCGCGACATGATCCAACTCTTGAAAGGCATTTTTGTCGGTAAAATCGCGATGAACTTCCTGCACGATGGCGACCACTGGTATCGACGCTTTATGCGCTTCGGCAAGGCCCGGAACCAGCAACGTCGCCGCCGGACCATTTTGCGCCGTCACCACCGCCACCTTCCCGGAAATGCGGGCATAGGCATCGGCCATTGCCGCGCCGCCGTTCTCGGTACGGTAACCAACCTGCCGAATACCATGGTGCGGCGCTGCGAGGATCAATGCGGACGGGAGCGATTGCCCGAAGATCTCTGTCACACCGTGGCGCGACAGCGCCGCCGCCATGATCTGACCTCCGGACTGATTACCCCTCGCCAAACCTTTGCTGTACACTGTCATGCTCAATTTCCTTATGTTCGTTTAATCGGTCGTCAGGACAATCTTGCCGATGTGCTGACTGCTATCCATCCGCGCATGTGCCTTGGCCACATCTTCCAGTGCAAATGTGCTGTCGATCAGCGGGCGCACTGCTCCCGATGCCAGCAGCGGCCCGACGTGCTTTTCCACCGCCTGCGCCAGCCGTTCCTTCATCTCGATGGGACGCGCTCGCAGGGTTGATCCAGTCATGGTTAACCGCTTGAACAGAAGCGGCCCAAGATCGAGGTCTGTCCGGCTTCCTGTCTGAAAGGCAATTTGCGATATCCGTCCATCTTCAGCCACGACCTCGAGATTGCGTTGAAAGTAATCCGCGCCGACCATGTCGAGTACTACATCAGGCCCCCGGCCCCCGGTCAGGTCACGGGCCGCCGTGACGAAATCGTCCGACTTGTAATTGATCGCGTGATCAGCGCCGAGCTTAAGGCAAGCTTTGCATTTCTCGTCCGATCCCGCGGTCACGATGACATTGGCGCCAATGGTCTTAGCCAGCATTGTCGCAGTCGTCCCGATCCCGGAGGTTCCGCCGTGAATCAAAATTGTCTCGCCGGATTGCAACTTGGCCCGTTCAAAGACGTTGCTCCAGACAGTAAAGAATGTTTCGGGCACAGCGCCTGCTTCGACCATCGACAAATCATCGGGCACGGCGATTGCGGTCTGCTCTGGCAATATGGCCCGGTCCGCATAAGCACCCGACGCGACCAGCCCCATGACTCGGCTCCCAACGGCAAAATGCTGCACTTCTAACCCGACGGCCTCGACCTCCCCCGCCAGCTCCAACCCAAGCACTTCGGAGGCTCCCGGCGGCGGTGGATAATTCCCCTGGCGCTGCATAACATCAGGGCGATTTACCCCAGCCGCCCTAACGCGCACCAAAAGCTCGCGCGGACCGGGTTGCGCCAAAGGCGCTTCGGTCACTTCAAGAACTTCCGGGCCGCCGGCCCCCTTCGCGATAACGGCACGTGTTGTTTGCGTCATTGACTGCCCTCCTTCTCGGCATGGTCCGGCACCAACATGACCTTGACCGCCGCACCTCCATTGGCGATTTCGAACCCTTCTGAGCCGCGACTGAATGGCAACTGATGAGTGATTAACTGCGACAGAACACCCCCGTGGTCCGACAGAAGCATAACTGCCTCCGCGAACGCGGCGCGTGTCGTATCATGCGCACCCCGGATCTGTTTTTTCTCACGAACAAAGCGGGTCAGGTCGATTTCATAGGGCCGCCCATGTATGCCGGCCGCCACAAACACGCCACACGGCCGCAAAAGGCGTAGCCCTTGCGAAACGGAATCGGGATGGCCCGTCGCCTCGATCACAATGTCAGCATCACGCCCAAAAACCTGTCGCGTCTCAGAAGCGAGATTGGCACGTGCTAAATCTACGACATGCTCTAATCCCATATCCTGCGCCGTCTTCAGACGCGCATCATCGTTCAGGCCGGCCAGAAGGACCTGTGCGCCGCGATGCTGTGCAACCCACGCGGCACAAAGGCCGATCGGCCCAGGCCCCAGAACCACAACGGTGTCCCCAGGGCCGGCCTCGGACAAATCAACGCTATTGACAGACACGGCCAGCGGCTCGGCAAGGGCAGCAATATCCGGTGTCAGACTATTCGGCACGATGAGGCAGCTTTCCGCGGGAACATCCACCCATTCGGCGAACCCCCCATCCCGGTGCAGCCCTACGATAGAACGGTCACGACACTGTTCAGGGTAGCCGCGCTCGCAGCCTTCGCATTTCCCGCAGGGTATGACGGGCCAACAAACCACCCGGTGGCCATCGGCGAAGTCATTCACTCCCGAGCCGACTGTATGTACAGTACCGGAAAATTCGTGCCCCAACGTGATTGGCAGACGTTCTTCCATGAACTCGTAACCAGAAGACCACTTATAGGTATGCAAATCGCTTCCGCAGATTCCCGCCGCTTCGACCCGCACCCTAAGCATACCGCGACCCGGCCGACCCTGCGGATCGGGAACGTTGCAAACGTCGATCCCTGGACGCGCACTAAGTTTTCTGACTGCGATCATCTATCCCCTCCGAACGCGGGCAATTCAAGTATGATGCCTCCCAACATCATATCGCCTTGGCGCGTTATAACAAATAACGTAATATGTTATTACAGAAGTGGCAACGGGTTAGTAGAAAAAGGTGCAAGTCGTGGAGATCAGCTCTAAAAATAAAATGAAATCAGAAAGTTGGGCGCAACCGATCGTCAAGGAAAACCTAAGTGACAGGGCATATAGTGCCTTACGGAACGCCTTGATGAGGGGCCACTTGGAACCCGGCAACCAGCTTCCGCTTCGACCGACATCGGCGCGATTCGGCATCAGCCCAACCCCTATGCGCGAAGCTCTAACCCGCCTTGTCGTGGAACGCGCCTTGACCCTCAGCGGCCGTGGAACCGTCACAGTTCCACATTTGACGAAAGATCAATTGTTGGAAATCCGGAACATCCGGGTGGATCTTGAGGGCCGCTGTGCTGCCCAGGCGGCGCAAGTTGCAAGCGCCGACGAAATTAAGTCGCTGGCAGACCTTCATGCACAACTTATGGAGACCCAAAAGAACAGGGACTATAAGGAAGCGGTTGACCTAAACACACAGTTCCACCTCCAGCTTGTCAAACTGGCCAGACTCCCTCTGACCTATGAAATTATCGAGAGCCTTTGGGTAAGGTGCGGACCGATTTTGACCCACCTGTACGACTCTGGCTTGCCTGCAAACTGGGAACCCCATCCACATCAGCGGGTTCTCGACGCATTGCGCAATCAAGATTCCACCGGTGCACGCGATGCTATTGCCCATGACATTGAAAAAGGGGGGCAAGGCCTTCTCGATTACGTATCCCGCTAAAGTGTTCTGGGATCAGTCATCGTCCGGTCAAACCATCAATGTTGGTCTCGAGGATTCGCCCTGAGTCCAGCTCTCCTATGTGCGCTTCAAAGGAAAGCGCAACATGATCCCGTCAATGGACACGCAGTCGACGTCGGTCTTCACGACGATCTTACAATTGGCCGAGGAGAACGAGCTGGACCTCCTGGTTGGCAGGGGCTTTGCACGTGTCGGGCTCTTTCCGACGAAAGGGTATAAAAGCGCCCTGGCGACATACCAAGAGTGCAGGGCAGATCTCGGGGAAGGCTCCTGATCAGCGGTGTCACCCCCGAAAGACAGACAGTTAGTCGGGGATATAGAGGTTGGTGGTGCGGCAGGTCAGCCTTAAATGAAATACTGAACGCCACACTCGATCAGGCTATCCCGATCCGCCGTCGACTTGCCAGCGCTTTGGGAGCAGAAAGCCCCGCAGCTTTTGACATGCGTGTGCGTCGGTGCCTGCGAAAATTCTCCAGCTTTCCCCGGGTATCCGCAAAGCTCATGAACCAGTGCGCGTTGAGCGCATTCAGCCCCGAGCGTTGAATTCCAAGACTCTATGAGCCCAATTTCGGTTGTTTTTCCCGGTCGGGAAAAGTCCAACGTGACGTCGTTGGCATAGGCAAAGAGGTCAAGGTCACTGGCAGCGCCGTTGGGATAATCTACCGTTCTTGAAATGTTGGCCAATCACCAAAGCCAGACACGCGATGAAGTGGCAAAAGACAATCGACCAAGCGTTAAGGCGCGTGATTTTTCGTGGTCCACTTCCATCATAAAACATTGGTTTCTATAGACCGCCTTGGCGGAATTCGTGGTCCACTCATACATTGATTTCATTGTATTTTTCAAGATTATGGTAGCCCCCCTACGGGCTGCCACATTACCTTGTACGTTCTTGATTTTGCTGCGAAATTCTAAAACGCAAAAATCTTACTACAAAACCACTACAGCGAAAAATGGTCCGATTAAGCCTATCAAAGCCATGCCAAGAGATCACCCAATCTTGATCTATTATCATGTGACCGATGCTGCGGGCCTAGACACGCATTAGCTGCAAAGCTGAAGATTTCCTAAATTTCAGGAAATCATTGAATGAAATAAATGACTTATCGTGCTGGCTGCTTCAATCATAATTTCAGGCTGTGTTGGATAGTGTCCCACGGCGTGGTGTAAGAGCGCTGAGTGTCGCCTGTCCGAAATTGCTCGGGTCAGTGGCCTGACAGCTTTGGGTGATTACGCCCTACCCCCACTTCTTCCCCGAAACTCACGAGACCGTCCGTGACACCCGTGCGATCTTTCCCCCTGCCGCTCGGCACCGCAGCACTCTCTCTCCTCGTCTTCGCCCTACCCGAGCCTCCTCGTTCCACAGATCGATCAAGACGCGTCAACCGTTCCCGACCGGGGGAGGCCGCGACCAAGAAGGTCTATCTGGCGATCCGCAACATCGAGAACGCCGACAGGACTGTCGGGGAATGGTTTGCAGCTGTCTACGGGTCGCGCTGAACACCGCGCAAGGCTGTCGTCGAGTTGGAGGTATGCGCAGAAAGCGACGATTCGAGAAATGGCCTCAAAATCGGCCACAATGACCATCTAAAGTGTTGATTATAAGAGAAATATGGTGCGGTCGAGAAGACTCGAACTTCCACGGGTGTTACCCCACAGCGACCTCAACGCTGCGCGTCTACCAATTCCGCCACGACCGCACGTGATCAGGTAGGTCCGGGCCGTATAAGCAACCTGATCGGAATTGTGAAGGGGCAAAACCATTGCCCCTACGAATTTTTTCAATGCTCTTCACGCCCGGTCCCTCGAGTGAGAATGTCGCTAGGAGCGAGGCATGTTGCACCGTCTCACGCCGCGTGCGCGCGGCCGAAGCAAGGCCGAGTTTTGGCCTCTTCGGATAGTCAGCGGCTTTTGAAATCAGACCGATGCGACCGGTTGTTTTCAGAATGCAATGAGGTCGCCAAGCACATGGAGGCAACGGAGCATTTGCCTGCCCGTTCCACTTTGGGCGCGCAATCTCAGTTGATTTTCTGCCCGGCTTCTTGACATACTTGACCCGGGTCATGGCACGCTTGCGTAAGGGCCGTGGAAAATACGCGGCCAAAGGCCGAGAGGGATTGTAATAATGATCAATTTTTTGAGCGAAATCCGCGCGTTAACAGCAGCTCGACTGATGGTTTTCACGGGGCTTCTGGTCTGCATGACGGCCCTGGCTCCCACAGCCCAGGCCCAACAACTGTCTTCTTCTCAGGGTCAGGCAACGCAGATCGACTTTTTGCAAACCGCAGGCGATCTGAGCATGAGGGATATGTACAACCGCTCGCTTTATCTCTTCATTCGCTCGAATCCAACGGTCTTGGATGACCAGGAATTCTATGTGAATTTCCTGATCTTTCTGATGAATCGCTCAGAAAAATTCAACTGTAATAAGGCATTTTCAAACGAGTTTGAGCGGCGGGATTTCTTCACCAAGTCCTTTGCCCTGAAAGATCAACTGCGCCAGATCATCAACTCGGCGAGGATTCCCCAACGGTTCGACATCGCATTTACCATCGACACGGGGCGCTATGACTTCATGACCACCGATCTTCCCTTTGACAGAGTATCCGCCGTGGGGCTCCGGGAGGGGCTGAGCAGAAGCATCTCATCGAGCTACAGCAGGAATTGTGCGTCGTCGATCTTGAATGGCACCAACGTTGATTCAAAAAAATTCGCCTGGGACTTTCAGGTTGTGGATGAAAACGGCGAGCGCTGGACCCCGGGCTTTCCCTTTGGCGGTTCGCTCAAGCTCTCGGATGCAGACGCACGCGTTCTGTTCGAGCGCTTCGGCCGACAGCTCTATGCCGTGGTGAGCTACCAGTTTCTGGCGGCGAACAATGGCAAGCAGCTAATCCAGATCGTGCCCACCGACGGCCAGCTTTTTGGCCTGTCCAGCGACGCGGTGGTGCGGGTCAAGAGCTTTGCGCATCCCGCATTGAGCCAGCCGAGCTATCTTGACGTCACCAATCCCCTGTCGATCGATATTCCCGGATTGGACGTATCGCTCGATGTGAGTTTTGTTCAGGATGGGTTCCGCGCTGTCGGGAAAGGGACGCGTCAGACCGCCGGTACCGGCATCACCTCGGGGGCAAAGACACCGGTTCGCGGATCGTTGGCGGTGGGCAATTCTGTTTTCATCATGCGCTTCGCCATGCCCGAAGTCTTCAAGGCCGGGAGCCATAGCGGATCTGGTGCGGCCGGCGGCGAGGTGTTCATGACGCTGTTTGGAGCGATCGATTTTGAACGGATTTCCGAAAAGCAGGCACCCGTCTCAGGACTGGTGCAGGTGCTGGAACAGCGTCAGGGCGCGCAGAAGCTGAACGTTCGGGACAGCTTTCATTTCAACGGAGCATTCCGCCCGGCCCATGAGGCCGAAAAGGAAGCTGCAGCGCGTTCTGAGCCTAAAGAGCCGGAAACCCAGTTGGATTGAATACCCCGTCAAGGCGACCAATGTCGGTCCAGGACAATCGTGAAAAGACAGGGCGTATTCACCACCCGCCGAAGCGCGTCTTGTAAATCCTCGCACCATGAAATGCGGGCTTCGACATCCTTCCCGATAATGCGGGGAACGTCGAAGCCCCTGGATGCGGAAACCTGCCCGGGGCTCAGTCGGTACCCGAGAAGATGTCCAGTGACTGGCCTGTCTGCGCGAACGCGGGCTGCACCTGGCTGGCGCCCTGTGCGCCCGTCCCCATCGTCGAAACCACAGCGCCCTGCGTCGCAGCCTGTGTGCCCGAAGGCTGAGGTGCCAGAACGAGTTCTCCAGCCGCCTGCGGTTGTTGCTGCGGCGCAGGCTGTTGCTGCGGCGCAGTGCCAAACAGGCTTTCGCTGCCCGTTGCCTGACCCTGGGGGGCCACCTGCTGTGGCGCGGTGCCGAACAGGGGCTGTGCCTGCGCGGCAGGCTGTGTTTGTGGCTGCGCCGAAGACCCGAAGAGGGTGTTCGCAGGTTGTTGCTGGCTGGCCTGCATAGAGCCGAACCCGTTGTTCTGCTGCACTTGCGGGGCAATGCCGAACGCATTGTTGCCCTGCATTGCGGCCTGCTGAGCATTGGCTTCGTCGATCAGGTATTGCGGCACCATCTGCCCTGCGGAAGTGGCGGCCAATACAAGCGCTTGCACATATGTGGTTTGCGCCGGGCTGCGGTTCTGTCTCACCAGGAAGTTGCCGGATGCGACCTGTGTAGCGGGAGAATACACCCCGTCGACCATTCCCTGGAAAAGCCCCATCTGCCAGAGGCTTTGCTGTAGCAGCATGACTTCATTTGCCTGAAGCGGCCGGTTGCTGGTGCCAAAGGCGGCCTGGTTCGTGCCAAAGGCGGCCTGGTTCGTGCCAAAGGCCGCCTGGTTTGTGCCAAAGGCAGCCGGGCTTGTCAGCGTTGCGAATTGCGCTGCGGTCAATTGGCCCGTCTGATGCTCGCCAAGAGACGCCTGGAAGGCACGGATGCCAGCACGGCTGCCTCTGCCGAGGATTCCGTCAACCACGCCGACGTTGTAGCCACGGCTGTTGAGGGCGGTCTGGATCTGACGCCGCTCGGCGCGGCTGTATTGACTGTTAAGGCTTGGTGCTTGCGTGGTCACCGTTCGTCTCGTGGTCGTGGTCCTGGTCGGTGTGCGTTTGCGTTCGCGCGCCTTGGCGCTTTCGTTCACGATGATCCCGCTTACCGCACCGCCAACAATGCCTCCGACCAGGCCGTCGGCAAAATCCGCTGCTGCGCGCCCGGCCGGCAAGGCCACCGTCGCAGCCAGCGCAGCCATCATAATTCGTTTTGAAACCATCTCTCTTCTCCCGTAATCAGTAATAAGACACTATGTCACGACTTTAGCACAACTTTCCCCGTCTCGACGCAGCGAGTCCAGCCTTGACCCCTGAAACCCTCATCGAAATCAATCAAAATGGCGTGGAATGGCATGTCTCCGCCGGTTTGACCCCCTATCCGTTGGCGGTGGAGGCGATGGAGGCGCGTGCCGCGCGAATCGCGTCCGGCGACGCAGCCGAGGCGATCTGGCTGCTCGAACACCCCCCACTCTATACCGCCGGCACCTCTGCCAGGCCCGCCGATCTGACCGATCCCGACCGTTTTCCGGTCTATGCCTCCAAGCGCGGCGGGCAATATACCTACCACGGCCCCGGTCAGCGCGTTGTCTATGTAATGCTCGATGTCGGCCGCCGGGGCCGGGATGTGCGCCGCTTCGTGCAACAGCTTGAAGGGTGGGTGATCGCCACGCTAGATCAATTCAACGTGACCGGCGAGATCCGGGATGGCCGTGTCGGCGTCTGGGTGGCGCGCGGTGACAAGCCGCTGACCGCCAGCGGACAGACGGCCGAGGACAAGATCGCGGCCATCGGCATCCGGCTACGCAAATGGATCAGCTTTCACGGAATTTCCATCAATGTCGAACCGGATCTTCAGCATTTCACCGGAATCGTGCCCTGCGGTATCACCGAACACGGGGTCACGAGCCTTGTCGATCTCGGCCTGCCGGTGACGATGGCCGATCTCGACGTGGCGCTGCGGCGCTGCTTCGACCGGGCCTTCACGGCCCCTGAACGCGCGGGCTGATGCCCGGCCCGGCCCTGCGGCAAAGTTGAGCTTGCAACATGGATCAGCCGATCTATTGTCCTACCAGACTGCAACCAAATCGACAGTGAGGTAGCCCATGAAGACCCTGATCGCCGCAACCGCAACCCTGGTGGCGCTCGCCATGCCCGCCCTGGCGCAGGACGCCGCCAAAGGCGAGAAAGAATTCAACAAGTGCAAGGCGTGTCACATGATCGCCTCGGACTCCGAGACCATCGTCAAGGGCGGCAAGATCGGCCCCAACCTTTATGGCGTGATCGGGCGCACCATGGGCGGCGTCGAGGATTTCAAGTATTCCGACGGGCTTCAAGCCAAGGCCGAGGCGGGTGAAGTCTGGACCGAGGAGAGCCTCGCGGAATACGTTACCGACCCCACCGACTTCCTCGGCAGCCGCTCCAAGATGACCTTCAAGCTGCGCAAGGGTCAGGAAGACGTGGCCGCCTACCTCGCGACGTTTTCCGAATAATCCCGGATCGGACAGCAAGATTTTCCACAGGCCGCGCGGGGATGCCCGGGCGGCCTTTTTCATGGGTGGTGCAGCCCCCAATTAACCTTTCCTAAACGCCTGCCGCGCTACGCATTAACCATGATGTAACCGGAAGGGGCCCCCATGGTCGCACGCGCCTACACCGTAGCCTTTGAGGGGGTCGAGGCGCGCACGGTCGAGGTGCAATGCGCCATCACCCCGGGCGTGCCTGCCTTCTCACTCGTCGGCCTGCCCGACAAGGCGGTGTCAGAGGCCCGCGACCGGGTGCGCACGGCGCTGTCGTCCATGGCCATCGCCCTGCCGTCCAAGCGCATCACCGTCAATCTCTCCCCCGCCGACCTGCCCAAGGAGGGCAGCCATTTCGACCTCCCCATCGCCCTCGCCCTGCTCGCGGCGCTCGAAATCATCCCCTCCGACGCCGCCGAGGGCACCACTGCGCTTGGCGAATTGTCACTCGACGGCACGCTCGTGCCCGTCATCGGCGCGCTGCCCGCCGCCATGGCCGCCGCCGAGGAGAACCGCATCCTGCTCTGCCCCCGCGCCTGCGGTGCCGAGGCCGCCTGGGTCGGCGCGGCGCAGGTGATCGGCGCAGGCAGCCTCGCGGATGTGGTGCGACATTATACCGGCCAATCCCCCCTGCAAGCGGCCGAGGCGGGCGAGGTCGTCGAGGCAGCACAGGGCCGCGACCTGCGCGACGTCAAAGGCCAGGAACGCGCCAAACGCGCATTGGAAGTTGCCGCCGCCGGACGCCACCACCTGATGATGGTGGGTACGCCCGGCTCGGGCAAATCCATGCTCGCAGCCCGCCTGCCCGGCATTTTGCCGCCGCTCTCCGCCCAAGAGGCGCTGGAAACCTCGATGATCCATTCGCTCGCCGGGCTCCTGTCCGAAGGCGGGATCAATCGCAGCCGCCCCTTCCGCGAACCGCATCACACCGCCTCGATGGCGGCCATCGTCGGTGGCGGCAGGCGTGCCGCCCCGGGCGAGATCAGCCTTGCGCATAACGGCGTGCTCTTCATGGATGAATTTCCCGAGTTTCCGCGCACCGTACTGGAAACGCTGCGCCAGCCGATCGAGACCGGCGAGGTGATGATCGCCCGCGCCAATGCGCACGTGAAATATCCCTGCCGCTTCATGCTGGTGGCTGCCGCCAACCCGTGCAAATGCGGCTATCTCAGCGACCCGGCCCGCGCCTGCTCGCGCGCACCTAACTGCGGCGAGGATTACATGGGCCGCATTTCCGGCCCGCTGATGGATCGTTTCGACCTGCGGGTCGAGGTGCCGCCCGTCGCCTTCACCGATCTCGATCTGCCCGCCTCGGGCGACACATCTTCTCAGGTCGCCGCGCGGGTCGCGACGGCGCGGGCGGTGCAACAGACCCGCTTCGCCGACCGGCCCGATATGCGCCTCAATGCCGATGCCGAAGGCGAGGCCCTGGAAGAGATCGCCACGCCCGATGCAGAGGGCCGCGCGCTGCTCACGCGCGTCGCCGACCGCTTCGGATTGACCGCGCGCGGCTATCACCGGGTGCTGCGCGTGGCCCGCACCATCGCCGATCTCGACGGTGAAGATGCGGTGCGCCACCCCCATGTCGCCGAGGCCGTCAGCTTTCGCATCGGCACCCTCAAAGAGAGCTGATCCACCCCGCCAGATCACGCAAGGTCGCCTTGGCCTCGGGCAGGATATTGTGAAACAGCGGCCAGACATGCGGGTAATCGCGTTTGACATGCAGCACGCTTGTCACCCCCTGCGCCTCCAGCACCGCCTGCATCCGCAGCGCGTCATCGCGCAGGATCTCGGTATCGCCGACCGCCATCCAGACCGGTGGCGCACCGGCATAATCGCCTCGCAACGGCGAGGCGCGCGGATCGCCCGGGTCCTGCCCCGGCAGGAACATATCGCGCATCTCGCCGATCCGCCTGGGCGACAGCACCACGTCGCGCGCGGCGTTCTCGGTGATTGACGCGCCCGAAAATGTCATGTCCGCCAGCGGCGACAGGGCGAAAACACCCTTCGGCCGCGCAATCTCCTGCTTTAGGATCTCGTGCAAGAGCGCGAGCGCCAATGCACCGCCCGCGCTGTCCCCGCCGATAATCACCTCATGCTCGGCCCTCAGCGCCCGGTAACAGGCCAGCGCATCCTCAATCTGCGCCGGAAAGGCATGGTCGGGTGCAAGGCGGTAGTCTGGCAGGCAGGCGCGCAGCCCGGTCAGCGCCGAGAGCTTCGCCAGCATCGCGCGATGCGTGTCGGAAGAGCCGAAGACATAGGCACCGCCATGCAGGTAAAGGATCACCGGATCCCCAACCGCACCGCGTGCCTGCGCCCATTGCACCGGGACGCTGGCAAGTGTGTCACGCCGATAGGCGCTTCCAAGCGGCGCGTGAAAGTAAATCTTCGACTTGATCTCGAACGACCGCCGCAATCGCTCCACCGGCAACCGTGCCAGTGCCGGCTTCTCAAACCAGCGCAGATGCCGGTTCAGAAGCGCCAGTTGCCAGCTCACGCCCGCCGCGACTCGATCGCGTCCCAGATCAGCCCGGCGCCATTTGTGCCGTCGAAGCGCTCAAGCTCCTGCAGCCCGGTGGGCGAGGTTACGTTGATCTCGGTCAGGTAGTCGCCGATCACGTCGATGCCGACGAAAATCTGACCCTTGTCGCGCAATAGCGGCCCGATCCGGTCGCAGATCTCGCGGTCGCGCGCAGTCATCTCGACCCTCTCGGCGCGCCCGCCGACATGCATGTTCGACCGCGTCTCGCCCTGCGCGGGCACCCGGTTTATCGCGCCAATCGGTTCCCCGTCGACGAGGATCACCCGCTTGTCACCCTTGCTCACCGCAGGCAGATATTTCTGCACGATCAATGGCTCACGGCTGAACCCGGTGAACATCTCGTGCAGGCTCGCGAGGTTGCGGTCGGATTGCGGCAGATGAAACACCCCTGCTCCACCATTGCCGTAAAGCGGCTTGATGATCACGTCGCCGTGACGCGCGCGGAAATCCTTGATCGTCCCTATATCGCGCGCAATGGTGGTCGGCGGCATCAAGTCCGGAAAATCGAGGATCAGCAGTTTCTCGGGATAATTTCGCACCCAGAACGGATCATTGACCACCAGCGTGCCGGGGCTCAGCCGCTGCAACAGATGCGTGGTGGTGATGTAGAACATGTCAAAAGGCGGATCCTGCCGTAGCCAGACCACGTCGAACTCGCCCAGATCGACAGTCTGCTCCTGCCCCAGGCTGAAATGGTCCCCCGCCACCCGCTGCACCGTCAGCGGCCAGCCCCGCGCGGTGATCCGCCCCTCGTCATAGGCCAGCCGCTCGGGCAGGTAATAGAACAGCTCATGCCCCCGCGCCTGCGCGTCTTCGGCCAGCCGGAACGTACTGTCGGCATTGATGTCAATCGGCCCGATCGGGTCCATCTGAAAGGCGATTTTCATGGGCGACCCCCTGTTGCGATCCGCCACTTACATGCGCCATGCCGCGCAGAGGTGCAATTCAGAAATGTTCGAAGGCGTTTTCCATCAGGCGCAGATCGCCGATGGCGTTGACCAGAACAAGATCAAATCGCACCAATGCCAGCTGCCCTTCGGGCGTGTGCCCCAGATATTCCGACGCCGCCGTGAAAATCCGCTGCACCTGCCCCTGACGGATCCGCTCCAGCGCCCGATCGAAAGTCGCCGCCTTCTTCACCTCGCAAAACACGTAACTGTCGGGTTCACGCAGGATCAGGTCGATCTCCCCGCCCGTCCCCCGCCAGCGCCGTTCCAGAAGCTTTGCGCCCCGCGCCTCATAGGCGCGCAGCGCGGCATCCTCCGCCGCACAGCCCGACAGGTAGGCCCGCAGGCCACGCTCCCGGCGCGGCGCGACCTCAGCGACGACCACCGGGGCCTCGAAATCGAAACTCGTCTGCCTCATCTCTCGCCTCCTTCACGCTCCGCCGCCAGCACCAGTGCCCGCTGATAAACCTTGCGCCGCGGCAGCCGCAGCCGTGCCGCCACCTGATCGGAGGCATCCCGCACCGATCCCGCCTGCAACGCCTCGCGCAACACCGTGTCTAGATCGATTTCACTAATATTCCCTGAATCCCCACGCCCCACCACGACAACGATCTCGCCCTTGGGCGCCGCATCGGCGCAGGCCTCGGCCAGTTCTGCCAATGTCCCGCGCCGCACCTCCTCGAATTTCTTGGTGATCTCCCGGCAGAGTGCCGCCGGCCGGGCCGCGCCCAGCACCTCCGCCGCGTCGCGCAGCATCGCCGCCACGCGCTTGGGGGATTCGTAGAACACCAGCGTCGCGGGCACCTCTGCCACCTCGCCCAGCGCGGTCTTGCGCTTGCCCGATGTGTTGGGCAGGAACCCCGCAAAGAGGAACCGATCTGTAGGCAATCCCGACAAGGTGAGCGCCGTTATCACCGCCGACGGGCCCGGCGCGGAGATCAGATCGAACCCTTCGGCCACCGCCGCGCGCCCCAGATCGAACCCTGGATCGGCCACCATCGGCGTGCCCGCCTCGGACGCGTAAAGCACCGATTTTCCCGCCGCCAGCGCCGCCATGATTCGCGGTCGCATGCGCGCGCCATTGTGATCGTGATAGGGCCAGAGCGGTCGATCCCCGAGGCGCACGCCGTGAATATCCATCAACCGCCGCAGGCTGCGCGTGTCCTCGGCCACCAGCACATCCGCCGCCGCCAGCAGATCGAGCGCGCGCAGCGTGATGTCACGTGCCGCCCCGATCGGCGTGGCAATGAGATACAGCCCCGCGGCCAGTTTCTGCTTGTCGGGATTCACCATTGGACCCGCTCCATATGACGGTTATGATCGTCCACAATCGTGTCTGGCCTCAGGCAAAACGCAACAGGGAGTGAGACCGAAACATGTTCGCCGTTTTAGACGTCATCCGCAAGCCGTTCACCCGCCTTATGGCAGGCCTCGTCATCCTCCTGCTCGCCGCCTGCGGGCCGGTCTCGACCGTGACCACCGGGGGCGGTGGCACACCGACACGCGGGGCCGTGCCGGTGGCGCTGCTGGTGCCGCATGGCTCGGCTGATGCTCAGGAAGGCCAACTGGCCCGCGATCTCGAAAGCGCCGCGCGCCTCGCGGTCTCCGATCTTTCGGGTGTGCAGATCGATCTACGGGTCTACGGCACCGCCGGTCAGGCGGAGCAGGCACGACAGGCCGCACTGAACGCCGTCGAGGACGGCGCGCGCATCATCATCGGGCCGCTGCACGCCGAATCGGCCAATGCCGTGGCCGTTGCCGTGGCCCCGCGCAACATCAACGTGCTGGCCTTCTCCAACAACCCGACCATCGCGGGTGGAAATCTGTTCATCCTCGGCCAGACCTTCGAAACAACCGCCGACCGGCTGGCGGAATATGCCACCCGTCAGGGCAAATCGCGGATCATGGCGGTCTATTCCGACAATCTCGCCGGGCGGCTGGGGCGCGCGGCGATCGAACAGGCAGTTCGCGCCAACGGTGCCACGCTGGCGGGCAGCGTGGGCTATGAATTCTCGCAGGACGGCGTGCTCAATGCCGTGCCCAATATCCGGCAAACCGCCGAGACCAACGCCGCCGACGCGATCTTCCTCACCGCCAATACGGCCGGCGCCCTGCCACTCTTCTCGCAGATGCTGCCCGAGAACGGGCTTGGCCCCGACCGGGTGCAATATATCGGCCTGAGCCGGTGGGACACGCCGCCGCAGACGCTGGCGTTGCCAGGCGTTCAGGGTGGCTGGTTCACCCTGCCCGACCCGAACCGCACGGCACGTTTCAACAGCCGGTTCCAGGCTGCGAACGCGCGCGCGCCGCATCCCATCGCGGGGCTGGCCTATGACGGCCTCGCCGCCATCGGTGCGCTTGCGAAATCCGGCCAGGATCTAGGGCGCGCCAACCTCACGCAACCGGCCGGCTTTCAAGGGGTGAACGGCGTCTTCCGCCTGCGTGCGGATGGCACCAACGAGCGCGGTCTCGCGGTGGCCACGATCATCGACCAGCAGGTCACGATCCTCTCGCCCGCACCGCAAAGCTTTGGCGGGGCCGGATTTTGACGCAGAGGTCCAGACCCTGACATGATCATGACCATGCCCTGCCCGGACGATCTGATCTGTCCGGCGCAGGAGATTTTCGATGAAACCGCCACAGGCGCGGCGCTCGCGCGCGCTGTCGATGAGGCTGCGGACGACATGACAGCCCTGCGGCGCGCCGCCGTCGCCATCCTGTCCGAGCGGATGAAGGCGGGCCGTGCCGCCATCGCCGAGGCCTTCGCCGCCCGGCCCTTTGACGCCCGCCCCGCCACCCGCGCCTATTGCTGGCTTACCGATTGCATCATCCTCAGCACGCTCGATCTGGCGACCCGCGTCATGCACCCGCTGCCCAATCCCACCGAATCCGAGCGCATCGCGGTCTTCGCCGTCGGCGGCTACGGGCGCGGCGAGATGGCCCCGCAATCGGATGTCGACCTGCTGTTCCTGACCCCCTACAAGATTACCCCCTGGGCCGAGAGCGTGATCGAATCGATGCTCTACATCCTGTGGGATCTGCGCCTCAAGGTGGGCCATTCCAGCCGCACCATCCGCGACTGTCTGCGCCTCGGAGCCGAGGATTTCACCATCCGCACGGCGCTCCTGGAAAACCGGTTTCTGGCGGGCGAAGAACGCCTGGCGGCAGAGCTCAACCACCGGCTTCAGAATGATCTCTTCAAGGGGAGCGAGCGCCAGTTCACCGAAGCCAAGCTGGAAGAACGCGACGCGCGCCACGAAAAACAGGGCGAGCGTTACATGGTCGAGCCCAATGTCAAGGAGGGCAAGGGCGGGCTGCGCGACCTGCAATCGCTGTTCTGGATCGCCAAATACCTGCACCGAGTGAAGGATGTGAGCGAGCTTGTAGCGCTCGGCATGTTCACCCGAGACGAGTTCAGCACCTTCCTGCGCGCCGAGAATTTCCTCTGGGCGGTGCGCTGTCACCTGCACCTGATTTCCGGGCGGCCCAACGAACAACTCACCTTCGACATGCAACTCGAAGTGGCCGCGCGGATGGGCTATTCCGACAGCGCCGGGCGGCGCGGCGTCGAGATCTTCATGCAGGATTATTTCCGCCATGCCACCTCGGTGGGCGATCTGACCCGCATCTTCCTGACCAAGCTGGAAGCCTCGCAGGTCAAATCCGAGCCGCTCCTGCAACGCCTGCTCAAACGCCGCAAGAAACTCAAGCCGGGCTATGTGGAGATCCACGGACGTCTCGCCATCGTCGACCAGACCGCATTCCTCTCCGATCCGCTCAACCTCTTGCGGCTTTTCGAAGAGGGGCTGCGCACCGGGATGCTCATCCATCCCGACGCGATGTTGCTGGTCACCGCCAACCTGCACCTGATCGACGGACATATGCGCAACGACCCGCGCGCGGCGAAACTCTTTCTCGACCTGCTACTGAAACACGGCAACCCCGAACGCGCCCTGCGGCGGATGAACGAACTCGGCATTCTCTCGGCCTTCATCCCCGAATTTGAGCCGGTCGTCGCGATGATGCAGTTCAACATGTATCACCACTACACGGTGGACGAACATATCATCCAATGCATCTCGCACCTCGCCCAGATCGAGCGCCGCGAACTGATCGAGGAACTGCCGGTCTCGTCCTCGATCCTGAAAGAAGGCGTAAACCGCCGGGTGCTCTATGTGGCGCTGCTGATGCACGATATCGGCAAGGGCCGGGACGAGGATCACTCGATCCTCGGCGCGCGCATCACCCGCAAGGTGGGGCCACGCCTCGGGCTGAAACCCAAAGAGGTCGATACCGCCGAATGGCTGGTGCGCTATCACCTCCTGATGTCCGACATGGCCCAGAAGCGCGACATCGCCGATCCCCGCACCGTGCGTGATTTCGCCAAGGCGGTGCAGACCCGCGAGCGGCTCGACCTGCTGCTCCTGCTTACCGTCTGCGATATTCGCGGCGTCGGCCCCGGCACCTGGAACAACTGGAAGGCCTCGCTTCTGCGCGCGCTCTACCGCCAGACCCGCCGCGTGCTCGAAGACGGAATGGAGGCGATCACCCGCGAACAGCGCGGCGCCGATGCCAAGCGCAACCTGCGCGAGGCGCTCACCGAATGGGACGCCCGCGATCTCAAGCACGAGACCACCCGCCATTACCCGCCCTACTGGCAGGGTTTGCACGTCACCGCCCATGTCGTCTTTGCCCGCCTCCTGCACGGGCTGCACGAAGACGATATCGGCATTGACCTCGCCATAGACGAGGACCGCGACGCCACCCGTGCCTGTTTCGCGCTGGCCGATCACCCCGGCATCTTTTCGCGCCTCGCAGGCGCGCTTGCGCTCGTGGGGGCCAATGTCGTTGACGCCCGCACCTACACCTCCAAGGACGGCTTCGCCACCGCCGCCTTCTGGATACAGGACGGCGACGGCCACCCGTTCGAGACCGACCGCCTGCCCCGCTTGCGCCAGATGATCCTAAAGACCCTGCGCGGCGAGGTCGTCCCCCGCGAGGCGATCAAATCCCGCGACAAGCTCAAGAAACGCGAACGCGCCTTTCGCGTGCCGACGCATATCACCTTCGACAATGACGGCTCCGAGGTCTACACCATCATCGAGGTCGACACCCGCGACCGCCCTGGCCTGCTCTATGACCTCACGCGCACGCTGGCACGCTCGAACGTCTATATCGCCTCGGCGGTCATCGCCACCTATGGTGAGCAGGTGGTCGATACCTTCTATGTCAAGGACATGTTCGGCCTGAAATTCCACTCCGAAAGCAAACGTGTGTCACTGGAGAAAAAACTCCGCTCCGCCATCGCCGAAGGCGTGGAACGCGCCACCACGTGAAGGCTGAGGGCGCGCGCCGCGACGGGGGGCGCTTTTACGCGAAGTGTTGGGGTGTTGTGGCCTGTTGCGGACCTTGCCGCATCCCGCGCGAAACGCACCGAAGGTGCCGCGCGAGCGTTCTGCCGTCAATGGACACGCGCTTGCCGTTACGCTCCATATCCAGCTGTTGCAGATAGGCCGACAGACGAGAAAGGCGTTGGTCATAGGGCAGCACGGCGCGGGTGTCCTCGTCGAACAGGCTCGGAATGGCACGGTCACGTGTTACCGCACGGTTCTGTTCAAGCTTTGGCCTGATATCGGTCAAAGGATGCATCCCAATTGCGCGGCGTTTCTTGCAAGCGATTCGATCTCGTCCCATCGTTCAGCCTCGACAAGCTCTTGCGGCGCGACCCAACTGCCGCCGACGCAGAGCACGTTGGGCAGGCTCAGGTAACTGGCCGCATTCACCGGATTGACGCCACCGGTCGGACAGAACTTGACCTGTGGCAAGGGCGCGCCGATGGCCTTGAGTGCGCCCACACCGCCCGACGCCTCGGCGGGAAAGAACTTGAGCATGTCATAGCCGCGCGCGAGCAATTGCATCGCCTCGGTAGCGGTGGCGGCACCGGGTAAAAGCGGCAGATCCTCAGCCTCGCAGGCGGTCAGCAATGCGTCCGTCGCGCCAGGCGAGACGCCGAAGGTTGCGCCGGCGGCCTTGGCGGTGCGAACATCCTCGGGGGTGATCAACGTGCCCGCGCCGACATGCCCGCCCGGCACCGTGCTCATGGCGCGGATGACGTCGGGTGCTGCGGGCGTGCGCAGCGTGACCTCGAGTGCGGGCAGCCCGCCCGCAATCAGCGCCTCGGCGAGGGGGCGCGCGTGTCGCGCGTCATGGATCACCAGCACCGGTACGATGGGCGCAAACCCGCAAATCTCGCGGGTAAGGCGGCTAGCATCCTTGGGTGACAGGGTCATTTGATCAGCCTCCGAAAATACTGGCACCGATGGTGGCGGAACCAACTGTATTGCGAAACATGGCGAAAAGTTCACGCCCCGTGCCTGCGGCATTTGCAGAAAGATCGGCGGTGACGGCGGGCCGCTCTGCCACGCCGGGCGTCAGAATCTCAAGCGTGCCTTGCGTCGCGTCGATCCGCAGCAGATCACCGTCATGCAGCTTTGCAATCGGGCCGCCCTCAACCGCTTCGGGGCTGACATGGATCGCGGCGGGCACCTTGCCCGAGGCACCTGACATGCGCCCGTCGGTGACCAGCGCCACCTTCTGGCCGCGCCCTTGCAGGATCGACAGGACGGGCGTCAGGCTGTGCAACTCGGGCATGCCGTTGGCCTTGGGTCCCTGGAAACGGACAACGACGATCAAGTCGCCGGTCAGATCCCCCGCCTTGAACGCGGCCTTCACATCGTCCTGATCATGGAACACGCGCACCGGCGCTTCGATGATCTGGTGCTCGGTTGCGACGGCAGAGACCTTCATAACCGCCGTGCCAAGCGATCCGGCAAGCCGCACAAGCCCGCCCGAGGGCTGGAACGGGTCGGAAACGGGGCGCAGGATCTTGTCGTTCAGGCTTTCACCCGGACCATCGCGCCATGAGAGGTCTCCATCGGTGAATACGGGGGCCTTGGTGTAATGCTCAAGCCCGGTGCCCGCGACGGTCCTGGTGTCAGGGTGAAGCAGCCCCGCCTTGAGCAAATCGCCGATCATGTAACCGAGGCCCCCGGCGGCGTGAAAATGGTTCACGTCGGCCAGACCGTTGGGATAGACCCGGGCCATCAGGGGCGTGACCTCGCTCAGTTCCGAGAAATCCTGCCAGTCGAGCAGGATGCCGCCCGCGCGGGCCATGGCAATCAGATGAATTAGCAGGTTGGTGGACCCCCCTGTAGCGTTCAGCCCGACGATGCCGTTCACGAAGGCGCGCTCGTCGAGAATGTCGCAGACCGGGGTGTAGTCGTTGCCCAAGGCGCTGAGACCAAGCGCGCGCTTGGCACCCTCGCGAGTGAGCGCATCGCGCAGGTCGGTATTGGGGGTTACAAAGCTGGACCCCGGAAGGTGCAGCCCCATAAATTCCATCAGCATCTGGTTGGTATTGGCGGTGCCGTAGAAGGTGCAGGTGCCCGGCCCGTGATAGGAGGCCATCTCGGCCTGCATCAGCGCGTCGCGGCCCACTTCGCCATTGGCGAATTTCTGGCGCACCTTCGCCTTTTCGTCATTGGGCAGCCCGCTCTGCATCGGGCCTGCGGGCAGGAACACCGCCGGAAGATGGCCAAAGGCCTGCGCCGCGATCACCAGCCCTGGCACGATCTTGTCGCAGACCCCAAGGAAAACAGCGGCATCAAACGTGTTGTGACTGAGCGCCACCGAGGCCGCGAGCGCGATCACGTCGCGCGAAAACAGCGACAACTCCATCCCCGCCTCGCCTTGCGTGATGCCGTCGCACATCGCGGGCACACCGCCCGCCACCTGCGCCGTGCCGCCCGCCTCGCGCGCCGCTTGACGGATCAGATCAGGGAACCGTTCGAACGGCTGATGCGCCGACAGCATGTCGTTATAGGCGGTCACGATGCCGAGGTTGCCAGCGCTCGTGCCCGCCAGCCGGTCCTTGTCGGTGCCCGACGCCGCATAGGCATGCGCCTGCCCGCTGCACGACAGATGCCCCCGCGCGGGCCCCTTCGCGCGGGCCGCCGCCATGATGTCCAGATAGGCATTCCGGGTGGGTGCGCTGCGCGCGATGATCCGGTCCGTTACCCGCCGGACCGTGTCGGTCACTTTGGTCATTCTGGGTCTCCTGTCTTGCGGCGCGCGCCCGGCAGGCGCGTCACCGACACTGAATCATCCGACGGGAACGCCGTTCTCGTCATCATACCTGTATTTCGCGCCAGCGGCGTCCGTCACGGTGCAGCAGCATCAGCGCATCTTCGGGGCCGGAACTGCCGACATCATAGGGCGCGGGTGCCTGTCCGTCTTCCTCCCATCGGCGGATGATCGGATCAACCCAGGCCCAGGCGGCCTCGACCTCATCGCCGCGCATGAAGAGGGTCTGATCGCCCCGGATCACATCCATGATCAGCCGCTCATAGGCGTCCTGCGCCTCGGCGTGGGGGCCAAGCGCCTCGGCGAAGGCCATGTCGAGCGCCACTTCGGCCACCCGCATGCCACCGGGGCCAGGTTCCTTGATCGTGGTCCGCAGCGTTATCCCTTCATCGGGTTGCAGGCGAATGATCAGCGCATTGCCACGCCGCCCTTCGATCCTGGGAAAGATCATATGCGGCGGGTCGCGGAACATGATCGCGATCTCCGAGGTCCGCGCGCGCAGCTTCTTGCCCGTGCGCAGGTAAAACGGCGTACCGGCCCAGCGCCAGTTGCCGACATTCACCTTCATGGCGACAAAGCTCTCGGTCAGGCTCTGCGGGTCGCCCGCGTGATCGCGGTATCCCTCTGCATCGCTGCCTGCACGATACTGATGACCCCGGACAATATTGGTCGGCACCACCGGATCAAGCGCCTCGATCACCTTGACCTTTTCGTCGCGCACCGCATCGGGTCGGAACCGCGAGGGCGGCTCCATCGCGGTGAGGCACAAGAGCTGCATCAGGTGGTTCTGCACCATGTCGCGCATGGTGCCGGACCGGTCATAATACTCGCCCCGCCCCTCGACGCCGAGGCTCTCGGCCACGGTGATCTGCACGTGGTCGATATGGGTGGAATTCCACAGCGGCTCCCACAGCGAATTGGCAAAGCGCAGCACCATGAGATTCTGGACGGTTTCCTTGCCGAGATAGTGATCAATTCGGTAGATCTGGCCTTCGTCAAAGACGCCGCGCAGATCCGCGTTCAGGGCTTGGGATGAGGCGAGATCGCGCCCGAATGGCTTTTCAACGACGATACGGCTCTCGGGCGTGGCCAGCTGGTGGGCATCCAGATTGGAGGCGATCGCACCGAAGAGCGCGGGCGAAACGGAAAGGTAGAAGGCGCGCACGGCCTCGGGACGCAGATGCTGGCCCAGGTCTCGCCAACCCGCCTCGCCTGCGGCATCCACGCAGACATAGCGCAGCGTCTCCAGGAACGCAGCGATCTCGGCACCCTGGGACGCCGCTTTCGGCACGAACTCTTCAAGGCTCTCGCGGATCAGTTGGACAAAAGCGTCATGGGTCGTTTCGGTCCGCGCGGCGCCGATGATCCGGGCCCCGGGGGGGATCTGCCCTACAACGAAACGATGGAACAGACCGGGAATGATCTTGCGCCGGGCCAGATCGCCCGTCGCGCCGAAAAGGACGAGATCGAACGGATCGACGGGAATGACACGCGACACCATGACCTCAACATCCCCTCAAAAATGTTCTGTCGTGATGCGGCAATGCACACAGCTCGCCGCGCTCCTCGAAACCGGTGATCGCAAGTTTGAGTGTCATGTCACGACCTCCTGCACAACGCGAGACTAGAGCTGCCGACGCAACTTTTTGTTAGCGCTAACATATCTGGGCACATAAGGGAACGCACCTTTCTCCCAAGGATCATTTCATACCTCTCTCGCCCAGGGAGGGTTTGCCCCCGCGCGCGAAACCGTGACAGCGGCAACCTTCGCGCCATAGGCCATCGCAACTTGCAGGGCGTCCGCGGACAGATGCCCCAGCGCGTCGCCTTGCAACTGCCCCGCCTCGGAGAGTTTCGCAAGCACGCCCGCGTTGAACGTGTCCCCGGCCCCCACGGTATCGACAGGCGTCGCCGTTTCGGCGGGCACATGAACCTCCGTGCCATCCCGCAGAACCCCGGTCGCACCCGCGCCCCCACGGGTCACGATCACCACCGAGGGTCCGTTCTCCTGAAGCACCGCGACCTTGTCGTTCAGCGGTCGCGCGCCGGGTACGATCCAGTCAAGATCCTCGTCGGAGACCTTGACGATATCCGCCTGCGCCAGCATCGCGTTCAGTCGCGCACGGTAGCGGTCGACATGCTCGATAAAACCGGGGCGAATATTGGGGTCGAGCATGACCGCACGGGTTTTGCCCTCGCGCGCAAGCAGATCGGCATATGCCTCTGCCGCCGGTTCACACGCGAGGCTGATACCCCCGAAAAAAAGCGCGGCGATGGCATCCGGCAGGATCGGCATGTCGCCCGGGGTCAACACGCGTCCGGCAGAATTCTCGTCAAAAAAGCTGTAGGTAGCCTGCCCGTCTGCAACCTGCACGAAAGCCAGCGTCGTGGGCCGGTCGGAGCGAATCGCAAGGCTTGCATCCACATGGCTGTCCGTCAGCGCGTCCACGAGTTGCGCGCCGAACATGTCGGTCGAAAGGCCGGTGAGCAGACCGGTGTGCGCCCCAAGCCGACCAAGGGCGATGGCCGTGTTGAATACCGCGCCACCGGGATGCGGGACAAAGCCGCCCTGCCCGTCCGCCATCCTTGCGGGGATCATGTCGATCAGCGCCTCGCCGCAACACAGGATCATCTCAGGCCGCCTTCTTGTTCAGGAACGCCCGCAGCGCGGCGCGCACATCGCCGGACCAGACCGCCTCGATCTGCCGGGCACAGGCGTTTGCGAACCTGTCGTGTTGTCCCAGGATACCGAACACCTCTGTCAGCCCGAGAAACGCCGCCGGGGTCTGCCGCGCCGCGCGCGCCGCCGCGCGCAGCATATCCGCCCGCGGGTCGGTCAGTTCTTGGCTCTCGGCGCAATAGCGACACCACAGAGCCACCTCAAGCGCAAGCCCGTCAAGCGGGCGCCCGGTGGCGAGCGCATCGCGGACCGTGGGCAGGATGAACTTGGGCTGCCGGTTCGATCCGTCCTGACAAAGCCGGGCGATGGTGTCGCGCACTTCCGGGTTGGCGAAACGCTCAAGACAGGTTTTCAGATAGTCCGGATAGTTCACGCCGGGAATCGGCGCAAGCACCGGAATGACCTCTTCGTGCATCAGCCGGGTGATCCAGCCCGAAACATCGGCATCGGCCAGGGCATCATGCACGCAGTCATAGCCCAACAGGGCAGACGGATAGGACAGCGCGGCATGGCTGGCATTGAGGATGCGCAGCTTCATTGTCTCGTGGGCGGCGATGTCCGCCACGAATTCAACTCCCACCTTTTCCAGCGCCGGACGCCCCAATGGAAAATTGTCTTCCATGACCCATTGCGTGAACGGCTCGCAGACCACGGGGGCGGCATCGTCGATGCCGAACGTATCGGCGACCATCACGCGCTTGGCCTCAGAGGTGGCCGGGGTGATGCGATCAACCATCGAATTCGGGCAGGCCACCTGCTCCATGATCCAGCCATGCAACTCGTCAGACATCAGTGCGGCAAGACCCGCAAGCGCCTGACGCGCGACATGCCCGTTTTCGGGGATGTTGTCGCAGGACAGGATGGTGGGCGGCGGCTGTCCCGTCTCTTGGCGCAGTCGCAAACCAGCCAGCAGGATGCCAAAGACCGTCACCGGCGCGTCGGGCATGGCCGCGTCGTGCCGGATGTCCGGATGCGCGGGATCGAACATCCCGGTGGCCGCGTCGATAAAATAGCCGCCCTCGGTGATGGTCAGCGACACGATGCGGATTGCCGGATCTGCGATGCGCCGGATGATGGCCTGTGCGTCTACCGGGCAAAAGTCGATCATCGCGCCGGTCACGCGCGCCTCGTAGGTGTCGGGGCTCAGTTCAACCACGGTGCTGAGCCAATCCTGCGGTTCAAGCGCGGCGCGCCGCGCGGCGTCGAACGGCATGATCCCGGCACCGACGATGGCCCAGTCGTGATCGAGGCCGAGATTGAACAGCCGGTCGAGATAGGCCGCCTGATGGGCGCGATGAAAATTGCCCATGCCGATATGCAGGATGCCAGGCGACAGGTCGGCACGGTCATAGGACGGGACCGAGACGCGACCGGGCAGTTGCGAAAGCGTGGAACGCGCGAGGGGTGTCGTCATATCTGTGTGCCTGATCTGAGTGGAGTACATGGCCCGCGTCATTCGATCCGCAATCCTTGCGCGTCGAACCGGTGAATTTGATCGGTGCGCGGCGACAGGTGGATCGTGTCACCGTGGCGCAGGGTCACCTCGCCCAATGCGCGCACCGTAAGGGTCTCGGTCAGGCCGGTGCCATGGATATGAAAGAACGTGTCCGAGCCGAGATGCTCGGCCACCCCCACCGTACCTTGCCAGGTGCCGCTATCCTCGACGACGTCGATATGCTCGGGGCGGATGCCGATGGTACGGGCCCCGTGTCGGGCGGCCTCCTCGCCTCCGATCAGGTTCATCTTGGGCGAGCCGATGAAGCCCGCGACAAAGGTGTTGCGTGGCGCGCGATATAGATCCAGCGGGCTGCCGACCTGTTCGATCACGCCCGCCCGCAGCACGACGATCTTGTCGGCCATGGTCATGGCTTCGACCTGATCGTGGGTGACATAGATCATCGTCGTTTTCAGCCGTTTATGCAGCTCGCTGATTTCCAGCCGCATCCCCACCCGCAGCGCGGCATCGAGGTTCGACAATGGCTCGTCAAACAGGAACGCCGCAGGCTCGCGCACGATGGCGCGGCCGATGGCGACCCGCTGACGCTGCCCCCCCGAAAGCTGCCCTGGACGGCGGTCCAGATAGTCGGTGAGGTTCAGCGCCTTCGCGGCGGCGTCGATGCGGCGCGCCTGTTCGTCCTCGGAGACCCCGGCCATCTTCATCGGAAAGGCGATGTTCTTGCGCACCGACATATGCGGGTAAAGCGCGTAGGATTGAAACACCATCGCAAGGCCCCGCTTGGCGGGCGGCACATGTGTGGCGTCATTGCCATCAATGCGGATATGGCCGCAGCTGGTGTCCTCAAGCCCCGCGATCAGGCGCAGCAGGGTGGATTTTCCACAGCCCGACGGGCCGACGAACACGGTGAACTCTCCGTCCTCGATGGTCAGATCCAGCGGTGGAATGACCTCGACATCGCCGAAACTCTTGGAGACCTTGTCAAGTGTGATGCGTCCCATGTTCTGGTCTCCTTATTTCACGGCGCCAAAGGTCAGGCCGCTGACAAGTTGTTTCTGGCTGAACCAGCCAAGGATCAGGATCGGCGCGATCGCCATGGTCGAGGCGGCGCTGAGCTTGGCATAAAACAGGCCCTCGGGGCTGGAATAGCTGGCGATGAACGCGGTAAGCGGTGCCGCCTTGGCCGCGGTCAGGTTGAGCGTCCAGAACGCCTCATTCCAGGCCAGGATGAAATTAAGCAGCAGGGTGGATGCGATGCCCGGGATTGCCATCGGCGTTAGCACATAGAGGATCTCTTCCTTCAGCCCCGCGCCATCCATCCGGGCGGCTTCCAGTATCTCAACCGGAATTTCACGAAAATAGGTGTAGAGCATCCAGACGATGATCGGCAGGTTCATCAGCATCAACACGAGGACCAGCCCGGTTCTGGTATCCAGCAGGCCCAGTTTGATGAAAATCAGGTAGATCGGATAGAGCACCCCCACCGCCGGGAGCATCTTGGTGCTGAGCATCCACAGCAGGATGTCCTTGGTCCGCGGGCCGGGCACGAAGGCCATCGACCAGGCCGCGGGAACCGCAATGATTATACCCAGCAGGGTGGAGCCGCCCGCAATGATGACAGAGTTCCACAAAAACCGCATGTAATCGGAGCGTTCCAGAACCGTTGCGTAATTCTCCAGCGTCCAATCGAAGGCCAGAAAGACCGGGGGATCTGCGATCGCTGTGGCCTCGGTTTTGAAGCTGGTCAGGATGGTCCAGAGGATCGGGAAAAAGATCAGCAAACCCACCGTCCACGCGACGGCGGTGTTGATGATCTTGCGTTGTGTCGTCACTGAGCGGGCCATGATGTCCTCCTCACGCGTCAAGGTTCTTGCCGACCATGCGCATCAGGAAAATGGCGATGATATTGGCAAGAATGATGGCATAGACACCGCCCGCAGAGCCGAGCCCGACATTCTGACTCTCCAGCACGCGCTGATAGATCAGGTAGGTCAGCGTGCGGGTGCCAAAGCTGCCTTGGGTGGTCACGAAAATCTCGGCGAAGATGCCCAGCAGGAAAATCGTCTGGATCAGCACCACGACGGTGATTGCACGGCCCAGATGCGGTAGGGTGATATAGGCAAACCGCTTGATCGGCGGGGCGCCGTCCATTTCGGCAGCCTCGAGTTGTTCGCTGTCAAGCGACTGGATCGCGGTCAGCAGAATCAGCGTCGCAAACGGCAGCCACTGCCACGACACGATCATGACGATGGATTGCAGCGACGCCTGGCTCAGCCATTCCACCGGGGCCGCGCCGAACGCTGTCCACAGATGCGCAAACAGCCCGTTCACCGGATCCATGAACATGTTCTTCCACACCAGTGCCGAAACAGTCGGCATCACGAAGAACGGCGCAATCACCAGAATGCGGACGATGCCCCGCCCCCACATCGGCTGATTGAGCAGGATCGCCAGCAGCACGCCGAACACGACGGTGATGATCAGAACCCCGCCGACAATCGCCAGCGTTGCCAGAACCGAAGGCCAGAAGGCGCTTGAGGTGACGAAACGGACGTAATTCTCGAACCCGACCCACCCCAGATCGCCGCCACGCAGCGGCAGGTATTTCTTGAACGAGAACAGAAGCGTCATGATCAACGGCACGAGCATCCAGCCCAGGAGCAGTATGACTGCCGGTGCCATCATCAGGCGTGCCGCCGATCTGGAATGTTGGGTCGCCATGGCTCATCTCTCCTGAAGGCTGCCGCGACGCGCCGCCTCGATCAAAGGTAGTCTTTGTGAAACGGGCCTGTCTCGGAGGGGCGCAATGGGGTGCCCCTCGCTCGGCAAGCGATCGCGCTCAGTATCCGGCGGCTTCCATCTCGTCGAGGGTCAGCGCTTGCGCCTTGTCCAGCGCCTCCTTGACGGATTGCTGCCCGGCCAGTGCCGCCGAGATCTCCTGACCGACCTGCGTGGCGATCCCTGCGAATTCCGGGATCGCAACGAATTGCACGCCGGTATAGGGCACGGGCTTGACCGACGGGTCGGTCGGATCGGCGGCATTGATCGAATTCAGCGTCATGTCCGCCCAAGGTGCCGCCGCCTGATATTCAGGGTTTTCATAGAGCGAGCTGCGGGTGCCCGGCGGAACATTGGCCCAGCCTTCTTTCGCGGCCACAAGGGCGGTGTAATCCTTGGACGTGGCCCACTGAATGAAGGTTTTGGCCTCCTGCGTGGCATCAGAGCCTGCCGGCACGGCCAGCGACCACGCCCAGAGCCAGTTGCCGCGTCGGCCCAGCCCGGTGTCGGGGGCCAGCGCGAAACCGACCGTGTCGGCCACGGTCGAGTCGTCGGGATCGGTCACGAAGGACGCGGCCACCGTGGCGTCGATCCACATGCCGCACTTGCCCTGCTGGAACAGCGACAGGTTTTCGTTGAACCCATTCGTCGACGCGCCCGGAGGACCATGTTGTGTCATAAGATCCATGTAGAAATTGACCGCGGCGGTCCATTCAGGACCATTCAGCTCCGGTTGCCAGTCCTCGTCGAACCAGCGCGCGCCAAAGGAGTTGGCCATCGCCGTCAGAAAGGCCATGTTCTCGCCCCAACCAGCCTTGCCGCGCAGGCAGATGCCATAGGTCCCGTTATCGGTGTCGGTCATCGCCGCCGCAGCCTGCTTGATGAAATCCCAGCTTGGGGCATCGGGTATCTCCAGACCGGCCTTTTCCATCAGGTCGGTGCGGTACATCACCATCGAGCTTTCGCCATAGAACGGTGCCGCGTAAAGCGCGCCATCAATGGTCAGACCGTCGCGGATGGCCGGCAGCAGGTCATCGGCGTCCCACACCTCGGGCATGTCATCAAGCGACACCAGCCAGCCCTGCTGACCCCAGATCGGAACCTCGTAGGTACCGATTGTCATCACGTCGAACTGGCCGCCATTCGCGGCGATGTCCTGGGTCACGCGTTGCCGCAGGACGTTTTCCTCGAGGGTGACCCACTCCAGCCGGATATCGGGGTTCTGCGCTTCGAATTCTGGCGCCAATCGCTGCATGCGGATCATGTCGCCGTTATTCACGGTCGCGATGGTCACGGTGGTGTCTGCAAATGCGCCGCTTGCGACAACAAGGGCCATAGCCGTCGCAGCATGGAATGATTTGATCCTGGTCATCCGTTCCTCCCTAAACGTCCGATGTACCGAGCACGGTAGCGGCATACATTACGCGAAGTCAATTTCATTTTTTACGCGCGTAAATATTATCCATTTTTTCGATTTCTTAAATAGGCTTAAGCGGAGTCGCGCATCACAAGCCTTCCGTCGAAAAGCGTCTCCGCTCGCGTCTCGGGCGACTCGTTCGTCTCGATGATTCGAAAAAGCGTACTCGCCGCGCGGTCGGCGATGGCGGCGTAATCCTGCGCCATGGTGGTCAGCGACGGACAGGTGAACCGGGAAAACGGATGGTCGTCCTGCCCCGCAATCCGCAGGCGGCACCCGCTTCCATGACCAACCCGTATCCCGAGACCGTAGGCGGCCGACAGCATGCCGATAGCCAAACGGTCGTTGCTGCATAGAACGGTGTTGGTCGGAAAAACCCCGCGGCTCAGCATCTCCCCGCCCTGGCTCTGGCCGATCTCCTCAAACCCCCATCCGTGGCCCTCGGCCTGAAAGATATGCGGCGTGAAACCGTGCCGCTCCATGCTTGCCAGATAGGCCTGCCGCCGCTTGTTCGCATTTGGGTTGGAGGGGGTTTTCATCTCGAAGAAACAGGGCGGCTCGCCACTGCGGCACAAGTACTCGACGATCAACCCGACGCTCTGGGCGTTGTCTGTCCCGATAAAGGCCTCGCCCACCTCGGCGATATTGGCATCGAACAGGACCAACGGCACATCCCGGCTGATCTTGTCGATGGTCTTGCGATTGGATTCGCGCCCGAGCGGTGCCAGCAATACCCCGGCCGGCTTGAGCGATCTCAGCGATTCGAGGTTCTCCGCCTCATGATCCGGCTTGCCGTGAGAACTCAGTAGGATCGGGCTGTAGCCCGCCTCGATGCAGGCCACCTCGACGGCGCGGCCAATCTCGTTGAAGAACGGGTCGGCCAGATAGGGCACGATGATCCCGATATTACGGGTCGTCTGCCGGTTTTGGTTTATCGCGTAGACGTTTGGCCGATAATCATGCTGATCCAGCGCGATCTCGATGCGCTGTCGCGTCGACTTTCTGACGCTGTCAGGATTGTTGAAGTATTTTGACAACGTGGGGCGCGAGATGCCGCTGATCGCCGCGAACTCTTCCATGTTGCGAATTTTCTTTTGTGGCATCATGCGCCTCGCCGTCAAATTGATACGCGCGTAAACTTTCTACTTTACATACTTTCGCCCCCCTGCCGAGGTCAAGCGCGCTCCGTCCGCGCGCCTCGGTTCCGAAATGCAGGTCGCAATCGGGGAAGAGCCCGGTCTTGTAGACCAAACCCAATGGCGCGATATGTTTTTTAGGATAATCCGCCGCAGATGTTCCAAGTGAATCCGCGCGGGCAGGCGCGTGGTATCGTCGATTCCGACGGTGATATCGGTGGGCTGGTCCGGCGCGCCTGGGAAATAGCGCAGCGCAGAGCTGCGGGTCTTGTGCGTCGTATCGCGGTGCCCTCGCGGGTCAGGAAGCAGCAGGCAAAAACACCGGCAGGGCCCATGTCTCCCGCGCCATGACGGCACATCCCGAGTTTCGCCATGCCCCGGGGACGCGGCCCTGATTCAAACCAGATCCCCGCCCGAAACTGTCGGTGATGGTGCCTTTATGCGAAAGTGCCGACAGACACCCCGTCACGACCTCGCGGCTATCGCATCAGGACAACAGGCACCTTGCAGCTGCGCACCATCTCGGTTGTGGTGGACCCGATTACCAAGCTGCGGATACGACTGTGGCCATAGGCGCCCATCACGACCATGCCAAAGCCCTCCTCCTCGACAAGCTTGCCGAGTTCGGTTTCCGGCTGGCCTTCGATGACACGTGTGTCCGCCTCAATACCCGCCGCCTTCAAAAGCGCCCTGGCATCCTCCAGCCCCGTCTTGATCGCAGAGGTCTCTGTGCCCACCGTGACGACGGTGACCTTGAGATCCGCAAAGAGCGGGCTGCGTGCGATGTGATCCACCGCCTTCATCGACGAGGTGCCACCGTCATAGGCGACCAGCACCGAGTCAATCGGATGAAACGCGCGCGAGGCGACAAAGACCGGCCGATGCGCCGCGCGCACAATGCGTTCGAGGTTGGAGCCAAGATGCCCCTTGGCGAAATCCGCCGCCTCACCACGCTTGCCGATCAGGATGACGCGGGCGTCTTCTTCGATTTCGGAAATCGCTTCGACGATATCACCATGGCGCAGGCGCGTAGTGATTTCGGTCACGCCGTCCTGATCGACGATCGCGCGCGCATCCTCCAGCACGGCGCGCCCGCGATGGCTGATCAGTTTGGCGCGCTGCGCATCGAGATCCGCGAGCTCCTCAAGAAGTTTGCTGCGCGCGCCGAGGCGGATGGCCCCGGACAAATCCGTATTGGCCGAGCTTTCACGCCGACCGAGCACATGGATCAACTCTACCGGGGCGTCAGTTCTCTTGGCGATCCACGCCGCGTGATGACATACACTTTCCGAATAGATCGAACCGTCCACGAGTGCGATGATTTTCTCTGTCATATTGTTCCCCTCCCTCAGTGATCCATCAACTTGTCCATCGCGCCGGGCTTGTCATGAATAGCCAGCCGGTCGACAAGAGTTTCGGTCGCTTCATTCATTCCGACGACCTCGACCTCGGCACCGTCGCGGCGGAATTTGAGGATCGCCATGTCCAACGCCTGTACCGAACTGATATCCCATATATGCGCGCGGCTCACGTCGATGATGACCTGATCCGTTGCTTGCTTGAAGTCAAAGGCATCCATGAAATCCTCAACCGATCCGTAGAACAGCTGGCCCTCGACATGGTAGGTGCGCACGCGACCGTCGTCGCTGATCTCATCGCGTACACTGAATAGCTGCGCAATCTTGCCGGCGAAGAAAATGCCAGAGAGCAACACCCCGACCAGCACCCCAATGGCCAGATTGTGGGTATAGACAACGGTCACGACCGTTGCGATCATCACGATGGACGAGGAGCGCGGGTGAACCGTGAGCGCCTTGATCGACGACCACGAAAAAGTACCGATCGAGACCATGATCATGATCGCCACCAGCGCCGCCATCGGGATGATGCTGACCAGATCCCCCAGGACCACGACCATGAACAGAAGGCAGACGCCCGCCGTGAAGGACGACAGCCGCCCGCGGCCGCCGGATTTCACGTTGATGATCGACTGCCCGATCATCGCACAGCCCGCCATGCCGCCGATGAACCCGGTTGCGGTATTGGCAATCCCCTGCCCGACCATTTCCTGAGAACGGTTCGATTTGGTGTCGGTCAGGTCATCCACGATGTTCTGTGTCATCAGGCTTTCCAAAAGGCCGACGACGGCCACCCCCACCGAATAAGGCAGGATGATCATCAGGGTCTCGAAGGTAAGCGGGATCTGTGGAATGAGAAAGACCGGCAGCGTGTCGGGTAACTCGCCCATATCGCCGACCGTGCGCACATCAAGGCCGAGCGCAAACGCCAGGGCGGTGAGGACGATGATGGTCACAAGCGGTGACGGGACCGCCGTGGTGAGCAGTGGAAACAGGTAGATAATCGCCAGCCCCGCCGCGACCAGCACATAGGTCAGCCAGGTCACAGCGCGCGGATCGAGTTCCGGCAATTGCGCCATGAAGATCAGAATCGCGAGCGCGTTGACAAACCCCGTCATCACGGATTTCGACACATAGCGCATGACGAAACCCAGCTTGAAAATCCCGGCTGCGATCTGCAACAGACCTGCCAGGACCGTTGCCGCCAGCAAGTATTGCAACCCGTGCTCCTTCACGAGCGTGACCATCAGAACGGCGGTCGCTGCCGTCGCGGCTGAAATCATGCCGGGTCTGCCCCCGGTGATCGCGACGATGACGGCGATGGAAAAGCTGGCGTAGAGTCCGACCTTCGGGTCGACGCCCGCGATGATCGAAAAGGCGATCGCCTCGGGGATGAGCGCCAGCGCCACGACCAGCCCGGCGAGCAGATCGCCGCGAATGTTCCCCAGCCATTGGCCGTGATAAGCGTCGAGTGAAATCATGTCAAAGGTATCCGATACCGGCAAGGCATGAAGGGCAAAGCCGGCGTGCATTCGCACAGTTGTCTGTCGTTATCCGGCGGATCGGCGGCCGGAAGAGCCACCCGGGATCTCTCCCGGGTCCAGGTTCGCTGCGGCGCGGCATAGAGAGTTCCGCCCCGAAGCGCAACTCGATAGCGCCGCGCCAGGGAAAAACCCGGCCCCGCATCCGGGTCGGGGCCGATGGATGCCCGGCGCAGGGCACCGGGCCGCGCAGGCTGCGCCCTCTACCAGATCTGCTCGGGCGAAAGCAGCGCGTCGGTCATGTTCAGTGCGCCGAGGGCGCGCGGCGCGGGCGCCATCTCGTCCTCGACCCAGGCAACGCCCGCCCAGCGGTGCGTGCCGTCCCCATAGATGCGGTTGACATGAAACGGGCCATCCTCGGGCGACCACCAGCCCCTCGCGCGCGCGGGCCGTGATGCCGCGCGGCCGGTGCTGTTCTATCTGGGCCTTGCGGTCCGGCGGGCGCAACGGCACCGGGATTCTGCGCACCGGGCTGATCACCACCTATTCCCTGGGCTTGCCGCCATCGGTCTCGTCGGTATCAATCGGCACCGGGGTCAGCACGCCATCGCCGATCTTCTCGCCCGTGTCCTTGCAGGTCGCGCACCAGATCTCGATCCGCCCGCCGTGTCGTCGGACATGAAGGAGCCCCGGCACAGGTGCGTTGCACCTTATCATGGTCCGCGACAGGGCGCGCGGACAAGCCCTTTCATGCGGCGGCCGCGCCCCGTAAACACAGCCATGCCCCTGATGCAGAGCAGGTTTGCGCCCGCCGCTCTGGAAAAATGCTGCAGCGCAGTATATCTTCTGTGCAGATGCGGCAACGCAAGGAGCGAGACGCCATGACCTATTCCTCCCACACCAGCCACAGCGCCCCCGTCGCCGCGAGCATCGCGCGCGCCGTGCTTGCGCCGCTGCGTGCCGTGAATTTCTTCTTTCAGTCGATCATCGACGCCAATCGCATGATGCGCGACGTTGAGCAGCTGTCACGCCTCAGCGATGCGAAACTGACCGCGATGGGTCTGACGCGCGACGAGATTGTGCCCCACCTCGCGCAACAGTACGGCCTGCGCAGCAGCCTCTGAGCCTCACGCGGCCGCATGCAGGGCCGGTTACGGCCCTGCCCGCCAATGTCAGATCAGGCCGCGCTGCGGCGATTGGCGTCAAGCCGGGCATTGACCGTGTCGACGATACCCGCGAATTCGGCAGTCTCCACACCCTGTTGCTCGGCAATCAGCTTGACCAGCATATCGACCCGCTCGATCCGGTCCGCGCCGCTCTCGATGGCGCGCGCCGCCGAGGACGGCTTGAGCAAACCGTCGGCGGCCTTGGCGTATTTCTCGAACGGCACCGCGTCCGCCGCATCCGCCCCAAGCCGCCGGACCACCTCGTCCACCGTGCTGTAAATGCGCTTTGACAGTGCAGGGTCGCCATGCACCGCCTCTTTGATCGGGCGTGCGCCGTCGGCAAGCACACAGCGATAGTTCCCGGTTAGCAACATGCTCCACTTGGCGAAGGGCACGAAGATCGAGTCGAAGACCCGCAGTTTGACTGGCACGTCCTTGCCGTCCACGGTGACCGCGTCGATGCCGCTTTCGAGGTCGCGCAGAATGCGGTTATGGGCCTCGTCCTCAAACGGCGCGGCCTTGAAATTCGTGGGCAGGCCGACATGCAGGGTGTTGGCCCCGTCCTCGGGCACGCGATAGGCCTGCGGATCGGGGCTGCACAGCGTGACGGTGCCGGGCTTGAACCCGGCCCAGGCCTTGGGACAGGTATAGGCGGCCTTTAGCCGCGACGTATCCAGCCCCTCGACCCGGCGCAGATAGGGCAGCGGCGGCATGTTCATGATCGACAGGCACGGCGTGCCCGCAGCCGCGATTCGGCCCAGCAGATCGACAATGTTGTCGGCGCAATACTGCGGCTCGGACATGGCCAGCGCCACCAGATCGTAATCCTCCGGGTTCACGTCCTCTGGCACAAGCGCATTCAGCGTGCCGGGCAGGTCATTTGAGCGGAACGCGCGGTGCTCGGCCTCGTCGCGCAACTTGATGCGCACATCGGTGCCCTCGGCATTGATCAGGTCGGCGGTCGCCTGACGGCAGACCAGCGTCACATCATGCCCCGCCATCAGCAGCTTGGTGCCAAGAAGCGAGCCGTAAGAGGCCCCGAGGATTACGATGCGATACATCATGTCTGCCCTTTCGGAAAATGCTGGATCGTCTTCTATCAAGACAAGGCGCCACTATACCGGGACGCGACGATTCCGCTACGAAATTAATGTCAATGTGTATATAGTAAATATTACAAATCTTGTTTTTGTAATATTGTAAGGTTCACCGCATGGCAAAGACACTGATCGGCCCGCAACTGCGCCAGTTGCGCCGCGAACGGGGACAGACGCAGGCCGAGATGGCCGACAAGCTGGAGGTCAGCGCGTCCTATATCAACCTGCTGGAAAACAACCAGCGCAGCCTGTCGGTGCAACTGCTCATGCGCATCGCCGAGGTCTATGCCGTCGACTGGCGCGACCTGAGCCGAGATGAGAGCACGCGCCGCGTGGCCGACCTGCGCAACACCCTGCGCGATCCGGTGTTTTCCGGCGATCAGCCCGATCTTCAGGAATTGCGCGGCGCGGTCGATCATGCGCCACGCCTGGTCGAGCGGTTTCTCGATCTGCATGCGGCCTATCGCACGGCGCTCGAAAAAATCCTGAGCCTGGCCGGAGAGAACACCGCGGACGAGCTTTTGCGCACCTCGCCCGAGACCGTGATCCACGACTTCTTTCGTGATCATGGCAATCACTTTCCAGAGCTGGAGCGGGCGGCAGAAGCGGCCTCACCGGTCGATTTCGCCTCGCCCGAGGACCGTTTTTTCGCCTTGCGGCAGCGGCTGGAGCAGCGCCACGGTGTCAAAACGCGGATCCGCAAGATCGGCGATCTGGGCGATGCGCTGCGCTATTACGACGAAAGCGACGGCACCGTGCATCTGTCACAGGCGCTCAACACCGCCAACCGCGTCTTTCAACTCGCGCATGTGCTGTGTCTGGTCGAATATCCCGACCTCCTGTCCGGCATCGTCCGGCGCAGCGGCCTCGCGTCCCACCCTGCCCTCGCGCGGCTGCGGGTGGAACTGGCCAATTACTTCGCCGCAGCCCTCCTGATGCCCTATGACGCCTTTCTGCACGAGGCTGAGGCGACGCGCTACGACATCGACCGCGTCGGGGCGGTCTTCAGCACCTCCTTCGAGCAGGTCTGCCAGCGCCTGACCACTCTGCAACGCGACGGTGCGCGCGGCGTGCCGTTCTTTTTCCTGCGGATTGACAAGGCCGGCAACGTCACCAAACGGTTCAATTCAACCTCGTTCCATCTGGCGGAATATGGCGGCTCTTGCCCGGTCTGGAACATTCATACCGCGTTCTACACCCCCGGCGTGATCATGCCGCAATTCGTCGAGATGCCCGATGGCGCGCGCTATTTCACCATCAGCCGCACCGTGCATCGCCCGGTCTTCAGCGAAGAGACACAGGACCGCCGCTTGACGCTCGCGCTCGGGTGCGAGGCGAAATACGCACCGCGCCTGCGCTATGCATCAAGCTACAATTTCGACGACCCAAAGCTTTACGCGCCAATCGGCCTGAACTGCAATCTTTGCCCGCGCCAGGCCTGTTCGCAGCGCGCGCATCAACCCTTGCTGATGGAATTGCCCATCGACGAAAACCGGCGCGGCAGCACCCGCTACGAAAGCTGAAAGGGGGCCCGCAGGCCCCCTCTCGACTTATCTCCACCATGTCGCGGCGTCTCACTCCGCCGCGCTGGTCCGGCGCGGGCGCAAATATTTGAAGGCCGGCATCAGGATCAGCAGGATCGCAATCACCATGATCGGCATCGAAATCGGCCGGGTGAAGAAGATCGACGGATCGCCCGAGGACAGCAACAGCGACTGGCGCAGGGTCGGTTCTGCTATCGGCCCAAGCACGATGGCCAGAACTGCGGGCGCCAGCGGATAGTCGAACTTGCGCAGGAAGAACGCCCCGAAGCCGAAGGCCAGGATCAGCCAGATGTCGAACATGTCCTGCATGGCGGCATAGCCCCCCACCACCGACAGCACGAAGATCAGCGGTGCCAGCACGGTGAACGGCATCCGCAGCATCCAGATAAAGAGCGGAATGGCACATATGTTCACCAGAAGGGCAAAGATGTTCGACACGTAGAACGACCCGATCAGCCCCCAGACAAAATCCGGCTCATCGACGAACAGGCGCGGCCCGGGTGTCAGCCCCCAGATCACCATGCCGCCCAAGAGGATGGCAGTGGTCGGCGAGCCGGGAATGCCGAGTGTCAGCATCGGCAGCATCGAGCCCGTCGAGGCCGAGTTGTTGCCCGCCTCGGGGGCGGCCACGCCACCGACATGGCCCTTGCCGAATTCATGCTTGTTCTTCGACAGCATCTTGGTGATCGCATAGGACATCAGCGAGGCCGGGGTCGCACCGGCGGCCGGAAGCACACCCACGAAGAAGCCGAGGAACGATCCGGTCGCCGTGCCCTTCCAGCCCTTGCGGGCGGTCTCGCCCATATCCTCGACAATCCCCTTGACCGACATCTTCGCGTCCGTCGTGGTGATCTTGCCGCGCGTGCTCTCTAGCGTCCAGAGCATCTCGCCGATGCCGTAGACGCCGATCGCCAGCACCAGAAAGCTGATCCCGCCTAGAAAGCCACTGAGATCAAAGAGCAGCAACCGCGGCGCGCCCGAGACCTGGTCAAAGCCGACCGTGGCCAGCACCAGACCGAAACAGATCGAAAAGACGGTCTTGGCGATGTCGTCGCCGCCAAGCCCCACGAAGGTCGCGAAGGCGAGCAACATCAGCGCGAAGATCTCGGGCGGCCCGAAACTGAGCGCGACGGTGGCCAGCAGGGGCGCGAAGCCGGTGAAGAGCACGTTCGCCACCGTGCCGCCGACGAAGGACCCGATGGCCGCCGCCACCAGCGCGAGACGCGCCTTGCCCATCATCGCCAGCGGTCGTCCGTCGAAGGTGGTCGCCACCGCCGTCGATGCGCCGGGAATGCCCAGGGTGATCGACGAGATCGCCCCGCCATACATCGCCCCGTAGTAGATCGCCGCGAGAAAGATGATCGCCGAGCCGGGTGGCACCAGAAAGGTGACCGGCAAGAGGATCGCGACCCCGTTGACCGATCCCAGACCGGGCATCGCACCGATGAAGAGACCGAGTGTGACGCCGATCAGGATCAGCATCAGGTTCAGAGGTTGGATGGCGACCAGCATACCGTCGCCCAGTAGAGATAGAATTTCCATGGCTTGCTTGTCGCCCTTATTTCAGCTGGCCCTGAGCGGCTCAGTAAATGATGTCGTAAAGCACGTTGTAGACCGGGTCGGTAAAACTCATCCCCGTGGGCATGCTGATCTGCATCAGCCCCTCGAAGAAGAAGAACAGCCCGAGCGGGAACAACAGCACCATCGGCACGGTCAACCGCCAGCTGTGCTGGCCGAGCAGCTTTATATAATAAAGCATGAAGATCGCGACGGCGCCGTACATCGACACGATGTCGATGAGCGCGACGAAGCCGATGATCCCGCCACCGACGAGCAGAAGCGTCTTGAGGCCAAAACTGTCGAGCACCGGCTCTTGCGAGCGCGATTGCGGCGACACCTGCCGCACCCAGTTGAGCGCGATGAAGCCTGTGGAGATCAGCATCCCGGCCGACAGCCAGAAGGGCCAGAAGCCGCCCTGGGGGCCGCTCCCCCTCGTATAGCCGATCCCGTTCGCGGATGCCTTGTACATCAGATAGATGGAAAGGAGGGCCAGCACGCCCGCCGTCACTATTTCGCCAACACGCATTTGTCAGCCCTCCCTAATTTCATCAGACTTTTCGGTGGATCACTTCATACCGGTCAGCAGGTCGTTGTGGTTGTCGACCTGGATTTTCCAGTAACCACGCTGTTCATCGGCATCCATCCAGAGCGGCGAGAGCGACTCCTTTTCCATGTAGCCCTGCCATTCCTCCGAGTTGTAGACTTCGGCGAACAGGTCCTGATAGTAGGTTGCCGCCTCATCCGACATGCCCGGCGCGCCGACAATGGCCCGCTGGTTGTAGTAGCTGAAGTCGTGGCCCTGTTCCTTGAGCGTCGGCGCATCCGGATAGGACTCCATCCGCTCATCCGAGAACACCAGAAGCGGGCGCACATCGCCCGATTGGTAGAAGCCACGCGCCTCTGCCGGGTTGTTCACAGTGGCCATGATCTGCTGACCCGCAAGGGCTGCGGCAACCGCACCGCCGCCGTCGAACGGGATGTACTTCAGCTTGAGGTCATAGGCCTTGCTCAGATAAGCGAAGACGATGCTGTCTTCCTGGCCCGTGCCGGTGCCGCCGACGACATACTCGCCATCCGCCGCCTTGACCGTCTCGACCCACTGCTCGAACGTCTCGATGCCGCTATCCTTGTGCACCCAGAGCGCGAAGGGATCGACGCCCATCATCGCGACCGGGGTAAAGGTCTGGATGTCGATGCCCAACTCGGGTTGCCGGATCGGGGTGGCGAAGAACGAATTGAGCGTCACCAGAAGGGTGTGATTCGCATCGTTCGCATCGTTGAGCCAGATCAGGGATTCGGCGCCCGAGCCGCCGCCCTTGTTGTTGGGGATCAGCGGACGGCTGGTCATGTCCTTCTTCTCGACCACCGACTGAATGAAGCGGGCGATCTGGTCCGCGCCGCCGCCCGGTCCCGCCATGATGACGAAATCGATAGGCTTGCGCGGCTGCCAGTCCGCCATGGCCGCCGGTGCCGAAAGCCCCAACGCGGCGATGCCGATTGCTAAAGTCTTCAGGATATTCATGTCTTCCTCCCTTTGATGACCGCTACCCGGTCAGGTTCAGTGTAGGATCCGGCGCGCTTTCGGCCCTCCCCGGCCGATTGACACGCGCATCGAAGCCCGTCTTGAGACTGCTCTTTCTCCTCCTGTGCCTGGTTCAGAAAACTCGATTATTCCTGCTCGTCACCTCAATGTACCATGACCACCGGAATCGTGGCTTCTGCCACGATGGTAGCGGAATTTCCGCCAAGCAGCGCCTCACGCTCGTAACTTTCGTGATAGGCCCCTGTGATCAGCATGTTCGCACCTGTCTCCGAGCATTTTTCCAGCAGCGCCCGCCCGACATTACCGCTGCGTTCGAAGGCATGGATTTCCGCCTCGATGCCGCGCTGTGCGAGATAGATCCGAAACTCCTCGGGCGTGGCGGTGTGGTCGACCCGCCCGGCGGTCAGGATCGTGACCCGATCGGCGCGCTCGATCAGCGACATGGCAAGCGCCGCCGCGCGCGATGCCTCCAGCGATCCATTCCAGCCGATCGCCACATGACTGCCGATATCGGGGGCCACCTCCTCGGTGTCGGCGCAAACCATCACGGGCCGCCCCGACGTGAAAAGCGCCGATCTCAGCGTGTTGTAACCAAGGTTTTCGTCCGGGCAGGGTTTGGACACGCAGATGATATCGGCCAGACGTCCGTATTGGCGCACCACTTCGACCTGCTTGCCCTCGTATTCGCGAAACGCCGCCGTCGGCTTGCCGACGGTACGCGGTTCCACGCTGATGCCGTGGCGCTCGGCCAACTCGCGGAACTTGGCCTGCTGGTCCTCCTCCTCGTAATCCGCGCGGGTGCGTGTGGCCTCTGCCAGCTGCTTGCGCAAAAAGGTCGGGATTACCACGCCGTAAGGCATCATGTCCTCTGGTCGCGGGTGGGAATGCACCACCCGAACATGCGCGTTGAAGCGCTTGGCCAGTGCTGCGGCATGGGCGAAGATGATCGGCCCGCGCCCATCGTCGCGCACCGGCATCATGATCGTATGAAGCGATGACTGGCCCATGATCAGAACAACCCGTCTATCAGGCCTTCGTCATTGATGCAGATCGCCTCGGCCGAGGGCACCTTGGGCAGGCCCGGCATGGTCATGATCTCGCCGCAGATCACCACCACGAACCCCGCCCCCGCCGAGAGCCGCACCTCGCGCACCGGCAGGCTGTGCCCGTCAGGCGCGCCGCGTCGCGTGGGATCGGTGGTAAAGCTGTATTGCGTCTTGGCCATGCAGACCGGCAGGTTGCCATAGCCCTGATCTTCCCACTCCTTGAGTTGATTGCGGATCTTGGCGTCCGCCACCACCTCGTCGGCGCGGTAGATTTCCTTGGCGATGGTCTCGATCTTCTTGAAGAGCGGCATGTCGTCGGGATAGAGCGGCGCATATTTGGCCGATCCGCCTTCGACGACCTCAACCACCTTTTTCGCAAGTTCCTCGGTCCCCTTGGAGCCTTGCGCCCAGTGCTTGCAGAGCACCGCCTCGGCACCCTGGCTGGCCACATAGTCCTTGACGGCCTGCACCTCGGCATCGGTGTCGGTGACGAAATGGTTGATCGCCACCACCGCTGGCACGCCGAATTTAGCCAGGTTCTCGATGTGGCGCCCGAGGTTCGGACAGCCCGCCTTGACGGCATCCACGTTCTCGGCGCCCAGATCGCCCTTGGCCACGCCGCCATTCATCTTCATCGCCCGCACGGTCGCCACGATCACCACCGCCTCGGGTGTAAGACCGGCCTTGCGGCACTTGATATTCATGAATTTCTCGGCCCCGAGATCGGCGCCAAAGCCCGCCTCGGTGACCACGTAATCCGCAAGCTTGAGCGCCGTGGTGGTTGCCACGACCGAGTTGCAGCCATGCGCGATATTCGCAAACGGCCCGCCATGCACGAAGGCGGGGTTGTTCTCCAGCGTCTGAACGAGGTTGGGCTGCATCGCCTGCTGCAACAGCACGGTCATCGCGCCGTCGGCCTTGATGTCGCGGCAATAGACCGGCGTCTTGTCGCGGCGATAGGCCACGATGATGTCGCCGAGACGGCGTTCCAGATCGGCCAGATCGGTAGCGAGGCACAGGATCGCCATGACCTCCGAGGCCACTGTGATGTCGAACCCCGCCTCGCGCGGAAAGCCGTTGGCCACGCCGCCGAGGTTGCACACGATCTGCCGCAGGGCGCGGTCATTCATGTCCATCACCCGGCGATAGACCACGCGGCGGATGTCGATTTCCTGCTCATTGCCCCAGTAGATGTGATTGTCCAGCATCGCCGCCAGCAGGTTATGCGCCGAGGTGATGGCGTGAAAATCGCCGGTGAAATGCAGGTTCATGTCCTCCATCGGGACAACCTGCGCATAGCCGCCACCCGCGGCCCCACCCTTCATACCAAAACAGGGTCCGAGGCTCGCCTCGCGGATGCAGACCGCGGCCTTCTTGCCAATGGCGTTGAGCCCGTCGCCCAGCCCCACCGTGGTGGTGGTCTTGCCTTCGCCCGCAGGCGTCGGATTGATCGCCGTCACCAGGACGAGATGGCCGTTCTTGCGCCCCGAAAGCGATTTGATGAAATCTTCCGAAACCTTGGCCTTGTCATGGCCGAAGGGCAGAAGGTGCTCGCTCGGGATATCCAGCTTGGCGCCGATCTCCTGAATGGGCTTCTTGGTCGCGGCGCGTGCAATTTCGATATCAGACATTTGGTATTCCCAACAGATTTGTATGGATTTCAGATTCCAAGGGTGGCCCCGGCTTTGAGCCCCGTGGCGGCGGCCCATTCTGCGGCTGGCATCTTGGCCTCGCCCTTGGGGCGTACCCGCTTGATCAGAATACGGCCGCCGACGCATTGCACGGCGATGCCCTCGTCGGACACCTCGCGCACCCGGCCCGATATGCCGTCGCCAGGCACCAGGGCGCAGTCGAAGATATCGACCTCGGCCCCATTCAGCGTGGTCCAGGCCCCCGGCGCGGGATTGGTGCCGCGAATGAGGTCATAGACCTGTTTTACCGGGCGGTGCCATTCGATGCGCGAATGATTTCGGTTGCAGCGGCGCTCATAGGTCGCGCGGCTTTCGTCGGGCACGATACGTGGCGGGTTGCCGTCGCGATATAGATCGCAGACAGTCAACACGCTCTCGACCGCATGCGGATAGATCTTCTTGAAATAGAGGTCGATCACGGTGTCGTCGGGGCCGATCTCGCACTCCCATTGCAACAGGCTGTCGCCCTCGTCCAGCCCGTCGGAGGGGTAGAACCACGAATAGCCCGATTTGGTCGCCCCCATGATGATCGGCCAGTTGACCGCCGAGGGCCCGCGATGCAGCGGCAAGAGCGACGGGTGAAAGCAGATCGAGCCATGGGTCGGCGTGTCGCGCGCCGCCTCGGGCACGAAGACATTGACGAAGGCCATGATCATCAGATCGGCGTTGTGCCCCGCCAACACCTCGAGCGTGGCCGGATCATCGAAATTGGCCGGTTGATGCACCGGCAGCCCCTTCTCAAGCGCCAGTTCCTTGATCGGATCGACCGGCTTTCCGTCGCGGTCCGGCTCGCAGTAGACCGCGACAACCTCGTCCGTTCCGGTGTCGAGCAGCTTTGCCAGGGCATCCTTGCCGAAGGCTTGCTGCCCCATCACGATTAGTCTCATTCGTTCCTCCCGTCCGTGCGGCGGGCCGGTCTGCGCCGGCCCTTGCCCTCACGCCTTGATTATTCGGCGGCCTTCTTTGCGGTGCCGACCGCGCCCGATTCCATGATGCTGGCCAGTTCCTCACCGTCATAGCCCAGCACATCGCGCAAGATTTCCTCGGTATGTTCACCCAGAAGCGGCGAACGCGTCACCTCTACCGCGCTGTCCGACAGCTTGATCGGGCAGCCGACGGTGGTGTAGCGACCGCGCGTCGGGTGCTCGACATCGACGATCGTTCCGGTCTTGCGCAGGCCCTCGTCCTCGATGATCTCCTTGGTCGACAGGATCGGCCCTACCGGGATGTTGAGCGGGTTGCAGATGTCCATCACCTCGAACTTGGTCTTGGTCATGGTCCATTCCTCGATCCGCGCAAAGATCGCGTCGAGCTTGTCGAGCCGCTCTTGCGGGGTGGCATAGCCCGGTGCGTCCTTCCAATCGGGTTCGCCGATCACGTCGCAGATATGCTCCCACACCGCCGCCTGCGTGATGAAATAGGTATAGGCGTTGTTGTCGGTCTCCCAGCCCTTGCACTTGAGGATACGGCCCGGCTGGCCACCGCCCGAATCGTTGCCCGCGCGCGGCGTGGCGTCGCCAAACGGAATGCCCGCGCCATATTGCGAATATTCGGTCAGCGGCCCGGCCGCGAGACGCTGCTGATCGCGCAGCTTGACCCGGCAGAGGTTGATCACCCCGTCCTGCATCGGCGCCAGCACCTTTTGTCCGCGGCCCGAATGCTCGCGCTGATAGAGCGCCGTCACGATCCCCAGGGCCAGATGCAACCCGGTGCCGCTGTCGCCGATCTGCGCGCCGGTCACCAAGGGCGGACCATCAAGAAAGCCCGTGGTCGAGGCCGCACCGCCCGCGCATTGCGCGACGTTCTCGTAAACCTTGCAATCCTCGTATTTGCCCGGGCCAAAACCCTTGACCGAGGCCATGATGATGCGCGGGTTTATCTCCTGGATCCGTTCCCAGCTAAATCCCATGCGGTCTAGCGCGCCGGGCGCGAAATTCTCGACCAGCACGTCGCAGGTCTCGACCAGACGGGTAAGCACCGCCTTGCCCGCCTCGGTCTTGGGGTTAAGCTCGATGGAGCGCTTGTTGTGGTTCAGCATCGTGAAATACAGCGAATCCGCGTCCGGCACATCGACCAGTTGCTTGCGGGTGGCATCGCCCACGCCCGGGCGCTCCACCTTGATCACGTCGGCACCGAACCATGCCAGAAGCTGCGTGCAGGTCGGGCCCGATTGCACATGTGTAAAATCCAGGATCTTGACGCCGTCCAGGGCTTTCATAGGTCTCTCCATCTCTGAGCCGGTGGGCGTGTTGCCCACGCCCAGTTTCATTACATTTCAGTCTTTGCGCGCTTGTGGATAGAGCTTCTGGGCCACCACCGATTGCGGGTTCAGATTGCCGATATTGCCGCTTTCCTTGCCGGCAGCCGGGTCGATCATCGCGTTGATCAGCGTGGGCTTTCCGCTTTCGAGCGCGGCATAGACCGCCTCGCGCAGCTCGTCCGGCGAGCGCGCGACGACCCCGACCCCGCCAAAGGCCTCGATCATCCGATCATAGCGCGACCCCTTGACGAACACGGTGGTCGCCGGATCGTCGCCATCGCCCCAGTTCTCGCCATCACCGCGATAGATGCCGTCATTGTTAAACACCACCGTGCAGATCGGCAGGTTGTAGCGACAGACCGTCTCGATCTCCATGCCGCAGAAGCCGAAGGCGCTGTCGCCCTCGACCGCCAGCACGCGCTTGCCGGTCTCGATCGCCGCCGCGATGGCCGATCCCATGCCGATCCCCATCACGCCCCAGGTGCCCACGTCGATGCGGTGGCGCGGCTTGTGGACGTTGACGATGGAGCGGCACATATCGAGGGTGTTGGCCCCTTCGTTCACCAGGATCGTGTCGGGATGATCGCTGATCGCATCCTTGATGACGCCAAGCGCACCAAAATAGTCCATCGGGTTGTTATTGTTACGCAACCGCCCGGCCATTTTCTCCATGTTTGCCGTGGCCTTGGCGTTGACCTGATCGAGCCATTCCTTGGGCGGTGCCACCCCGGCCCCGTCCATCGCCGCGATGAGCGCGGCGCAGCACGACCCGACATCGCCCACGATGGGGGCCGCGATCTCGACGTTCGAATCCATCTCTTCGGCCTCGATATCCATCTGGACAAAGCGCTTGCCCCCCGGCTCGCCCCATTGCTTGCCCTTGCCGTGGCTGAGCAGCCAGTTGATCCGCGCACCCATCATGATGACCACATCCGAGTCCTTGAGCACCATCGAGCGCGCCGCCGCCGCGCATTGCGGATGCGTGTCGGGCAACAGGCCCTTGGCCATCGACATCGGCAGGAACGGATAGCCGGATTTTTCCACCAGCTCGCGGATCAGCTCGTCGGACTGGTCATAGGCCGCGCCCTTGCCAATCACGATCAGCGGGCGTTCGGCCCCTTTCATCACCTCGATGGCACGTTCGATGGCCGAGGGGGCGGGCAGTTGCCGCTGCGCGGGCTCGATCACCTTGACCAACGAGCGCGCGCCTTCGGCGGCATCCACCACCTGCCCCAGCATCGCGCCCGGAATGTCGAGATAGACCCCGCCGGGCCGCCCCGACACCGCCGAGCGGATGGCGCGGGCCACCGCGATGCCGATATCTTGCGCATAGGTCAGCCGGTAGGCCGCCTTGCAGAACGGCCGAGCCATCGCAAGCTGATCCATCTCTTCGTAATCACCCTGCGACAGATCCACGATCTCGCGCTCCGACGAGCCCGAGATCAGGATCATCGGCCAGCAATTCGTGGTCGCATTCGCCAGCGCCGTCAGCCCATTCATGAAGCCCGGCGCCGACACGGTCATGCACACACCCGGCATCTTGGTCAGGAACCCCGCCACCGAGGCCGCGTAGCCGGCATGCTGCTCATGGCGGAACGAGATCACCCGCATGTTCTGCGCCTGCGCATAGCGGCCCAGATCGGTGATCGGGATGCCCGGGACGTTGTAGATGGTTTCGATCCCGTTGAGCTTGAGCGCATCGATCAGGAGGTGAAATCCGTCGGTAACGGCATCGGCCTCCGATATCGGCGCTGCGGGTGAGTTGGCTACGGCCATGTGTGTCCTCCGGTTTCATCTGGCCCGTCCCGCCGCTTACCGACGGGGCCGGGCATTTGGTCTATTGGGTTTCCAGGGGCGCATTGCGCGTCAGGTTCAGGCGGCCCCAGGTCTTGCGGATATGCTCATGCAGCTGCATCGTGTGCTCGCGCACCTTGTTGGCGGCGTCCTCCGCGTCGCGGCGCTCCAGCGCCTCGATGATCTCGGCGTGATCGACGACCGACCGCTTGACGCGGTCGCCCTCCCACATCGACCGCAGCCGCACCGCCTTGATGTGCAGGAAAACGCCCTCGGCCATGCTCTTGAGCAGGGCACAATGCGAAATCTCTAGGATGTGCAGGTGAAATTTCAGGTTGTCGTCGGAATATTCCGCGATCCGCGTGGCCGAGGTCGCATCGTTGTATTTCTCGGCGATCTTGCGCAACGTCGCGATCTCGGTGTCGGTGGCACGCTCGGCGGCAAGCCGCGCCGCCATACTCTCCAGCGCCGCCCAGGCGATGATCATTTCAAGAATTTCCTCGAGGCTTTTCCGCTGCAGAAACACGCCTTTGCGTGGCACCACGGTCAACAGCCCGTCCGCCTCCAGCCGGGCGATGGCATCGCGCAGCGGCGTGCGGGAAATCTGTAGCTGCTCGGCGAGCGACCGCTCGTCGAGACGCAGATCGGCATCATCCTCGTAGATGTTCATCTCCAGGATCGCCTCGCGCAGCCTCTCGTAAACATGATCCTTGAGCGTAAAATTTGACGCAATCGGACGTAGCTTCATATTATCATCTCCAATAGCGCCCGTGCCGTCATGCGGCGGTTCTGGCTCTGTGGTATACCATACGCCAGCATAAACGGTCGGGCAATTCGTTTTTTTCACATTCGTCGCCGCACCTGCAGCATACGCGCGTGTCCGACCTCCCGACAGCCTTGTTTAGGAAGCACAATTCCCCCCGGGCCGCGCGACCGGAACAACAAACATGCCGGAACCCGGTAAAGTCCTACAAGACATTGTAATTACGTGGTTTACATTGCGCTCACCCTGACCGGTCGGATCGGCCCAATGCGCCACACAGGGCGCAGTCTTACTGCGCCGCAGCATACAGAACCACCGACCGACACCTCGACCATCCCGGCAATGAGTCGCCCTGTTCTGCTCGCGAGATATCGCAGTTGCTGGGTGTATGAAACTGTGGTATCTGGCATACCACTAATGGAATACCACTTTTCACCACAGCATTCAGGAGGTCAGGTCATGCTCATCCGCGCCGCAGACAGCGTGCTTGTCATCATCGACATGCAAGAGCGTCTCGTCCCCGCGATGCAGGCCCCGGCCCGCACCATCCGCAACACCCGCACGCTCAGGGCCAGCGCCGAGGAGGTCGGCGTGCCGGTCATCATGACCGAGCAGTACCCTGCCGGACTGGGCCACACCGTCTCCGAACTCGCACCGGGACCGGAGACGATCGTGCTCAGCAAGATGCACTTTTCCTGCATGGAGGATGCAGGCTTTGCGGCGCATTTTCGCGGGCTCGGACGCAAACAGGCGGTAATCGCCGGGATGGAGGCGCATATCTGCGTCGTGCAGACCGCCGCCAGCCTGATCGAAGCGGGGTTCGAGGTGTTCGTCGTCTCGGATGCGACCGCCTCGCGCACACTCGAGAGCGAACAGGCCTGCATCGCCCGGCTCAGTGCAGGCGGCGCGGGCATCGTGACGACCGAAATGGTGGTCTTCGAATGGCTCGGCCAGGCAGGGACCCCGGCCTTCAAGAAACTGTTGCCACTGATAAAATAGCGGTCCAGGCCGCTCCATCCGAGGGAGGAAACCAATTGAATATCCATGAGTATCAGGCGAAGGCGTTGCTTCGCAGTTACGGCGCGCCGGTGTCGGAGGGGCGGGCGGTTTTGCGCGCCGAGGAGGCCAAGACGGCTGCGGGAGCGCTTGACGGGCCGCTCTGGGTGGTCAAGGCGCAGATCCACGCGGGCGGGCGCGGCAAGGGCACCTTCAAGGAGACCGGGGCCGGCGACGGCGGCGGCGTGCGGCTCACCAAATCCGTGGAAGAGGCCGCCGACGAGGTGCGGCGCATGCTGGGCCGCACACTGGTGACCAAGCAGACCGGCGCGGCCGGAAAACAGGTCAACCGGATATATATTGAGGACGGCTCGGGGATTGAGACCGAGATGTATCTCGCGCTTCTGGTCGATCGTCAAACCAGCCGGGTGTCGTTTGTCTGTTCGACCGAGGGCGGCATGGATATCGAGGATGTCGCCGAGGCGACGCCGGAAAAGATCCTCAGCTTCAGCGTCGATCCGGCCACCGGCTATCAGGCGTTTCACGGCCGTCGCATCGCCTTTAACCTTGGCCTGAGCGGCGCGCAGGTCAAGCAATGCGTCGCCCTGATGGGCACGCTTTACAAGGCCTTTGTCGAAAAAGACATGGAGATGCTGGAAATCAACCCGCTGATCGTGACCGACAAGGGCGATCTCAAGGTGCTTGATGCCAAGGTAAGCTTTGACGGCAACGCGATCTACCGCCACTCGGATATCGCCGAGCTGCGCGACACCACCGAAGAAGACCCCAAGGAGCTGGAGGCCTCCAAATACGACCTCAACTATATCGCGCTGGATGGCGAAATCGGCTGCATGGTCAATGGCGCCGGTCTGGCGATGGCGACCATGGACATCATCAAGCTTTACGGCGCCGAGCCTGCCAACTTCCTCGATGTGGGCGGTGGCGCGACCAAGGAAAAGGTCACCGAGGCGTTCAAGATCATCACCTCTGACCCGCAGGTCAAAGGCATCCTGGTCAACATCTTCGGCGGCATCATGCGCTGCGACGTGATCGCCGAGGGCGTGGTGGCGGCGGTCAAGGAGGTCGGGCTGAAGGTGCCGCTGGTGGTCCGTCTGGAAGGCACGAACGTCGAGAAGGGCAAGGAGATCATCAACACCTCCGGCCTCGACGTGATCGCCGCCGACGACCTCAAGGACGGGGCCGAGAAGATCGTCAAGGCGGTCAAGGGCTAATCGTAGGGTGGGTGCCAACCCACCTTCCCCACGAATTCAGTAAGGAGAACGCCAAGATGGCAGTCCTCGTAGACGAAAATACAAAAGTGATCTGTCAGGGCCTCACCGGCTCGCAGGGCACGTTCCACTCTGAACAGGCCATCGCCTATGGCACGAAAATGGTCGGCGGCGTGACGCCGGGCAAGGGCGGCACCACACATCTCGACCTGCCGGTCTTCAACTCGGTGCATGAGGCGAAACATGTGACCGAGGCCAACGCGAGCGTCATCTATGTGCCGCCGCCCTTCGCCGCCGACAGCATCCTCGAGGCGATCGACGCCGGGATGGAACTCATCATCTGCATCACCGAAGGCATCCCGGTGCTTGACATGATGCGCGTCAAGCGTGCGCTCGAGGGCTCCACCTCCAAGCTGATCGGCCCGAACTGCCCCGGCATCATCACGCCGGATGCCTGCAAGATCGGCATCATGCCCGGCCATATCCACAAGCGCGGCTCCTGCGGCGTGGTCTCGCGCTCGGGCACGCTGACCTACGAGGCGGTGAAACAGACCTCGGATGTGGGCCTGGGCCAATCGACCTGCGTCGGCATCGGCGGCGACCCGATCAAGGGCACCGAACATATCGACGTTCTGGAATGGTTCCTCGCCGATGACGAGACCGAGAGCATCATCATGATCGGTGAGATCGGCGGTTCCGCCGAAGAAGACGCCGCACAGTTCCTCGCCGACGAGAAAAAGCGCGGCCGCTGGAAGCCCACGGCAGGCTTCATCGCCGGACGCACCGCCCCCCCGGGCCGCCGCATGGGCCACGCGGGCGCCATCGTCGCGGGCGGCAAGGGCGGCGCCGACGACAAGATCGAGGCAATGAAATCCGCCGGCATCACCGTCGCCGACAGCCCCGCGGGCCTTGGCGAGGCCGTGCTGAAAGCGATTGGCTGATGCCCACCGGCCGGGTCGGCCAAAACGCCGCCTGCAAGCGGCGTCCAAGCGGTTTGCAAACCGCTTGGGAAGGCTTTTGCAAAAGCCTTCCCCGCCCGGCCACCCCCCGTCACACGAAGCTGTGCACATGGGCCCCCAATACAGAGCAATAAGCACAGCCGGGACTGCAAGATTGACTCGCTGTGGTTTCTGGTATACCACGAAATGAGAGCCAGAGGAGGAGAGGCCCCATGTTTCTCGCGGAATATCAATCCAAGGAAGTGCTCGCGCAATATGGCATCTCTGTCCCGGACGGGCGTCAGGCCCGCAGCCCCGACGAGGCGCAACGTCTCTGCAAGGAGATCGACGCGCATAAATTCGTGGTCAAGGCGCAGATCGGTGCCGGTGGGCGCGGCCTTGCGGGCGGCATCCGTTTTGCCGCCACCCCCTCTGCCGTGGCACAGGAAGCAGGACGTCTGCTCGGGGACGTGCTTGTCACCGATCAGACCGGACCGGCGGGCGAGACCGTGGAACTGGTGCTTGTCGAGGCGGCCATCGACATTGTGCAAAGCTGCTTTGTCGCCATCGCGCTTGACCCTGCGGACGGGGCCCCGATGCTGCTGGCCTCGGGCGCGGGCGGCGTGGAGTTCGAGCAACGCGCCCGGATGGACGAGGACACGGTGCACACCTGCCCCCTGCCCGAGGACAGCGCCGAGGCGCGCGCCGCACTTGCGGATTTTCTCAGCGGTATCGGCCTGATCGAGGCGCAAGCTGCCGCGATGGATGCGATCTATGCCGCGCGGAAGGCCTTCATCGGCAACGACATGACGCTGGTCGAGATCAACCCCTTCGCCCGCACCGCCGCCGGTGACTGGATCGCGGTTGACGCCAAAGTGGCGATCGACCCCAATGCCGGGTTCCGCCGCCCCGAATTCGCCTCCATGGTGGCCGACCGCCCGGCCCCCGCCGATGAACTGGCGGCGCAGAAGCACAATATCAACCTCGTGCGCCTCGACGGTAATATCGGGGTGGTCACCAATGGCGCCGGGCTGGGGCTTGCAACCAATGACATGATCGTGGACGCCGGCGGCAGGCCTGCGAATTTCATGGATATCCGCACCACCGCCAGCAGCATGGACGTGGCGCGCGGGATCGAGATCCTGCTCGACGATGGCCGCGTGTCGGCGATCCTGCTGACCATTCATGGCGGCGGCATGACCTCGGCCGATACCGTGGCGGAGGGGGTGAACTTCGCCTATGCCAAGGCGACGCGCAAGCTGCCGGTCATCGCCTGCATCTCCGGCAAACATGCCGAGTGGGGGCACCGTATCCTGCGCGACCGCAATGTACCGGTCGAAAGTTGCGACACGATCACCGCCGCCGTCACCCGCGTGGTGGATGTCGCAGGCCAAGGGAGGGCACGCTGATGGCGATCTTTGTCAATTCCGAAACGCGGCTGATCGTGCAGGGCATGACCGGGCGCTCCGGCACCTTCTACACCGATGAGGCGATGCGCTACGGCACGACCTGCGTCGGCGGCGTGCGCCCCGGCAAGGGCGGCGGCAAGCATCTCGGCCTGCCGCTCTTCGACACGGTGCAAGAGGCTGTGGACGCCACACAGGCGAATGCCAGTCTCGTCATCGTGCCCGCCCCGCAAGCGGGGGCCGCGATGATCGAGGCGATCGAGGCCGGGCTCGGCGTGGTGGTCTGCGTCACCGAACGCGTACCGCAGCATGACATGAGCCGCGTCAAACAGGTGCTTCAGGGCACCGATTGCGTGCTGATCGGCCCCAATTCCCAGGGCATACTGACCCCCGGACAGTGCAAGATCGGCGTCATGCCCACAGTCAATGCCCTGCCCGGCCAGATCGGCATCGCCTCGCGCTCGGCCTCGCTGACCTCGGAGATCCTCGCGCAATGCAGCAAGGCCGGGCTTGGCCAATCCACCACGGTGGGCATCGGTGGTGACACGCTGCATGGCGTGGGCTTTGTCGATTGCCTCAAGGCGTTCCGCGACGACCCCGAAACCGAGGCGGTCGTTCTGATCGGCGAGATCGGCGGGCGCGGCGAGGAAGAGGCCGCCGCCTATCTCGACACGGTGGACTATGGCAAGCCGGTGGTGGCGCTCGTGGTCGGGCGGCACGCGCCGCGCGGCCGCCGGATGGGCCATGCCGGCACGCTCTCGGTGCTGGGCGGCGGCACGGCGGCGGACAAGATCGCGCGCCTGCGCGCCGCCGGGGTCGAGATCGCCGCCGATGCCGATGACGTGGTGGCGGCGGTCAGCCGCGCCAGGGCGCAGGCCGCCGGAACTGCGCGATGACGGCACTGCCCGACAGCATGACCGTGGTCGAGATGTCCGCACCCGGCGGCCCCGAGGTGCTCGTGCCCGGCCACCGCCCCCTGCCCGCCTGCCCGGCGGGCGAGGTTCTGATCCGCGTCACCGCAGCGGGCGTGAACGGCCCCGATCTCGTGCAGCGGCGCGGGCATTATCCGGCACCCAAGGGGGCGTCGGATCTACTGGGTCTCGAAGTCTCGGGCGAGATTGTGGCCTGTGGCGAGGACGTGCGCGACTGGCAACCGGGTGACCGCGTCTGCGCGCTGACCAATGGCGGCGGCTATGCCGAATTCGTTGCGGTGGACGCAAGCCATTGCCTGCCCGTCCCGCAGGGCGTGGACGAGGTCGACGCCGCCGGTCTGCCCGAGACCCTCTTTACCGTCTGGAGCAACGTGTTCCTGGATCACAGCCTGCCGGAGGGTGGCATCTTCCTCGTGCATGGCGGCGCGGGCGGGATCGGCACGACGGCGGTGCAACTCGGTCGGGCCATGGGTCTGCGGGTGCTGACCACGGTGGGATCCGAGGAGGCCGCAGCCTTCGTCACCTCGCTCGGTGCCGAACGCGCGATTGACTTTCGCAGCGAGGATTTCGTGGCGATCACCCGCGAGGCGGGCGGCGCGGATATCATCCTGGACATCATCGGCGGCGATTACGTGGCGCGCAACATCAAGGCAGCGCGCCACGACGCGCGGATCATTCAACTGGCGTTCAATCAAGGCTCCAAGGTCGAGATCGACCTCATGCCGGTGATGCTCAAGCGGATCAGCTATACCGGGTCGACCCTGCGCTCCCGGCCCGAGGCGTTCAAGACCCGGGTCGCACAGGCGCTGCGCCGTGACGTCTGGCCGCTATTCGGCAAGACCGCCTTGCGGCCCGTGACGCATCGCATCCTGCCGATGACCCACGCCGCCGAGGCGCACCGGCTGATGGAGGCGGGCAGCCATCACGGCAAGATCCTGCTGCGGCCCTGACGCGGACGGGCCAGCCGCCTCACGGCTCCGGCGCTAGCCCTTTTTCGACATCCGCTTGCGCTCGTGCGGGTCGAGATAGCGCTTGCGCAGGCGGATCGCGTTCGGCGTTACCTCCACCAGTTCGTCATCGTCGATATAGGCAATCGCCTCTTCCAGACTGAGCGTGATCGGCGTCGTCAGGCGCACCGCTTCATCGGTGCCCGAGGCGCGCACGTTGGTCAGCTTTTTACCCTTCAGGGGGTTCACCTCAAGATCGTTCTCGCGGCTGTGCTCGCCGATGATCATGCCGGTGTAGACCTTGGCCTGCGCCCCGATGAACATGCGTCCGCGATCTTCTAGGTTCCATAGGGCAAAGGCCACCGCATCGCCGTTTTCCATCGAGATCAGCACGCCCGCGCGACGGCCGGGAATCGGGCCCTTGTGCGGGGCCCAGCCGTGAAATACGCGGTTGAGCACCCCGGTGCCGCGCGTATCGGTCAGAAACTCGCCATGATAGCCGATCAGGCCGCGCGACGGCACATGCGCGATGATCCGCGTCTTGCCCGCCCCCGCCGGTTTCATCTCGGCCAGCTCGCCCTTGCGCGGGCCGGTGATCTTTTCGATCACCGCGCCGGAATATTCGTCATCGACGTCGATGGTAACCTCTTCGATAGGCTCCAGCCGCTCGCCGTTCTCGCCTTCGCGCATCAAGACTTGCGGGCGCGAAATGCTGAGTTCAAACCCCTCGCGGCGCATGTTCTCGATCAGCACGCCCATCTGCAATTCGCCGCGCCCCGCAACCTCGAACGCCTCGCCGCCCGGCGTATCACTGATCTTGATGGCGACGTTCGATTCGGCCTCTTTCATCAGGCGCTCGCGAATGACCCGGCTCTGCACCTTCTTGCCGTCGCGGCCCGCCAGCGGGCTGTCATTGATGCCAAAGGTGACGGTGATGGTGGGCGGATCGATGGGCTGCGCCTCAATCGGCTCTTCCACGGCGAGCGCGCAGATCGTATCGGCCACCGTGGCCTTGGACATACCCGCAAGGCTGACGATATCGCCTGCGGTCGCCTCCTCGATATCCTGGCTTGCCAGACCCCGGAAGGCCTGGATACGGGTGACACGGAACTGCTCGATCTTCTGGCCGATGCGGCTGAGCGCCTGCACCGTCTGACCCACCTTGAGACGGCCCGATTCGACGCGGCCCGTCAGCAGGCGACCGACAAACGGATCAGCCCCGAGCGTGGTGGCGAGCATGCGGAAATCGTCGTCCACCTGCGCGATCTGGCGCGGTGCCGGGACGTGATTGACGATCAACTCGAACAGCGCCGAGAGATCCTTGCGCGGCCCGTCCAATTCGTGATCGGCCCAACCCGAGCGGCCCGAGGCATACATATGCGGGAAATCGAGCTGATCGTCATTGGCGTCGAGATTGGCGAAAAGGTCGAAACACTCGTTCAGCGCGCGGTCGGGCTCGGCGTCGGGCTTGTCCACCTTGTTGAGCACCACGATGGGCCGCAGCCCGAGGCGCAGTGCCTTGGAGGTGACGAACTTGGTCTGCGGCATCGGCCCTTCGGCGGCATCGACCAGCAGGACGACACCATCGACCATGCTCAGGATGCGCTCCACCTCGCCGCCGAAATCGGCGTGACCGGGGGTGTCGACGATGTTGATGCGGGTCTTCTTCCACATCAGGCTGGTCGGCTTGGCAAAGATCGTGATGCCGCGCTCGCGCTCCAGATCATTGCTGTCCATGGCGCGCTCATCCACCGCCTGATTGGCGCGAAACGCCCCCGACTGTTTCAGCAATTCGTCCACGAGGGTGGTCTTGCCGTGGTCAACGTGGGCGATGATGGCGATGTTGCGCAGATCCATTGGGGTGTCCTGTTCCGTGATGCCCGCGCCCTACATGCCGCAGCGCGGAATGACCAGAGGCAAAGCGCGCGCGAGGGTGCACGCGCGCGCTTGGCTGTGGTGACGCGGTGACAGCAGACGGGCCGCGCTCAAGCGATCAGAACGGAATCTCGTCATCCATATCGCGCGACGGGCGGCTGCCACCGCCGCCGCCGACATCGCCGCCCCCGCCATAATCGCCGCCGCCGTAGCCCTGATCCTGACCGCCGCCATAGCTGCCGCCACCGCCGCCGCCGCCATCGCTGCGACCGTCGAGAAAAGTCATTTCACCGGCATACGGCCGCAATACCACCTCGGTCGAATAGCGATCCTGACCGCTTTGGTCCTGCCATTTGCGGGTTTCCAGCTTGCCCTCGATATAAACCTTGGAGCCCTTCTTCAGATATTGCTCGGCCAGCCGCACAAGCGCCTCGTTGAAAATCGCCACCGTGTGCCATTCGGTACGCTCGCGCCGCTCGCCGGTGTTGCGGTCCTTCCAGGTCTCCGAGGTGGCGATGCGCAGGTTGCAGACCTTTCCGCCATTCTGAAATGTGCGTACTTCCGGGTCGCGGCCCAGATTGCCGATGAGTATTACCTTGTTGACAGAGCCGGCCATCGCGCCCTCCTTGAATCGAGTTATCCGTGCATTCCGACGGTTACACCATCGCAACGAGGTGAAGGAAAGATAAAAATACACCCGTTTTGCGCGGGATATCGCGTAACCGCGGTACGAAAGGCAGAAATGGCTCGAAACTTCGGGCGGTTTCCGTATATTGCGAGCCAGCTGGGACGACGGGACAGGGACAGATGCTCGGACGGATGAGTGCGATGGTGATCGCGGCGCTGATGCTGCCGTCGGACGTGCGGGCTGACGTGCTGTCGACCAAGGGGCGCCTCTCGACATTTGAGTCGCAGACCCGGGTTCTCGATACCCGCGCGCGCGAACAGTACAACAGTTCGGTACGGCTCCAGCCCGAACGCTTTCAGGCCCCGACCATGTGGGACGACCTCGCACCGTCCTTTCGCGGGGCCTATCGCGGGCCTTATCTTGACCTGGCGAAACAGGCGGCGCGGCGCTACCGGGTGCCCGAGGATCTGTTCGTGCGCCTGGTGCAACAGGAATCAGGCTGGCGCGCCGATGTGGTTTCGCACAAGGGGGCGATTGGCCTTGCGCAACTGATGCCGCAGACCGCCCGGCTCCTCGGCGTCAATCCGCATGATCCGCGCCAGAACCTCGAAGGCGGCGCGCGCTATCTCGCAGAGCAATACCGAACCTTCGGCTCGTGGCGTCTGGCGCTGGCGGCCTATAATGCCGGGCCGGGCGCGGTGCAGAAATACGGCGGAGTGCCGCCGTTCAAGGAAACCCGCAATTACGTGCGGGTGATCTTGGGCAGCTAGGGCGGCTGAGTTGCGGCGGGTAATGGCTTGAAGCGGCCATAGCCCCCCGCCAGAAGGTGCCGCGCGGTCGCAGGGCCGGGGACTGGCGATGCAACGGTTGTGGCAGGTACTTTATTCCAGCCAAGTTATTCAAAACTCAACACGTTGCGCGCCCTATCAAATCGCCAGGCCGCGGGACGGCCCGGCGATCGCGCGGCACCTTCGGTGCGTTTCGCGCGGGGTGCTTCAACGGCAACTCCAGGCCACCCGCCCCCCAGGGCGCAATCCGCTCGCGAGGCGCGCAACAGCTGCCTCAACCCCGAAAACCGATCCTGTAGAGATGGATCTCGTTCGAGGGGTGCTTTTCGGCATTCACCAACTGCCCATTGTGGTGATTGTAGAGCGCGCGCCAAAAGGGCTGGATGATCACACCCTCGTCGCGCAGAATGGTTTCAAGCCGCGCCATCACGGCGCGTCGCGCCTCCGGATCCGCCAGACGATTTGCCTCGTCGAGCAGCGCATCGAACTCGGCATTGGAAAACCCGCTCTCGTTCCAGACAGCGCCCGAGCGATAAGCGAGCGACAGCACCTGCACGTCAAGCGGGCGGTGGTTCCATTGGGTGCCGGAAAACGGATAGTCGCGCCAGTTCGACCAGAAAGTCGCGCCAGGCACAATTCGGCGCGCGACCCGCAGCCCGGCATCGCGCAACTGCGCCGCCACGGCATCGCCGGTGTTGCGCTGCCATTCATCATCGAGCGTCACCAGCTCATGCTGAAAGCCCAGCAGCCCTTCGGCTTCGATCTCGGATCGGGCAAGGGCGGGGTCATAGGGCGCGGGGCCGATATCGGCATAGGCGGGGTGGATCGGGCTGACATGGTGATTGGCCGCCACCGTGCCGCGCCCGCCATAGCCCAGTTCGAGGCAGATCGCGTTATCCACTGCGAGAGCGAGCGCGCGCCGCACGGCGGCATTCCGATAGGGGTTGGTCCCCACAAGATCGGCGCTCTGCGAGGCGCGCACCACCATGGTTGCCGCCGTCTCGGTATGGGTGGCGGTCCAGCCGATGGCATTCATCGCGTCGATGAAATCGCCCACCGTTTCATAGAGCAGATCGACAAACCCGTCGTCCGCCGCAGCAAGCCAGGTCGAGGGGTTGGTGCCCAGGTCGATGAATTCGACCCGGTCGAGCCACGGCCCGCCGAACACCTTCGTGCCCCACCAGTCGTGATCGGGGTGGCGTTCGAGAATGCAGCGCTCCCCGACCGTCATGCCAACCGGACGAAACGGGCCGGTGCCAATGCCGTGGGTGAAGGGATCACCGCCGTCATAGCTCTGATGCACGATGGCGGCCGGATAGTCCGACATGTTGGCGATCAGCGCAATATCCGGGCGCGACAGCGTCAGGCTGACGGTCAGCTCGTCCTCGACCCGGATCGCCCCCGCGCGCGCCTGCCCCGTGGCCGGGTCGATCAGCGCCGTACAGCGGCTCGCCATGGAATTCCCGGGCGCGGTGGTGTCGCACCAGCGGGTGATGTTATACGCCACGTCTTGCGCGGTGAACGGATCGCCGTTGTTCCAACGCACGCCCGGCCGCAGGCGCAGTACGTAGCCAGTCGCGTCGGCATTGACCTCCCAGCTGTCCAGAAGCATGCCGTGAAACACGCCGTCGCCCTTGTATTCCACCAGATACTCCAGGAACCCCCGGGTCTGATTGGCCAGTTCGCTCCAATCATAGCTGCGCGGGTCCTTGGGCGGCTTGACGCTTTGCTGAATGCGCAGGGTGCCGCCCCGGGCGATGGCGGGCTGCGCGCGCACCGGTCGGGTCAAGCCGCCCAGGGCATAGGCCGCCGTTGCCCCGAGCCCGAGCGTGGTCACCCGGCTGAGAAATTCGCGTCGCCCCATGCGCCCGGCCCGAAGCTCTGTCACGAGGGGGGCAGTCGCGGGATGGGGGGGCGTTTGCGTCATGGCTGGCTTTCGTCGGTTGGGGGCTTTGAACATTAGATATTGCCGTGCGCCCGAGCGCAACCCGGCACGCAGGCGAAGGAGCACCGGAACGCAACCACCCCCGACCTGACCGGCCCGGAGCGAAGACTGAAGCGCACCGCGCAGGGCGCGTGATCCCGCCCCTACTCCGCCGCCAGCGGCACCGCGTCAGAGCGCCCGATATCCGCGATCTCGCGCACCACGTCGCGCATCACGCGACGAAAGCCCTCGAAATTTCCGTTGGGCCGGATCAGACGCTCGTTCATGTAAAGCGCGCGGTCGATCTCGATCTGCACCGCATGCCGCCCCCGTGCGGGTCGGCCATAAGCCTGCGTGATATAGGCCCCGGCAAATGGCGTGTTGCGCGTCACCACCAGCCCCGCCCGGGTGAACGCCTCCTCGATCCGGTCCACCACCGCGCCATCCGCGGCAGCCCCGAACCGGTCGCCCAGCACGATCTCGGGGCGGCGCACGCCGCGCCGCGCCACCGCATCCACCGCCTCATGCGGCATCGAATGGCAATCCACCAGAATCGCCTCGCCGAACATCATATGCGCCTGATCAAGCTGCCCCTGCAACGCCGTGTGATAGGGCCGCCAATAGGTCTCGATCCGGTGCCGCGCCTCAGCCATGCTCAGCTTGCCGGAATAGATCGCCTGCCCGTTGGCCACCACCCGGGGAATCACCCCCAGCCCCGAGGCCACCCGCGGATTGTGCCCTTGTCTGCTCACACCCTCGATCAGGGCCGGATCAAGCTCATCGGCGCTGCGGTTGAGATCGACATAGGCGCGCGGCGCCCCCGCCTTGATGAACGGCGCGCCCGCGCGCGGCGCACAGTCAAACAACTGATCGACGAACGCATCCTCCGACGAGCGCACAGAATGCTCGTTGAGCGCGGTGCGGCGCAGGAAGGTCCAGGGGTAATCCCGCCCGCTATGCGGCGAGGCGAACACCACCGACGTGGTGCGCCGTTCGGGATGGATCAGGTGATAGGCGGCCTTCGGCATATGCGCTCCTCTTGAAAGTCATAATAGACCGAAAATGCGTATCTAAAAGCCCTTGATCCCCTCTCCGACTCCTTTTATAGACCAGCGAACCGGCGCGGGCTTCCGCGCCCTCTTCGTTAGGGCGCATGGTTCGGCTGGCATTCATGGGCGATTAGCTCAGCGGTAGAGCACTTCGTTGACATCGAAGGGGTCACAAGTTCGAACCTTGTATCGCCCACCATGAATTCACTGTTTCGCATCTGCGAAACACCCGTAACCCAAGGCGCTCGCCCGCGCCACGACAGACAGGAGACGACCATGAAGGTTCGTAATTCGCTGCGTTCGCTCAAGAACCGGCATCGCGATTGCCGTGTCGTGCGCCGCAAAGGCCGCGTCTACGTCATCAACAAGTCGCAGCCCCGGTTCAAGGCCCGTCAGGGCTGAACCCGGCACCCGGCGCCACCGCGCCCGGCAGAAATCAAAACCCCGCCCCTCAACCGGGCGGGGTTTTTCTTTGGCCCCCCCCCCTCACATGCCCTTGCCGCGCGCCGCGCGCTGCGCTTAGGTGGCGACGATCCCGCGACACATCAGCCAGAGGCCGCCCGTGACCACCCCCCAGAACATCATCGTCATCGGTGCCGGCATCTGCGGCCTCAGCGCCGCCATCTGGCTGCGCCGCGCGGGCCACGCGGTCACGCTGGTGGATCGCGACTATCCCGGCGCGGGCGCATCACAGGGCAATGCCGGACTGCTCGCGCAATGGGCCATCGTGCCGGTCAACACCCCCGATCTCATTCCCACCGCGATCAAATACCTCAGCAACCCGCGCTCGCCGCTGTTCCTGCAATGGTCCTACCTGCCGCGCCTGCTGCCGTGGCTCTGGCAGTTCACTCGCAACGCCACCCCCGAGGGCACCCGCCGCATGGTCGAGGGGCTGATCCCCATCATCGGCGACAGCGTCGACCAGCACCGCGCGCTTGTGCGCGGCACACCGGCCGAACACTGGCTCGCCACCAGCGATTTCGCCTATGCCTATCCCAGCCGCGCAGCCTTTGACGCCGACAGCTACGGCTGGGAGATGAAGCGCACCGCCGGGCATATCCCCGAGATGATCGAGGGGGCCGCAGTGCAGGAGGTCGAGCCGATGCTTGGCCCCGCCACCCAATGCCTCGCCCTGCTCAGGGACCACGGCCATATCCGCGACCCGCTCGCCTACATGACCGATCTCGCCAAGGTTCTGCAATCCGAGGGCGGGCAGTACCGCCGCGCCGAGGTGCGCGACATCACCCTCATCGACGGGCGCATCACCGGCGTGGTGACCGATCAAGGCACGCTGTCCTGTGATACGGCTGTTCTGGCGGCGGGCATCTGGTCGAAACCGATGATGCGCAAGCTTGGCCTCAAGGTGCCCTTGGAAGCCGAGCGCGGCTATCACCTGCATTTCCAAAACCCTTCGCAGATGCCGCGCCACCCGCTGATGATCTCCAATGGCAAATTCGCGGTCAACCCGATGGCCCATGGGCTGCGCTGCGCAGGCACCGTGGAACTGGGCGGCATCACAAAGGGGCCGTCGCGCGCGCCGCTCGATCTCATCCGCCGCGTCTCGGCACAGGTTTTCCCGGATTTGAAGTATGACAGCGTCGAGGAATGGATGGGCTTTCGCCCCTCGACCCCGGACAGCCTGCCGCTGATCGGCGAAATAGGCGGCACGGGCGTACACGCGGCCTTCGGGCACCAGCATATCGGCCTGACAGCAGGGCCCAAGACCGGGCGGCTCATCGCCGACATGATCGCCGGACGACGCCCCAATATCGACCTCGCCCCCTATGACGCTAACCGGTTCAACTAAGCGCACCCGCGATCTTCAACAGATCGCGGTCCGAAATATTTTCAAGATTTCGGCACCCCTCACTCGTAGCTGCGCAGATCCTCGATCACCTTGCCGTCATTGGGCAGGCTGCCCGGCGGCACCACCTCGATCCGGCCTTTGAGCTTGAGCACCTCGGTCACCGCCCCGGCATAATGATCGGCCTCTCCGCCGGTGGCCTCGATCCGCACGGTCATCACATCCGCCTCGCCCTCGCGGCTGGCAATCACGCGGGCGCGCGAAATCGTATCGTGCCGCGCCACCAGGGCCGCCACCTGTTCGGGGCGCACGAACATGCCCTTGATCTTGGTGGTCTGATCGGCGCGGCCCATCCAGCCCTTGATGCGCATATTGCTGCGGCCACAGGGGCTCTCCCCCTCCATCACCGCGCTCAGATCGCCGGTAGCGAACCGGATGAGCGGGTAATCGGGGTTGAGCGTGGTTACCACCACCTCGCCCACCTCGCCGGGGGCGACCGGGTTGCCGGTGCCGGGGGTCACGATCTCGACGATCACGCCCTCATCGACGATCATCCCCTCCTGCGCGGCACTCTCATAGGCGATATTGCCCAGATCGGCGGTGGCATAGCATTGCAGGCACGCAATCCCGCGCTCCGCATATTCCGCGCGCAGCGACGGGAAGAGCGCCCCACCCCCCACCGCCGCCTTGGTGATCTTGAGGTCCAGCCCCATCTCCCCGGCCTTGTCGAGAATGACCTTGAGGTAATCGGGCGTGCCCGCATAGGCGGTGACGCCGACGTCATGCGCGGCGCGCGCCTGCAACTCGGTCTGGCCGGTGCCCGCGGGCAGCACCGCCGCCCCCACCGCCCGCGCGCCGTTCTCAAAGATCATGCCCGCAGGCGTCAGGTGATAGCCAAAGCAGTTCTGCACGATATCGCCCCGCCCCACGCCGCAGGCATGCAGGAAACGGCCCATGCGCCACCAGTCGTGGCCCCCCCCGCCCGGCTCGTAGATCGGGCCGGGGGATTGAAACACATGCGCAAACCCCGAGGCAGGCAAACCAGTCAGCCCGCCGAACGGTGCCGCCGCGCCCTGCGCGCGCCCCAGATCGGATTTGCGCAATACCGGCAGCGCCGAGAGCGCCGCCGCATCGGTGATGCGCTGCGCCTCCACCCCGTCCAAGGCCCCATTATAACCCGGCAATCCCTGCGCCCGTGCGATCTGCGCAGGCAGGTCGCGGGCCAGCGCCTCGGCGCGGTCTGCGGCGCTGCGGGTCTCTTGGGCGTCGAAATAGTCGGTCATGCCATCATCCTCTGGCGTGGGTCTGGGGAAACGCGAACCGGATCACGCCAGCCACCGCTTGCGGCGGCGATAGCTGCGCACGTCGCGAAAGCTCTTGCGCCCCTCGTCCGACATGCCAAGGTAGAATTCCTTGACGTCAGGGTTCTCGCGCAGGTCCTTGGCGGGGCCGTCCATCACCACCCGGCCCGATTCCAGAATATAGCCGTAATGCGCAAAGCGCAGCGCGACATTGGTGTTCTGCTCGGCCAGCAAAAAGGTATAGCCCTGCTGCTCGTTGAGCGATTTCACGATGTCGAAAATCTGCTCCACCAACTGCGGGGCCAGCCCCATCGACGGCTCGTCCAGCAGGATCGTCTCGGGGCGGCTCATCAACGCGCGCCCGATCGCCACCATCTGCTGCTCCCCGCCCGAGGTATAGCCCGCCTGTGATTTGCGGCGCTCCTTGAGGCGCGGGAAATAGTCGTAAACCATGTTCAGATCGGCGTCGATATCGCCGCGCGAGGCCCCCCGCGTATAGGCCCCGGTCAGCAGGTTTTCCTCGACGGTCAGATGCTCGAAGCAATGCCGCCCCTCCATTACCTGCACCACGCCCTTTTTCACCAGATCCGAGGTCGGCAGATCCTGCACCCGCTCGCCGCGATAGTGGATCGTGCCCTTGGTCACCTCGCCGCGCTCGGATTTCAGCAGGTTCGAGATCGCCTTGAGTGTCGTGGTCTTGCCAGCCCCATTGCCACCTAGCAGCGCCGTGATCCCGCCCTTGGGCACGCTCAGGCTCACGCCCTTGAGCACGAGGATCACGTGATTGTAGACCACCTCGATATTGTTGACCTCGAGAAGCGCCTCATCGGTCTTTCCTGCATCCGGCATCAAAGCTCTCCGTCCCAGTCAGGCAGGTCGACCCCACCTTCATCGTTCCAAAAATACTCAAATCGTCCGGCCGCCGACCCGTGCGGCGGCCGGACAGTGTCACGACGCCTCAGCAGCCAGGCTCAATCCCGTTCTCCTCGGCGAACTGCGCCGAATCCTCGGCCACCAGCTTGCCGATGATCTCCTGATCCGACTGGTAATAATCGGTGATCAGGGTGAACTCACCGGCCTCGGCATCCCATTGCGACACGGCACCATAGCCGTTGCCACCGTGGTTCGCGCAGGACACCTTGAACTCGGGGCCGAAGTTCGGCAGGCCAAGCGCCACCATCTTCGCCTCGGTCATCTCCAGGTTCTCCATGCCGTCGCGCATCTGGGCTGCATTGACCGCGCTCACGCCGTGGATCTCCTGTGCGGTCTTGATCGCCTCGGCGGCCAGCATCGCGGCATACATGCCCCGGTTATAAAGCACGGTGCCCAGCTGATCACCCGCGCCCGCGGCATTGCCGGTGTCCACGACATGTTTCTGAATATCCGCGTAAACCGGGTAATCCGACCCGAGATTGTGGAAGGTCAGCGCCTTGTAGCCATTGGCCCGGTCGCCCGCCGGTTTCACGTCGTTCTCCGAGCCCGACCACCAGATGCCAATGAACTGATCCATCGGAAAACGGATGTTCACGGCTTCCTGAATGGCAACCTGGTTCATCACGCCCCAGCCATACATGATCACGTTGTCGGGCTTTTCGCGGCGGATCTGCAACCATTGCGATTTCTGCTCCTGACCGGGGTGATCGACCGGCAGCAGCATCAACTCGAACCCATGCTTCGCGCTCAGCTCTTCCAGCGTGCGAATCGGCTCCTTGCCATATGCCGAGTTGTGGTAGACCAGCGCGATTTTGCGGCCCGAGATATCGCCACCGTTCTCGTTCAGGATATGGGTGATCGCGTGGCTCGCCCCGTCCCAGTAGTTGGCGGGATAGTTGAACACCCAGGTGAACACTTCACCATTCTTGGCCGAGGTGCGCCCGTACCCCATCGTATGAAGCGCGATACCGTCGGCGGAGGCCTTGGGAATGAGCTGATAGGTGATGCCCGTCGAAAGCGGCTGATAGACCAGCGCGCCGTTGCCCTCGTCCTTGGTGCCCTCGTAGCACTCAACGCCCTTCTCGGTGTTGTAACCGGTCTCGCATTCGACGAGGTTGATCATCTCGCCGCCGATACCGCCGTCGCGCTCGTTGAGCAGGGTAAAGTAATCCTGATACCCGTCCGAGAACGGAATGCCGTTCGCCGCATAAGGCCCGGTGCGATAGCTCGTGTCGACGACGGTCAGCTCGGCCAGCGCCGGTCCCGCCATCATCGCCGCCGCCAGTGCGGTTGCCATAAGTTTCTGTTTCATCGGTATTATCCTCCCTTGGTTTTTATCCGATGTCTTGTCTTGAACGCGGCCTCCCGCGCCCAATCCCGTTGCCCGCCCTAATACGGGAAGGGCCAAAGTCTCAGCTTTTCCTTGGCCACCCGCCACAGCTGCGCCAGCCCGTGCGGCTCCGCGATCAGGAAGACGATGATCAGTGCGCCCACGATCATGAACTCCAGATGCGCCGCCAGATCGGTGGGCCAGCCCAGCCCCCCCACCAACGTGTTCTTCAAGAGCACCGGCAACAGCACCAGGAACGCCGCCCCGGCAAAGCTGCCGAAGATCGAGCCAAGCCCGCCGATGATTACCATGAAGAGGACAAGAAACGACTTGTTGATGCCGAACGCCTCGCCCACCTCGACCGCCCCCAGATAGACCGCAAAGAACAGCGCCCCCGACAGCCCGACGAAAAAGCCCGACACGGCAAAGGCCGACAGCTTGGCCTTGAGCGGGTTTACCCCGATGATCTCGGCGGCGATGTCCATGTCGCGAATGGCCATCCACTTGCGCCCCGCCATGCCGCGCGTCAGATTGCGCGCGATGATCGCCGAGGCGACAACGAAGACGAGGCAGAATAGATAGGCCGCCCAGGGTGCGGTTTCCGCCCCGGTAACCGGCACGCCGAACACTGTGCGCTCCGGCGCGCTGATCTGCCCCGAGGCCGAATAGTTGTAGAACCACCCCACCCGGTTGAAGATCCACACCAGAAAGAACTGCGCCGCCAGCGTCGCCACGGCCAGATAGAACCCCTTGATCCGCAAGCTTGGCAGACCAAAGAGCACGCAGACCCCCGCCGTGATCCCGCCTGCGATGATAATGTGGAAAAAGATGCTGACCTCGGGAAACGCAACCATCAGCTTGTAGACCGCATAGGCCCCCACCGCCATGAACCCGCCGGTGCCCAGCGACACCTGCCCGCAATACCCCACAAGGATATTGAGACCGATCGCCGCGATCGAATAGATCAGGAACGGCAGAAAGACCGCGTTGACCCAATAGTCATTGAGAACAAAGGGTACGACCGCAAAGGCCATGACCAGTACCACGTAATAGCGATAGCGGTCGAACTTGATCGGAAAGGTCTGGCTGTCGTCGGTATAGGAGGTCTTGAAATCCCCCGCCTCACGGTAAAACATTTCAAGCTGACCTTTCTGCTAGGTATTTTTTCGCTTCAGTCATGTTCGCGAACCGCTTTGGTCCTTCAGCAGTATCAATGACTGCCATACCGTCTTCAAAACGCGGTTCGGAATTGGCATCTGTTGGCAGCTCTTTATTATTGAACTTGGGCTGTTGAGGGCTTGCCGCGTCATTAAGTGCCATCTCAATCCCTGCAAGTTTGTCACAAATGAACCCGACCGAGAAAACGCCAATCGAAGACATGAACAAATAGAGGCTTGCAAGATAAAGTTCGTTCGTGAGCAGCCAAGCCGCGCTAGTTAGGCTCAACACTCCGAAAACATAGCAACTATAGACAATCAGTTCTCTCACCGAAGAACCTCCCCATGAATGTCGTCGTCGTCGCGCTTTTGCGCGCGGTTGGCGGGCTTGGCATAGCCCGTCGCCTCGGTGTGGCGCACCAGCCAGAAATAGGCGAGCATACCCACCCCGCCGCCCAGAGCGGCCAGCACGGCGGCAATCACCATCTGCCCGCTCTGATCTGGTCCGGCGCTGAACGCCAGATACCCGAAGGACCAGAACCCGGCCCAGGCCACCACGTTGGCAATCGCAATCAGCTTTTGCATTTCACCGCCTCCCGCATCGAAGGGTTTGCCGGTTGGGCGGGTGTCGTGGCGCGCAGCGACACGCGGTCGCCCGCACGGTTCGTATCAAACGCGCTCAATGATCTTCTCCCCAAACAGGCCCTGCGGCCGGAACACCAGAAAGACCAGCGCCAGCACATAGGCGAACCAGATTTCCGTGGCCCCGCCCAGATACGGCGCGCCGATCGTGAACTCGAACAGCTTTTCACCGACCCCGATGATCAACCCGCCGACAATCGCTCCGGGGATCGAGGTGAAGCCGCCCAGCATCAGCACCGGTAACGCCTTGAGCGCGATCAGCGAGAGCGAGAACTGCACGCCTGATTTGGTGCCCCACATGATGCCCGCGACCAGCGCCACGAAACCGGCCAGCGACCAGACCATCACCCAGATGAACTTGAGCGAGATACCCACCGACAGCGCCGCCTGATGATCATCCGCCACCGCGCGCATCGCCCGGCCATGTTTGGAATACTGCGCGAAGATCACCAACGCGATCACCAGCAGCGCCGCCACCAGCGTGGCCCACAGATCGAGATTGTCGATGAAGAAGCCATAGCCGAAGATGTTATAGGTCACCTCGTCGATCATGCCGTTGATCCCCTGCGGCAGGCCAACATCCAGCTTCTTGATGTCAGAGCCCCACATCATGTCCCCGAACCCTTCGAGGAAATAGGCCAGACCAATCGTGGCCATGAACAGGATGATCGGTTCCTGCCCGACAAGATGGCGAAAGATGAACTGATTGACCGCCCAGGCCAGCGCCACCATCACCACCATGGTCAGAAGGAGCGCACCCAGCGCGGGCACCGTCCATCCGAAATGGTGCACCTCGGTGCCGAAAACCGCGTTGATCAGGTGACTGAACGGCACCTGTCCCTCCATGATCCCGACCAGCGTCAGGGCGGCGAAGAGCGCGAGCACGCCCTGCGCGAAATTGAAAATGCCGGAGGCCTTGAAGATCAGCACAAAGCCAAGCGCCACGAGCGCATAGAGCACCCCGGCCATGAGCCCGTTCAGGAACACTTCCATTCCCCAGATAAACTGCTCAGGCATGGCGCAAGCCTCCGTTTTTCGTGTTGTCCCGCGGCACCGGCGCGATACAGACGCGATACCGGCATGTTACCGATGTGGAAAAATCAGTCATGCGCCACCCCCAGATAAGCGTCGATCACCGCCTGGTTCTGGCGCACCTCGTCCGGGGTGCCGTCACCGATCTTCTTGCCGTAATCCATCACGACCACCCGGTCGCTCAGGTCCATGACCACGCCCATGTCGTGTTCAATGAGGGCAATCGTGGTTCCGAATTCGTCATTCACATCAAGGATAAAGCGGCTCATATCCTCCTTTTCCTCGACATTCATCCCCGCCATCGGCTCGTCCAGAAGCAGGATCGACGGCTCCGCCGCCAGCGCGCGCGCCAGTTCCACCCGCTTCTTGAGACCGTAAGGCAACCGCCCCACCGGGGTCTTGCGGATATGCTGGATTTCCAGAAAGTCTATGATCTTTTCAACGACTTCACGGTTCTCGACCTCTTCGCGTTCGGCCCTCCCCTTCCAGATCGCCTGTGAAAACAGCCCCGCGCTCATCTGACGGATACGGCCCGTCATCACGTTGTCGAGCACCGTCATCCCCTCAAACAGCGCGATATTCTGAAAGGTGCGCGCGATACCCTGCTGCGCCACCTCATAGGGCTTCATCGTCGGGCGCCTGGCCCCTTTGTACCAGACCTCACCCTCCTGTGGATGATAGAACCCGCTGATCACGTTGAGCATCGAGGATTTGCCCGCCCCGTTGGGGCCGATGATGGCCCGGATCTCGCCCTCGCGAATGTCGAAACTGATATCCTGGATCGCCACCACCCCACCGAAGCGCAGCGTGATATGTCGCATTTCCATCACAACCGCACCGATCTTGCGACCGTCCTCGGTAGTATATCCATCAGGTGTCATATCGTTCATTCCGCCGCCACCTTTGCTGTCTCGACAGGCACCACCGCCGCGTCGCGGATCATTAGCGTCGCGCTGATCGAGCCTTTGCGCCCATCTTCATAGGTCACTTCGGTTTCGGTGTAGATTTCGGCCGATCCATCATAAAGCGCGTCGATCAGATCCTTGAACTTCTCTTCAACGACGCGGCGGCGCACCTTGCGGGTGCGGGTCATTTCGCCGTCATCGGCATCCAGTTCCTTATGCAGGATCAAAAAGCGATTGACCTGACAATGCGACAGCATCGGATCATCCGCCAGAGAGCGGTTGACCTCTTCCACATGCGCCTGAATGGTATCAAGCACCATCGGATGCCCGGCCAGTTCCTGATAAGAGGCATAGCCGATATTGTTGCGTTCGGCCCAGTTGCCCACGGCCGACAGGTCAATGTTGACAAAGGCCGTGCAGGCCTCGCGCTCATTGCCAAAGACCACGGCCTCGAGGATATTGGGATAGAACTTGAGCTTGTTCTCCACGTATTTCGGCGCGAACATCTGCCCGCCGGCCATCTTGCCAACATCCTTGGCGCGGTCGATGATCCGCAGGTGGCCCGTGCCGTCCTCGAAAAAGCCCGCATCGCCAGTGGCAACCCAACCCTCTGGATCCTTGGTCTTTTTGGTGCTCTCGTCGTTCTTGTAATAACGCTCGAACGTCCCCGGCCCGCGGAAGAACACCTCGCCGGTGTCGCTGATGCGGATCTCCACGCCCGGTGCGGGCACACCCACGGTGTCGGACCGCACCTCGCCATCGGGTTGCAGCGTGATGAACACGCTGGCCTCGGTCTGGCCATAAAGCTGTTTGAGGTTGATGCCGAGCGAGCGGTAGAAATCAAAGATTTCCGGCCCGATCGCCTCGCCTGCCGTATAGCCCACCCGCACCCGGCCAAGCCCGAGCGTATCCTTGAGCGGGCCGTAGATGAACAGGTTGCCGAGCGCGTATTTCAACCGATCCATCCCGCCCACGGACTTGCCATCCAGGATCGCCGGCCCCACCCGGCGGGCATGCGCCATGAAGCGGTCGAACAGCCATTTCTTGAGCTTTCCCGCATCCTCCATCCGGATCATCACGTTGGTCAACTGCGTCTCGAACACGCGCGGCGGGGCGAAATAATAGGTCGGCCCGATCTCGCGCAGGTCGGTCTGCATGGTCTCGGGGCTCTCGGGGCAGTTGACGCAGAACCCGCACCAATAGGCCTGTCCGATTGAAAAGATGAAATCGCCGACCCAGGCCATCGGCAGATAGGCCAGCACCTCCTCGTCGCGGGTCAGATGATCGAACTCGGACGAGGATTTCGACGCCTCGATGATGTTGCGATTGCTCAGCACCACGCCCTTGGGCCTGCCGGTAGTGCCCGAGGTGTAGAGCATCACGCAGACGCTGTCATAGGTCAGCTTTTCGCGCCGCGCCTTGAGATCCTCGATCCATTCGTAATAGGACGCGCGGCCCTGTTCCTGAATGTCGGTATAGCGGTGCAGCTTGTGATGGTCGTATTTGCGCAGACCCCGAGGATCGACATAGATCATGTGTTCCAACTGGTGCAGCCCCTCCTGCACCTCGATCAGCTTGTCGACCTGTTCCTGATCGTGCACGATGGCAAAGCGCGCGCCGCAATGATCCATGACATAGGCCATCTCGTCGGCGGCGGCATCCTGATAAAGCGGTACGGGAATGGCGCCAACCGATTGTGCGGCAACCATGGCCCAATAGAAATACGGGCGGTTGCGCCCGATGATGGCAATGAAATCACCCTCATTCACGCCAAGATTGATCAGCCCGAGCGCAAGCGCCTCGATCTCCTTCTCGACCTCGGCCCAGGTCCAGCATTGCCATATGCCGTATTCCTTTTCGCGGTATGCGGGTTTGTTGCCGAACCGTGTGGCGTTACGTTGCAAGAGCGCCGGAACGGAATCCATCCCGTCCGTCGCCTGTGACGGCTGTGCCAATTTTCATCCTCCCAATTGTCCGCTAGCACGGACCTTCGACCACCTTGGGGCGATTCTCCTCTCCTCAAAGGGTGCGGGAAACACGCTCGCCGTCAACTTTTTCGTGAACATTTCGCAAACCTTTCGAATTGTAACAGGCGCATATACAGCCTTTGCGCTCGTCTCCTGCGGTGCTAGCCAATGATCAGGAGGAACGATGAATGAGCCCCAACCGCGCCGATCGCGACGCCATGACCATGGCCGGGCTGAACCTTATTCAGCAGGCGCTCACCATCTATGACAGCGATCTGCACCTCGTCGTCTGCAATCGCCGGTTTCAGGAAATGTTCGCCCTGCCCGATTGGCTGGTGACGCCGGGGGCCGATTTCTCGGACACGATCCGCTATCTCGCGACACGCGGCGATTATGGCTATGTCGGCGATGTCGACGACTTCGTTGCCACCCGCGTCGAGATCGCCCGCGCCTTCGAGCCGCATTACATGGAACGCACGCGCGCCAATGGCCGCACGATCAGTGTCGAAGGGACGCCACTGCCGCAGGGCGGGTGGGTCACAGTCTATACCGACATCACCCGCACCAAGCGGCAAGAGGCGCTGCTGCGCGCCCGCTCCGAGGAACTGTCGGATCAGTTGCTCAGCTATTCCGAGGAACTCTCCGCCGCCAACCGCGAGCTTGAGGCGACGATCACCGCACTTGAAGAGGCCAAGCGCCAGATTTCCGAGGCTGAGGCCCGCACCCGGCTGACCGCCGAGATGATGCCCGCGCATATCGCCCATATCGGCCCCGACTGCTGCTATACCTATTCCAACCGACGCTTGACCTCGGTCATGCCCGGCTCCCGCACCGATCTGATCGGGGTGCACGCGGCCGATGTGCTGGAGCCGCAACCCTGGTCGGTGATCAGCCCCGAGCTTGAAAAGGCCTATGCCGGAGAGCCGTCGGTCTTCGAGTTCACGCACGAGCCAAGCTCGCGCCGTATCCGCGTGGCGCTCACCCCCGATCATTACAGCGGCGGGGTCTATATCCTGTCGATGGACATCACCGAGGAAAGCCAGACCCGCGCCGCGCTGCAACAGACAAGGCGGCGCGAGATGGCGGCGCAGCTGACCAGCGGATTGGCGCATGATTTCTCGAATCTTCTGACGATCATTCTGGGCATGCAGTCGCGGCTTGGCCGGATGGGCCTGCCGAACGAAGCGCGTGAACTGATCGACGCCACGCTCGCCGCCGCCCGGCGCGGGGGCGGGTTGTTGGGCCGCATCGCCGACATGACCGGCCCGCGCGAACACGAGCCGGTGCCGACCGATCTTCAGGCCTTTCTGGGCGATCTGGAGACGCTGGCGCGCTCCGCCCTGCCCTCGGGCGTCACCCTGCGGATCACCCGAGAGACGACCGAGGCCCGCTATCTGCTCGATGCCGGCATGTTGCAGGATTCATTGCTCAATCTCGTCCTCAACGCCCGCGATGCCTGTGGCGACAGCGGTGAAATCACCCTGATCGCACGCGCCATTCAGGACACATGGCTTGAATTCGTGCTCGACGATACCGGCCCCGGCTTCAGCCCCGAGGCAATCGACCACGCGCTCGTTCCGTTCTTCACCACCAAGGGCGGCGAAGGCTCGGGACTGGGCCTGTCGATGGTCTATGACATGACCAAACTGGCGGGCGGGCGCATCATTCTGGGCAATACCGACAAGGGCGCGCGCGTGGCCCTGCGTCTGCCGCTGCGCCCCGCAGGCGATGCACGCCCCCCCGGCCTCGTGCTGCTGGTCGAGGACAGCCCCGACCTGCGCGGCGCCTTGCGCGACATGCTGCGCGCTGCGGGTCACAGCGTGATCGAGGCCGCCAGCGTCGAGGAGGCGAGCACCCTCATCGCCCAATTGCCCGAGATTTCCGCCGTTCTGTCAGATATCGTTCTGGAAGGCGATCGCACCGGGCTCGATCTCGCAGACGTGCCACGCGGACCGGATTGCCCGCTTGTGCTGATGACCTCGCTGCCCCCCGACGACCCGCTGCACCGCGCCGCGACCCTACGCGTACCGGTGTTGCGCAAACCTTTCACCGCAGCCCAGCTTGACGCCGCGCTGAATGCCGGAGATCGCCCATGACCACGCCACTCGTCACCATTCTCGACGACGAACCGGCGATCCGGATGATGCTGGCCGATGCGCTGACCGAGGCCGGGTTCCGCACCATGGCCTTTGGCCGCGCCACCGAATTCGAGGCCGCGCTGCGGCAGGCCAATCCCGATGTCTGCCTTGTCGATCTGTCTCTGCCCGACCGCGACGGGCTGACCCTGGTGCACCGGCTGGCGCTGGAGCAGGGCGCAACGGTGATCATCATTTCCGGCCGCGCGCAGGTGCAGGACCGGGTGACCGGGCTGGAACTGGGCGCAGACGACTATATCATCAAACCGTTCGACCCTTCAGAGGTGGTGGCCCGCATTCGCGCCCGCCTGCGCCGCGGCACGCCCGCCCCCCAGACCGGCGAGGTGGCGCGCTTCAACGGCTGGGTGGCGCATTTCGACCGTTATGTTCTGGAGGATGAGAGCGGCGCGGAAACCCCCTTTTCCCATGCCGAGGGCGAGGTGCTTCGGCTCTTTCTCGAACGCCCCAAGCGGCTGATTTCCCGGCAGGCGATGCAGGAGACGCTCGGCGGGGCGGCGGGCGAAAGCTTTGACCGTGCGATGGACGTGCGTATCTCGCGCCTGCGCACCAAGCTGCGCGAAGACCCCAAGAACCCGCGCCTGATCAAGACGATCTACGGCGCGGGCTATATCTTTCTGGGCGATGTGGCCTGGGGATAAGGGGCTGTCATCCCAGCCATCCGGGTCATGCATCCCCCTGCCATCCCCGGGCTTGATCTCAGGACCGCTCTCCAACAGATCCTCCGGTCAAGCCGGACGATGACGCGGTTCAAACGATCACAGACGCGCCGCCGCCCCCGCCAGCACCTCAAGCCCCGCCACCAGATCGGCCTCGGCGGTGTCCTCGGCAAAGGCGTGGCTGATCCCGTCGATCGAAGGCACGAACAGCATCGCGGCGGGCATCAGCCGCGACACATTGGTCGCATCATGCAGCGCGCCCGATTGCATCTGCCGCCAGCGGCCCGGCACCACGGCCTCGGCGCTGTCGCACAGCGCCGCGCGCAAATGCCCATCCATCGGCACCGGCTCCAGCCCCAGCATGTCGCCGAAACTCAGCCCAAGCCCCATTTCCTCGGCCACCTCGGCGGCGGTTTCGCGAATGATTTCCTCCATTCGGCGCAGACGGTCGCCGTCGCCATCGCGCCATTGCACCGAAAACACCGCCTGCCCCGGCACGATCGAATGCGCGTCGGGATGCAGCCGCACATGGCCGATGGTCCAGACCGTCTGCGGCGTCACCACGTTGCGGAACCGCTCGTTGATCAGGCTGTTGAACCGCGCCAATCCCTGGAACGCGTCGCGCCGCAGGTGCATCGGCGTGGTGCCCGCATGGTTCTGCTGGCCATCGAGCGTGATCCGCATGTCGCGGATGCCGACGATATCGGTCACGACCCCGACCGCCTCATCCGCCTGTTCGAGCCACGGGCCCTGCTCGATATGCATTTCCAGAAAGCCGCTGAACCGTGCGGGATCGACGAAATCCGCCGCCAGATGCGCCATGCCCGCGCGCGCCTCGGCGAAACTCACGCCCTCGCGGTCGGTCTGCCGGTCGGCGTCCTCAAGGCTCAGGTTGCCCGACCAGATCGCGCTGCCGGTGGTGACGCCAAAACGCCCCTCCTCATCCTGAAACGAGACGACCGACACGGGTGGCCCACCCGCCTCGACACTCGCGCGCGCGATCTCCAGCCCCGCGATGACACCAAGCGCCCCGTCGAGCCAGCCGCCCTCGGGCTGGCTGTCGCTGTGACTGCCGATCAAGAGCGATTTGCCCTCGGCCAAACCAAAGAGACTGCCCACCGGATCGAATTGCGGGGTAAGCCCCGCCGCGCGGATCTCCTCGGCCAGCCATTCGCGCGCGGCAATGTCGGGCGCGCTAAAGGCCGGGCGCACCACGCCGCGGCCCACCCCCGCCGCGCCGAATTCGCGCAACCGGTGCAGGTCGGCCAGAAATCTCTCAGGGTTGACAGTGATCATGCGGGGCCTCCTCTGGTGAATTGCGCGCAGGGTACAGGCCTGCCGGGTCAGCGCAACGCGATTCCGGGCGATAAAATTGACCGCCGGGGGCCGCAAAAGAAAAAGAGGGGGCACAGGGCCCCCTCAGGTTCGCGGATCGGGATGTTGATTTACTGCCCGATTATGGTTGTTGCCTGTCTCCGATCCGCGTCCGGGGCGAGCGCACCCGCCCCTGAACCTTACAATCACTCCGCCGCGAGAGGCTTAGCCCTCGACAGCTGAATCTGAATCTCGAGGTGATCTTGCCCACGCACGTGACCATTGAACAGTACCACATCACCGTCGAATTGACCGTCAAGGTCCAGATCAAACACCTGGCCCACAGAGTGGCCAAAAATAGAAGGATACCCTGCCACGTGTTGTTCCACCTTCACTGTGCCCGCAAGTCGAGAACCGACCTCGCGAAAAGAGCCAGTGAAGATGTAGCCCGAGTCACCGCCGGTGAGTTGCAGGTCTTTCAGGGTTATCACTCCAGCCCCCCAATCTTGGGCGCTTTTGAACTGCACCGTGTAGGTGCCATCAGTTTTGTGAGACATCTTAGGTCTCCTTTCAGTTTATCCACAGCCTGCGAGCATTTCTTGGTGGCAAGTCTGTGAGTAAGTCCGCACGCTATTGATCCCATCAGTCTACCGTGTTTCCGCTACATGTATCGGCCCTACAGGGTCGAACTTGGTTATTCCTCAGCCCGTACAGAGTTTCGCTGAGGAAAAGCCGGGGGTCGGTGCGCTAACACCGATCCCCAACCCTCAATTTGCTTAGCTACACCCGCTTGTCGATCCGCAGGTGTTGCACTTCATGCAGGTGCCGTTGCGCACCAGCGTGTAGTTGCCGCATTCGCCGCAGGCCTCGCCCTCGTAACCTTGCATCCGGGCCTTGGTGCGGGCGTCCATCGACATAGTGGTCGACGTGGCCGACACCGACGCCACGTTGGCCTGCACCGTCTCGGGAACGAGGGTTTGCAGTGCCGCCTCGGCATCACTGCCGTGAAAGCCGGTGGTGCCGGTGGCCTGACCGCCCTGAAACACGACAAGTTCCTGTGGCAGGCGCTTGCGCAGGTAGCCGGTGGAGCTGATCTGCTTGAGCACCTCCAGCGAGCGCGAGGCAGCGTCACCCGACATCTCCTTGATGTTGCTCACACCTTCCTCTTCGCCGCGTCCCAGATCGTCGAACGATGCGCCCGAGGGTTTGACATGTGCCAGATCCGTCCGGTCGAGATAGCTGACCGCCAGTTCGCGGAAGATATAGTCGAGGATCGAGGTGGCGTTCTTGATGCTGTCATTGCCCTGCACCATGCCCGAGGGCTCGAACTTGGTGAAGGTGAAGGCATCGACGAATTCTTCAAGCGGTACGCCGTATTGCAGGCCCACCGACACCGCGATGGCGAAGTTGTTCATCATCGCGCGGAACCCGGCACCTTCCTTGTGCATGTCGATGAAGATCTCGCCAAGCTGGCCATCCTCATATTCACCTGTGCGCAAGTACACCTTGTGCCCGCCGACCATGGCCTTTTGCGTGTAGCCCTTGCGGCGCTGCGGCATCTTTTCACGGTTCGAGCGGACAATTTCCTTGATCACCACCTTCTCGACGACCTTCTCGGCCAAAACGGCGGCCTTTTCCTGCGCCGAGCCCGATTCAAGGATCTCGGCGGCCTCGTCATCATCCTCGACCAGCGCCGATGCCAGCGGCTGGCTGAGCTTGGAGCCATCACGGTAGAGCGCGTTGGCCTTGACGCCGAGGGACCACGACAGCTCATAGGCTTTCTGACAATCTTCGATGGTGGCGTCGTTGGGCATGTTGATCGTCTTGGAGATCGCCCCAGAAATGAACGACTGCGCCGCCGCCATCATGGTGATGTGGCTGTCCACACCGAGATAGCGCTTGCCGGTCTTGCCGCAGGGATTGGCGCAATCAAAGATGTGATAATGCTCTTGCCGCAGATGCGGCGCGCCTTCCAGCGTCATCGTCCCGCAGACATGGTCATTCGCGGCGTCGATCTCGCGACGGGAATAGCCCAGATGCGCAAGCAGGTCGAAACTCGGATCGTTCAGCTTTTCGGTCGGGATGCCGAGCACCTGCGTGCAGAACTCCGCGCCGAGCGTCCACTGGTTGAACACGAAGCGGATATCGAAGGCAGAGCCAAGTGCTGCATCGACCTTGGCCAATTCCGCCTCGCCAAAACCGTGACCGACCAGCGAGGTGTGATTGATGCCGGGCGCGTTGCCGATGGTGCCGTGGCCCACGGCATGGCCGATGATTTCCTCGATCTGCGCCGGGCCATAACCCAGCTTTTCAAGGGCGGCGGGCACCGACTGGTTGATGATCTTGAAATAGCCGCCCCCGGCCAGTTTCTTGAACTTTACCAGCGCGAAATCGGGCTCGATGCCCGTCGTGTCGCAATCCATCACCAGTCCGATGGTGCCGGTGGGCGCGATCACGGTGGCCTGCGCGTTGCGATAGCCGTGCTTTTCGCCCAGTTTCAGCGCTTCATCCCAGCTTGCCATCGCCAAATCGACGAGGCCGGCATCGGGGCAGCTCTTGTGGTCGAGCGGCACGGGTTTGACGGCGAGCGCCTCATAGCCCTCGGTCGCGCCATAGGCGGCGTTACGGTGGTTGCGGATCACGCGCAGCATGTGCTTGGCGTTTTTCTTGTAACCCGCGAAGGCACCCAACTCGCCCGCCATCTCGGCGGAGGTCGCATAGGAGACGCCGGTCATGATTGCCGTCAGCGCCCCGCAGAGCGCGCGGCCCTCGTCGCTGTCATAGCCATAGCCCATGTTCATCAGCAGGCCGCCGATATTGGCGTAGCCAAGGCCAAGCGTGCGGAAATCATAGCTGCGCTGCGCGATCTCCCTGGAGGGAAACTGCGCCATGGTCACCGAGATTTCCAGCGTCAGCGTCCAGAGCCGGGTGGCATGCACATAGGCGTCGGCGTCGAACTGTCCGTCCACGTAGAACTTGAGCAGGTTCATCGAGGCGAGGTTGCAGGCGGTGTCGTCGAGGAACATGTATTCCGAGCACGGGTTGGAGCCACGGATCTCGCCGTCCTCGGGACACGTGTGCCAGGCGTTGACCGTGTCGTGATACTGGATGCCCGGATCGGCGCAGGCCCAGGCCGCGTGGCCCACATCCTCCCACAGATCACGCGCCTTGATGGTCTTGGAGACCGAGCCATCGGTGCGGTTGATCAGTGCCCAATCCTCGTCATTCTCGACCGCCTTTAGGAAGGCGTCCGTCACGCGGATGGAATTGTTGGAGTTCTGGCCAGAGACGCTTGCATAGGCCTCGCTATCCCAATCGGTGTCATAGGTCGGGAACTCGATGCTGCCATAGCCCTGCTTGGCATAATCCAGCACGCGCTTGACGTAGGTTTCGGGAATCTGCACCTGTTTCGCGCCGCGAATGGCGGATTTCAACTGCGCGTTCTTCTTGGGATCAACCGCATCCTCGGTGCTGCCATCCCAGGCGCGGATCGCGGCGAAGATCTCATTGAGCTTCAGCTCGTGCATCTTGGAGCCTGCGACGATGCTGGCGACCTTCTGCTCTTCCTTGACCTTCCAGTTGATGAATTCCTGGATATCGGGGTGATCGGCGTCGCAGATCACCATCTTGGCGGCGCGGCGCGTGGTGCCGCCCGACTTGATCGCGCCTGCCGCGCGGTCGCCGATCTTGAGAAAGCCCATCAGGCCCGAGGACTTGCCGCCGCCCGAGAGCGGCTCGTTGGCGGCGCGCAGGCTGCTGAAATTGGTGCCGGTGCCGGAGCCGTATTTGAACAGCCGCGCCTCGCGCACCCAGAGATCCATGATGCCGCCATCGCCGACCAGATCGTCCTTGACCGACTGGATAAAGCACGCATGCGGCTGCGGATGCTCGTAGGCGGAGGCGGATTTGGTCAGCTCGCCGGTCTCGAAATCGACGTAGTAGTGGCCCTGCCCGGGGCCGTCGATGCCGTACGCCCAATGCAGGCCGGTGTTGAACCACTGCGGCGAGTTGGGGGCGGCCATCTGGCGGGCCAGCATGTAGCGCATCTCGTCGAAATAGGCGCGGGCGTCGGATTCGTTGGTGAAGTAGCCGCCCTTCCAGCCCCAGTAGCACCAGGCACCGGCCAGCCGGTCGAAGACCTGCTTGGCCGAGGTTTCGCCGCCGAAGCCGTCATTGTCCTTGGCCGGCTTTGCGCGCCACAGGAACTCCGGCACGCCGTCTTCGGCCACCTTTTCGAGCTTGTTGGGCACACCGGCCTTGCGGAAATATTTCTGCGCAATCACATCGCTCGCCACTTGGCTCCAGCCTGCCGGGACTTCGATCTCGTCGAGTCTGAAGACCGTCGTACCGTCGGGATTGCGGATCTCGGAACTCGCGGTCACGAAGTCCAGCGCAGCATAGGCATCCTGTCCGGCGGTGGTGAATTTACGTTCGATCTTCATCTGGCTGCCCCATAGCAATGTGGTTCGTGGGCCGTGTGGCCCTAGTGTGAGTGGCCGCTGACGCGCATGGGGCACAAAGTGACTGGCGCACCGCCCGAGTGATCTGCGGCGCAAGTCGTGCCCGGTGACGTTCCGGCTATGTCGAGGTTTGGGTCGGTTGTCCCTGCCCGGGCCGATCACTATATCTTGTGGTCTTGCTGCCCGTTTACACAACCTGACGTATGTTGCCCTATCCGGTCAACGGAAAATTTGGCATTTTTCTCACAAAAAGGATTTGACTATCCAAAGGCATCACATCCCGTCTGGCACCCTGGTGATTCATCCACAGAGGGGCACACCAATGCAACGGAACCCCCAGGATCAGAGAAGCCCTGCGATCATCGGGATTTAGCGTGCGAAGCTGGCAGATTGCTTTAAGTCAGGCGAGTGCACAGCGCCCCTGGGGCGGGTGAAACCATGCTGCACACTCAACATGTTGCGACGCCGAGCACGCGGTCTACACCTTGTGCGAAAAGTGGTCGGGGCGGCGAGATTCGAACTCACGACCCCCTGTACCCAAAACAGGTGCGCTACCAGACTGCGCCACGCCCCGGACCACGCGCCCGTATCTAGCGTCGTAACGCGCGCTTGAAAAGCGCAAAACGCCGGATGGCGCGGTGTTATTGACTTTCGCCGCAGGACCAGGCCGCCACGTCCTGATCAATCGCCGGGTGGCGCAACTCCCAGCCTTCCGCGATGCCGATCTTGCGCGCGAGACCGCCGTTGATTTCCAGCACGCTCTGTATCGCGTTTCCGCCGAAGATCGGCGTCTCGTCATGTGGCTTGGCGTCGTGATGCACCTTTTGCACCGTGCCGCTGGCATCGAGAAAGATCATGTCGAGCGGGATCAGCGTGTTCTTCATCCAGAACGCCACGCGCTTGGGTTCGGGGTAGACAAAGAGCATGCCCGCGCTCGGCGACAGCGTTTCGCGATTCATCAGGCCCTGCGCCCGCTCGGCTGCGTCGTCGGCCAGTTCCACCCGGAACCGCACCATGCCCGCATCGCTGCGCAGGATCGCGGCGTCCTCTCGGCAGGGCTCCGCCTGTGCGGCACCCGCCCAGCAAGCAAAGAGCGCGAGCCCTAGTCCCTTGACAATTTTACCGCTGTTTCCCATCCGCAGACCTCTGTTGCCATTCGCCCTCTTTTACCATCTATCACGCGAATGGCCAGCGCTTCTCCGGGCTGCACATCGGCCAGTCCGGAACGCCGCAGCACCTCGATATGCACGAAAACGTCCTCGTCGGACCCGAAGGTGTTGGCAAACCCGAAGCCCTTGCCCTTGTCGAACCACTTTACCCGCGCCGGAAGCAGCGGTGTGGACCGAATCTCTTCAACATCTATGTCCTGCAAATCGCTCAGGCCGGGCTCTTCCAGATCGTCGGGCGGCTCTATCGCATGCACCTCGACGGCCTGTCGGCCGCGCTCGGTCTGCTGCACATCCAACTCGATCCCCGCCCGATCTGCGATCGAACTTTGCCCGAAGTTTCTCAGCACGTTGGCGTGCAACAGAATGTCTGCCTCGTCCTCGTCGGTGACGACAAAGCCAAATCCCTTGACCGGGTCAAACCACTTGACGCGCCCCTTAACTCTTCGGATTTCGTTCTCTTTTCCTGCCACCGTACCCTACCTAAGCGTCTTCACCCCTAAGACCGCGTTAAGACTTGCGCTATATTCGTCCCCGCATGCAAGACAAAAATATAACTTAAATTCAATTATTTGCATTTCACGCAACGTGAAATTCATGGACTGATACGCTCGATTTTCCAGCTTTCACCGGGTGTCGTGCGACGCCAGACGAAGCGATCGTGCAAACGGAACTTGCCATCCGCCCAGAACTCGATCTCCACTGGTGTAATTCTGAACCCTCCCCAAAACGGAGGGCGCGGCGGGTTGGAACCCTTTTGCGCCGTCACCCTGGCCACCTCCGCCATCAGCGCCGCGCGCGAGCCAAGTGGTTGCGACTGCTGCGAGGCCCAGGCCCCCAATCGGCTCTTGAGCGACCGGGACGCGTAATAGGCATCTGCCTGCGGTCCCTCTTCGCGCGTCACATGCCCGCGCAGCCGCACCTGTCGCCTCAGGGATTTCCAGTGCAGCACCATCGCGGCCTGCGGATTGACCTCAAGCTCCCTGCCCTTGGCCGACCCGTAGTTGGTGTAGAAGACGAACCCGTCCGCGTCGATCTCCTTGAGCAGCACCATGCGCACATTCGGCAGACCATCCGCATCCGCCGTGGCAAGCGCGACGGCATTGGGATCGTTGATCTCGCTCTCCTCCGCAGCATCAAGCCAGCGGCGCACGATCTCGAATGGGTCATCGCCCGCGAAGATACCGTTTCGTTCCATTTCAGCCTTGTCCGATCCGCCAAATCACCTGTTCGTGATCACAATAGCGTGTTTTGCTGCGTTGAACAGAGTCGAGGTGATACCGTCTGGCCCTTGATGCAATCCCCCCGATCACCTAAAGGTCAGAAAAATCATCGTGGCGGGGGCTGGGAATGTCGAACACACTCATGACAGGAAAACGCGGGCTGATCATGGGGCTCGCCAATGACAAGTCGATCGCTTGGGGTATCGCGCGCGCCTGCGCCGAGGCAGGGGCGGAACTGGCCTTCAGCTACCAGGGCGACGCCCTCAAGAAACGCGTGGCCCCGCTCGCTGCAGAGCTTGGATCGGACATCGTGCTGCCTTGCGACGTGGCTGACATGAATTCCATCGACCAACTATTCACCAGCCTGGGCGAGCATTGGGACGGGCTCGATTTCGTGGTCCATGCCATCGGCTTTTCCGACAAGAACGAATTGCGCGGCCGCTACGTGGACACCAGCCGCGACAATTTCCTGATGACGATGGACATCTCGGTCTATTCGTTCACCGCCGTGATGCAGCGCGCCGAAAAGATGATGGGACCGGACAGCGCGGCCCTGACGCTCACCTATTACGGGGCCGAACAGGTGATGCCGCATTACAACGTGATGGGCGTGGCCAAGGCGGCGCTGGAGGCGTCGGTGAAATACATGGCCGAGGATCTGGGCCGCGACGGGATTCGCGTCAACGCGATCAGCGCCGGGCCGATCCGGACGCTGGCCGCATCCGGCATCGGCGATTTCCGCTATATCCTGAAATGGAACGAGCTGAACTCGCCGCTGCGTCGTAACGTGACCAACGACGATGTGGGCCGCTCGGCGCTCTACCTGCTCAGCGATCTCGGGTCGGGCGTCACCGGCGAGACGCTGCATGTCGATGCAGGCTATCACGTCGTGGGCATGAAGGCCGTTGACGCCCCCGATATCGACGCGACCTGAGCGCGAGCCGATGACCGCGCTCGATCTTCTGGCTTTCAACGCCGTGCTGGCCGCCGCGATCCTCAGCCCCGGCCCGGCGCTGCTCTTTGCCCTGCGCACGGCGTTGGCGGACGGGCGCGGCGCGGGCATTGCGGCGGGTCTGGGCCTTGGGTTTGTCGCGGCACTCTGGACGCTGGCGGCACTCCTGGGGCTGGAGGCGCTCTTCACCCTCTTTCCTTGGGCCTATACCACGCTCAAGATCGGCGGGGCCGCCTACTTACTCTATGTCGCCTGGGGCACATGGCGCGCGGCCCGTCAGCCAGTGACAGAGGGCACGGCCCGTCCGCGCGGGCGCGCGCTCCTCGACGGGGCGCTGATCAACCTCGGCAATCCCAAATCGGTGCTCTTTGCCGCCTCGGTGCTGGTGGTGGTGTTTCCCAAGGGGCTGACGGCGGGTGAGATCGCGCTGATTACGCTTAACCACATGGTGGTGGAGTGGCTGTTCTACGCGGGCTTTGCCACGTTGCTAAGCGGTGCCCCTGCCCGCCGCGCCTACATGGGCGCGAAGCCATGGATCGACCGGGCGGCGGCGCTGATGCTGGGCGCGCTCGGGCTCAAACTATTGACTGACAGGTAATCGCCATGACCGACCGTCTTCCGCATGAAAAAGGCTTTCACGTGAGCTGGGACCAGTTGCATCGCGATGCGCGGGCCTTGGCCTGGCGGTTGCAGGGCGAGGCCCCCGAGGGCGGCTGGCGCGCGGTGGTGGCGATCACAAGGGGTGGCATGGCGCCCGCGATGATCGTCGCGCGTGAACTCGATATCCGCACCGTCGATACGATCAGCGTCAAATCCTACAACCACCAGACCCAGACCGAACCGGTGGTGATCAAATCGCCGGACATGGAAATCATGGGCGACGGCGCGGGCGTGTTGATTGTCGATGATCTGGTCGACACCGGCCGCACGCTCGAGGTGGTGCGCCAGCACCTGCCCCGCGCACATGTCGCGACCGTCTACGCCAAGCCGATGGGGCGCGCGCAGGTCGAGACCTTCATCACCGAGGTAAGCCAGGACACGTGGATCTTCTTTCCCTGGGACATGGCGCTGCAATATGTGGAGCCCTATCGCGGCGCGTGACAGGCGTGCCGAGGCCGGGGTCTTGCCCCGTCCCGGTGCAACGCTTAGATAACCGCAACGACACGCGGTGCAACACGGGCTGACAGGGGGCCGAGATGGCGGGCAAGAGCATATCCAAGGGTGCGATGTGGGTGCTGATGGGGCTTCTCATCATCGGATTGGGCGGCTTTGGCGTGACCAACCTCTCGGGCCATGTGCGCAGCATCGGCTCGGTCGGAGATGCCGAGATCGACGTCACCACCTATGCGCGTGCATTGCAGAACGAAATCCGCGCGCTTGAGGCGCAGCGCGGCGAAAGCCTCAGCTTTGCCGAAGCGCGGGCGGCGGGCGTCGATCAGCAGGTGCTGGGGCAGCTTGTCTCGCGCGCCGCGCTGGAGCATGAGACCGCGCGCCTCGGGATTTCGGTGGGCGACGAGGTACTGCGCGACGAAATCCTGAGCATGTCCGCCTTTTCCGGCCTCGATGGCAGTTTCGATCGCGAGTCCTATGCCTTTGCCCTGCAACAGGCCGGGCTGAACGAGGCGGAGTTCGAGGCCAACATCCGTGCCGAGACCGCGGCAACACTGCTTCAGGCCGCCGCCGTGGCCGGGATACAGGCACCACCCGCCTACATGGACACGATGATGACCTACCTCGGCGAACGTCGCAGCCTTGCCTTTGCCACGCTCGACCGCAGCGATCTCGAAAGCGGCCTGCCGGTGCCCTCCGAAGAGGATCTGCGCAGCTACCACCAAAGCCACCTTCCCGACTTCACCACCCCCGAGACCAAGTCGATCACCTATGCCTGGGTGACCCCCGAGATGATTGTCGATACCGTCGAGGTGCCCGAAGATGCCCTGCGCCGCGCCTACGAGGACCGCTCCGCAGAATTCAACCAGCCCGAGCGCCGTCTGGTGGAGCGTCTGGTCTATTCCGACCCGGAGCGCGCGGAAAACGCCAAGGCGCGGCTCAACGATGGCGTGCTCTTCGAGATGCTGGTTGCCGAACGCGGGCTTGAGATGGCGGATGTCGATATGGGCGATGTCAGCGCCGACGATCTGGGCGCGGCCGCCGATACGGTCTTTGCCGCTGATTCGGGCGATGTCGTGGGGCCCGTCGAAACCAGCCTCGGCCCGGCGCTTTTTCGGATCAACGGAGTGCTCTCGGCGCAGGTCACCTCCTTCGATGAGGCCGAGCCGCAACTGCGCGAGACCATGGCCCGCGACCGCGCCAGCCGCGTGATCGACACGATCAGCGAGCAGGTCGACGATCTGTTGGCCGGTGGTGCGACGATCGAGGATGTGGCGCGCGAAACGGAACTGGCGCTTGGCACGGTCGATTGGCATCCGGATCTGGCCGAGGGGATAGCGGGCTATGCCACCTTCCGCAATGCCGCAGAGGCGGTGCGGGAGGGCGATTACCCGGCGGTCGAGCGTATGGAGGATGGTGGCATCTTCACACTGCGCCTCGACGGAATCGACGAACCGCGCATCCTGCCGCTGTCCGATGTCCGCGAGGCGGTGCGAGCGGGCTGGCGGGAAGGGGCCACCGCCGAAGCACTTGCCACGCAGATCGCGCCGCAACTCGAAGACCTGCGCAACGGGGCAAGCTTTGCGGATCTGGGCCTTGAGGCCACCGAGATCACCGACATGACGCGCCGCGACTACCGTGCCGACGCGCCGCCCGAATTCATCGAGCGTGTCTTTGCAATGGAGGAAGGCGAGGTGCAGGTGATCGAGGGCGAGGGTCGTATCTTCGTGTTGCGCCTCGACAGTATCGCGCCCCCCGCCGAGGAAGACGAGGAGATGAACCGCCTGCGCAACGCGCTGCGCGATCAGGTTGCATCCGATCTGGGGCAAGATATTTTCCAGATCCTCGCCAATGACATCCGCGCCCGTGCCGGGGTCGAGCTTGATCAATCGGCGCTCAACGCCGTGCATGCCAATTTCAACTGAGGATCGCGCCGCGTGGACCTGACCCCTTCCTTCGACGCCTTCTCCCGCGCCTATGAGGCGGGGGAAAACCAGGTGGTGCATACCCGCCTTGCCGCCGATCTGGATACGCCGGTGTCGCTGATGCTCAAGCTGACGGGCGCGGCGCGCGATGCCTTCATGCTCGAATCGGTCACCGGCGGCGAGGTGCGCGGGCGCTATTCGATCATCGGCATGAAGCCCGACCTGATCTGGCAGTGCCACGGAACCTCAAGCCGCATCAACCGCGCTGCGCGCTTCGATCCCGACGCCTTCGAGGACCAGCAGGGCGACCCGCTGGGCAACCTGCGCGCGCTCATTGCCGAGAGCCGCATCGACCTGCCGGAGGATCTGCCTGGCGCGAGCGCGGGGCTCTTTGGCTATCTTGGTTATGACATGATCCGGCTGGTCGAGCACCTGCCCGATGTACCACCCGACGCACTGAACCTGCCCGATGCCGTGATGCAGCGCCCCTCGGTGGTGGCGGTGCTGGATGGGGTCAAGGGCGAGGTGATCGTGGTCGCCCCCGCCTGGGTCAGCAGCGGCCAATCGGCGCGCGCGGCCTATGCGCAGGCCGCTGAGCGGGTGATGGACGCGGTGCGCGATCTCGAACGCGCCCTGCCGCAGGCGAGCCGCAATCTGGGCGAGGCGCATGAAGACGCAGCACCGGTGTCGAATTTCACCCGCGAGGGCTACAAGGCGGCGGTCGAAAAAGCCAAGGAATATATCCGCGCGGGCGATATCTTTCAGGTGGTGCCCTCGCAACGCTGGTCCCAGTCGTTCCGGCAGCCGCCCTTTTCGCTCTACCGTTCGCTCCGGCGCACCAACCCGTCGCCCTTCATGTTCTACTTCAATTTCGGCGGATTTCAGGTTGTCGGCGCCTCGCCCGAGATCCTGGTGCGGGTGTTCGGCAATCAGGTCACCATCCGCCCCATCGCGGGCACCCGGCCCCGGGGGGCCACGCCCGAGGAGGACCGCGCGCTCGAGGCCGATCTGCTGAGCGATCAAAAGGAGTTGGCCGAGCATCTCATGCTGCTCGATCTGGGCCGCAACGATGCCGGCCGCGTGAGCCGCATCGGCACGGTGCGCCCGACCGAGGAATTCATCATCGAACGCTACAGCCACGTGATGCATATCGTGTCGAACGTGGTGGGGGAACTGGCCGAGGATCAGGATGCGCTGTCGGCGCTATTGGCGGGCCTGCCTGCGGGCACGGTTTCCGGCGCGCCCAAGGTTCGCGCGATGCAGATCATCGACGAGCTGGAGCCCGAGAAACGCGGCGTCTATGGAGGCGGCGTCGGCTATTTCAGCGCCGGTGGCGACATGGATGTCTGCATCGCCCTGCGCACGGCGGTGGTGAAGGACGAGACGCTCTATATTCAGGCGGGGGGCGGCGTCGTGCACGACAGCGACCCCGAGGCGGAATATATGGAAACGGTGCACAAATCCAACGCCATCCGCCGCGCAGCGGCCGATGCGGCACGCTTCGACGGTGGAGGAAACGGGTAAGAGATCCAGGAATTTCATCCTGAAATTCTTGATCTAAATTCTTCGCTCGAGGAATTTTCCCGCGTCCCGCGGCCGGGACACCGCCCTGCGGCGCTTGATCCATGTCAAAGCCAGCCGGGACGCGCCAAGATATATTCTATATAGAGAATATATAGGGAGACATGCCATGACTTTCCTGCCTCGTCTCGCGGCCCCGGCTTTGGTGGCGCTGAGCCTCGCTCTCGCCCCTCACACGGCGTTGGCCGAGACATTCACCCTGCAAGAGCCTGTCGCCGTCGAAGACCTGAGCAAGAGCAAGCAGACCGCGCCCGGCCTCTACATCACCGCCGCCGAGGCGGGGCGTATCTTGGGCGACAAGTCCAATGTCGCGCTCATCGACGTGCGCACCCCGTCCGAGACCATGCTGATCGGCTATCCGGTGCCAGCCGCCGCCAATATCCCGTTGAAACTCATTGACCCCGATCTTGGTTTCGACGCCAAGAAAGGCGTTTACAAGATGATCGACAACCCGACTTTCGTGGCGGAAATAGAGACCTGGCTGGCCAGCGATGCGGCCAAGGGTGTTGAGACGCTGATGATCATGTGTCGCTCGGGTTCGCGCAGTGCGGCGGCAATCGGCAAGCTGGTCGAGGCCGGGGTCGATGTCACGCTCTACAACGTGGTGGACGGGTTCGAGGGTGACAAGAACGACGCCGGTGTGCGCGCTGTGAACGGCTGGCGCAATGCGGGTCTGCCATGGACTTACAAGGTGCGCGAGGGGCTCTGGCCCGGCCATAACTGAGGCTTGCGGCGGGGCCGCTTCTTGGGGCATCAGAGGGCATGGCCCGCCTGATCCTCTTTAACAAACCCTGCGGAGTGCTGTCGCAATTCACCGACAAGGGCAATGGCGACAGCCCCCGCGCGACGCTGTCGGATCATATCGACCTGCCCGGCGTCTACCCCGCCGGACGGCTGGACCGCGACAGCGAGGGGCTCTTGCTGCTGACTGATGATGGCAAGTTGCAGGCGCGCATCGCCTCGCCCCGATTCAAGACCGAAAAGACCTATCTCGTGCAGATCGAGGGCGCGCCCGACGACGACGCGCTCGACGCGCTGCGCCACGGCGTGACGCTAAAGGACGGGCCGACACGGCCCGCGCGGGTGCGCCGCATAGACCCGCCCGCGTTATGGCCGCGCACCCCGCCCGTGCGCTATCGCAAATCGGTGCCGGATCGCTGGCTGGAGATCACCATATCCGAGGGGCGCAACCGGCAGGTGCGGCGCATGACCGCCCATGTCGGGCACCCGACCCTGCGCCTCGTGCGGTGGCGGATCGGCGACTGGTCGCTTGACGGCCTCGATCCCGGCAGGTGGCGCGACGGCTGAGCGGGCTCAGTATTTGCCAATGTCGAAATTCGTGATTTCGTCCAGCACCTTGCCCGTTTTGTCGATTGCCTTGAGGTCGACAGTATAGCGGTTGCCGCGCCCACCCGAACAGGGCGGCAGATATCCCGCGCTTGCATAATCTCCGCTGGACCGCGCTGCCTGGAATACCCGCGCGCCGCCCGGCAATTCGGCACTCATGCCCGGCACAGCCGGCAGATCGGTTGTCGCGCCCCGCACCGGAAATCCGATGGTGCCATGGCCGCCATTGCGCGACAGCGGGCCATAGGATTTGTCGTTGAAATAGGCGACAATCCAGACCGCGCCATCTGGAACACCCGAGACCCGCATCGGCGGGGTACTGCCATTGCCGCCATGCAGGCGGCATTGCTGCCCCGACGGAACCTTGCGCCCATCCCATCCACCGGAAAGTTGTGCCGTCATATCGGCCATGGCCGTTCCGGCCACCATCAAAAGCCCGCAGGTCAGTGCAAAGAATCTCATATGTCGCGCCTTAATCATCACCATCGCAATAGCGGCACTGTGGCCGACACAAGCCCCCGGATCAAGCCCCAAGAGACCGCGTGTCAGGGCCGAAAGCCCCCTACTCAGCCAACAACACCGCCGATACCGGCGCAAGCGCCACACTCGCCGCGCGGTCCTGCAATCCCCAGAGCAACAGCGCGCTGATCGTGTCGGCCCGCAACCGGCCTAGCATGATCACGCCCTCCTCCTGCTGATCGGCCTTCATCGCGGCTTGATCGAGAAACCGCCGGATCGCGGCCGGATTCTGCCCCTGCCCGTCGATATCGCGAAACAGCGTCGCAGAGGGCACGCCCTCGCGCGCAATCAGTTTGCGCTCCATGTCAAGCCCGTTGGGATGCATGACAATGCCGTGCCCGCTTTCCATCAGGATCGGGGCCAGTTGCGCACTGGCCTCGCGACTGGCCTGAACGCCGGTCCCGTCGCCTTCGAGCAGCGCCACCGCCTGCGGCACCCGGTCGAGCCAGGATTGCATCGCCACCTCGGTATCCGACGCCGACGCGGTTCCCGGCAAGTCGACGGTCAACAGCACCTCGAAGCCCGCGTCGCGGTAGCGCGCCGCCGCCTCGGCCGCGCCGGGCCAGTCGGCATCCACCGCAAAGCTGAGCGGATAGGGGAAGCTGCCAATCGCCTCGATCCCGATGGGGCTACTGCCGTCATCCATCAGCACGATGGCCATGAGCGGCTTGCCGTCGGGGTTCTCGAACGCAGCGGCATTGTGCACGATCGCGCGCGCAGCAGCGGCCGGACTGTCCTCGGGCTCCGCCGCCGTCTCGTCGGTCTGCGGTTCGTCACCGATACTGGGCAGGCGATTGGTGCGCACGCCGTCGACCCGGTCGCCAATCGTGCCGGTTGGCGGCAGCGTCTTGGGCGGTTCGGGGGTGTCGTCGACGGTCTGCTCTGCCTCAGGCACCGGCCCCTCGTCAGGGGCCACCGGCGTGACGCTGTCCGCCGGACCGCTCACCTCCGGCGTCACCTCGGGATTGAGGCTCGGGGCCTCATCTTCCTGCGGCAATCCGGGCACGGCGCTGCGGGCACCGGCATCCTCTGTCGATGCGTCAATCCCGGCACCGGTCTCGCCGGGATCAGGGGCCGGGGGCTGCGCCGGATCGGTAGAGATCGCCACCTGCCCCTCGTCCTGCGGCGCTTCGGGCGCAAGCGACTGGGGACTGGGCAGAACCGGGCTCTCGCTCCCGACCGCAACACCGCCGCCCGACGCCTCGGGCGGCGTGCCAAGCGCATCCACATCGCCCCCCGTGGCCGGGGCCCGAACCGGGGCAGTATCCGCCCCACTGAGCGACGACAGATCATCCGGCGCGGGTGGCACGACCTGTGGTGCCCCAGCCGCCTCGGGGCTTTTCTCGACCTCGGGCAAGGCCGCCTGCCGGTCCTCGCGCTTCAGATCGAAGCCCGACCCCGGCGTCACCTCGACCGTCTCCGCCTCCGGCGCGCCCACGCCCGGCACTTCGGTCAGAACCGATACCGTCCCGAGCGCGAGCACCGAAACGACGGTGCCCGTGATCATCCCCGCAAATACTCCGCGTGCCACTGCCTTTGCCCCCGTATCCGCCTGTTTTACCTTATTACCGGCCTAGCGCCCCTTGACGGTGCCGCGCAAGCCTGAACAAGTATACCGCGACCGGGCCCTTGGCCTCCAGCCCCCTTTGCAAAAGGACAGGCGCAAATGCTGCTGTTGATCGATAACTATGACAGTTTCACCTACAATCTCGTCCATTACGTGGGCGAATTGGGGGCCGAAACCCGCGTGGTGCGCAACGATGCGCTCAATGTGCAGGAGGCGATGGCGATGCGCCCCGCCGGTATCCTGCTCTCGCCCGGCCCATGCGACCCGGATCAGGCGGGCATTTGCCTGCCGCTCACCTTAGCCGCCGCCGAGGCCGGGATTCCGCTGCTCGGCGTCTGCCTCGGGCACCAGACCATCGGGCAGGCCTTCGGTGGTCGCGTGATCCGCCATTCCGAAATCGTGCATGGCAAGATGGGCCATATCCGGCACTCCGCAAAAGGCGTCTTCGCCGGTCTGCCCTCGCCCTTCGAGGCAACCCGCTATCACTCGCTTGTGGTGGAACGCGACAGTCTGCCCGACTGTCTGGAAATCACGGCGGAACTGGAAGACGGCACCATCATGGGCCTGCAACACCGCGAGTTGCCCATCCACGGCGTGCAGTTCCACCCCGAATCGATTGCCTCGCAGCATGGCCACAAGCTGTTGCAGAATTTCCTCAACCTGATGCAGGTTCCGGCATGAGCGACCGGCTGAAACCGTTGATCGGGGCCGCCGCCGACCGCGCGCTCAGCCGGGCAGAGGCCGAATCCGCGTTCCAGATCCTTTTTGAGGGCGAGGCGACCCCGGCGCAGACCGGCGGTTTTCTGATGGCGCTGCGCACAAGGGGCGAGACGGTTGACGAATACGCCGCCGCCGCCGCCGTGATGCGCGCCAAGTGCAACAAGGTGCGCGCACCGCAGGGTGCGATGGACATCGTCGGTACGGGGGGCGACGGCAAGGGCACGCTCAACATCTCGACCGCGACCGCCATTGTGGTCGCGGGCGCCGGCGTGCCGGTGGCCAAGCATGGCAACCGCAATCTCAGTTCCAAATCCGGCGCGGCCGATGCGCTCAGCCAACTCGGCCTCAACGTGATGGTCGGCACCGAGGTGGTGGAGCGCGCGCTCTCGCAAGTCGGCATCGCCTTCATGATGGCACCGATGCATCACCCCGCTATGGCCCATGTCGGCCCCGTGCGAGCGGAACTCGGCACCCGTACGATCTTCAACATCCTCGGGCCGCTGACCAACCCGGCGGGCGTCAGGCGGCAACTGACCGGCGCGTTCTCGCGCGAGCTGATCCGGCCCATGGCCGAAACATTGGGGCAATTGGGATCGGAACGCGCCTGGCTGGTGCATGGCTCCGACGGCACCGACGAGATGACGATCACCGGCCTCACATGGGTCGCCGCGCTGGAGGAAGACGGCAGCATCCGCGAGGTCGAACTGCACCCCGAGGATTTCGGCTTGCCCGTGCATCCGTTCGAGACCATCCTCGGCGGCACACCCGAAGAGAACGGTCGCGCGCTGCGGGCCTTGCTCGACGGGGCAAAGGGGGCTTACCGTGACGCAGTGCTGCTCAACGCCTCGGCCGCGCTGACCGTCGCGGGGCGCGTGCCCGATCTGCGCACCGGCGTGGCCATGGCCGCCGAGAGCATTGACAGCGGGGCCGCGCGCGCGAAACTCACCGCCCTGGCGAAACTCACATCGGAGGCCGCATGACCACCCCCACAATCCTCGACAAGATCAAGACCTACAAGCTGGAGGAGATTGCCGCCGCCAAGGCCGCCCGCCCGCAGGACCAGATCGAGGCCGAGGCCGACGACGCGCCCCTGGTGCGCCCCTTTGGCGACGCTCTCCTGCAAGCCAGCAAGACCGGCTATGGCCTGATTGCCGAAATCAAGAAGGCCAGCCCCTCCAAGGGTCTCATCCGCGAAGATTTCGACCCCGCCGCCCTGGCCGAGGCCTACGCGAGCGGCGGGGCCACATGTCTCTCAGTGCTGACCGATACGCCCAGCTTTCAGGGCGCGCCCGAGTATCTCGGGCAGGCGCGCGCCGCCTGTGATCTGCCGGTGCTGCGCAAGGATTTCATGTATGACCCCTACCAGGTCGCCGAGGCGCGCGCCTGGGGTGCCGATTGCATCCTGATCATCATGGCCAGCGTCTCGGACGCGCAGGCGCTTGAGCTGGAAGAGGCCGCCACCCGCTGGGGCATGGACGCGCTCATCGAGGTGCATAACCGCGAGGAACTGGACCGCGCGCACACACTCAACTCCAACATGATCGGCATCAACAACCGCGATCTCAACACCTTCGAGACCTCGCTCGACACCACCCGCAAGCTGGCGAAATTCGTCGCGCCCGATGGGCTGATCGTCAGCGAAAGCGGGCTCTCCACCCCCGACGATCTGGCCGAAATGGCCCGCTACGGCGCGCGCAGCTTCCTCATCGGCGAGACCCTGATGCGCGCCGATGACGTGGCACAGGCCACCCGCGATCTTCTGGCCAACCCGATGAAGTCAGGCGGCGTCTGATGAGCGATCTGACGCATTTCGACGGCCAGGGTCACGCCCATATGGTCGACGTGTCGGACAAGGATGTGACCGCGCGTGTGGCCATCGCGGAAGGGCACATCAAGATGGCCCCGGGCACCTATGATATCATTGCAGGAGGCCGCGCCAAGAAGGGCGATGTCCTGTCGGTCGCGCGGCTTGCTGGAATCATGGGGGCGAAAAAGACGCCCGATCTGATCCCGCTCTGCCATCCGCTGCCCGTCACCAAGGTCGCGGTAGAACTGACGCTTGACCCCGACCTGCCCGGCGTGCGGATCGAAGGCACCGTCAAGACCACCGGGCAGACCGGCGTCGAGATGGAGGCGCTGACGGCGGTCTCGGTGGCCGCGCTCACGGTATATGACATGGCCAAGGCGGTGGACCGCGCGATGGAAATCGGCGGCATCCGCGTGATCCTGAAGGACGGTGGAAAATCAGGGCGGTATCAGGCGCAATGATCACGGTAGACGCCGCCCTCTCGCATCTTTTCGCCCTCGTCGAGCCACTTGAGATCGAAGAGGTGCCACTGGTCGAGGCCGCTGGCCGCATCCTCGCGCGCGACGTCACCGCACAGCGCGATCAGCCGCCCTTTTCCGCCTCGGCGATGGATGGCTACGCCCTGCGCGGCGATGAGGTCACACCCGGTGCGGCTTTCACCGTCATCGGTGAGGCAGCGGCGGGGCATGGCTTTGGCCGCGCTGTCGGCGCGGGCGAGGCGGTGCGCATTTTCACCGGCGCGCCGCTGCCCGAAGGCGCGACCCAGGTCATCATTCAAGAGGATGTGACGCGCGACGGCGACACCATAACCCTCGGCACCGACATCGACACCAAGGATCATATCCGCCCCCTGGGCTGCGATTTCCGCCAAGGCCAGAGCATCACCGCCCCGCGTGCCCTGCGCCCCGCCGATATCGCGCTCATGGCCTCGATGAACATCGCGTCGGTGCCGGTACGGCGCAGGCCGCAGGTGGCGCTGATCTCCACCGGGGACGAGTTGGTCATGCCCGGCGAGACGCCCGGCCCGGATCAGATCATCGCCTCCAACACCTTCGGCCTCAAGGCCCTCCTGGAGGCGCGTGGCGCGCGGGCGCGCATCCTGCCGATTGCCCGCGATACCGTGGCCTCGCTCTCCACGGCCTTCGGGCTGGCAGAGGGCGCGGACCTGATCGTCACCATCGGTGGGGCCTCGGTGGGCGATCACGATCTGGTGGGCCGCGTGGCGGGCGATCTCGGCATGGACCGCGCGTTTTACAAGGTCGCGATGCGTCCGGGCAAGCCGCTGATGGCGGGGCGCATGGGGTCGGCGGCGATGGTCGGGCTGCCGGGCAATCCGGTGTCGGCCATGGTCTGCGGGCATGTGTTTGTCGCGCCGATGATCGACAAGATGCTGGGGCTGGGGGGCGCACCCGCGCCGCGCCGGTCGGTGGGGCTGGCCGCCCCCCTGCCCGCCAACGGCCCGCGCGAGCATTACATGCGTGCCCGACTGACGGATCAGGGCCTTGTCGCCGAGGACAAACAGGACAGCTCGCTGCTCAGCATCCTCGCCCATTCCGACGCGCTGCTGGTGCGCCCGCCGCACGACCCGGCGCGCGAGGCGGGTGAGACGGTAGCGTATCTGCCGATCTGACTGGTCCGCATTGCCGTGCCGTGCGGGCCGGTTCTGGCCTTGAGTGGGTCTTTGCCGTTTCAGGGAGAAGCCGCGCGGTGCCCGACCGCGGGTGGGCTCTGCAACGCGCGTGGAATGCGCTTTATGGCAGCCAAATACGGCAACGATTGCGCGGGTTGGTGACGTTGCAAAAGCGCCCGCCGGGGGGGGGGCGGTCGGGCGCTGCGCGGCGGTGCCTTCGGCACCTTGATTCCGCGCATTGGGGTGGACCTTCAACGGCAGCAACAGACCACCGCCCCCAAATCCCGCTTTACACCTGAACCGAACGGTTTATCTTTCGCCGCAGCCCCCGCGCGAAAGGAGCCTGCCCCATGCAACTCAGTGTCAACGGCGCCGACCACCCGCTGGACGATCTGGAACCCGACATGCCGCTGCTCTGGGCCCTCCGCGATGTGCTGGGAATCAAGGGCCCGAAATACGGCTGCGGCATCGCGCAATGCGGGGCATGCACCGTGCATATCGACGGGCAGGCCGTGCGCTCCTGCCAGGTGGCGGTGGGCGATGTCTGGGGCCCGGTGACCACGATCGAGGGGCTGGGCACGCCCGGTGCCCCGCACCCGATACAGGCCGCATGGATCGAGGCGCAGGTGGCGCAATGCGGCTATTGCCAGTCCGGGCAGATCATGCAGGCCGCGAGCCTGCTGGCAGAGACCCCCGATCCCACCGATGATGACATCGACGACGCCATGTCTGGCAATCTGTGTCGCTGCGGCACCTATCCGCGCATCCGCACCGCGATCAAGGCCGCCGCCAAGTCCATGAATGATCGGGCCTGAGATGGGACGCGCAAAAACCATCGCTCGCCGCACATTCCTGATCGGCTCGGTCGTCATCGCGGGCGGCGTCGCCTTCGGCACCTGGCGCTACAAGACGCCCTATGCCAACCCGCTGCTCGCGGATCTGCCCGAGGGCGCGGCGGCGCTCACGCCCTATGTGCGGATCACCTCAGACGCGATCACCCTGATCACGCCGCGTGCCGACAAGGGCCAAGGGGCGGTTTCGGTGCAGGCGGCGTTGATCGCCGAGGAACTGGACGTCTCGCTCGACCAGATAGACACCGATTTCGGCCCGCCCAGCCCGGCCTATTACAACACGGCGCTCGCAGGCGATGCCGTGCCCTTCCGCGCCACTGATGACAGCTGGCTCGCGGAAACCGTGCGCGATCTGGCCGATGCGCCGATGAAATTCCTTGGCATGCAGATCACAGGCGGCTCAACGACGGTGCCCGATGGCTATGACAAACTGCGCCATGCCGGGGCGGTGGCGCGCGAGACGCTCAAGGCCACGGCGGCGCGGCTGCACGGGCTGGAACGGTCCGCACTCAGCACCGCGAATGGCGCGGTGATCCTGCCCGACGGCACACGGCTCAGCTACCAGAGCCTTGCACCCGAGGCCGCACAGACCGAACCGGTCACCAATGTCACCCTGCGCGACCCGTCCGAGTGGCGCCTGCTCGGCAAACCGATGCAGCGCATTGATATCGTGTCGAAATCCACCGGCACGCAGGGTTATGGCATCGACATCGACCTGCCCGAGATGCTGCATGCCGCGATCCGCCTCAACCCTGCACAGGGCGCGGCGCTCACCGGCTATGACGTCACCGAGGCGCAGGCCATGCGCGGCGTGCAGAAGATCGTCGAGATTCCCGGCGGCGTGGCGGTGATCGCCGACAACACATGGCGTGCCATCCGCGCCGCAGAGGCGATCACCTGCGACTGGGCCGCCGCGCCCTACCCCGCCGGGATGGCCGACCACTGGCAGGCACTGTCAGACAGCTTCACGAGCGACGCACAGGACAGCCAATTCCGCGACGAGGGCAATGTCGAGGCCGCACTGGCGGGTGGGGCGGAAGTCGAGGTCGAGTACCGCGCGCCCTATCTCGCCCATGCCCCGCTGGAACCGCTCAACGCAACCGTGCGCTACACGCCCGAGCGGGTCGACATCTGGACCGGCACGCAGGTGCCGCGCTTCATCGAGACCAATGTCGCGCGGATCACCGGGCTCGATGGCGACCGCATCCATGTCCATGCCCTGATGATCGGTGGCAGTTTCGGGCACCGGCTGGAGGATGACGCGGTCCGCCACGCCACCCATATCGCCATGGCCATGCCAGGTCGCCCGATAAAACTCACCTATTCGCGCGAAGAGGACATGGCGCATGACTTCCCCCGCCAGATCGCGATGGCGCGCGGGCGCGGCCGGGTCGAAAACGGCCACGTCACCGCCTATGATCTGGGCATCGCCATGCCCTCGGTGCTCTCGTCGCAGATGGGCCGCCAGAACATCCCCGCGCCGGGGCCCGACCTGCAAATCGTGGCAGGGGCCTGGGATCAGCCCTTCGCCATCCCCGATTACCGCGTCACCGGCTATCGCGCGCCGGAACTGGCGCCGATTTCAAGCTGGCGCTCGGTCGGGGCGTCAACCAACGGCTTTTTCCACGACTGCCTGCTGGATGAATTGATCCACGCCGCTGGGGCCGACCCGCTGGAAGAACGCCTACGCCTGTGCACCCACGCCCCCTCGCGCGCGGTGCTCGAGGCCGTGGGCGAGATGTCGAACTGGGGCAGCACGATGGCCCCCGGCGCGGGGCGCGGCGTGGCCTATTGCCTGTCTTTCGGTGTGCCCTGCGCGCAGGTGGTAGAGGTAAGCGCCACCGAGGACGGCATTCGCCTCAGCCGCGTCTATGTCGCCGCCGATGTGGGCCGCATCATCGACCCGGTGAATTTCGAGGGACTGGTCAAGGGTGGTGTGATCTTCGGCCTCGGGCACGCGATGAACTGTCACATCACCTATGCAGGCGGCGCGGCGGAGCAGCGCAACTTCGATCAGTATCCCGGCATGCGGCTCTATCAATGCCCCGAAATCGAGCTGCGCGGGCTGGAAACCGCAGACGAGATCCGCGGCATCGGCGAGCCCCCCGTACCCCCGGCCCCCGCCGCACTCGCCAACGCGATCTTTGCCGCCACCGGCACACGCCTGCGCGAAATGCCGTTCGACCGCCACGTGGCCTTCGCCTGAGCCCCTTGCCCCCACCCGCGCGGGATGGTTCAAGACGGATATGCCGCATATCGTGACCACTCTCGCGCTGCTCGCGCTCTCGGGTCTCGCCGGGTTTGCCGCGCAGGCCATCGGCACCCCGTTGCCCTTCATGCTTGGCCCTTTGGCAAGCTCCGCACTGATCGCCACCGTCCTGCCCCGGCACCTGCCGCAGGGTTACCGCTTTCCGACCTGGCTGCGGCTGGTTTTCATCGCGATCATCGGGCTGATGATCGGGGCGCAAGTCACGCCCGCGCTCTTCACCGAGGCGCATCACTACGCGCTGACGCTTGGCACGGTCACGCTCTTCGTCGGGCTGGCGCATGGGCTGGGCTATGCGGTGTTTCGCGCCTTGGGCGGCTATGACAGCACCACCGCCTTTTACGCCAGCACCCCCGGCGGGCTTTATGAAAGCATCGAGATGGGCGAGGCGGCGGGGGCCGACATGACCCGGCTGATGATGCAGCAATTCCTGCGGATCATCGTAGTGGTGACGTTGTTGCCGCTTGGCCTGTCGCTCTGGCTGGGCGCACCAGTGGGCAGTGCGGCGGGCCAAAGCCTTGTGCGCGCCGATGTGCCATGGTCAGACCTGCCATGGGTGGCGTTGGCGGGGCTGGCGGGGTTGGGTCTGGGCCACGCGCTGCGCCTGCCTGCCGGGCAGATGACCGGGCCGATGGCGGTGGCGGCGCTCTTGTCACTCACCGGCTGGCTCAGCTTCGACATTCCGCAATGGCTGGTGAACCTTGCGCAGATGGTGCTGGGCACCGCCCTCGGCATGCGCTTCACGGGGCTGAGCCGGGGACTCTTGCTGCGTGGCGCAGGGTTGGCGCTGGTGTCGGTGGGCGGCATGCTGGCGATTGGCGTGGGGCTCGCCGCGGCTCTGCATGGCATGACCGATGAACCGGTGGATGTGCTGGTGATCAGCCTTGCCCCCGGTGGCGTCACCGAGATGGCACTGGTGGCGCTCAGCCTTCAGGCCAACCCGGCCTTTGTCACCCTGCACCACATCTACCGCATATTGCTGACAGTCGTGGCCCTCGGGGTGATCACGCGGCTGCGTCAACGCACCCGGCCGCGTTGAACGCGTTCGACCGGAAACCGCCGGCATGCGGCAAACCGATAATGATCATGCCGATAATTCAGTCACATCCCGTGCAAATCGCGGCTATAGGTCGGTTGCAGCGCGACCAGCGTCGCAATTCGGAAAGTCGCGATGCGACAAATTGACGAAAGCTGCACCAGACTTAACAAAGATGCGCGCGCGCAGAGCAAGCAAGGATTTCCCCCATGTCTGACGAAGAAGACGACATCATCCTGTCGGAACTGGACGACGAAGAACTTGTCCAGCAGATGTTCGACGACCTTTACGACGGCCTCAAGGAAGAGATCGAGGAAGGCGTAAACATCCTGCTGGAGCGGGACTGGCAGCCCTACCAGGTCCTGACCGAGGCGCTGGTGGGCGGCATGACAATCGTCGGCAAGGATTTCCGTGACGGCATCCTCTTCGTCCCCGAGGTGCTGCTGGCGGCCAACGCGATGAAGGGCGGCATGGCCATCCTCAAGCCGCTTCTGGCCGAAACCGGCGCGCCGCGCGTGGGCAAGATGGTGATCGGCACGGTCAAGGGCGACATCCACGACATTGGCAAGAACCTCGTGTCGATGATGATGGAGGGCGCGGGTTTCGAGGTGGTCGATCTCGGCATCAACAACCCGGTCGAAAACTATATCGAGGCGCTGGAAACCGAGGAACCCGACATCCTGGGCATGTCTGCCCTGCTGACCACGACGATGCCTTATATGAAGGTCGTGATCGACACGCTGATTGAACAGGGCAAGCGCGATGACTACGTAGTGCTGGTGGGCGGCGCGCCCCTGAACGAGGAATTCGGCCGCGCCATCGGCGCCGACGCCTATTGCCGCGATGCCGCCGTCGCGGTGGAAACCGCCAAGGACTTCATGGCGCGCAAGCACAACAAGCTCGCCGCGGGCTGACATCGCAAAAGACACGCGTGACGGCCCGCGCCGCGGTGGTGCGGGCCGTTTGCGTTGAAAGGAGCCGACATGAGCGAGCCTAGCGACGATCTGCTGACCGACCGAGGGCTGCAGCCTTCGGGCGCGGGGCGCATCCTGCTCATCGCCTGCGGCGCGCTCGCCCGTGAGATCCTGGCGCTGAAACGGCTCAACGGCTGGGACCACATGGACCTGCAATGCCTGCCTGCGAAGCTGCACCTCTACCCCGAGCGGATCACCGAAGAGGTGGAAAAGGCGGTGGCTGAAAACCGTGACGCCTATGACCGCCTTTTCGTTGTCTACGCCGATTGCGGCACCGGCGGGCAGCTACAGGCGAAATGCGCAGAGCTCGGCGTCGAGATGGTGGCCGGGCCACATTGCTATTCCTTCTTCGAAGGCAATGACCGCTTCGCCGAGCATGATGACGAGATCACCGCCTTCTACCTCACCGACTTCCTCGTTCGGCAATTCGACGCCTTCGTCTGGAAACCCATGGGCCTCGACAAACACCCGGAACTGCGCGACATGATCTTCGGGCATTATACCAAGCTGGTCTACCAGGCCCAGACCGACGACCCGGCCCTCACCGCCCGCGCCCGCGATTGCGCGGACCGGCTTGGCCTCGACTTCGAATACCGCTGGACCGGCTACGGTGATCTGGAAACCGTGCTTAAGGCGCAAGCGGCGGGGGCGTAGTGCCGGAACGCCCTTGCAAGGGCGTTCAAAGCCATTTGAAAACGGCTTTCCAAGCGCTTTGCAAAGCGCTTGGCCCACTCACGGCAGGCGTGCCACCGCCTCGATCGTGCCGTGGTCGACATATTGCAGAAGAACCGCAAACGCCGCCTCACCCTCGGGGCGACCAAAGCTCAGCTCCAACGGCTCCAGCGTATCCCACTGCGCGAGCGTCTGCATCTCGGTCACGATATTGACATAGGTGATGGTCTTGCCGGCATTCTCGCCACGCTCGATCTCGACCGTCTCTTCCGGCAGATACCGCACCAGATGCACCGCCAGCGGCATCGGGCATGGTTCGGGCGTGCGCGCCGACAGGTGGATCGTGTCCCCCTCCTGCGTCAGGGACACCGCGATATCCACCGCCGACCGGGCGTGATGCTCGTCGATCAGATTGGTCACATCCTTGAGTCGCGTGCCGACCACGTGATCGGCCCCGTTGATGATCATCTGCGGCGTGTAGACCATCTTGCGCTCGTTCGCCTTGGCATAACCACGCTGCCGGGCGGTGTGGTCCGGGCTGCCGAACGTATCCGTCCAGCCGATGTAATCCCAGTAATCCACGTGCAGGGACAGCGCGAGCACGTCATCACGCTCCGCCAATTGTTCGAGAAAGGCATCGGCGGGCGGACAGGACGGGCAGCCCTGCGAGGTGAAAAGCTCGACCACCACCGGGCGCTCGCTGGCCCATCCGGGCATCGCCACAGGCATCATGAGCCCGGCAAGGGCGGTGGTGAGAATCTGTCGCATGGTGTATGTCACTCCGGCGGAACGGCTGTCGATATCGCAGTAAATACCTAGAACGATCCGTCCAGGATAACCAATCAAGGTTTCGAGAGACAGGGGCGAAATCTTGGAATCCGTCTCGATTGTGTGCAATAGTATACAAAAACCGGCTCAGCCCTCTTGATCGATACCGCCAAATCGGTCAGAAGCAGGGCAAGTTATCCAGCCTCGACCATGAAAGGACGGCCCTCATGCCCATCAGTGTCGGACAAGACAGCGCAAAGACCCGCAAGACCCTCACCGTTGGCGACCAAAGCGTTGCCTATTACTCGATCCCCGCCGCCGAGGCCGCCGGTCTCGGCGATTTCTCGCGCCTGCCCGCCGCGCTCAAGGTGGTGCTCGAGAACATGCTGCGTTTCGAGGATGGCAAGACCGTCACCGTGGACGATATCAAGGCATTCTCCGAATGGGCCGAAAACGGCGGGCGCGCCAATCGCGAACTGGCCTATCGCCCGGCCCGCGTGCTGATGCAGGATTTCACCGGCGTGCCGGCCGTGGTCGATCTGGCCGCGATGCGCGACGGGATCGTGGCGCTTGGCGGCGATGCGCAGCAGATCAACCCGTTGAACCCCGTGGATCTGGTCATCGATCACTCAGTGATGATCGACGAGTTCGGCAATCCCCGCGCCTTCCAGATGAATGTGGACCGCGAGTATGAGCGCAACATGGAGCGCTACCAGTTCCTCAAATGGGGTCAGGGCGCGTTCAACAACTTCCGCGTCGTGCCCCCCGGCACCGGCATCTGTCACCAGGTCAATCTCGAATACTTGGCCCAGACCGTCTGGACCGACGAGGACCAGAACGGCGAGACAGTGGCCTACCCTGATACGCTTGTCGGCACCGACAGCCACACCACGATGATCAACGGCGTGGCCGTGCTCGGCTGGGGCGTTGGCGGGATCGAGGCCGAGGCCGCGATGCTCGGCCAGCCGATTTCCATGCTGATCCCCGAGGTCGTCGGCTTCGAGTTGACCGGCGCGATGATGGAAGGCACCACCGGCACCGATCTGGTGCTCAAGGTCGTCGAAATGCTGCGCCAGAAGGGCGTGGTCGGCAAGTTCGTGGAATTCTACGGCGCGGGCCTTGATCACCTGCCGCTCGCAGATCGCGCGACCATCGCCAACATGGCCCCCGAATACGGCGCCACCTGCGGCTTCTTCCCGATCGACGACGAGACCCTGCGCTACCTGCGCAACACGGGCCGCGACGAGGCCCGCGTTCAGCTGGTCGAGGCCTATGCCAAGGAAAACGGCTTTTGGCGCAGCGCCGATTACGCGCCGGTCTATACCGACACGCTCAGCCTCGACATGGGCACCATTGTGCCCGCCATCTCCGGCCCAAAACGCCCGCAGGATTACGTCGCGCTCGATCAGGCCGCATCGAAATTCTTCGAGGTCGTCTCGGAGTATCGCGGCGAGGATGAAGGCGCCGGCGCCACCGACATGGCAGCCGAAGGCCCGGCCCCCGACGCGCTCATCGACCCGCGCAAGTCGGTCAAGGTCGCGGGCGAGGAGTATGAACTCCGCGACGGCTCGGTCGTGATCGCCTCGATCACGTCCTGCACCAACACCTCCAACCCCTATGTGATGATCGGCGCAGGGCTTGTGGCGCGCAAGGCGCGCGAGCTTGGCATCACCCGCAAGCCCTGGGTCAAGACCTCCCTCGCGCCCGGCTCTCAGGTGGTGTCGCACTACCTCGAGGCCGCCGGCCTGCAAGAGGATCTCGACGCCATCGGCTTCAACCTCGTGGGCTATGGCTGCACCACCTGCATCGGCAATTCGGGCCCCCTGCAAAAGGAGATTTCCGAGGCCATCGCCGAGGCGGATCTCATCGCCACTTCCGTGCTCTCCGGCAACCGCAACTTCGAGGGGCGCATCAGCCCGGATGTGCGCGCCAACTACCTCGCTTCGCCGCCGCTCGTCGTGGCCTACGCGCTCGCCGGTGACATGAATATCGACATCAGCAGTGATCCGCTCGCCCATGACAAGGACGGCAACCCGGTCTACCTCAAGGATATCTGGCCCAGCCAGGCCGAGATTGCCGAACTGGTCGAGCGCACGGTGACGCGCGAGGCGTTCCAGTCGAAATATGCCGACGTCTTCAAGGGTGACGAGAAATGGCAGGAGGTCGAAACCTCCGAGGGCGAGACCTATGACTGGCCCGCGCAATCGACCTACGTCCAGAACCCCCCCTATTTCAAGGGCATGTCAAAAGACCCCGGCAGCATCTCCAATATCGAGGGCGCGCGTATTCTCGCCCTCTTGGGCGACATGGTCACCACCGACCACATCTCGCCCGCAGGCTCGTTCAAGGAGAGCACCCCCGCCGGGCAATACCTGCGCGAGCGTCAGGTGCCGGTGCGCGAGTTCAATTCCTACGGCAGCCGCCGTGGCAATCACGAGGTGATGATGCGCGGCACCTTCGCCAATATCCGCATTCGCAACGAGATGCTGGACGGAGTCGAAGGCGGCTATACCAAGGGGCCCGACGGGGCCGAGACCTCGATCTTCGACGCCGCCATGGCCTATCAGGAGCAGGGCACGCCCCTCGTCGTCTTCGGCGGTGAGCAATATGGCGCAGGCTCAAGCCGCGACTGGGCTGCCAAGGGCACCGCCCTTCTGGGCGTCAAGGCGGTGATCGCCGAGAACTTCGAGCGCATCCACCGCTCCAACCTCGTCGGAATGGGCGTCATCCCGTTCGAGTTCACCGGCAATGACACCCGCAAGACGCTGAACCTCACCGGCGATGAAAGCGTCTCGATCCACGGCCTCGATGCTGTGAAACCGCAGCAGGAGGTGCCCTGCACGATCACCTATGCGGACGGCACCGAGAAAGAGATCACGCTGAAGTGCCGGATCGATACCGCCATCGAGAAGGAATATGTCGAACATGGCGGCGTGCTGCATTACGTGCTGCGCGACCTCGCCAAATCCGCCGCCTGAGCGGGCGATCACCTGAACCAAAGGGGCGGCCTCTCGCGGGGCCGCCCCTTTGCATTAAATGGGGGACGCAAGTTGCTCTTGGTGAGAGTCGGGATCAAGGTCGGCCATTTGGCCTGGAGCTGCCGTCGCCGTGAGCCGCGCATCGACGGGCCGCGGTGCGGCGATCCAACCACAGTTTTGTAGCGCTTTATATCAGCCAAATCCGAAAAACATCAGAGCGCAGAGCAGGTTGCAGCCAAATCGCCGTGCCGGGGGGCGGCCCGACGATGCGCGGCGGGCTTCGCCCTTGATTCCGCGCAGGGGCATAACGGCAACGACTGCTCAAGTCCAAGGCAAGCCGAGGTTCGTTTCAAACGCAATCGACAGTCTGAGCTCGAAGCGGTCACGGCGCTCCGAGCATATTGCGGGGTCTCACGTGTATCATGTCCTGCAAGCGGCGGCCTCTCGCGGGGCCGCCCTATTTCACGACATGCGCAAGTCTTGGCCGGTCCGCGCCGCATCTGCACGGATTTCCGCCGATCACGCGAGGATGACGCGATTGCGCGCTGCTTCCCCCTTACTTTCCGCCCCGCCCCGCCCATCTTGGCGAAAAGAGCAGAAAAAAGAGGTGCAGCCATGAGAACCATCGTCATCCTCGCGCAGGCCGCGTTCATCAGCATGGTCGCGGTGATCGGCGCCTACGGCGACAGCGACCACAAGGCCCCCTGCCCGCTCCCGGCCGCCGCCGAGGCCGCGCAGCATTGCGAGGTGGAGCGGTAGGCGGCAGAGGCGGCACCGGGCCACTTACCCTCGCCCTCACACCGGCTCGATATCCCCCTCGGCGCGCAGCGCATGGAAGGCCGCCTCCCACGCGGCGAACTGTCCTGCGGCAATCGCCGCGCGCATGCCCGCCATGATTTCCTGATAATAATGCAGGTTGTGCCAGGTCAGCAGCATGCCCGAGATCATCTCCTGGCTGCGGAACACGTGATGCAGATAGGCGCGGCTGTAATTTCGACAGGCCGGACAGGTGCAATCCTCATCCAGCGGCCTCGGATCATCCTGATGCCGCGCGTTCTTGATGTTGACCTGCCCCCGCCGCGTCCAGGCCTGCCCGGTGCGCCCTGAGCGGCTTGGCAGCACGCAATCCATCATGTCGATGCCGCGCTTGACCGCGCCCACGATATCGTCGGGCTTGCCCACCCCCATCAGGTAGCGCGGCTTGTCCCCGGGCAGGAACCCCGGCGCGTAATCCAGCACGCCGAACATCGCCGCCTGCCCTTCGCCTACGGCCAGACCGCCGACCGCATAGCCGTCGAACCCGATCCCGGTCAGCGCCTCGGCACTCTCCTCGCGCAACTCGGGCGTCACCCCGCCCTGCATGATCCCGAAAAGCGCATGCCCCGGCCGATCCCCGAACGCCTCTTTCGAGCGCGCCGCCCACCGCATGCTGAGCCGCATGCTCTCGGCCACCGCCGCATCGCTCGCGGGCAGCGCCGGACACTCGTCGAAACACATCACGATATCCGACCCGAGCAACCGCTGGATCTCCATCGACCGCTCCGGGGTCAGCTCATGCTTTGATCCGTCGATATGGCTGCGAAACGTCACCCCCTGCTCGGTCAGCTTGCGCAACCCGGCAAGGCTCATCACCTGAAACCCGCCCGAATCCGTCAGAATGGGCTTCTCCCAGTTCATGAACCGGTGCAACCCACCCAGTCGCGCCACCCGCTCCGCCCCAGGGCGCAGCATCAGGTGATAGGTGTTGCCCAGAAGGATATCCGCGCCGGTGGCGGCCACGCTCTCGGGCATCATCGCCTTGACGGTGGCCGCAGTGCCCACCGGCATGAAGGCCGGTGTGCGGATCTCGCCGCGCGGTGTCGATATCACACCCGTGCGCGCCAAACCGTCAGTTCCCTTGAGTTTATAGTTGAATAATGCTGTCATCCTGGCCCCATAGCGCGAGATGGGTCATATCCGACGAATCCGCGCCCATGACAAGGAGCCAATGCCCATGAGCGATACGCCAGACGCGCCCCAGCCTCTCCAATTCGGCTGGGAGGAATGGATTTCGCTCCCCGATCTGGGCGTGCCCGCATTGAAGGCCAAGGTCGATACTGGCGCGCGCACGTCGGCGCTGCATGCCTTCGATATCGAAACCTTTGGGCCGTCCGCGAAACCCAAGGTGCGCTTTACCGTGCACCCGATTCCGGGACGCAACGATCTGATCATCCCCTGCTCCGCCACCATTCTCGACCGGCGCGAGGTGGCCTCATCGAACGGCGAGCGCGAATTGCGCTACGTGATCCAGAGCACACTGTCGGTAAATGGCGACAGCTGGCCGATCGAGATCACCCTCACCAACCGCTCGACCATGGCCTCGCGTATGCTGCTCGGGCGGCAGGCGCTCAAGGATCACATCTCCATCGTCGCCACCGACCGCTTCCTGCAGCCCGAACTCAGCTATGACGTCTATCACACCTCGAAGATGCGCGCCGCACAGCCCAAACGCGCGCTCCGCATTGCCGTGCTCAGCCGCGAGAACAACTATTCCACCCGCCGCCTTGTCGAGGAAGGCGAATCCCGCGGCCACACTGTCGAGGTGATTGACACCACCCGCTGCTACATGACGATCAACGCGCTCGCCCCCGAGGTGCATTACGACGGCAAACGCCTGCCCCGCTATGACGCCGTCGTGCCGCGCATAGGGGCCTCGGTCACCGCCTATGGGGCCGCCGTCATCCGCCAGTTCGAAACCATCGGCACCTATAGCGTCAACACATCGGCGGGCATCATCGCCAGCCGGGACAAGCTCTATGCCCATCAGCTGATGGCGCGCGCGCGGGTCGGCATGCCCAACACCGCCTTTGCCGCCTCGCCCAAGGATACCGGCAACCTGATCGGCCTCGTCGGCACCGCGCCGCTGATCGTCAAGCTGCTCGAATCGACGCAGGGCAAGGGCGTCGTGCTGGCCGAGACCAAGAAGGCCGCCGAATCGGTGATCGACGCCTTTCGCGGCCTCAAGGCCAATTTCCTCGTGCAGGATTTCGTGCGTGAAGCGGCGGGCGAGGATATCCGCTGTCTCGTGATTGGCGGGAAGGTCATCGCCTCGATGAAACGCACCGGGGCGGATGGCGATTTCCGCTCCAACCTGCATCGCGGCGGCTCGGCCAAATCGGTGCGCATCACCAAGACCGAACGCGACACCGCGATTCGCGCCGCCAAGGTCTTCGATCTCAACATGGCGGGCGTTGATCTTCTCCGCTCCGAGACCGGGCCAAAGGTGCTCGAGGTGAATTCCTCGCCGGGCTTCGAGGGCATCGAGGGCTCCACCGGCAAGAACATCACTGGCGCGCTCTACGACATGATCGAGGCACGCGTGCGCCCAGCCCCGGTCCGCCGCCGCCGGACGGGCGGGAAATCCGACGGCTAGGACCGGGGCGCATGCAACCGCCCCCTCTGGACGTGAGGGTTTATAAAACTTATATGATTGCTCAGGATAACCGCAGGACACGATCATGATGAATTCATCCGAGCCGCTCGAAGGGGCCCCGCTCATCGCCCCCTCCAGCACCGACCACCCGCTCTACGATCAGGTGGTTGAGGCGTGCCGTGGCGTCTACGACCCCGAAATCCCGGTCAACATATACGACCTTGGCCTCATTTATACCGTTGATATTGATGGTGAAAACGCGGTCAACGTCACCATGACCCTGACCGCGCCGGGCTGTCCGGTGGCAGGTGAAATGCCCGGCTGGGTCGCTGAGGCGATCGAGCCTCTGGCAGGCGTCAAGCAGGTCGATGTCCACCTTGTCTGGGAGCCGCCCTGGGGCATGGACATGATGAGCGACGAAGCCCGGCTTGAGCTGGGTTTCATGTAACGAAATCAAGCGACTGAAAGGCAAACCTCATGTTTGGCATTCCCGGAAAGCAGGCGGTCTCCATGACCCCCACCGCCGCCACGCAGATCGCGAAACTGATGGGCCGGGACGGCCATCAGGGCTTGCGCATCGGAGTCAAGAAGGGCGGTTGCGCGGGCATGGAATACACGATGGAGTATGTGACCGAGGTCGATCCCCATGACGAGGTGGTCGAACAGGACGGCGCGCGGGTAATGATCGCGCCGATGGCGCAGATGTTCCTCTTCGGCACCGAAATCGACTATCAGACCTCGCTGCTGGAGTCGGGCTTCGTGTTCAACAACCCGAACGTGACCGAGGCCTGCGGTTGCGGCGAGTCGATCAAGTTCGCGAACATGTGAGCTTTGCCTCGCATCCCATTGTTTCAAAAAATATAAACAGGATTATGAGTGCATGAAACGCAAGCTCGCCGCAGGCAATTGGAAGATGAACGGCACCAATGCCACTCTTGGCGAACTTCAAACCCTCACCGCCGCGCATCCTGACCCGCGCATCGACATCCTGATCTGCCCGCCCGCCACCTTGATCGTGCAGGCCGCCGCCCTGACCGCCGACGGCCCCTTGATGATCGGCGGACAGGATTGCCATACCGCCCCCTCCGGTGCGCATACCGGCGACATCTCCGCCCCGATGCTGGCCGATGCGGGGGCCAGCGCGGTCCTGATCGGACATTCCGAGCGGCGCGAAAATCATCATGAGACCAACGCGTTGGTCGCGGACAAGGCAACGTCGGCATGGTCCGCCGGCCTCACCGCCGTCATATGCCTGGGCGAGACGCTGGCGCAGCGCGAAGCTGCCCAGACCCTCGACGTGATCGCCACCCAACTCGACGCCTCGCTACCCGGTGGTGCGACCGGCGCCAACACCGTCATCGCCTATGAGCCGGTCTGGGCCATCGGCACCGGCCTCACCCCCACGACCGCGCAAATCGCCGAAGTGCATGATTTCCTGCGCGCCCGTCTCGCCGATCGCCTGGGAGAGCCCGGAGCCAATGCCATCCGGCTGCTCTATGGCGGCTCGGTCAAGCCCGCCAATGCGGCCAAGATCTTCGCCATCTCGAATGTCGATGGCGCACTCGTCGGCGGCGCGAGCCTCAAATCCAGCGACTTTTCGCCGATCATCTCGGCGCTGGAACAGGCCTGACCCCGCTTCTTTTTGGCACAAATACTCCGGGGGAGGTCGCCAGAGGCGACCGGGGGCAGCGCCCCCTTGCCACGCTCAAATCGGAAGCATCGTCGTTGACTTGATCTCCTCCATCGACAACAGCGCCGTGACGTTATGCACCTTCACCTCTGAAATCAGCGCCTGATAGAACACGTCATAGGCGCGCGCATTGGCCACCCGCACCTTGAGGATATAGTCGATATCCCCTGCCAATCGGTGCGCCTCCATCACCTCGGGCCGGGCGTTCAGCGCGTTCAGAAACTGCCCCTGCCAGCTTGCATCATGCTCTGACGTGCGGATCAGGACAAAGAAACACGCCTCGAATCCAAGCGCCTCGGCATCCAGAAGATAGGTCTGCTGCCGGATCACCCCGCCTTCGCGCATCTTGCGAATCCGGTTCCACACGGGCGTCTTGGAACTGCCCACCGCCTTGGCGATATCGTCCAGCGATTGCCCCCCATCCTCCTGCAGCTGCACGAGGATTTTCCGATCCAGATCATCGAGACGGACAGTCATTCCAAGTTTTCCTTTCCGATGGAATTTTCCGCCAAATCGCCGCATCATCCAGAACGTATGTCCTTATTCAAGCGGCCATATGGCATTCAACCGGGAATATTTCCTATATTACGGGGGAAGTCAAACCGCTTGCAGAAGGCCGCGCCATGTCCCTCACTCCGCTCCGTCCCGGCACCGTCGCCTTTGTCGGCGCAGGCCCCGGCGACCCCGACTTGCTCACCGTCAAGGCTCTGCGCGCCCTGCAACAGGCCGACGTGGTAATCCATGACCGGCTGATCGCCCGCGACATCCTCGATCTCGCCAACCCCGCCGCGCAACTGCTCAACGCAGGTAAAGAAGGCTTCGGCCCCTCCATGTCGCAGGATGACATCAACGGCCTGATTGTCGCACAGGCTCGCACAGGCGCGCGCGTCGTCCGCCTCAAAGGTGGCGATCCCACCGTCTTTGGCCGCCTCGACGAGGAACTCGACGCGGTGAGCGCCGCAGGCATCGACTGGCATGTCGTGCCCGGCATCACCGCCGCCTCCGCCTCGGTCGCCGCCATCGGCCAAAGCCTGACCAAACGCGGGCGCAACGCCGCCGTGCGCTTTCTCACCGGCCACGACATGAAGGGCTTTGCCGATCACGACTGGCGCACGCTGGCCCGCCCCGGCGAGGTTGCGGCGATCTACATGGGCAAGAAATCCGCCCGCTTCATCCAGGGCCGCCTGATCATGCACGGGGCCGACCGTGCCACCCCCGTCTCCGTGGTCGAGAATGCCTCGCGCCCCGATCAGCGCGTACTCGCCACCACGCTGGAACGCTTGCCCGCCGATCTGGCCGAGGCCGACCTGACCGGTCCCGCGCTGACCTTCCTCGGGCTCGCACCTCGTGCCGCCGAGGCGGTGCTTGTTCAATCAAAACAGGAGCTTGCCTGACATGCCCCGCGAATTCACACCCAAGGTCGTGACCGCCAATGCCCTGATCGAGGGCGATGTCGTCTACCTCACCGTCGATGACCGTTGGACAAGGCATCTGTCGGAAGCCGAGGTACTGACCGACGAGGCCGATGCCGACTATCGCCTTTTGCAAGCACAGGCCCGCGCCGGTGAAATCGTGGGGGCCTATCTCGCCGATGTCCGCCCCGGTCCCGACGGCCCCGAACCCACCCATTTCCGCGAGGAGTTTCGGCGCACCGGCCCATCGAACCTCTTCCACGGCAAACAGGCCGTCGACCTGAAACACGCCTGACCCACGCGACACGCGCAGGAGATAATGATGTATCAATACAACGACTTCGACACCGCTTTTATCGCAGAGCGCAACCGCCAGTTCCGCGCCCAGGTCGAGCGCCGGATCGCAGGTCACCTGACCGAAGACGAATTCAAGCCACTGCGCCTGATGAACGGGCTCTACCTGCAACTGCACGCCTACATGCTGCGCGTGGCGATCCCTTACGGCTCGCTCGACCCGGCGAAACTGCGCCAGCTGGCCTACCTGGCCGAGCGGTGGGACAAGGGCTACGGCCATTTCACCACCCGCACCAATATCCAGTATAACTGGCCGCAACTGCGCGACATTCCCGACATGCTCGACGCATTGGCAGAGGTGGACATGCACGCCATCCAGACCAGCGGCAACACCATCCGCAACGTGACCTCCGACCATTTCGCAGGCGCCGCCGCGGATGAGCTGGAAGACCCCCGCCCAGTGGCCGAGCTGATCCGGCAATGGTCCACCGATCATCCCGAATTCCAGTTCCTGCCGCGCAAGTTCAAGATCGCCGTGATCGCCAGCGACGCTGACCGCGCAGTGATGAAGAGCCACGATATCGGCGTGAAGATCGTCGAACGTGACGGCACGCGCGGTTACGAAATCTGGGTCGGCGGCGGCATGGGCCGCACGCCCATGGTCGCCAAGCTACTCAAGGAGTGCGTGCCCCGCGCCGATCTGCTGCCCTATCTCGAATCGATCCTCGCGATCTATAATCGCCTCGGCCGCCGCGACAACAAGTACAAGGCGCGGGTCAAGATCACCGTGCATGAAAACGGGCTCGATGAGATCCGCGATCTGGTCGAGGCCGAATTCCCCCACCGCCGCGCGGCCTTTTCGGGCGTCGATCAGGCATGGCTTGACCGGATCAACGCCGCTTTTGTGACCCCCACCCTACCCGAGCGTGACGCACATGCCTATTACGCCGCGCGCGACACCGATCCGGTGTTCCGGGCGTGGACGGATACGAACATTGTCCCGCACAAGCACGCCGATCACGGCATTGTCACCATCAGCCTCAAGGCACATGGCGCAACACCGGGCGATGCGAGCGCGGACCAGATGCGTGTGGTGGCCGATCTGGCGGAACGCTACGGCCATAACGATATCCGCGCCAGCCACGCGCAGAACCTCGTGCTGCCGCATGTGGCGCTCGCCGATATCCCTGCCGTCCATGCCGCGCTGCGCGAGGCGGGGCTGGCCACCGGCAATATTGGCCTCGCCTCGGATATCATCGCCTGCCCCGGCATGGATTACTGCGCGCTGGCGACGGCCCGTTCGATCCCCGTGGCACAGGGCATCGCCACCCGGCTGGAAGAGCTCAAGATCGAGCATGACGTGGGCCATCTCCAGATCAAGATTTCCGGCTGCATCAATGCCTGCGGGCATCACCACGTAGGCCATATCGGCATTCTCGGGCTCGACCGTGCGGGGGTGGAAAACTACCAGATCACACTCGGCGGCGATGCGTCGGAAACCACGGCGATCGGCACCCGCACCGGACCGGGCTTTGCCTATGACGAGATCGTGCCCGCCATCGAGCGGCTCATCTTCGCCTATCTCGACCTGCGCGAGGGGCCGGAGGAGACGTTCCTGGAAGCGTATAACCGCCTCGGCCTCGCCCCGTTCAAATCCGCGCTCTACGATGCAGAGGCCCGGGCGCATGCCGCAGAATGATTTGCACGACCGGGTGCGCGCGCTCAATGACCGGTATCGCCATCACTCGGCGATCTCGGTGCTGGAGCACGCGCTGCGCGACCCGCAGGCGGGCAAGCTGGCGCTGGTCTCCAGCTTCGGGGCCGAATCGGTCGTGCTGTTGCACATGGTCTCGGTCACGCGCGCGTTGACACCGGTGATCTTCATCGACACCGAGATGCTCTTTGCCGAGACGCTGGTCTATCAGCAGGAGCTGGCAGAGCGTCTCAACCTGCGCGATCTGCGCATCATTCGGCCTGACGTGCAGGAGCTTGCACGCACCGACGCAAACCGGACGTTATACCGACGCGATACCGACGCCTGCTGCGCCCTGCGAAAGACCCGGCCCCTGCGACGCGCGCTTGCCGGTTTCGACGGCTGGATCACCGGGCGCAAACGCTATCAGACCGGCACCCGCGCCGCCCTCGATTTCTTCGAGATCGAGGACGGCACCGACCGGATCAAGGTCAACCCGCTGGCCCATTGGGCCCGCGACGACATCCGAACCTACATGGAGGAAAACCGCCTGCCCCGGCATCCGCTGGTCAGCAAGGGCTATCCTTCCATCGGCTGCATGCCCTGCACAACGCCCGTGCAACCGGGCGAAGATCCAAGGTCGGGCCGCTGGCGCGATCAGGACAAAACAGAATGTGGCATCCATCTTGTGAACGGCAAACTGGTGCGAAAAGGAGTTTCCGCATGACTGTCATCGTCACCGACACGGGCTTTGGCCCCGAGACCTGGACCACCCCTATCGTGCCCCTGGAAGAGGCGCGCCGCGGCGTGGGTATCACCCTGCCCTCCAGCGCCGACCCGCTGGAACTGGCCGGCCGTCTGCCCGATGTGCAGATGATCAAGATCCATTTCCCAAGCTTTGCCGACGGGCGCGGTTTCAGCATTGCCCAGCAATTGCGGCTGATGGGCTATACCGGGCGGCTGCGCGCCTATGGTCACGTGATCGCCGATCAATACGCGATGGCGCGGCGCGCGGGGTTCGATGAAGTGGAGATCTCCGACGATCTGGCGGCCCGGCAGCCCGAGGATCAGTGGCTCTCTCGCGCCAACTGGCAGGCTCACGACTATCAAGAGCGGCTGCGCGGCTGAATAGCGCTTTTACCTGACCTGAATCAAAGATTAGAAGAGGATGTCGGTATAAATGACCGGCAGTTGACACCATGAACGAGATGACCGCCGTGACCCAAGCGACCGTGAAAGCGCCAAAAACCCTCGCGATTCCCGATGCGCAGACCGTAACGCAGGTGACACACTGGACGGATCGGCTGTTTTCCTTCCGGGTGACCCGACCGGCGAGCCTGCGGTTTCGCTCGGGCGAGTTTGTGATGATCGGCCTCATGCAGACCGACGAGAAGACCGGCCGCGAAAAGCCGCTTCTGCGCGCCTATTCCATCGCCTCGCCGTCCTGGGATGACGAGTTGGAATTCTATTCGATCAAGGTGCAAGACGGCCCACTGACCTCGCGATTGCAGCATATCGAGGTGGGCGACGAGATCATCCTGCGCCCCAAGCCGGTGGGCACGCTGGTGCATGACGCGCTGTTGCCCGGCAAACGGCTGTGGCTGTTTGCCACCGGCACCGGCTTTGCCCCCTTCGCCTCGCTGTTGCGCGACCCGCAGACCTATGAGGATTACGACGAGGTGATCGTAACCCATACCTGCCGTGAGGTGAGCGAACTGCAGTACGGGGCCGAGTTGATCGACAGTATCCGCGGGGACGAAATGCTGGCCGAGTTGATCGGCGAAGGCTTTGCCGACAAGCTGCGCTATTACCCGACCACCACCCGCGAGCAGAGCCCCAAGATGGGCCGCATCACAGATTTGATGCGCTCGGGCGAGGTGTTTGCGGACCTGGGCGTTGCCCCCCTCGCCCCAGAAACCGACCGCGCCATGGTCTGCGGCAACCTCGCCTTCAACCTCGAGATCAAGGAGATGCTGGAGGATTACGGGCTACGCGAAGGGGCCAATTCGGACCCCAAAGAATACGTGGTCGAAAAGGCGTTTCTCGACTGAGGGGTGATAGGCCAAGATATCCTCCGGTTAAGCCAAAGGATGACGCCGACCCCAGATGCCCGTCACCCTCGGGCCTGACCCGAGGGTCTCCCGTATCAAGAGACATGCCGAAGCTGTCACAACAAAAAGCCCGCGCAAGCAGCACCTTGCGCGGGCTTTTCAATGCTTGCCTTGGCTGGCTCAGTACCCGAGCGCCTGACGTGCCGCCTGAAGCGCGGATTGCAGCAATTCGGGATTGTCCTGCGCGGCCTTGATCCCCTCGATCAACAAGTTTTCCTGCATAGAGCCCAGATCGGAACCTTCGATCAGGCCGCGCACGCGCTCCATGTCGAACCCCTCGACGGTCAATGCCTCTGGGGCTTCGTCGGCTACACTCGCGGCGCTGTCGCTTGCAGCGCTGTCACCGGTGGCGGTATCGGTGCTCTCCGTGGCCGTCTCTTCAGTGGCCTCGGTCGCGGTGTCCGCAGCCGCTTCTGCCTCGCTAGCCGCCTCAGTCGCGATATCCGCAGCGTCCTCGGTAGCGGCTTCTGTCTCGCTAGCCGCCTCGGTGGCGGTATCCGCAGCGTCCTCGATAGCGGCGTCCGCCTCGTTAGCCGCCTCAGTCGCGGTATCCGCAGCGTCCCCGGTTGCACCCTCTGCCTGATTGGCCACATCCGACGTAGCGTCCGTGGTAGCCTCGGCCGCTTGTTCCGCAATGTCGGCGGTACTCTCGGCGGCATCACTCGCCGCATCCGTTGCCTCATCAGCCGTGCCGGTTGCTGCATCAACGGCCTCTTGTCCGGCCTCCTGAACCGCGTCGGCGGCGTCGCTTGCGGTGTCTTCCGCCGCCTCTACTGCCTCGCTCGCACTCTCCTGCACTGCATCTACGGCATCGCCAGCCGCATCCGCCGCCGCCTCGGCGGTCTCGCCCGCTACATCGGCTGCATCTTCCAGCGCCTCGGGCACCTCGACCTCTTGGCCCGTGCCGCTCACCTCGTTGACCACCTCATCGACCGTTTTGCCAGTAAAGAGCATGTAACCGCCGCCGAGCACAATTACAGCCAGCACGATCCAAATCACGTTTTTCATAACCGTCTCCCAGAATGTCTGCGGGCCCGTGCAATCCGCATTTCGGCCCTTTGTGATCTGTCCTGTCAGATGGCGCGCTCAAAGGAAAGCCGCAAGGGGGAATTGATCGCGGTTAGGCTCATATCAGCCGATTTTGCGGCTTGAAAGCCGCCGCACCGCCGTTTAACTTGCACCGTCAAATTCACCCGACAACGTTCAACAATCGAAGGATTGAAGCCATAGCCCGCAGACCTCATAACGCGCCGCCCACCCGCGATACCGGACCCCGGGTCAACGACCGCATTCGAGCCGATGAAATTCGCCTGATCGGCGCAGACGGCGAAAACGCAGGCGTCGTCACCCCACGCAGGGCGCTCGAGATGGCCGAAGAGGTCGGGCTCGATCTGGTCGAAATCTCGCCGAATGCCAATCCGCCGGTCTGCAAGATCATGGATTACGGCAAGTTCAAGTATGAGCAACAAAAGCGCGAATCCGAGGCCCGTAAGAAGCAGAAGACCATCGAGGTCAAGGAGGTCAAGTTCCGCCCCGGCACCGATACGCATGACTATGACGTCAAGATGCGTAATGTGCTGAAGTTTCTCGAAGGCGGCGACAAGGTGAAGATCACCCTGCGATTCCGCGGTCGCGAGATGGCGCATCAGGATCTGGGGCGCAACCTGCTCGAACGCATCGCCGCGGATGTCAAGGAGGTTGGGCGGATCGAGAACATGCCCAAGATGGAAGGTCGCCAGATGATCATGATCATCGGGCCCGGTGCAAGATAGCGGACGCAGCTCTGCAAGCACGTCAAACCCCCGGCCTCAGGTCCGGGGGTTTATTTCGCCCGCTTGCACTGGACGCATGATGCAATAGGATTGGCACCTGTGAAGCAACCGGAGCGTGCCATGCCGCTTTTCGAATACAAGGTTCTCCCCGCCCCGACGCGCGGCCGCAAAGCACCGGGCGTCAAAACTCCCGAGGGGCGCTTTGCACTCGGGCTCGAGGAGACCCTGAACCAGATGGCCCGCGACGGCTGGACCTATCTGCGTAGCGACATCCTGCCGAGCGAGGAACGCCAGGGCCTGACCTCGAGTCATACGGTCTATCGCTCGGTGCTGGTCTTTCAGCGGGAGATCCGCCTCTCCGCCCCTGCCGACGAGGTCGAGACCACGGAGCCGCTCAGAGCCGAGCCGCTCACCGAGACACTGCCACCTCCCGATCCGACGAGTTGAAACACAGATTGATATTATTTCAATGAATACTGAGCTTTAGATGATTGAAACACAGATTTCCCGCGCGCGGGAAACCGCCGCGATGCCGGAAAAAAAATACCCTGCCCCCTTCAATTCGCTGCGTTTTAGAATACACTCTGCGTCCTGACTCGCAAAGGTGTGCTCAATGTCCAAATCAGATCCTTTCGGTTTCGATATGTCGGTCTCTTCGGCCAAGAAGAAGAACCCGCGCGGGCGGCGCGGCATGTCCGGCGCATCCGAAACCTCGACGCGCATCTGCGATCACGACGGCTGCAACGAGCCCGGGAAATATCGCGCCCCCAAGGCCCCCGACGTTCTCGACGACTATTTCTGGTTCTGCCAGCAGCATGTGCGCGAATATAACCTCAAGTGGAACTTCTTCGACGGCACCACCGAGGCGGAGCTGAACGCGCAGCTGTCCAAGGACAAGGTCTGGGAACGCGAAACCAAGCGGTTCAACGACCCCGAGGCGCGGGCCTGGGCACGGCTGGGCATCGAGGACCCGCATCAGGTGCTGGGTGTCAACGCCACTCAGAATCCTGGCAAGAAGAAGGGCGGCGGTCGCAAGCTGCCCCCGACCGAGCGGCGTGCCATCGAGATCCTCGAGGCCGAGGACACCTGGACCAAGGCCGAGCTGCGCAGAGCCTACAAGTCGCTGATCAAGGTGCTGCACCCCGATATCAACGGCGGCGACCGCAGCCAGGAAGAGCAGCTGCAGCAGGTGGTCTGGGCGTGGGATCAGATCAAGGACAGCCGGAATTTCAAATGAGCACTCGCGGTCTGTGACCAGATCACAGACCGAAGGTGGCTGGCGTGGAACACTGCAAGAGCAATTTCAGGGCCGATTCCGGCCCTTACTCAAAAGGTGCTTCCATGCTCAAGAAAAACGTCGGCTCGATCGATCGCGTCCTGCGCATCATCCTTGGCCTTGCCCTGCTGGCAGGTTTTGTCATCAACCGCGACGAGGCCTATAGCTGGCTCTACCTGATCGGCATCATTCCGCTGGTTACGGGGCTGATGTCGTCCTGCCCGCTCTATTCGATCTTCGGGCTCACGACCTGCCCGCTCAAGAAGTAACGGCGGGCATACGCACGATCCGGGTACCGGGCGTGAGGTGGCGTGGCGGGCGTGCGCGTGTCTGACATCCTAGTCCCGCCAACGCTGCCGCAACAACCGCGAATACTCGACGCTGGTCACTCTGGCCACGTCGCGGGGTGGCACTTGTGCACGCTCTTTGAGGACTGCAAGCGGTACTGTGCCTGCACCCGGTAGAACGCGAAGATCATACAAGTAGCCCGGCAAGCGCCCCGACAGGACGATCCGGGGATCAAACACCAGCCCCTCAGACACCTGCCGCACCAGCCGATAGGGCATCGTCGTGCAATTGGTCCAAATGGTGTGATACCAGCGCGGCTCCTGCGCGAGCGCGTTGGCGTAATCTAGAAACGCGAAAAAGAAAGCCATCCGCTGCGCCTCGCTCATCGCAACAGGATAGAGCGACACCGCCTCCCCCCGAGCATCGGTGCGCAGATGAACGATATCACGCTCATCGGCGGCAATCAAAACCAGCTCATACCGCTTGAAAAAACCGCCTAGGGCCGAGAAATCTTCGCCATTCTCCTTGCGGATTTCTCCGGAAAAGACAATGTGCCGCCCGTCCGCGAACCCGAAGCTGACCAATGTATGGGCGATCTCCGGACTGTTCCAGATCGACATGATCATATCAACCGACCGGATCTGGTGTGGATCGACCTCAAGATCGTACCAGTCCTCGACCGCCACGGACGGGCTGGACCAGCGAAAGTTCCGGATGTTGCGGAGCCGGACCAATCCGTCCGCGGTCGGCTCTGACGTCACGCCGCGCGACACCTCTGCCATCCAGTCACGATCCTGACGCGGTTCGATGCCACTCCACCATAGTGCCCAGCCCGCAAGCGCCAATACGGTCAGACCCAAGACACGACCCCACTGCCCCCCAAGCAGCATGCGCGCCGCGACGAGACACCAAAGCGCAATGGCGAGGTAAAGCAGGTAGACCAGCGGTGACGAAACCTGAAAATGTAGGCTCAGCCCGATCCATACCACGAGGGCCAGCAGCAGCGCGAGCGCCAAGCCACGCACGCAGAACCGCACGAGCTCTCGCATTACACTATTCCGCCGCCACGCGCCGCGCGTTCAACATCTCCTTGAGATAACGCCCTGTATGGCTGCGCGCCTCCTCCGCCACCTGTTCGGGCGTGCCCACGGCGACGATCTCGCCGCCGCCATCGCCGCCCTCGGGGCCGATGTCTATGATGTGGTCGGCGGTCTTGATGACGTCGAGATTGTGCTCGATCACCACCACGGTATTGCCAGCCTCCACCAATTCGTGCAGCACCTCCAAGAGCTTTTTCACGTCCTCGAAATGCAGCCCCGTGGTCGGCTCGTCGAGAATATAGAGCGTGCGGCCCGTAGAGCGTTTGGCGAGTTCCTTTGACAGCTTCACCCGCTGCGCCTCCCCACCCGACAGCGTTGTCGCCTGCTGGCCCACCTTGATATAGCCAAGGCCCACACGCATCAGCGCATCCATCTTCTCGCGGATCGACGGCACCGCCTTGAAAAACTCCTGCGCCTCTTCAACGGTCATATCAAGAACGTCGGCTATGCTCTTGCCCTTGAAACGGATTTCAAGCGTTTCGCGGTTGTAGCGCGCGCCCTTGCAGGTCTCGCATTCCACGTAGACATCGGGCAGGAAATGCATCTCGATCTTGATCACGCCGTCGCCCTGGCACGCCTCGCAGCGCCCGCCCTTGACGTTGAACGAAAACCGCCCCGGCTTGTAGCCGCGCGCCTTGGCCTCCGGCAGCCCGGAAAACCAGTCGCGAATGGGGGTGAAGGCCCCGGTATAGGTCGCGGGATTACTGCGCGGCGTGCGCCCGATGGGCCGCTGGTCGATGTCGATCACCTTGTCGAGGTGTTCCAGCCCCTTGATCGTCTCGCAGGGCGCGGGCACCTGGCGCGCGCCGTTCAAACGCATCGAGGCGGTCTTGAACAGCGTCTCGATGGTCAGCGTCGATTTGCCCCCGCCCGACACGCCCGTCACGCAGACGAACTTGCCAAGCGGGAATTCTGCAGTGACATCTTGCAGGTTGTTGCCACTGGCCTTGACCACGGTGAGTTTCTTTTTGTTGCCCTTGCGGCGCTTCGGCGGAACCGCAATCTCGCGTGTGCCCGTGAGATATTGACCAGTGATCGAGGCCGGGTCTGCCGCGACACGATCCGGCGTGCCATGGCTGACCACCTGACCGCCATGCACCCCCGCGCCGGGGCCGATATCAAAGACGTAATCGGCGGTGCGAATGGCCTCCTCGTCGTGTTCAACCACGATCACCGTATTGCCCTGATCGCGCAGGTTGCGCAGCGTCTGCAAGAGCCGCCCGTTGTCGCGCTGATGCAGCCCGATCGAGGGCTCATCCAACACATAGAGCACGCCCGTGAGGCCCGACCCGATCTGGCTCGCCAGCCTGATCCGCTGGCTCTCGCCCCCCGACAGCGTGCCGGCGTTGCGGCTGAGCGTCAGATAATCGAGGCCCACATTGTTGAGAAAGCCGAGCCGCTCGCGGATCTCCTTGAGGATCGCGCTGGCAATCTCGTTCTTCTGTTTCCCGAGGTGTTCCGGCACCGTCTCGCACCAGTCATAGGCCTCACGGATCGACATCTGCACCACATGCCCGACATGCAGATCGGCAATGCGTACCGCCAACGCCTCTTCCCGCAGCCGGTAACCACCGCAGGTCCCGCAGGGGCGGTTGTTCTGGTAGCGTTCGAATTCCTCGCGGATCCAATTCGAATCCGTCTCGCGATAGCGCCGCTCCATGTTGGGGATCACCCCTTCGAACACGCGACTGACCTGATAGACGCGGCCGCCCTCGTCATAGCGGAACGGAATTTCCTCCTCGCCCGAGCCATGCAGGAACACCTGTTTCACATGGGCGGGCAGGTCGCGCCACGGGGTCGCCTTGTCAAACTCGTAATGCTTTGCGATGGCATTGATGGTCTGCGTGAAATAGGGGCTCTTGCCCTTGCGCCAGGGCGCGATGGCCCCGTCGCTGATGCGCAGCGCCTCGTCCGGCACCACCAGCTTTTCATCGAAAAACAGCTCCATCCCCAGCCCATCACAATCAGGACAGGCCCCGAAGGGCGCGTTGAAGGAAAACAGCCGCGGCTCGATCTCGGGGATGGTAAAGCCGCTGACCGGGCAGGCGAATTTCTCGGAGAAGGTCATCCGCTCCGGCTCGCCCTCGCGCGGGGCGGTCTCCAGCACCGCGATTCCATCGGCCAGATCAAGCGCGGTGCGCAGACTGTCGGCGAGCCGCGTCTCCAGCCCCTCCTTGACGACCAGACGATCAACCACCACGTCGATATCATGGCGGAATTTCTTGTCGAGCGTGGGCGGCTCATCGAGCTCGTAAAACTCCCCATCCACCTTGACCCGCTGAAAACCCGACTTGCGCAGTTCCAGAAATTCCTTGCGATACTCGCCCTTGCGGTCGCGCACGATGGGGGCCAGCAGATAGGCACGCGTGCCCTCCTCCATCGCCATCACGCGATCCACCATATCCTGCACCTGCTGCGCCTCGATGGGCAGGCCGGTGGCCGGGGAATAGGGCGTGCCGACGCGGGCAAAGAGCAGCCGCATGTAATCGTAAATCTCGGTCACCGTGCCAACGGTCGAGCGTGGGTTCTTGCTTGTGGTCTTCTGCTCGATGGAAATCGCCGGGCTGAGCCCGCTGATATGATCCACATCCGGCTTTTCCATCATGTCGAGGAATTGCCGCGCATAGGCGCTGAGCGATTCGACATAACGCCGCTGCCCTTCGGCATAGATCGTGTCGAAGGCGAGCGACGACTTGCCCGAGCCGGAAAGCCCGGTGATCACAACCAGTTGGTCGCGTGGAATGTCCACGTCGATATTCTTGAGGTTATGCTCACGCGCGCCGCGCACCTCGATAAACTTCAGATCGGCCATTCTGAGCCCCCTTGCCACCGTCCATGACATAGAGGAGTGCTGCGAGTCGTCCAAGCCGAAATTGTGAACATATCGTGAACGCTACACCTGTTCATCCTCATCCACGCGACAGTGGGGGCTCAACGCGGCCAGAGATCCTCGAAACAGGCCCTAGGATGACGGGCGCTGAACAGCCAAACCTATTTCTGCGCCAAGGCCCAAGAGCAGATCGGGAACTGCGGATCGTTGGTAAGATCGTCGGTCTCGGAATCATGCGCCGGGGGCCACTCCGGCTCAAGATTGCGCGCGGCGGCGGCGCGATTGCCCCATTGCCGCACGGTGATCCGATCCTCGTCGAATCCGGCTTCGATCAGCAGGTTCTTCAGTCCCCGCGCACTCCACCGTGAACAATCGACCGGGTCGCCGTGATAGGGAATATAGAACGGCACCGCCAGCCAGAACCAGCCATCGGGTCGCAGCATCTCACGCACATGGCGGGTGGCCGCGTAGGGCCGGTCGAGATGTTCCCAGACCTGATTGGCGAGGATGATGTCGAATTGCAGCACCGCCGCATCCTCGCCGGTATAGGGCCCGTTGCAGATGTCGTATTTCGGGTAACGAAATCGAGTGTAGCTGCGAAAGCTGTAGCGACGCCCGTATTTGCCAGAAATCTCGGCGGCATCCATCTCTTCGAGGTTGAGCGCCCGAAGCCACCGGCGCGAGACCTGCTGCATCACGATCCGGTTGAGACTGGCCACACGGCTCCCCCTGCTTGCGTGCCTACACTGCATCGCAAGGACAAGGGGCGCAAGCCTTGGCCCACTCCCCTGCCCGGATGGAACGGCCTGCGCCGCTCAGATATGGATCACCCGGTCATAGGCGTCGAGCACGCTTTCATGCATCATCTCGCTGAGCGTGGGATGCGGGAAGACGGCGTGCATCAATTCCTCTTCGGTGGTCTCCAACTGGCGGCCCACAACATAGCCTTGAATAAGCTCAGTCACCTCGGCCCCGATCATGTGCGCGCCCAACAGCTCGCCGGTCTTGTCGTCGAAGACAGTCTTGATCATGCCCTCGGCTTCACCCATTGCAATCGCCTTGCCATTGCCGATGAAGGGGAAGCGCCCAACCTTGATCTTGTAACCCTTGTCCTTGGCCTGCGCCTCGGTCAGGCCGACGCTGGCGACCTGCGGGTGGCAATAGGTGCAGCCTGCGATGCTGTCGGGCTCGACCGCATGCGGATGCCCTCCCGCGATCAGCTCAGCCACCATCACGCCCTCATGGCTGGCCTTGTGCGCGAGCCACGGTCCGTTGGTGGCATCGCCGATCACGTATAGCCCTTCGACACCGCTGCGGCAGAAGGCATCGGTCACGACAAAGGACTTCTCGATCTTCGCGCCCAGCTTCTCGAGCCCCAGGCCTTCTGTATTGGCGACGATCCCCACGGCAGAAATGACCGAGTCGAACTCGTGCTTCTCGACCTTGCCATCGATCTTTATATGCGCAGTTACCTTGTCCTTGGCGCGGTCCAGCTGCTTGACCATGGCCTTGACCTTGATCTTCATCTTCTGCTTTTCAAAGGACTTTTTGGCGAAGGCGGAGATCTCGGCATCCTCGACGGGCAGGATGCGGTCCATTACCTCGACCACGGTCGTGTCAGCCCCGAGCGTATTGTAGAAGCTGGCAAATTCAATGCCGATGGCGCCCGAGCCGATGACCAGCAGCTTTTTCGGCATATGCGGAGGAACCAGCGCGTGCTTGTAGGTCCAGACGCGCTCGCCATCGGCCTCGAGCCCTGGCAATTCGCGTGCTCGTGCGCCGGTGGCAAGCACGATATTCTTCGCGCTCAGCTCCTCGGTGCCCTTGTCGGTCTTGACGCTGACCTTGCCCTTGGCAGGCAGTGTCGCCTCGCCCATCACCACGGTGATCTTGTTCTTCTTCATCAGGTGCGCGACGCCGCTGCTCAGCTGCTTGGCCACCCCGCGCGAGCGTTTCACCACCGCGTCGAGATCATAGCCGATTCCCTCGGCCTTGAGCCCGAATTCTTTGGCGCGGTGCATCAGGTGGAATACCTCGGACGAACGCAGCATCGCCTTGGTCGGGATACAGCCCCAGTTGAGGCAGATGCCGCCCATATGCTCGCGCTCGACAATGGCCACATTAAGGCCCAGTTGCGCGCCCCGGATCGCGGCGACATAGCCGCCCGGCCCCGCCCCGATCACGATCATGTCATAGCTGTTCGACGCCATCTGGCCCTCCGCTTGCAGATTTAGTTTGATATTAAACTATTTCCTGAACGATCACAACGCAGCAAAGCCTGCCGGTTGCCTAAACGCCCGGCAGGCCCCTGTTTTCCCTTGCTTAAAGATCGTTTCAGGCCGCCGCCATCAACTGCCGCAATGTGGCCCCGTATCCGCCTTCAGCCTCAAAGGCGCGCTCCAGCGCGGTTGAGGGACGCGCCAGTGCCGCATTGCGATAGGGGAAACGTCCGAACTGGCGGATCACCTCGCGATGCGCTCGCGCATGGGTCAGGTTTTCGGGGCCGTGCTCGGGCATCCGCTCGCAGATCAGTCGCACGCAGCGTTCCTGATCGCACAGGTTTTCGGAATGCATCAAGGGCAGATAGAAGAACTGTCTTGCCGGCTCGTCGATCTTGAGATCCCAACCCCGGTTGATCGCCACCTTGGCCGCTGCGAGCCCGGCCTTATCGGTTGCAAAGGCCCGGGGATCATGGCGAAACATATTACGCGGGAACTGATCGGTCAGGATGATATAGGCCAGCGTGCCGGCCGGATATGTGAGCCAGAGACTATAGGCACCGGCGCGCGCGTTCTCCCATCCGGCCAGGAACCTTTCGCGGATCGTGTCATCCAGCGTGTCGGACGCCTTGTACCACCCTTGCGGTCCGACCTCGTCCAACCAGAACCCAAGCACTTCTTCGGGCGAAACCATAGGACTCTCCTCATTCCCCTATGACGGTAATATAAAGTTAACGCTTTTTAACCGACGTTTCACAGTAAAATAATACTTCAACCGGGACATAAATATAGCAAATCACGACGAATTCTCCTCCTGTGCGCTCTCAATGGCGGCTTCTTGCGCAAATCCGACGGCCATTGGCGACGATGACGGCGATACCGGCATGTAGGTCTCGGTCTGAGAGACCGTCGGCGCGGCGCGCTGCGTCATGCGGTAGATTGCATAGGCCACCATCGCGAACATCAGCACGGAGATATAGAGGAAATACCCCCCCGGCCCCATGACGCCCATCATCCAGCCCACCATCAGCGGCCCGGCAATCGCGCCCAGCCCGTTGATGAAGACCATACCGCCTGCGGCTGCCGCCATGTCATCATGCTGCAGAAAATCGTTGGTATAGGCGATGAGCAGCGAATAGAGCGGATTCGACGACCCCCCGACAATAAACGCCGCGAGCAGAAGGAACCAGAAATTGTCGCCCAGCATCATGCCGACCATGCCACCCAGACCGCTCACGAGCGACACGGCGGCAATCAGCTTGCGCCGGTCCATCCGGTCCGACAGCCAGCCAAGCGGATATTGCGCCACCACCGCCGCCACGTAGAAGGACGCAACGAAGGTCGAAATCTCGCCAACACTCAGCCCCGCCTTGCCCCCGTAGACCGCTGCCATGCCAAATTGCGCGGCAAAAACCCCGCCGGTTAGCAGCATGCCGACGCAGCCGAGGGGCGAGATCTTCATGATCTGCCGCAGCGACAGCGGCTTGGTCGTGTCAAAGGCGGGCGTCGGGCTGACCGAGAGCAGGATCGGCGCGAAGGCCAATGAGACCAGAACTGACGGGATCACGAAGAGCACATAGCCGGACGGATCAGCCAGCACCATGATCGCCTGCGCCGAGACGATGCCGACCATCTGCACCATCATGTAGAGCGACAGCGCCTTGCCGCGGGTCGCATTGGACGCCGAATTGTTGAGCCAGCTTTCCGCCGTCACGTAAACGCCGGAAAAGCAGAAGCCGATCACCACCCGGCCCACCGACCAGGCCCAGGGCTCGGTCACCGTGGGATAGAGGATCAACACAGCCGAGATCATCGAGCCGAGCGCCGCAAAGACCCGCACATGCCCGACTCGGCGGATCATCTCGGGGGCCAAACGCGATCCGAAGAGGAAACCGAGGAAATAGGACGACATCACGATTGACATCTCCAGGGTCGAAAACCCCTCGAGTTCCCCCCGGATACCCAGAAGCGTGCCCTGCATGCCATTGCCGACCTGCAGCAGCATCATGCCCAGGAGCAGCGCCCAAGCCCCCGACAATACCTGAAACATCGTATCTCTCCGTCAGCCCACTCCAGCCTCGCAAGGCTCGGACGCGCGCGTCTGTTTCAATCGCGACTCATTCTGTCGCGCCTGTTGACCGCCTGTCAGGGTTTGATGCGGGTATCAACAGGGAAGCGTCCCCGTAGGAGAAGAAACGATAGCGCAGCGCCACGGCATGGGCATAGATGCGCCGAATCCGATCACGGCCCATCAATGCCGAGACAAGCATCATCAGCGTCGATCTGGGCAGGTGGAAATTGGTCATCAGCGCATCGGTCACGCGGAACCGAAAACCCGGATAGATAAAGATATCGGTGTCGCCCTCCCACGGCACGATCTCACCAGTGGCGCGCGCCGCCGTCTCGATCAGTCGCAGGGCGGTGGTGCCTACCGGGATGACCCTCCCGCCGGCCTTCCTCGTTGCAGTGATCTCGGCGGCGGCCTGCGCGCTCACCTCGCCCCATTCGGCATGCATCTTGTGGGTGGTGACATCCTCGACCTTGACCGGCAGAAAGGTACCCGCGCCAACATGCAGCGTTACATGGGTGAAGTTGACGCCGCACGCGCGCAGATTGTCGAGCACGACCTCGTCGAAATGCAGCGAGGCCGTGGGTGCCGCCACTGCACCCGCGTTGCGCGCCCAAAGCGTCTGATAATCCTCGCGATCCCGTGCATCCGCAGGCCGCTTGGCCGCGATATAGGGCGGCAGCGGCATGGCCCCGGCTGCATCGAGTGCTGCGTCGAAGTCATCGCCCGTCAGGTTGAACAGCAGCCGTGCCTGCCCCTCTTCCTTGGCCTCCAGCACTGCCGAGAGCACCTCGGAAAACACGATCTCCTCACCCTCGGCCACCTTCCTGAGCGGCTTGATCAATGCCGACCACGTGCCGTCCGCCCCCGGCTCCAGCAAGGTTACCTCGATCCGCGCCTCGCTTTCGCCTTGCACACCCGCGCGCCGCCGCCGTCCGCTCAGCCGCGCCGGGATCACCTTGGTATCGTTGAGCACCAGACGATCACCGGCCCGCAACCATTGGCCAAGATCGGCCACGGTGGCATCATGGATTGCATCACCCTGCGCCACCAGTAGCCGCGCGGCGCGGCGCGGTCGGACGGGCCGCGTGGCGATCAGCGCCTCGGGCAGGTCGAAATCGAAGTCGCTGAGTTTCATCTATCGTTTCCGACATAGGGTGGCTGTTTTTCCCGTCCCGCGTCAGGCTTGGATTGGCGCGACATCGCGGGAGGCCCGCCGCCCTCTACCTGCGGCGCGGGCCTGCGGAACATCTCGCGCAGGAACCCCGGGGTCAATGCCGAGAGCGGGTTGATGTTGACTGTCGGGCCCGAGACCGGCCCCTTGATCGTGTAGTTGAAGCCAATAAGACCTTCGCCAGGGCGCGTAAAGACTTCGCCAATGGCATTCACCACGTAAACCGGAGAGATCACGCCCTGCATGTCCATCCGCTTTGAAACCACGTCGTAGAACCCGTCCATCGACAGACCGACCGAGGCCCCGACCGCACTGCCCTCGAGCAGCACAAGCCGGGTCGGGCTTAGCCGAAAACGCGCGTCGATCCGGGCAAAGTGCAGCCCTTGCCCGTCAAGCTGTTCAAGCAGCCCGACAATGCTGATGGTGTTCAAGAGTGCCGCAAGCGCCGGGGCCTCCTTGATGCGGATCTCGTCGATTCCCAACACACCGTCATAACTGCCCGGCTCCGGCGCGGGGATGAGAATGAGCTCCATCCGACCATTGCGCGCGCTCTTGAGCAGGCTCGCCGCCCCTAGAACGCCCCCCGCGTCCTCGCTGCGAATCCGGAAAGCGCTGCGACCCTCCTGCGGCACGATATCCCCGCTGATCGCCGTCTTGCCGTTGACCCGACCGGAAAACGCGCCCTGCATGCCGCCTGCCGTCTGTAGATCGGCATCGAAATCGGTCAGGCTGATCGTGTCGGAAAGCTGCAACCGGTCGAGCCGGAGCGCGACCGGCCCGCCGCCGGTCGCGCCCTCCTCGCTCGGCGTCTCGTTCTGCGCTCCGCCAAACACCGTCATGCTGCGCAGATCCAACGTGCCGCCATTGATCTCGATGCGCGGCGCACGCCCCAAACCGCGCCCGATCAGCGTGACGGGCGCATTCAACCAGTCGCCGATCTCTACACTGGAGAATGTGGCCCGCTCAAAGCCACCGTCCTCTGCCGTCGTGACCGATCCGCGCGCGCGCAGCCCGGCGGCGTCGAGGCTCAACCCCTCGATCTCTGGCCGGGGGCCGAGCGTGCCCGTCACGTCGAGCCGCCCGGTGCCCGCCTCGCCGAGCGCCCAGTCGATCTGCGGCAGGCGCAGTCCGAGCCCGGCAAGATCCGAGGTGAGGGCGAATTGCCCCGGAATGTCCTTGCCAAAGCCGATCTCGACCTCGCCTTGCCCGGCCCCCGAGAATGTGCCCGGCGGCAGGCCGATTCCGAATTCCCGGACAAAGCGTTCCGACAGTTCGATCTGCCCGCGCACACGACTTTCCCCGCCCGTGCCGGGACCAAGCGGCATGCTCCAGTTCCCTGACAGCGGAACCGTGCCGATCCGCGCCTCACCGCCGATCCGGATGCCGCGATTGCTGGCCTCCACCGCGAGCGCCGAGGCGGACAGAACGCGCCCCTTTACCAGTGTCTCCGAGCGCAGGTCGCGCAATGCGCCGGTCACCTCGAAGGCCACCTCCTCGGGTGTCAGCCGGTCCTTCATCAGGAAATTCAGATTGCCCTTCAGCCGCGCGCGTCCGTCGGCAAGGCTCACCGGCTGCCCGGCCTTTTCCAGAAAGCGGAAGGGCGGCGAATCGAGCAGCGACAGGGCGGCAGTGATGGTGCTGTCGGTTCTCAACTGCGCCTGCGCCGGGCTTTGCTTGATCCGGATGTCGGGGATCGAAAACGTGGTGCCCGAGATGTCGATACGCCCGCCCTGCGCCGCCGTCACGTGGCCTTGAGCGGCATGCATGACAAAACGGTTGTCGCGGATCGAGGCATGCCCTTTCGCGCCCTCGATGGGCGGAACGTCACGCACGTAGACCGTGCTGAGATCGTCAAAATCGAAGCCGACAAAGAAATCCGGCAGGGTCCCCGCACCGGCGCGCAGCGCGACCTGAATATCGCTCAGTGTGACCTCGCGCACATTCTCGGTGATCCAGTCGCGGGTCTTGGGCTTGACCGAGCGTGGCCAGAGCGCCAGCAACCGCTCGGGCGCGATCCCATCCAGCGCCCCCTCGAGCGCCAGCGCCCAGCCGTCCGGCTGCCCGCGCGCCTCGCCGCTGAGGCGCAGCGTGCGGCCCTGATCGTTCAGCCGCAACGCCCCGAGCGACAGCACGAAAGGATCGAGCTTGAGACGCATATCCATGGCGGCCCCCTCGAAGGCTATCGGCTCAGAGTAGAGCTCCGGCGGATCGGCCACGATCTCGGCAAACGAAATCTGTGCCTGCAACTCGCGCGGCCACCCGGTCTCCATCCCGATCAGACGCGCGGTGCCATCGGCGCGGGCCCGGCCCCACCCGCTATCGACCGACAATTCGGAAAATTGGATCGTCTGCGTCGCCGGGTCATAGGTGAAATAGCTGCGTGCCGCCTCGAAGGGGATCGGCGAGGTGGCCGGATTGGGCTGCAACGCACCCGCACCGATCTGCAACGTGGCATTGAGCGGCCCAAGCCGTCCCGCCTCGTCCACGGCAGCCCGCAACGCCCCCGAAATCGGCGCATCGAGCGCGGCCAGCCAGGCCAGCGCGGGCGACTGTCCGGCGATCTCGCCTGCCGGAATATCCTCAAAGCGCACGCCGAATTCCGCGGCTCTCGCGCCCACTTGCGCGCTGTAATTCACCTCGATGGAGGTTGCGTATTCGCGCGCTCCCAGGACCGTTACATTGCCGCGCAGCGTCACCTGATCGCCCTCGCGCGTCAGGCTCGCCTGCCCGCCATCGGCAGACCAGGCCCGCCCGGAACGCGCATCCTCGTAGCGCAGGCTCAGGTTTTCTGCCGTCACTTCGCGCAGGGAGGCCAATTGCGGCTGCGCCAGCAGCGCGCCAATCTGTTCGGTGACGGTGCCCTGAGCGGGTTGACCGCCGCCCTCGACCTCGATCGACAACTCGCCACTCTCGCTGCGCCGCAGCAAGAGTCGCCCGCCCTCGAGCCGTATCGCCGACGCGCGTACCTCGCCGCGCAGCAGTGCCGCCCGGGAAATCCTGATCTGCAAACCCGCGAGATCGGCGAGGCGGTGCCCGTTCGTGTCGTCGAACGAGACTGCGCGCAGATCTACCCTCGGGGCCATGTCGGGCCCGAGGCTGAGACCCATTCCCTCGAAGCGCAGCACGTGGTTCGGCAGGTCGCGGTTGATGCGTTGGCTCAGGTCGGACCGGACCCATCCGGGCACCTCGATCCCCGCCGCCAGTACCGCGACCAATCCTAGCGTGATCACGAGCGCCAGAATCGAACACCCGAAGCAGAACTGACCGACATGGTGCAAAGCCCGGCGCGCAGGAGATGCCCGGCGGGAACGACGCTCGCGCACCGGATCCGGCGCCGCTTCGGGCGGGCGGTCGTTTGGCCTGTCGGTTTCGCTCATCTTTTCCGGTCGGGCGCTTTCTTTGCGTCCTGCTTCTGCCTCATCACTTTATTCTCGCCTGTCACGGGCTAATATGGAACTCACAATTTTGATCACAAGGAATGCGCATGTCCGACACAGCCCAACCCGCTCCCGATTTCACCCTGCCCCGCGATGGCAGCGACAGCGTGACACTCTCTGCCTTGCGTCCGCGCACGGTGGTTCTGTTCTTCTATCCGCGCGACGACACATCCGGTTGCACCAAGGAAGCCATCGCCTTTTCCGGCCTGCAATCCGAGTTCGAGGCCGCAGGCGCGACGGTTCTCGGCATTTCCAAGGACAGCGTTGTCAGCCACGAGAAATTCCGCGACAAGCACGGGCTCAGTGTGCCGCTCTTGTCGGATGCCGAGAGCGAGGTCTGCGAGGCGTTCGGCGTCTGGAAGGAGAAAAACATGTATGGCAAGACTTTCATGGGGATCGAACGCTCGACCTTCCTGATCGACGGCGAGGGCCGCATCGCGCGCGAATGGCGCAAGGTCAAGGTGCCCGGTCATGCCGAAGAGGTGCTCGAGGCGGTGCGCGGGCTGTGAGCGGCCCGACACTTGCAGAGATGGCCGTCGAGGTTCTGAGCACAGCCGATGGCCGCGACAAGACTGCGTTGTCGCGCGCGCATGCGGCCACGTGGACTGCGGCGCGCACGGCGGGCCGCAACATCCCGCTCGGCCATGCCACGCCGCCGCCGCTCCCGGCGCGCCCCGACCGGCCCGAACTGCTCGACCCGCGCGAGGTGCCGCGCCGCCGTCCCGGCTCGGAAAAGGGCCGCATCGCGATGCTGCACGCGGTGGCGCATATCGAACTGAACGCCGTCGATCTGCATTGGGACATCATCGCGCGATTCACCGACACGCCGATGCCCATGGGATTCTATGACGACTGGGTCAAATCCGCAGATGAGGAATCCAAGCATTTCAACCTGATATGCGATTGCCTCGAAGAGATGGGCAGCCATTACGGTGCCCTGCCCGCGCATGCGGGAATGTGGCGCGCCGCCGAAGATACGGCTCATGACCTGATGGGCCGCCTCGCCGTGGTGCCAATGGTGCTCGAGGCGCGCGGTCTCGACGTGACCCCCGGCATGATCGCGATCTTCGAGCGCGCAGGTGCTACGCGTGCGGTTGACGCCATGCAGGTGATCTATGCCGAAGAGGTGCATCACGTGGCTTATGGGTCTAAGTGGTTCCATTTCCTGTGCGGTCGCCACGATGTCGATCCCAAAGAGGTCTTTCACGACCTCGTGCGGCGCTATTTCCACGGCGCGCTCAAGCCCCCCTTCAACGAGGAAAAGCGTGCCGAAGCCGGGCTGCCGCCGGATTTCTACTGGCCGCTGGCCGACAACGCCACAACGCGCGGTTGAACGGCACTGCCGAATATAGGCGATTTTCCGCCAACTTGGCGGGAATCGGCCCAGATACCCCCTCGATTTGGTCAAATTTCTTGCCCAAACTCTGCCCGGTGGCTAAGCACTAGCCCAAGACGTCGGCCAAGTGCCTCAAAGAACGTCGTTTGGTGGAAGGACAACAAGGAACCAGACCGCGTGAGAACACGACTTGGAATCAAGCTTCATTCATTCCTCGAACGCTACTTTCCCGAAAGACGGGTATTCCTGCGTTCCGATACCGACACACGCTTCATCCGGCTTGGCCCGGCGACGCAGCTGATCGCGTGCAGCGGTGCGGCGGCCATCGTAGCCTGGGCGATCATCGCCACCTCGGTGCTGGTGATGGATTCGATCGGCGCAGGCAATTTCCGCGAACAGGCCAAGCGCGAATTGCAGACCTACGAAATGCGGCTCAACACCCTCGCCGACGAGCGAGACAAGCGCGCGCACGAGGCGCTGGCGGCGCAGGAACGCTTCAGCTTCGCGCTCGAACAGATTTCCGCGATGCAATCCGAACTGCTCGCCTCCGAAACGCGGCGGCAGGAACTGGAAACCGGCATCGAAGTGATTCAGGCCACATTGCGGCGCACCATGACGGAGCGCGAAACGGCCAAGGCCGAGGCCGAACGCCTTGCCGCACGGCTCGACGAGGGGGGCGAGACCGGCGTTGGCGAAAACGGCAGCACTGGCAGCGACAGCACGGTCGATTTCCTGTCCGCCGCGCTTGCCGACACCGCCGAGGCCCGAGATAAGACGATCGCCGATGCGCAGCAGGCGCTCGTGCGGGCCGATGAGATGGCCTATGAGCTGCGCCTCCTGCAGGACCAGAACGACCAGATTTTCAGCCAGATCGAAGACGCCATGGCGGTCTCGGTCGAACCACTCGACAAGATGTTCCGCGCTGCGGGGCTCAATACCGACAGGCTGCTCGATACGGTGCGCCGCGGCTATTCCGGTCAGGGCGGCCCTCTGATGCCGGCCATGCTCTCGACGCGCGGCGAGACGCTTTCGCCGGATGCAGAGCGCGCCAATCGCATTCTCGGCCGCCTCGACGAGCTCAACCTCTACCGGCTCGCCGCCGAAAAGGCCCCCTTTGCCCTGCCCGTCAAGAGCGGGTTCCGTTTCACCTCGGGCTTTGGCAAGAGATGGGGGCGCATGCATGCCGGAACCGATTTCGCGGCCCCACACGGCACCCCGATCCATGCCACCGCCGATGGCGTGGTCAGCCACGCGGGCTGGCTGTCTGGCTACGGCCGCCTCGTGAAGATAGAGCATGCCTTCGGCATCGAGACCCGCTACGCCCATATGTCGCGAATCCGCGTGAAGCCCGGTCAAAGGGTCTCGCGCGGGGATCGAATTGGTGATATGGGCAACACAGGACGGTCCACCGGCACTCATCTGCACTACGAAGTCCGCGTGGACGGCAAGGCCGTCAACCCCATGACCTATATCAAGGCAGCGAGAAATGTTTTCTAAGAGCAAGATCAACGAACCCGCGCAAAAGCCCGCCGAGAGCAAACCGGCTACTCCCGAGAACCGTCTCGACAGCGCCCGCCCAGACAGTAGCGCGGGCGAGTTCAAGGCGCAGGCCGCCAAGGCGAAACCACCCGCCTCGGTGCTCTCGTCTGACCTGCATGTCACCGGCAATCTCAAGACCACTGGCGACATTCAAGTCGAAGGCACGATCGAGGGCGACATCCGGGCGCATCTTTTGACCATTGGCGAAGGGGCCACGGTCAAGGGAGAGGTGATCGCCGATGACGTGGTGATCAACGGCCGCATCGTTGGCCGCGTGCGCGGTCTCAAGGTGCGCCTCACCTCCACCGCGCGGGTCGAGGGCGACATCATCCACAAGACCATCGCCATCGAGAGCGGTGCGCATTTCGAAGGCTCGGTGCAGCGTCAGGACGACCCGCTCTCGGGCAACAAATCCGCCGCCAAGCCGGCCCAGGCGACACAGCAGCAACCCGCTGCAAAACCGGCTGACGCCAAGCAAGGCTGACGCAGTGTCACATGAGACCTAGAAGGCACCCTGCGGGGTGCCTTTTTATTGGCTCATGCCTCCAGTTCGGCATCCCAGTAGAGGAAATCCAGCCAGCTTTCATGCAGATGGTTGGGCGGGAACTTGCGGCCCATGTTGCGCAGCTGCTCGGCCCCCGGTGCGCGCGGCGGCTTGCGCAGGTTCATCCTCGCCTGCCGCAGGCTGCGCGAACCCTTGCGCAGATTGCACGGGCTGCAGGCCGCGACGACATTTTCCCAGCTTGTAATCCCGCCCCGTGCGCGCGGCACGACGTGATCGAAGGTCAGATCGCCCTTGGCACCGCAATACTGGCAGCGAAATTCGTCCCGCAGGAATAAATTAAAGCGCGTGAAGGCCACGCGCTTTTGAGGTCTGACAAAATCCCGAAGGACGATGACCGACGGTATCCGTATCTCGGTACTCGGGCTGCGCACCCAATGGTCGTACTCGGCAACGATGTCCACCCGGTCCGACCAGGCCGCCTTGACCGCCTCCTGCCATGTCCAGAGCGATAGCGGATAATATGACAGCGGCCGGTAATCCGCATTGAGCACCAGAGCCGGAAATTGCCGCAACGCGGCAGGCTCTCTCACAAATTCAGTTCTGAAATCCCCGTCCATCGTCTGAACTGCCCTTCTCGCGGCCCCGGTTCAAAGCGGTGCGGTGAAACTGCCCCACCTGACTGCCACTATATATCGTGTTCGGCCTCTGGCAAGCGTGCTATATCGTAGCATATTTAGACCGCGATATAGGCGGCAAATGTAACTCTGCCATGACAGAAGTCACGCCGCTGTCTCGTCCTGCCCGGACGCCTGCCGTTGCCAGAGCGCGGCATAGCGCCCCTGCCGCGCCAAAAGGTCCGAATGGGTGCCCTCTTCGACGACAACCCCCTGATCCAGAACGACAATCCTGTCGGCACCCGCCACCGTCGACAGCCGGTGCGCAATCATGATCACCGTGCGACCCTCCGCTGCATGTGCGAGCGCCTCCTGAATCTCGCGCTCTGTCTGGGTGTCGAGCGCGCTCGTCGCCTCGTCAAGCAGCAGGATTGGCGGGTTTTTCAGCAGCGTACGTGCGATGCCGACGCGCTGTTTTTCGCCGCCAGACAGCTTGAGTCCACGCTCGCCCACCTGCGTCGCGTAACCCTCGGGCAGGCTCGTGATGAAGTCATGAATCTGCGCCGCACGCGCCGCCTTCTCGATCTCGTCCTTGCTGACGCCATCGCGTCCATAGGCTATATTATATCCGATCGTGTCGTTGAACAAAACGGTATCCTGCGGAACCACGCCGATGGCGGCGTGCAGGCTTTCTTGCGTGACGTCGCGCAAATCCTGCCCGTCGATGCGCACCGCCCCCGCCTGCACGTCGTAGAACCGGAACAGAAGTCGCCCGATGGTCGATTTGCCAGAGCCCGACGGCCCCACCACGGCGAGCGTCTGACCCGGCCCCACGTCAAGCGACACGCCCTTGAGTATCGGGCGCGCAGGGTCATAGCCGAATTCCACCGCATCGAATGTGATGGCAGCGCCTTTCACATTCAGAACATATGCATCCGGTTTTTCCGAAACATCTGGGTTTTTTTCTAACATTTCGAACATTTCACCCATATCGACCAGCGCCTGCCTGATCTCACGATAAACCGTGCCGAGAAAGTTCAGCGGCATGGTGATCTGGATCATGTAGGCATTGACCATGACGAAATCGCCCACCGTCATCGTGCCATCCTGCACCCCCATGGCCGCCATCACCATAACGATGATCAACCCCCCGGTGATCAGCAGGGATTGTCCGAAATTCAGAAACGCAAGCGATTGCGCAGTCTGTAGCGCGGCGCGCTCATAACCTGCCATTGCCGCGTCATAGCGCTGCGCCTCGCGCGCCTCGGCCCCGAAATACTTGACGGTTTCGTAATTCAGCAGGCTATCGATCGCCTTTTGATTGGCGTCGGTATCCTGATCGTTCATCTCGCGCCGCAGCCGCACGCGCCACTCGGTCACTTTGAACGTAAAGGCCGTGTAGGCAGCGATGACTGCCGCCACCACTGCCAGATACCAGATATCGAAAAGCGTCCACAGGATGATGCCGACAAGCATCAATTCCAGCACCAGCGGTGCAATGGAAAATAGCAGGAAGCGCAGGAGGAAATCGACGCCTTTGACCCCGCGCTCGATGATCCGGCTCAACCCGCCGGTTTTGCGCGTGATGTGATAGCTCATCGACATGGCATGGATGTGCCGAAAGGTCTGCAAGGCCAATGCCCTCAGCGCGCGCTGCGCCACCCTGGCAAAGACCGCGTCGCGCAATTGCTGAAAGCCGACGTTCATCAGCCGCGCCATGCCATAGGCCACGGTCAGCCCGATGGCCCCCATGCCCAGCATCCAGGCCGCCTCCTGTCCCTCGCCCGCGAGCGCGTCGACGGCGGCCTTGTAGAAAAACGGCGTGCCAACCGACACCAGCTTGGCCACGACCAGCAGCATCAACGCGAAGACCACCCTCCGCTTGACCCAGGGTTGCCCCTCGGGCCACAGGTACGGCGCGACGCGGCGGATGGTAACCCAGCCGTTGCGCGGTGCCTCGGTCGTCGTCACGCGGGATTTGCGCATCTGGGATCTGGCCTTTCTTCGGATCGAGGGCCACAGATAGCCCCGGTATCCGTCGATGACCAGCCCGCGCTCAATCGGGCAGTTTGAACACCTGCCCGGGATAGATCAGATCGGGGTCGCGGATGCGGTCGCGATTCGCCTGAAAAACGCGCACATAGAGAACCCCCTGGCCATAGCGTTTCCGCGAGATCGCCCAAAGGGTCGAGCCGGGCTGCACCGTCACCACATCGAAACGCGGTGCCTCGGGGCTCTGGTTCCGCGTGGCGAGAACGGCCTCGTCTTCGCGCTTGAAGGGGGTTTCGACGCGCGAAATCACCGCGCCTTCCGCGCTGACCTCATCGACACGCAGGGTATAGACGCCGGTATCCACATCCGGCAGCGCGCTTTTCCACCCGCCATCCTCTTGGATCCGAGATGTCGTGATCGGCTGGTTGTCGAGGTAAATCCTGACAAAGCCCTCGCCCTGACCGCGCCCCGACAACTCCACCTCACCGGTCGGCGAATAGGTGATCGCGTCGAGCGCAACCGACGACATGACCTCCGGTGCGCGCTCCTGCGGTGCCTGCAGCACGCGCACCCCGGCCTCGTTGGAAAGCAGAACCGTGGGCTGTTGCGACTCTGGCGGCAAGACGGCACCGGGCTCGGTCTCCGCCATAACGGCAGGGGTCTGCGGCTCCGGCACCGCCGCAGCCAGCGTCGGGGCGGTCTGTGCCATATCGGGCTCGGACGGGGTTGTGCCATCGCTTGCGGTCGTATCGGGCGCGGGCGCGTCGCCCACGGCCAGGGTTTTGGTCGGCGCGGGGTCGGCCGTCTCCGGCTCAGCCTCGGGCTGCGGCGCGGCTCCGGCGCTCTCAGGGGCGGGTTGCGGTGTCGGGGCGATGAGGATCTCGTCACTCGATCTCACCTCCCGGCCGTCTTCAATGGACCGCATGTTCAGGCTCAGGACGCGCGGCACGGAACTCGCCGCAACGTCGAGAAACTGAACGAATTTGCCAGAGCCGTCGGCGGCCGCGCTGCCCATGACCTTCTCGTCGATCAGGATCGACACATCCCAGCCGGGCGCGGCGCGCCCGGCAATGATCATTTGCCCGTCCGGTTCCAACCGGAAGGTGTCGACCGCCGGCGGGGCGGGCATGTTCGGCGTTGCGGGGGCCTCGGGCTCAGGCTGCGGCACCTGCGCCGTCGTCTCGGGCGCGGCGGGCTCTGGCTCGGGCTCCTGCTCCGGCGCAGGCACGACAACCGTCTCTGTCGCCTCCGGGACGGGCGCGTTCCCGCGATAGAAATACATTCCCGCAGCGACCAGCGCCGCCACGGCAACAGCGACAGCACCCGCAGCAGGCCCAGCCCCTAAACCGATGATTTTGCTCATCTTTATTCAACATCCCCTGCCGTGGCACCGTGCCCGGTTGTCGGAGCATATCAACAAGGCTATCAGGGGTCAAAGCAACGCTTGTTCAGCCCGGAGTGATCCCATGTCAGAACGATCTGTCTGTGTCTTTTGCGGCGCACGTCCGGGCAACCGGCCTACATATATGCAGGCTGCAACCGACACCGGCAAGATGTTGGCCGAAAACGGCTGGCGGCTGGTCTATGGCGCGGGTGATGTCGGGTTGATGGGGGCCACGGCACGCGCGGCGCGGCTTGCAGGGGGCAGGACCTTTGGCGTGATCCCCGCGCATTTGGTGGGTGTGGAAATCGGAAAACGCGATATGACACAATATGTCGTGACCGAAACCATGCATGAACGCAAAAAGGTGATGTTCATGAACTGCGACGCGATCGTTGTCCTGCCCGGCGGCGCGGGATCGCTGGACGAGTTTTTCGAGGTTTTGACATGGCGCCAGCTCGGCCTGCACAACAAGCCAATTTATTTATTGAATACAGAAGATTATTGGAAACCTCTGATGCAGATCATAGAGCATGTGATCACCGAGGGTTTTGCCGGCGACGGCCTTAAATCCTTTGTTCAACCCGTTGATACGGTTCAGGATTTGACGATAGCCCTGCGCGCCGCCCTGTCCTGACGCAGGCTCGCGGTGGTGTAGATCGCGAGCGCGGTCCAGATCATCGCAAAGGCCACGGCGTGCCAGAAGCTGAACGCCTCTTGGAAAATCAGCGTCGCAACAAGGAATTGTAAGGTGGGGTTCAGATACTGCACCAGCCCAACCGTGGCCAAGGTGACGCGCTTGGTGGCATAGCTGAACATGATCAACGGCGCGCCGGTGAGGATGCCGGAAAACATCAGGAGCAGGCTGTCGCGCCAATTGCCAGAGAATGCCCCGTTTCCATCCGAATGGACATACCACAACACCGTCAGAGCAATCGGTAAAAGCAGCAGCACCTCGGCCGTGACCGACACCACAGGACCGACAGAAAGCCCTTTTTTCACAAGGCCATAGAGGCCGAAACTCGACGCCAGTATGAGCGCGATCCAGGGCGGCACACCCAGCCCCCAAGTCAGGGTAACAACCGCGCAGAGCGCGAGCGCCACGGCGAATAGTTGCGCCTTTCCCAGACGCTCACGAAAGGCAATCGCCCCCAGAAAAACCGCCACCAAGGGGAAGATGTAATAGCCCAGTGAGGCCTCCATCGCACGCCCGATTTGAATCGAGGTGATGAAAACGAACCAATTGGTCGAGATCATCACCGCCGCAAAGCCGATCAGAAGAATTGACTTTCGCCCCGCAAGAGCCTGTCTCAACACGGAAATCCGCCCTTGAACCAGCAGAACAAAGGCGAAGAACACGCAAGACCACAGCGTGCGATGCGCGAGGATCTCGATGGGGGGGATGTGATCCAGCAGCTTATAGTAAATGCCCGACAGGCCCCAGATCGTGCAGGTCGCGACCATCGCGATAATCCCCTTGGTCACCTCGCGCATGATACTGCTGCCCCGTGTTTCACCCTGCCTCCGTGCTGCCGCAAGCAGACCGCCGAGGCAAGGCGAAAGCGCCGAACCGATGCAGTTTACACGCGGGTGTCATGCAACGGGACGGCGCGCCAACGGCTCAGAGCTTGGGGTCAAGCTCCGCCTTCAGCATGGTCGCGACCTTGTCGAGCGAGTGATGCGTGAGATCCTTGGGAATTTCGGCCACCACCTTGTCCCGAACCTCCTTGTGCAGGGCCTTGCGCAAGTCGCCCAATGCATGCGGCGCCGCGACCAGCACGATGCGTTCGAACGCGCCGCGATGCGCGTACTTGTAGAGAATCTCAGCCAACTCATGCGCAAACCGCTCCTTGGCCAGTTCGTGCCAATCGGTGTCATCCATGGCCGAAACCTGGCCGACCCCGGTATCGTGCTTGCGCCCCGGACGGTTGGCGGACTGGTCGTAATCTGACGGGTTTTCCTGTTCGTCCTTGCGCACAACATCAAGCGCAGGCGAGATCGCATCAACAGAGTTGCGCAGGAAGAGCGCCTTTTCCCCGTCCGCGATCAACACCCAGGTGCCATTGGTCAGAACCGCCATCACATCTTCTCCTTGTCGCCGCTCTCGTCCTGGTCCTGCGCCGTGGCACGCGTCGTGCCTGCAGATGTCTCGTCATGACGTTTCTTTTCATCGCGGGTGCCGACCTTGCGGGCGATCTCGCCACCGGCGCGGCCCGCAGCAGAGGGGGCTTTCTTCAGGTTTTCCGGCTTCTCGCCGAGGATTTCTTCGGTCTCCCGGCTGCCATCATTCGATTTCACACGGTCGGCCATGGGGGAACCTCCTTTGTCATTGCGTCATCGTTAAAACGTATGAACAGCCTATAGGTTCCGTCAGAAAATCACATTGGATCAAAGCCCTATCGCGTCGCGCCAAAACAAGAAGGCCCGCCGGTTGGCGGGCCTTCTGCGATCGGGTCAGGACCGGATCACATGCGCGACGCGACGTTTTCCCAGTTCACCAGATTGTCGAGGAAGTTCTGCAGGTAGGCCGGCCGTTTATTGCGGAAGTCGATGTAGTAGGAATGCTCCCATACGTCACAGCCCAGAAGTGCTGTCTGACCGAAGCAGAGCGGGTTCACGCCGTTCTCGGTCTTGGTCACTTTCAGCGCGCCATCAGTGTCCTTCACAAGCCACGCCCAGCCCGAGCCGAACTGCCCGGCCCCTGCGGCGGCGAAATCTTCCTTGAACTTGTCGAGCGAACCAAAGCTTTCGTTGATCGCCTTTTCCAGCTCGCTCGGCATGCCGGTACCGCCGGGTGCCATCATCTCCCAGAACTGATTGTGGTTCCAGTATTGCGAGGCGTTGTTGAAGATGCCCGACTGCGCGACGGCCTTGGGATCATAGGTGCCCTTGATGATCTCTTCGACCGATTTGCCCTCCCACTCGGTGCCAGCGACGGCCTTGTTGCCATTGTCGACATAGGCCTTGTGGTGGATGTCGTGGTGGTATTCCAGCGTCTCGCGGCTCATGCCGTGATCAGCGAGCGCATCGTGCGAATACGGAAGGTCGGGAAGTTCGAAAGCCATGGGTATGCCCCCTGTTCGTTGGTGTTGAAATCCGATGTCCTTACATGGTGGGCGGATTGGGCAAAGGTCAACCCTGCGGGCCGGAGTTTTTCTGTCGGGAATGACGGAGGTCAGCCGTAGACGCCCACCTCGCCGCCCGGCAAGGCCGCTGTTTTCAGCAGGTTGAAGGCATAGTCGGCCACCGAGCGGAAGCAGATGAGGTGAAACGTGCCCGCCTCATCCAGCCAGAACGCGGCGGGCACCTGCGCCATGCGGGTGCGCCGGAACATGCCGGGGGTGAAGGCCTCCGGCGAGAGGTCCACCGGGCAAAGCTTGGCCAGGATTTCACGCGCGCCGGTGCCCGAGACGTGCAGGTAGGTGCGCGCGTCCGAGACGTTGACGGCGAGGAAATGCTGGCCCCTGAGCGCCTCTTCCAGCGTGGCAATCGTCTCGGCCACCCCGTCATAGTCGCAGATCAGCAAGAGTTCGTCCGGCGACATCCAGAGTGCGGCAGCCCCCTGCCCGCTCAGCGCCTGACGCTGTGCAGGCACGTCGAGGCCGGTGGCCTTTTGCACGGCGGCCTTGACCTCGGCGGACGACAGATCGCCCCGCAGGGTGATCATGCCGGTCAGGCCCGCATCCGCGATGGTTGCGAGCCCGTTGACGCGGGCCCCGTTCAGGGGGGTGACGGCCTCAGACATTCTGCTTCTCCCCGTCCTTGTCGTAAAACACCTGATCGACGATCTTCGCTTTCACGATACCGCCGTCGACCTTTGGAAACTCCAGCACCTCGCCCATGCGGTCCGGGCCGTTGTGGACCAGCCCCATGGCGATGCCGCGCCCGAGCGTGGGCGAGTGGTAGGTGGAGGTCACGCGCCCTTGGGTGTTGCGCTGACCGTTGGCGTTGGTGCCCGGTGCCGTGGCGTAGGCGCCATCGGGAAGGACGGAGCCGTCGAGCGTCTCCAGCCCCACCAGTTTCCAGCGATTGGGATCAGCCATGTGGCTACGCTCCTGCGCACGCTTGCCGAGATAATCCTCTTTCTTCTTGGAAATCGCCCAGTCCATGTTCAGGTCCTGCGGGATGACCGTGCCATCCGTCTCGTCCCCTATCATGATGAACCCCTTCTCGGCGCGCATCACGTGCATCGCCTCGGTCCCGTAGGGCATGACGCCATATTCCTCACCCGCCTCCAGCAGCGCGTCCCAAAGGGCGCGACCATGGCTTGCAGGCACCGAAAGCTCGAAACTCAGTTCACCGGCGAAGGAAATGCGGAAGACGCGCGCGGGAATGCCTGCGACAGTGATCTCGCTCCAGCCCATAAAGGTCAGCGCATCGGCGCTGATATCGTCCTCGGTCAGCTTTTCGATCACCTTGCGGGAGTTCGGCCCCGCGACGCCCACCTGCGCATATTGCTCGGTGACGTTGGCGGTATAGACCTTCCAGTCCCACCATTCGCATTGCAGCCAGTCTTCCATGTGGCCATGGATCGACTCTGCCCCACCCGTGGTGGTGTGGACAAGGAACGTGTCCTCATCCAGCCGCGCGACCACGCCGTCATCCATCAGAAAGCCGTTCTCGTTGCACATCAGGCCATAGCGGCAGCGTCCAGGCTTCAGCGTCGACATCATGTTGGTGTAGAGCATGTCCATGAAGCGGCCCGCATCCGCACCTTTGACGATGATCTTGCCAAGGGTCGAGGCGTCGAGCAGAGCGAGGCTGGCCCGGGTTTGTTTGATCTCGCGGTTGACGGCCTCGTGGCGGCCCTCCTCGCCCCTGAGGAAGCAATAGGGGCGGCGCCATTGGCCGACCGGCTCGAAATCCGCGCCATGCGCCTCGTGCCAGCCATGCATCGGTGTCTTGCGAATGGGCTGGAAAATCTCGCCCTTGGCCTCGCCCGCGATCGACGACAGCGAAATCGGCGTATATGGCGGGCGGAAAGTGGTGGTGCCGGTCTGCGGAATGGGCTGGTTCAGCGCATCCGACAGGATCGCCAAGCCGTTTATATTGCTCAGCTTGCCCTGATCCGTGGCCATGCCGAGCGTGGTGTAGCGCTTGGCGTGTTCGACGCTTTCGTAGCCCTCGCGCGCGGCGAGTTGCACGTCCGATACCTTCACGTCGTTCTGGTAATCGAGCCAGGATTTCATCCGCAGCTTGATGCCCGCGCCCTGTGGCATAAGCCAGACGGGTTGCATCGGGGCCTCCACCGAAGTGCTGGCCTCAGGGGCCTTGCCCTTGGGTTTACGGCCCATGGCCTTGGCCGCCGCCTGCCCGGCCTCATGCGCGTCAGCGACGACGCTGGCCAGATCACCCGTGCCATTGGCGGCACCGGCGGGGATCACGAACCCCTCGCCCTTGGCCCCTTTCGGCGGATTGGCGCGGTCGGGGCGGAAATGGGCCTGTGCCTCGTCCCAGATCAGCTTGCCGCCGCAATGCGACCACAGATGCACCACCGGCGACCAGCCGCCGGACATCGCAACCGCGTCGCACTTGATCTCTTCCAGCACCGCGCCTTCGCCCGCCTGCGCGCAGATGGCCACGCCTTCGACGCGCTTGCCGCCCTTGACCTTGGCGATGCCCTTGCCGTTCTCGACGCGGATGCCAAGCGCGCGCGCCTCATCGGCCAGGGCACCGCCGCCCGATTGACGGGCGTCGAGGATGACGGGGATTTCGAGGCCAAGCTGCTTGAGCGTGATGGCGGTGCGGTAAGCGTCGTCATTGTTGGTGACGACCACGGTGCGGTCGCCGACGGAGACGCCGAAATCGATCGCGTAATCGCGGATCGCCGACGCGAGCATGACGCCGGGGATGTCGTTGCCCGCGAAACTGAGCGGGCGTTCGATGGCCCCGGTGGCGGTCACGATCTGGCCCGCGCGAATACGCCACAGACGGTGGCGCGGCGCGTCACTGCCGGGGGTGTGATCGGCGACACGCTCGTAGCCGAGCGCATAGCCGTGATCGTAGACCCCTGCACCCATGCAACGATTGCGCAGGGTGACATTGGGCATGTCTTGCAGTTTTGCAAGAGTGGCGGTGATCCAGTCCGCAACGGGCTGGCCCTCGACCTCGCCGCCATCGACAGGCGCGCGGCCACCCCAATGGGCCGTCTGCTCGATCAGCATGACCTTTGATCCGGCCTCGGCCGCCGCAAGTGCCGCTTGCAGACCGGCCACGCCGCCGCCCACCACCAGCACATCGCAGAAGTAATAGAAATGCTCATACCGGTCCGGATCGCCGGGATTGGACGCTTTGCCCAGACCCGCCGATTGACGGATGAACGGCTCATACACATGCTTCCAGAACGGGCGCGGGTGGATGAACATCTTGTAGTAAAAGCCCGCAGGCAGGAAGCGCGACAGGTGGGTGTTGACCGCGCCGATGTCGAAATCGAGGCTCGGCCAGTGGTTCTGACTGATGCAGGTCAGCCCGTCGAACAATTCGGTCGTGGTGACACGCTGGTTGGGCTCGAACCGGGTGCCCTCGCCCAAACCGACAAGCGCGTTGGGCTCTTCCGCGCCAGAGGCCACGATGCCGCGCGGGCGGTGGTATTTGAACGACCGGCCCACCAGCATCTGGTCATTGGCCAGAAGCGCCGAGGCGAGCGTGTCGCCGGGATGGCCCTTCAGGCGCTTGCCGTTGAAGGTGAATTCGATGGCGCGGCTGTGATCGACGAGGCGACCAGTCTTGGCCAGACGTGTGCTCATGTCTTGAACCCTCGGGCCCTTGGGGCGGGCGTTGTGGATTGAGTATTTTTGGAACAGTGAAAGGTCATGCGAATTCCCGCCATGTCCAGCCGGGGCGCTTGGCGGTGATCGCGTCACGGATCTCCTGCGGCGGCTCCAGCGTTTGGGCGGGGTATGTGCCGTAGACCTCCAGCGTCATGGTATCGCGGGCGGCGTGAAACCACTTGCCGCAGCCATTGTTGTGCCGCCACCGCTCGAAATGCACGCCTTTGGGGTTTTCCTTGGCGAACATATAGGTGTGAAACTCATCATCCGACGCGCCGGGGCCGTGGCGCGTCAGATGCGCCTCGCCGCCCTGGTGAAATTCGGTCTCTTCGCCCGTAACGCCGCAGCAGGGGCAGGTGAGGATCAGCATGTCATTGTTTCCCCTGGTTCCAACATCAAATCGCCGAAGCCCCACACAAACGTGGCTAAAACAGCGAAGAACGCTCCAAAAATCGCAAACCGATTTCTAGGAATATAGCTTGCAAAGTGCGGTGCCAAATTGGTTTGGCGAAAACCTGAGAACCAACCAAATGCCGCATCTAACGACTGAGATGCTATGACGAGGCCAACGACAATAGCTCCTGATCTTGCAAACCAGTCGTCTATTCCCAAAGCACACTGCTTCTGGGCTAGGTATCCAAGAAGAAGCAAAAATAGAAAAAAGATCACGAGAGCCATTTGTCGAAATAGCACGCCGTGCAATGTTCCTACTTCTACTTGGTTGATCTTGTTCAATGCGCCACCCCCGCAGCCACTGACTCATCAATAAACCGGCCCTGATAGAACCGGTCGAGGCCGAACTCGTCGCAGAGCGGCGAGTGGCCCTTGGCCATCAGTTCGGCAAAGCCCCAGCCGGAGCCGGGGATGGCCTTGAAGCCGCCGGTGCCCCAGCCGCAATTGATGAAGATGCCATCGACCGGCGTTTTGCTGAGGATCGGCGAGCGGTCGCCGGTCACGTCCACGATCCCGCCCCATTGGCGCAGCATCTTGAGCCGCGCGACCATCGGGAAGGTCTCGACCAGCGCGCGCACGGTTTCCTCGATATGGTGGAAAGAGCCGCGCTGCGTGTAGTTGTTATAGCCGTCGGTGCCGCCGCCGATGACCATCTCGCCCTTGTCGGACTGGCTCATGTAGCCATGCACGGTGTTGGCCATGACGACGCAATCCATGCAGGGCTTGATCGGCTCTGACACCAGCGCCTGAAGGGCGACGGATTCGATCGGCAGGCGGAAGCCGGCCATTTCGGCAAGATGGCCCGAGTGACCGGCCACGACCAGCCCCAGCTTGTCACAGGCGATGTCGCCGCGATTGGTGGTGACACCGGTGACCTTGCTGCCCTCGCGGGAAATGCCGGTCACTTCGCATTTCTGGATGATGTGCATGCCCATGGCCGAGCAGGCCCGGGCATAGCCCCAGGCCACAGCATCGTGGCGCGCCGTGCCGCCGCGGGCCTGCCAAAGGCCGCCCAGCACCGGGTAGCGCGGCCCGTCGAGATTGATGATCGGCACGATTTCCTTGACGCGGGCGGGCGAGATGAACTCGGTCGTGACGCCTTGCAGGGCGTTGGCATGGGCCGTACGCTGATAGCCGCGCACCTCGTGCTCGGTCTGCGCCAGCATGATCACGCCACGGGGCGAATACATGATGTTGTAGTTGAAATCCTGGCTCAGCGTCTCGTAGAGCGAGCGCGATTTCTCGTAGATCGCCGCCGAAGGGTCCTGCAGGTAGTTGGAGCGGATGATCGTGGTGTTGCGCCCCGTGTTACCGCCCCCCAGCCAGCCCTTTTCAAGGATTGCGACATTGGTGATGCCGAAATTCTTGCCGAGGTAATAGGCGGTGGCGAGCCCGTGCCCGCCCGCGCCCACGATGATGACATCGTATTTCTTCTTCGGTTCGGGCGAGGCCCAGGCGCGCTCCCACCCCATGTGGTAACGCAGGGCTTCGCGGGCGACGGCAAAGGCGGAATAGTGTTTCATGCGCGCTCTCGGGCTTGGAGGATTCGCAATAGGCTTGCGGCTGGCATCGTAATGCGACGTAAGGCCGAGCGAAAGGATACTCCGGGCGGCGATTTCCGTATCAATAGCGACATTGCGACATCGCGGCGCGGGCGGCCCACGGCCAAGTGACCACATACCTCTTTTTTCCGCGGCTGCGGGTCGTTACATGGGGGCAGTCACCCGAGGAGAGAGCATGGCATTCTGGATCATCGTGGCGGCCCTTGCGATCGGGGTCGGCACCATATTGGGGCTGACGCTGATGCGGGGCCGGGTGGGCGAGGCTCCGCCCGCGGCCTATGACCTCGACGTTTACCGCGATCAGCTGCGCGAGATCGAGCGCGACCTCAAGCGCGGCGTGCTGGAGTCCGAGGATGCCGAGCGGCTGCGCGCCGAGGTGTCGCGCAAGATCCTGGCCGCCGATGCACAGTTGCGCGCGGGCGGCGAGAGCGGTGGTCAACCGGCGGCACTCGGGATGGCGATGGCCGGGGGGGTGGTGGCCCTGATCGCCGGTGGCGGTGTGTTGCTCTATTCGCAGATCGGCGCGCCGGGTTACGGCGATCTGCCGATGGCCACCCGGATCGCAAATTCCGAGGCGGCGCGAGACGCGCGGCTGGATCAGGCAACCGCCGAAGAGCGATTCGCGCCCGAGCCAGCCGACCTGCCCGATGGCACGAGCGAAGACTACATGGCGCTGGTCGAGCGGCTGCGCGAGACGGTGGCGGAGCGGCCCGAGGACCAGCAAGGCCTGCGCTTTCTGGTGCGCAGCGAGGCGGCGCTTGGCAATATGGCGGCGGCACGCAAGGCGCAGGCGCAGCTCATTGAGGTGAAGGGCGGGTCGGCCACTGCCGACGATTACGCCACGCTGGCGGAGTTGATGATCAATGCCACGAATGGCTACGTATCGAGCGACGCAGAGACCGCGCTGCGCGCTGCCCTCGCGCGCGATCCGCGTGCGCCGACGGCCCGCTTCTACCTCGGCCTCTACATGACGCAGATCGACCGGCCCGACCGCGCCTTCCACCTGTGGCGCGACCTGCTGGAAGAGAGCATGCCTGACGCGCCCTGGATCGCCCCCATTCGCGCGGGTATCGGGGAACTGGCGGCGCGCGCGGGCGAACGCTATGAGCTACCCGCTCCCGAGGCCGCGCCCGGCCCCTCGGCGGGCGATATCGCCGCCGCCGAGGATATGGACCCCGAGGCCCGGCAGGAGATGATCCGGGGCATGGTGGCCGGGCTGGCGGGCCGTCTGGCCGACGAGGGTGGCACCGCCGAGGACTGGGCGCGACTGATCAACGCTTACGGCGTTCTGGGCGAGACCGACCGCGCCCGCCGCATCTGGACCGAGGCGCAGGCGGTCTTTGCCGATTTCCCGCGCCGTCTTGCCACCGTGCGGGCGGCGGCGGAAAACGCGGGCGTGGCAGAGTGATCGTCGAGGATGTCGCCGGGTTCGCCGCCGCCTTGCCGCGTGCGCGCGCCGTGATGGGCCTCGATCTGGGGACCAAGACCATCGGCGTCGCGCTATCGGACCGGCTCTGGTCGGTGGCCAGCCCGCATGAGACGGTGAAGCGCCGGAAATTCACCCTCGACGCGGCGCGCCTGCTGGAGATCGCGGCGGCGCGCGAGGTGGGCGGCGTGATCCTTGGCCTGCCACGCAACATGGATGGCAGCGAGGGGCCAAGGTGCCAGTCGACCCGCGCCTTTGCCCGCAATCTGGCCGCGCTGACCGACCTGCCGATCGGCTTCTGGGACGAGCGTTTGTCGACCGTGGCGGCCGAACGCGCCCTGCTGGAGGCGGATGCGACCCGAAAGCGTCGCGCTCAGGTGATCGACAGCGTTGCCGCCTCCTATATCCTGCAAGGGGTGCTGGACCGGATGAGGCATATGAGGGCAGAACATGACGGATGAAACACCGTGGCAGCGCGACGAGGTCGAAAGCCCCTGCGTGCGGATCTGCGTGGTCCACCCCGAGGCACGGATCTGCACCGGCTGCCTGCGCTCCATCGACGAGATCACCCGCTGGTCGAAGATGAGCGGCACCGAGCGGCGCGAGGTAATGGCCGCCCTGCCCGACCGTGCCGGATTGCTGAAAAAGCGTCGGGGCGGACGCGCGGCGCGGCTGTCGCGCGGCTGACGGGCTTTCACGTTTTCCGGAGCGGCATGGCGTGCCCGCCCGCGCTGTGGCAGGCTCGGCCAACGCCATGAAAGGACGCGCCGATGCTCCGCCTCCCCCTGATCCTGCTCGCCAGCCTTTTTCTATTGCCGGTCACGCTCGCCGCGCAAGAGACCGACCAAGAACCCGAGGCGGCGCCCGAAGCGCCTGCTGACAGCGCCCCCGCCGTGACGCCTGAGGGCCCGATGACGCTCGACCGGCTCGACGCGATCGTGCGCGCGCTCGACCCCGAGGCGCAATCCAACGGCCGCATGTGGCAGTTCACCATCAACGAGGTACAGGTGCTCATCGTGACCGACGAGACCGCCAACCGCATGCGCGCCATCACCCCCGTCGCCAAGGCCGACGAGGTCTCGCCTGAGGACATGCAGCGCATCCTTCAAGCCAATTTCGACACCGCCCTCGATGCCCGCTACGCCTTCGCCAAGGAAATCCTGTGGTCAGCCTATATCCACCCCCTGACACCGCTGGAAAAGGACCAGCTCATTTCCGGGCTCGGCCAGGTGGTGAACCTCGCTCAGAGCTACGGCACGCTCTACTCGGGCGGAGCGCTGCAATACGGTGGCGGCGATAGCGGCGCGCTGCAACGCGCGCTCATCGACGAGTTGTTGAAGAAGGGTGAGGAGATCTAGCGCAAACGGCAACTCCTGCTCACCTCACGCTCCCTTGCGCTCGGGCCGGTCGCGCTCTAAATCAGGAACAGACCGTGACAAGGAGATGCCCATGCCTATGCTCGCCTCCGACCTCGAAGCGTTGATACGCGACGCCCTGCCCAATGCCCAAATCCGGGTCGAGGGTGATGACGGCGTCCACTTCTCCGCCGAGGTCATCGACGAGAGCTTCCGCGGGAAGAACCGCGTGCAGCAACAACGCGTGGTCTATGCCGCGCTCAAGGGCAGGATGGACGGCCCCAACGGGGCCGTGCATGCCCTTGCCCTGACTACGAAGGCACCGGAGTAACCCGTCTTGGATGCCCGCCTCATCGTCGTTTTCCTTCTCTTGCCCTTCGTGGCCATATTCGTCTACGCCACATGGTCGGAATACAGCCGCTTCAAACGCGAGGGGCGCGCCGAATACGGGCTGACCTATGACCCTGAAACAAATACCACCCATATAGGTGCCATCGCCGAGGATGAGGAAAGCTACGACCCTGAGGACTACACCCCCGGCGACGGCGATGGCGAAGACACCGCCCACGTCAAACCCGATCCCGCAGACCCAAACGAACAGGATAGCCGCACATGACCGACGCAAAATCCCGCATCGAAGACACCGTGAAATCTTCTGACGTCGTGCTCTACATGAAGGGCACAAAGGACATGCCGCAATGCGGCTTCTCCAGCCGCGTGGCGGGCGTACTGAACTACATGGGCGTCGAGTTCGCCGATGTGAACGTGCTCGCCGATGAGGAAATCCGGCAGGGCATCAAGGATTACTCAGACTGGCCGACCATCCCGCAGCTTTACGTCAAGGGCGAATTCGTCGGCGGCTGCGACATCATCACCGAAATGACCCTATCGGGCGAGTTGGACCAGCTCTTCGAGCAGAACGGCGTCACCTATGACAAGGCCGCCGCCGAGAAGATCCGCGAAGCCAACGCCTGATCAACGGCAAGACCACCTCGGGCACACCCCGTTATCCTCGGGCTTGGCCTGAGGATCTCCCGACCAACAGATCGCCCGGCCAAGCCGGGCGATGACGCAAGATTGGAATGCCCGGCTCAGCGCCGCGTCCAGCCCCAGAGGCATAGCATCTCCATCGCCACATGCGCGCCGGCGATCGCCGTCGCCCCGGTGGTGTCGAAGGGCGGTGAGACCTCCACCACATCGCCCCCCAGCAGGTTGATCCCCGCCAGATCGCGCAGCATAATTGCCGCCTGCGCCGAGGTAAGCCCGCCCCAAACCGGTGTGCCCGTGCCAGGGGCAAAGGCCGGGTCCAGAGCGTCGATATCGAAGCTCATATATACCTGAGAATTTCCAACGATGTCTCTGATTTTGCTTGCGGTGTTGACCGGGCCCTTCAGATGCACCTCGCGCGCGTCGATGGTTGCGATGCCCATTGTGTCAGGGTTCACCGTGCGAATACCCACCTGCACCGACCGTTCCACGTCGATCAGCCCCAGTTTCACCGCCTTGTAGAACATCGTGCCATGGTCGATCCGCCCCATGTCGTCATCCACCCAGGTATCGGAATGCGCGTCAAACTGGACTAGCGCCACAGGCCCGAACTTCTCCGCGTAAGCCTTTAGAATCGGCAGAGAAATGTAGTGATCCCCACCAAGCGTGATGGTTGCCGCTCCGGCCTCTAGAATGCCCCGGACATGCGCGATCAACGCCTCGGGAAACTCGGAAATCTTGGCGTAATCGAAGGCCAGATCGCCATAATCCACGATGCTGAGGCTTGAGAGCGGGTCGTACCCGTCCCAGCCATAGGGCGGATCGAACACCTGCAACGCACTCGCCTCGCGAATGGCGCGCGGCCCCAACCGCGTGCCAGGGCGGTTCGTCACCGACTGATCAAACGGCACCCCGGTGATCGCCAAATCCACGCCACTCAGATCCTTGGAATAGCGTCTGCGCGCAAAGGACAGCGCCCCGCCAAAGGTGTTCTCATAGCTCAACCCATGCGAGGTTTCGCGCGTAAACGCCTGATCGACTTGTGTCTTCGCATCTTCCAGCGCCATATCACGCCCCTCCGTTCACCGGCTGCGCGCGCTCCACGATCCGGGCAAAGAACGATGCGCCGACCGGGGCCACCGCATCGTTGAAATTGAACCCCGGATGATGCAGCCCCGGCCCGTCGCCTTGGCCCAGGAACAGATAACAGCCCGGACGCTCTTGCAGCATATAGGAAAAATCTTCGGCCCCCATCTCGCGCGTGCGATCCGCGATCACCGCTTCTGCGCCTGCGACCTCGCGCGCCACCTCTGCGGCAAAGCCGGTCTTGTCGGCATCGTTCAGCGTCGCCGGATAGCCCATGTCGATTCGCACGTCGGCGCGTACCCCATGCGCCGCCGCCGTGCCCTCGGCCACCTCGCACAAACGCCGATGCACCATCGCCTGAACCTCTGGGCTGAACGTCCGGATTGTCGCGTTGATATAGGCGCTCTCGGGGATGACGTTGTCGGCGCTGCCGGTATGGATCTGCGTGACCGAAATCACCAGATCATCCAAGGGGCTACGATTCCTAGTGACGATCGTCTGGATGGCCTGCACGATGGCCACGGCGGCGACCACCGGATCGCGCGCCTCATGCGGAAAGGCACCATGCCCGCCTTGCCCGATCACATCCACATGCAGCGTGTCCACCGCCGCCATGATCGGCCCCGGCGTCGTCTCGAACGTGCCTGCTGGCGCGCCCGGCAGGGTGTGAAGCGCATAGACCTGATCCACTTCGTAACGGTTCAGCATACCCTCCTCGACCATCACGCGCCCGCCGCCCGGGCCCTCTTCGGCGGGCTGAAAGATCAACACCACCTTGCCGGCGAAATTCCGTGTCTCGGCAAGGTACTTCGCCGCACCGAGCAGCATGGTGGTATGCCCGTCATGGCCGCAGGCATGCATTTTTCCGGGTCGTCGGCTGGCATACTCGACCCCGGTGATCTCCTCCATTGGTAGCGCGTCCATATCGGCGCGCAAGCCGATGCAGGGGCCCGCGCCCTGCCCCTCGATCACCGCGACGACGCCGCTCTCGGCAATGCCCGTCTCGATCTGGGTGATGCCGAACTCCCGTAATCGCTCGACCACGAAACCCGCAGTCTCGTGACAGTCGAACCCGATTTCCGGATGTGCATGCAGATGCCTGCGCCATACGGTCATCTCATCGGCAAAGCCCGCTATGCGGTTGATCACGGCCATCTCTGGACATCCTTTCCTTCACGCGTCAGGGTCCACTCAACCCCAAAGCAGAGGCCGCTGCAATGCCTGACGACACGCTCATTCACGACCCCTTCGGCGGCATGCCGCGCTTGATCGCCATCATGACGCGACTGCGCGATCCCGAGACGGGCTGCCCCTGGGATATCGAGCAGGACTTTGCGAGCATCGCACCCTATACCATTGAAGAGGCCTACGAAGTTGCCGATGCCATCGCGCAGGAAAACTGGTCTGATCTGCGCGGCGAACTGGGCGACCTGCTGTTGCAGGTGATCTTTCACGCGCAAATCGCGCAGGATCGCGGCCTCTTTGATGTCGAGGACGTGGCCAATGCGATTTCCGACAAGATGGTCGCGCGCCATCCCCATGTCTTTGGTGCCGAAAGCCGCGACAAAAGCGCCGAGCAACAGACCCGCGACTGGGAGGCGATCAAGGCCGCCGAGCGCGCGGCCGAGGCGAAATCCGGCACGCTCGACGGGGTGGCGCTCGGCCTTCCAGCCCTGCTGCGGGCAGTCAAATTGCAGAAACGCGCCGCACGCGTTGGGTTTGACTGGCCGGATGCCTCGCATGTGCTCGACAAGATCCAAGAGGAAGTCGAGGAATTGCACGAGGCTGCAGAGCATCTGACGCAGGACAAGGTCGAAGAGGAATTCGGCGATCTGCTGTTTGTCATGGCAAATCTCGCGCGGCACATGAATCTGTGCCCGGAAGCCGCCCTGCGCCACGCGAATGCCAAATTCACCCGCCGGTTCGAGCGGATCGAGGCGCTGTTATCCGAGGCGGGCAAGACACCCGATCAATCGGATCTCGCGGAAATGGACGCGCTCTGGAACCGCGCCAAGGCCGAAGAACGCGGCGAGGCCTGAGCCCCGCCTGCGCCTTCTTTATGGCCAAATACTTAAATTTCAGACGTTTACGCCTGAGTCTTCATCTCGGACAATGCGGCATCGCAGCGTTTGCAGGTGCCCGTGTGGCCGTGGCTGCCCACATCCGGCAGGATCTTCCAGCAGCGTTGACATTTCTCGCCATCCGCCTTGGCAAAGACCACGCCGACCGTATCCACTTCGGGCATGCGAAACGCCTCATCAGGGCGCGGCGTGTCGGTGAGAGTGATGTCCGAGGTGATGCAGATATCCTCGAAATTGACCGATTTCAGCGCCGTCAGCATCTCGGCGTCGCGCACATGCACGATGGGGGCCGCCTCCAGTGACGCCCCGATCACCTTGTTGCTGCGCTGCACTTCCAAGGCCGCCGTGACCACGCGCCGCGCTTGGCGCACCTGCGCCCATTTCGCCGCCAGGGGTTCGTTCAACCAGTCGGCGGGGGTGTCGGGGATATCGGTCAGATGCACCGAGTTGTCTTTACCGGGGAAGCGTTCCAGCCAGACCTCTTCCATGGTAAAGACCAGCACCGGCGCAAGCCATGTTGTCAGCCGGTGAAACAGCAGATCAAGCACCGTGCGCGCCGCCCGCCTGCGCGCCGTGTCGCCATCGCAATAGAGCGCATCCTTGCGGATATCGAAATAAAAGGCCGACAGTTCGATCGTGGCGAAGTTGAAAATCTGCTGAAAGACACCTTGGAAATCATAGGCTTCATAGCCTGTCTTGACCTTGTGATCGAGCTCGGCCAGCCGGTGCAGCACCCACTGCTCCAACTCCGGCATCTCCGCGGGGTTCACCCGATCCGCCTCAGTGAAATGGCTCAGCCCGCCCAGCATGAAGCGCATCGTGTTGCGCAAGCGGCGATAGCCGTCCGCCACGCCCTTGAGGATCTCCGGTCCGATCCGCAAATCGGCGGTGTAATCCGCCTGCGCCACCCAGAGCCGCAGGATATCGGCGCCGTATTGCTTGGTCACGTCCTCGGGGGCGACGGTGTTGCCGAGCGATTTGGACATCTTGTTGCCCTTCTCGTCCAGCGTGAAACCATGCGTCAGCACACCTCGGTAAGGCGCGTGACCGATGGTGCCGCAGGCCTGCAGCATCGAGGAATGAAACCAGCCGCGATGCTGGTCGGTGCCTTCAAGATAGAGATCGGCCATGCCGTCGGCGCTGCCGTCCTCGCGGTCGCGCAGCACAAAGGCATGGGTGGAACCGGAATCGAACCACACGTCGAGAATGTCGTCGACCTTCTCCCAAACCTCCGGATCGACGATGCCAGAGAGGAACCGCTCCTTCGCGCCGTCCTTGTACCAGGCATCCGCACCCTCGGCCTCGAACGCCTCGAGAATACGCGCGTTCACCTCGGCATTTCGCAAAAGGTATTCCGGATCCGTTGGTTGCGCACCTTTCTTAACAAAGCAGGTCAGCGGCACACCCCATGCCCGCTGACGGCTCAGCACCCAATCGGGCCGCGCCTCGATCATGGAATAAAGCCGGTTGCGCCCGGTCTTGGGCGTCCATGTCACCAGTTCGTCAATGGAGCGCAGCGCGCGCTCGCGAATCGTGGTGCCATAGGCGTCCTGCCCGTCACCAACCGCGCGGTCGATGGCAGCGAACCATTGTGGGGTGTTGCGGTAGATCACCGGTGCCTTGGAGCGCCAGCTATGCGGATAGCTGTGCTTGATCTTGCCGCGTGCCAGCAACCCGCCGACCTCCACCAGCTTGTCGATCACGGCCTTGTTCGCGTTGCCCTCCTTGCCCTTGCGGTCAAGGATGAACGTGCCGCCAAAGAACGGCAGGTCGGGGCGGAAGGAGCCGTCATCGAGCACGTTGTAGGTGATCACCTGATCGAGCATCCCGAGCCCGCGATAAAGCTCGTATTCCTCCATCCCGTGCGAGGGCGCACAATGGACAAAGCCGGTACCCTCCTCATCGGTGACGAAATCGGCGGCGCGGAAGTCGCGCAGGTCGTCCCATTCGCCGTTTGATCCTTCGACATGGGCAAGCGGGTGTTTGACTTGAGAAATGACAGAGGGGTCAACGTCCCTTACACGTTTCCAATGCTCTTTCTCCAGCCGCGCACGTGTCATCACATCCTCGGCGCGATTATCCGCGAGGATGAAGCGGTCTCCAACATCGGCCCAGCATTCTCCCGGCGTGCCCGTTACCTCATAAAGGCCGTAATCGATACCCTCGCCGTAAACCACGGCCTTGTTCGACGGGATCGTCCATGGGGTGGTGGTCCAGATGACAACGTGCGAGCCAACCAAATCGCGATTTTTGAGTTCTGCGCCCTCGCCTGCGACCGGATCGACAACCTCGAACTTCACCCAGACCGTGAAGCTCTCCTTGTCGTGATACTCCACCTCCGCCTCGGCCAGCGCGGTCTTTTCGATGGGTGACCACATCACCGGCTTGGAGCCTCGATAAAGCACCCCGGACATCAGGAATTTCTGGAACTCCTCCGCGATGATCCGCTCGGCGCGGAAATCCATCGTCAGATACGGCTTGTCCCACTTGCCCGTGATCCCCAGCCGCTTGAACTCACCCCGCTGCACGTCGATCCAGCCTTCGGCGAACTTGCGGCATTCCTGCCGGAAATCAACGACATTGACCTTATCCTTGTCGAGACCCTTGGCGCGATACTGTTCCTCGATCTTCCATTCGATGGGCAGCCCGTGGCAATCCCAGCCGGGGATATAGCGCGCGTCGCGCCCCATCATCTGCTGGCTGCGCACCACCATGTCCTTAAGGATCTTGTTCAGCGCGTGGCCGATATGCAGATGGCCGTTGGCGTAAGGAGGACCGTCGTGCAGGGTGAATGGCGCGCGGCCCTCGTTACGCTCGCGCAGCCGGTCATAGATGCCGATCTCTTCCCACCGGGCGAGCCACTCGGGTTCGCGCTTGGGCAGGCCTGCGCGCATCGGAAACTCGGTCTGCGGCAGGTTCAGGGTGTCTTTGTAGTCGGGCATGTCAGAACACATGGGTGACGTCCTTTGTCACGGGGCGTTGGAAATCTGGAGTTTAGGGGCGGCGCGATGACTCAAACGCCTGAAATCCCGGCGGCTCGATGGGGTCAGAGCGCCGGGCATGTAATTCGAATAATGATCGCGATGCGTCTCATCATGTCCGGCCTTATAGGCGCGGACCCGGCACGCGTCCAGAGGGGGAGCCCCCGCTTTCTTGAAAAGAAAGCGTTCCGAAATCTTTTGAAGATTTCGGCTCGACCCAGTCACAAAGGGGGATTGCCTCAGCCCGCATCCCGCGCCACATAAAGAGCATGAGCACCGCCCTGCCCCCGCGTTTCGACATCACCCGCCCCGAGATCGAGCGGGTCGTCGCGGCGTTCTACGAGGCCGTGCGCGGGCATCCCGGTCTCGGCCCGGTCTTTGCCGTGCATGTCGATGACTGGCCCGCGCATGAGGCCAAGGTTGCCGATTTCTGGGCCAATTCCATCCTGCATGAGCGGGTCTATGACGGCTCGCCGATGGCTGCACATGTGAAGGCCAGGAATGTCCGGCCCGGCATGTTCTCCACCTGGCTCGACCTATTTGACAGTGTCCTGCGCGCTGAGTTGCGCCCGGATCAGGCCGCCGCGTGGTCGGCCCTCGCGCATCGCATCGGCCGGTCCTTGCGCGCGGGTGTGGTGGAGCGTGACACCCTGCCCGGCGGGGTGCCGAAGCTGCGCTGAGACCTTCTTTGGACGTTCCGACATCACTATCCAAAGGCCCGCCGCCCGGACACCCCCTGTTAGCGCCATCACGATTGCACGGCGCGCGCCCGTCGCCTAAGACGGCGGAAACTCCATCCTGACCAAAGGGGGCATCGCATGTCACAGGCCGAGCAAAGAAAGAAACTTCGCGAGGGGCAAGGCTTTATCGCAGCGCTCGATCAATCGGGCGGCTCCACCCCCAAGGCGCTGCGCCTCTACGGTGTCGAGGAAAGCGAATACACCTCCGACGCCGAAATGTTCGACCTGATCCACGCCATGCGCGCACGGATCGCGCAGGCCCCGGCCTTCACCGGCGAGAAGGTGCTCGGCGCGATCCTTTTCGAGATGACCATGGACCGCGACATTGGCGGCAAACCCGCGCCGGATTTCCTCTGGCAGGAGCGCGGCGTGGTGCCGTTTCTCAAGGTCGATAAGGGGCTGGCCGACGAGACCGACGGCGTCAAGCTGATGAAACCGATGCCGGAACTCGATGCGCTGCTCGCGCGCGGCGTCGAGGCGGGGATTTTCGGCACCAAGATGCGGTCGGTGATCGACGCGGCCAATAAAGCGGGCATCGAGGCCGTGGTCGCGCAGCAATTCGAGGTCGGACAACAGATCCTCGGCCACGGGCTCGTGCCGATCATCGAACCTGAGGTGACCATCTCCATCGCCGACAAGGCCGAGGCCGAGGAGTTGTTGCGCTCCGCGATCCTGGCACAACTCGAGGCGCTGCCCGACGATCAGGAGGTGATGCTGAAACTGACCCTGCCCGAGGCACCGAACCTGTATGAGATGCTGGTCAATCACCCGCGCGTGCTGCGCGTGGTGGCGCTGTCAGGTGGCTATAGCCGGGAAGAGGCCAATGTGCGTCTGGCACAGAACCGGGGCGTGATCGCGAGCTTCAGCCGCGCACTGACCGAAGGGCTATCGGCGCAGCAATCGGATGCGGAGTTCAACGCCACGATTGCCGCCTCGATCGACGAGATCCACAAGGCCTCTGTCGCGGGCTGAGCGCCCTCGGGGGGGGGGGGCGCGCTTAGACGCGAATGCCGCGCCGCCCCGCCAGATCAGTGAAATACTGCCAGGCCACCCTACCTGAGCGTGCACCGCGCGTGGCCTGCCATTCGATCGCCTCGGCGCGCAGGGTGGCGTCGTCGATCTCGACCCCGTAGGCATCGCAATAGCCCCTGATCATCGACAGGTATTCGTCCTGATCGCAAGGGTGAAAACCCAGCCACAGGCCGAACCGGTCCGAAAGCGAGACCTTCTCCTCCACCGCCTCGGAGGGGTTGATGGCGCTGGAGCGTTCGTTCTCGATCATGTCGCGCGGCATCAGGTGGCGGCGGTTCGAGGTGGCGTAGAACACCACGTTGTCGGGCCGCCCCTCGATCCCACCATCCAGAACCGCCTTCAGCGACTTGTAATGCTGGTCGTCATGGCCAAAGCTCAGATCGTCGCAAAACAGCAGAAACCGTGCATCCGCCCCGCGCAATAGGTTCAAGAGACGCCCCACCGAGGGCAGATCCTCGCGCTGCAATTCCACGATCTTGAGCGGTAGCCCCTCGGCCCGCACGGCGGCATGCACCGCCTTCACGAGGCTCGATTTACCCATGCCACGCGCCCCCCAGAGGAGCGCGTTATTGGCCGACAGACCGCGCGCGAATTGCTGCGTATTTGCCAGCAGGGTATCGCGCGACCGGTCGATGCCTACAAGCAGGTCCATGCCCACGCCGTTGACCGTACCCACCGGCTCCAGCCGATCCGGCGACACGTGCCAGACAAAGGCATCGGCGGTGTCGAAATCGGGCGCAGTCAGCGGGGCGGGGGCCATCCGCTCCAGCGCGGCGGCGATACGGTCCATCGGGTCGGCGGTCATTCAGTCCTTGTCCTTGTCCTTGCCCTTGGCGGCGTCGCGGTCGAATTCGGCCTGCAACTCCTTTTCATCGGGGACGATCTCGTCATCCTCGTCTTCATCAAACCACAGCCCCTGTTCGCGTAGCTCTGCCTCGCGCTTTTTCTCGACCCGCTGCACAAGCTGGATCGACACCTCGTAGAGGCCGTAAACCACGACGAAGAGAATGATCTGGGTGATAACGTCTGGCGGCGTCACCAAGGCGGCCAGAACCAGGATGCCCACCATCGCGTATTTGCGCACCGAGCGCAGGCCCTGCGCGCTGACCAGCCCGGCCTTGCCCATCAGCGTGAGCAGAACCGGAAGCTGAAAACACAGGCCAAAGGCGACGATGAACTTGATGGTGAGGTTGAGATATTCCTGGGCAGACCCCTGAAACACCACCGAAAGGGGGGCTGCGTTCTGCTGACCCTCGATCACCTCGCCCTGACCGCCGAATTGCTGGAAGCCAAGGAAGAAATCATAGGCCAGAGGCGTAACCACGTAAAACGCGAAGCCGGCGCCGAGGAAGAACATGAACGGTGAGGCCACGAGAAACGGCAGGAACGCACCCTTTTCCGATTTGTAGAGCCCCGGTGCCACGAACCGCCACATCTGATTGGCGATATAGGGAAAGGCGAGGATGAAACCACCCAGAAGCGAAACCTTGATCGCCACGAAGAAGCCCTCCTGCGGGGAGATGAAGATCAGGTCGCAATCCTGTCCTCGCTCGGCCAGAACCTGACAGAGCGGCGCTGTAAGAAAGTTGAAGATCGGCGTGGCAACGGTGAAACAGATCACCATGCCGATGACGAAGGCCACCACCGAATGGATAAGCCGCGTGCGCAGTTCCGCCAGATGCTCGATCAGCGGCGCGCTGCTATCCTCGATCTCGTCGGGGGTGCTCATGCCTTGTCCTCGGCCTTGGCGGCCTTGCTGGTCTTGGTCTTGGCCTTAGCCTTGGGTTTATCTTTCGGCTTTGCGGATTCACTCTCGGGCGCGTTTGTCGCTTGCGCCTCGGCGGCGGCTTTGGCCTCGGCCTCGGCGGCGCGGCGGGCGGTAGCCATCTCGGCGGACTTTTCGCGAATCTTGTCGGCCTGCGCCTGCCGCTCGGGGCTCAGCGCGGGCGTATCGATCGTGGTCAGATCGCGCGTCGCGTTCTCGGTCGTCTTCTTGACCTCATCCATCGCCGATTTCATCGGATTGGACGCGGCCTTGAAGGTCTTTTGAATGTCACCCACGCCGGATTGGTCCGCCGCGTCATTCATTGCGCGACTGAATTCACGCGCCATGCCCTTGGCCTTGCCCACGAACTGGCCAACGGACTGAAACATCCCGGGCAGGTCCTTGGGGCCCACGACGATCAGCGCCACGATGCCGATGAGCAGAAGCTCGGTCCAGCCCAGGTCGAACATTTACGGATCAGGCCTTGTCTTTTTTGTCTTCGGGCGTCACGTCGCGGGCGGTCTCGACCTCCCCCTCTGACTGGGAGTCGTCGTCAAGCTCCTTGGTGCCCTCGGCGACGCCTTTCTTGAACGAAGTAATGCCCTTGCCCACTTCGCCCATCAGCGAGGAAATCTTGCCGCGACCGAAAAGCACCAGCACCACCACGGCGATGAGAAGAAGGCCGGGAAGGCCGATATTGTTCAGCATGTCTGTCTCTCCCTTTCACGGGGGTCCATGGATCGCCCCCGGGAATATCATTGGCTTATCTAGTCGTTCAAAGCGTCGGTTGGAAGCACCAATGCAAGCCAGCCCCGCAAATCACGAAAATTATTTGCGCCCACCCTAGGCACGGGCGACAGAGCGGTCAATCGTCCCCCTGTGCCTCGGCGCGGCTCTTGCCGCTGACATTCTGCGCCAATGTGGCGGCCATGAATTGGTCGAGGTCACCGTCGAGCACGCCCTTGGTGTCCGAGGTCTCGACCCCGGTGCGCAGATCCTTGACCATCTGGTAGGGTTGCAGCACGTAAGAGCGGATCTGGTTGCCCCAACCGGCATCGCCCTTGTTGTCATGCGCCTCGTTGATGGCGGCGTTGCGGCGGTCCAATTCCTGCTGGTAGAGCCGCGATTTCAGCGCCTTCATGGCAATATCGCGGTTCTGGTGCTGGGATTTCTGGCTCGAGGTCACCACGATGCCGGTCGGAATATGGGTGATCCGCACTGCCGAGTCGGTCGTATTGACGTGCTGCCCGCCCGCGCCCGACGAGCGATAGGTGTCGATGCGGATATCGGCCGGGTTCACCTCGACGTCGATATTGTCGTCAACCACCGGATAGACCCAGACCGACGAGAAGGAGGTATGCCGCTTGGCCGCCGAATCGAACGGCGAAATACGCACCAGCCGATGCACGCCCGATTCCGATTTCAGCCAGCCATAGGCATTGTGCCCGCTGATCTTGTAGGCGGCGGATTTGATCCCCGCCTCGTCGCCCCCTGATTCCGACTGCAACTCTACAGAATAGCCACGCTTTTCGGCCCAACGGACATACATCCGCGCCAGCATCGACGCCCAGTCACAACTCTCGGTGCCGCCTGCACCGGCGTTGATCTCGAGGAAGGTGTCATTGGCATCCGCCTCACCATCCAGAAGCGCCTCAAGTTCCTTGGCGGCGGCGACCTTGGCCAGCGTGCGCAACGCGGCCTCGGCCTCGGCGACGACCTCGACATCGTCCTCCATCTCGCCCAGCTCGATCAGGCCAAGCTGATCCTCCATCTCCTGCTTGATGTTGTCATGCGTCTCCAGCGCATCGACCAATGCCTGCCGCTCACGCATCAGTTTCTGCGCCTGCCCCGGATCATCCCAGAGCGTGGGATCCTCGACCCGGGCATTGAATTCCTCCAGCCGGTGTTGGGCGGTCTCCCACCCCAATCGCTGGCGCAACAACTCCAGCGATTTTTCGATCTCGGAAACGAGGGTCTGGGTTTCGGCGCGCATTGTCTGATCTGTCCTTGCCTGCTCAGATGCGGGTGATACCGCAGCGCGGCGGGCCGGGCAAGGGCAGCGCGTCGTCACAGGGACGGGCATCACGGGCATATTGAGGCCGACTCTGGCCTGTTGCTGCCGTTGCTGCATCCTGCGGGAAACGCACCGGAGGTGCCGAGCGATCGCCGGGCCATAACGCCCCATCGTAACACCCGGACCCCTGCCCTAGTATAGCCCACCCGAACTCATCGACCCGAAGGTCGCCTTGCCGCCGACCTGCGCCTTCTCGCCGGTCGAGGTGGTGACATCGCGCACCTGCTCGTTTTCACCGGCGCTATAGAGATCGAGATCGTTGCCCATCGCAAAGCCGCCGTCATAGGCCACCCCGAAGATCGGCTCCTCGCCGTCGCGGAAATACTCGGCCACGACGTTCGCGCCTTCGGCATCATCGGGCAGACGCGCGCCGCTGAATCGGTCGATCTTGATGAATTGACCGCCGGGCGGCACCTCGAAGGGACCGCCGCCATATTTGGCCACCGCGTCGGTCATGAATTCCTGAAACACCGGCCCGCAGAGCGACGCCCCATAGGCCCCACGCCCCATGCCGCGCGGCTGGTCGTAGCCGATATAGCACCCGGCCGCGATATTGCTGGTAAAGCCCACGAACCACACATCGCGCGCATCGTTGGTGGTACCGGTCTTGCCAGCCACCGGCACCGGCAGGTCGATCACGCCCGATGCGGTGCCGCGATCCACCACGCCCTTCATCATCGAGGTGAGCTGATAGGCGGTGACCGCGTTCATCACCCGCTCACGATCCGACACGATGCGCGGGCCCCGGCCCTCGGGCAGGGTGGGATCGTCGCAATCCACGCATTGCCGCTGATCCTGTGCATAGGTTGTGCGGCCATAGCGGTCCTGCACCCGGTCTACAAGGCTGGGACGCACCCGCTCACCGCCATTGGCGAACATCGCATAGGCCGCGACCATATTGAACAGCGTCGTCTCCTCAGAGCCAAGCGAATTCGCCAGAAACTTGCCCATGTTGTCATAGACGCCAAAGCGTTCGGCGTAATCCGCGATCACGTCCATCCCCACCTCCTGCGCAAGGCGGATGGTCATCAGGTTACGCGATTGCTCGATGCCGGTGCGCAGCGGCGTCGGGCCGTAATATTTGTTCGACGAATTGCGCGGCCGCCACAGACCCTGCGGCGTGTCGATCTCGATCGGCGCGTCGATGATGATCGTGGCCGGCGAATAGCCACTGTCGAGCGCAGCGGCATACACGAAGGGCTTGAAGGATGAGCCGGGCTGGCGCATCGCTTGGGTGGCGCGGTTGAACACCGAATGCTGGTAGGAAAACCCGCCCTGCATCGCCAGCACGCGACCCGTGTTGACATCCATCGCCATGAACGCGCCTTCGACCTCGGGCACCTGCCGTAGGCTCCAGCGAAGGAAATCGCCGCTCCCGTCCTCTGTCATGCGACGCACATGAACCACGTCGCCTGCGTCAAACGTCTCATGGAAATCGCCGGGCAGCCAGGCGATATCGGTGCGCGGCACCTCCTGCACGCCCTCGACGCCTTCGATGCCGATACGCATCACCTGATCGCCGGTCTCCAGCACCACCGCCGGATACCATTGCCCGTTCAATTCGATATCTCTCGGCACCCGCAAGTCGGCCAGCGCGGCGCGCCATGCGTCCTCCGAGGCCAGAGCCTCCTGCGGAAGGCTCAGCCCGGTGCCGCGCCAGCGCCCCCGCCCTCGGTCATACTGCTCGAGTTGACGGCGCAGCGCGCGGGCGGCATTGCCCTGCATCTCGGGATCGACTGTAGCCCGCACCGACAGCCCGCCCGAAAAAAACTCGCCCTCGCCGAAATCCTCGCTGAGCTGACGGCGGATCTCGTCGGTAAAGTAATCGCGCGGCGGCAGATCGGCGCTGAACGGCGCAAAATCTCCGTTCTGCACCGAGCGCAGCGGGGCCTCGCGCTCCGCGCGATATTCCGCCTCGGTCAGATACCCGTTCTCCCACATCTCGCGCAGCACGAAATTGCGTCGGTCCAGCAGGCGTTCTTTCTCACGAACCGGATGGTAATCGCTCGGAGCCTTTGGCATGGCGGCGATCGCGGCGGCCTCATGCGGGGCGAGTTCGCGCAGCGTCTTGTTGAAATAGGTCTGCGCGGCCGCAGTGACGCCATAGCTGTTCTGGCCAAGAAAAATCTCATTCAGGTAAAGCTCGAGGATCTGCTCCTTACTCAGCGTCTCCTCGATCCGGGTGGCGAGGATGATCTCCTTGATCTTGCGTTCCAGCCGCCGGTCGCCCGAGAGCAGGAAATTCTTCATCACCTGCTGCGTGATGGTTGAGGCGCCGCGCACGTTTCTCCCGCGCGACTTGACAGCATCGACAATGGCCGAGGCGATGCCCACGGCATCATACCCGCCATGCTCATAGAAATTCTTGTCCTCGGCACTGATGAAGGCCTGTTTCACCAGATCGGGAATATCCTCGGCCGGGGTGAAGAGCCGCCGCTCGCGGGCGAATTCGTCGATGATTCTCCCCTCGCTGGAATAGATCCGGCTGATCGTGGGGGGCGTGTAATTGGCAAGGCTCTCATGGCTCGGCAGATCCTTGCCGTAGATGTGCAGAATCGCGCCGATCGACAGCCCGACGATCACCACGATCAGGGTGATCAGGCTGAAGACAGTGCCGAACAGGCTCAGAATCGGTCGAAACACGCGCACCCCCGCTGGATGAATGCGACCCATATAGGCGTCGGCGGGGCACGGGTCAAAAGGATTGGCGCGGCCCCGCTCATTGCCGCACCAGCCCGGCACGGGCCGCATCGGCATCGCGCCACGCGCCCAGCGCATCGCGCAGGGTCTCGGCCACCCGCGCCCGCCATGTCGGATCGCGCAGGTTCTTCAGATCGCGCGGGCTGGAGAGAAACCCCAGTTCGATCAGCACCGACGGGATATCCGGCGCCTTGAGCACCGAGAACCCGGCATGCCGCTGCGGCCGCGATAGAAGCGGAAGATCGGCGGCACGAAACGTGTCGAGCAGCACCCGCGCCAGATGATCAGCGCGCGGCTGCGTCTCCATCCGCGCCAGGTCCATCAGCACATCGGCCACCACGTCATCCTTCCCGCTCAGATCGACTCCGGCCAGGATATCGGCGCGGTTGTGGCGCTCGGCCAGCGCGGCACTCGCGGCATCAGAGGCGCTGTCGGACAAGGTATAGACCGAGGCCCCCCACGCCCGCGCCCCCGAGAGCGCATCGGCATGCAGCGATACAAACACATCTGCCCCGGCGCGATGCGCCAGCGCCACGCGCCGCTCGAGGCTGACGAATTCGTCGGCATCGCGGGTCAGCACCACCTCAAACCCACCCGCGCGCAACAGCACCTCGCTCAACTCGCGCGCGAATCGCAGCATCAGGTCCTTTTCCTGAGTGCCGTCCACCTCTGCACCGGGATCAATGCCGCCATGGCCGGGATCAAGAACCACCCGAAGCGCGCCATCGTCCGCAGGTGGTGCCACGCGCTGCGGCGCGGCGGCGGGCAGGTCCCAGCCCGGCACATCGGGCGCGCCCGCCTGCGCGGCAAAGGTCTGCGGATGCGGTTCCCCGAGACGAAGTTGCAACAGCGCCATGCCGCTCTGCGGATCGACGCGCAGCCCGGCCCCTTCCAGCACATGCGGTCCCGCGAGATCGACCACCATGCGCGACCAGCCAGGCCGGATCTGCCCCAGCCGCAGGCCAAGCGCGCGCTGCCCGTCGATCAGATCGCCCGCGCCCGCGCCCTGCCAGTCCACCTCGCGGAAATCGAGCACCAGCCGCGCCGGATCGTCGAGGGTGAACACCCGCCAGGGCACGCCCTGCGACAGTGCCAGCGTCACCTCGATCCCGCCGCCCGCATCGGTGATCGCGCTGCGCGCCGGATCGAGCCGCGCCAGACCGCTGAAACCTGCCTCCTGCGCCTGCGCGCTAAAGGCACAGACCAGCAGCGCCAGCCGCATCAGCCATATTCGCATGATCCTGCTCATCCGCCGATCCCCGGTCTCGTTGCACGACAGGATAAATCAACCAGGCGGCAAACACACCCCCTGCCCGTCTCCGTTCCACAAGTACTCACATTCCGCCCTCCGCCAAGCGGGCACATTTCATGGGCAGAAGAGATCGTTGAACACCGCGAACAGCATCAGCGACAGGATCAGCGTCAGCCCCACCGACATCAACACCCGCAACGCGCGGTCGCTCGGGGGGCGACCGGCGACGGCCTCATAGGCGTAGAACACCAGATGCCCGCCATCGAGCACCGGCACCGGGAAGAGGTTCAGAAGCCCCACGGCGGTCGAGAGCACCGCGATGAACCAGATGAAGCTCTGCGCGCCCTGGCTGGCCATCGCGCCCGACACTTCGGCGATTCCGATGGGGCCGGACATGTTGCAACTGCTGATCGCCCCAGTGACCATGTGATACAGCCCCGAAAGCGAGCTCTGAATGATCTGGCCGGTCTGCGTCACCGCACCGCCGAGCGCCTCGACCGGGCCGAGCGCCTCGGTCGCGGGCTCGAAGGCCATGGCCCCCGCCACCCCGATCCGCCATTCGGTCCTGAATCCGCCCTCGGGCTGCGGTTCGTCCACCCGGCGCGGGGTCAGCGTTGTCTCATAGGGGCCGCTTTCAGGTCGCCACATGGTCAGCGCGAGCGGGGCACCGTTCGAACCTTCGACGATCTCCTTGAGTTCCGAAAATGCCACGACGGGCCGGTCGTTCACGGCGGTGATCACATCGCCCGCCTTCAGCCCAGCATCGAACGCCGCCGATTGCGGCGACAGGCCTCCCACCAGTGGAGGCAGCAGATGCGGGCCCTGCGCGGTCACGCGGTCATCCGCACGCCGCACCTCGTACTCTAGCAGCGCGCGCATCGGCAGCGTGTCGAGAAACGCGTCATAGACCTCACCATTCTCGATATCCGGCAATGATGTGCCGGCGACCGCCAGGATTTCGTCGCCCGGTTGTAGCGTCACCCCCTCGACCGGCAGCGGCTTCAACTCGCCCACGGTCAGCGGATCGGCGGCCTTGCCTCCGGACATCATCACCGCCGCGAAGATCAGAATCGACAGGATGAAGTTGAAAATCGGACCCGCGGCCACCGTCGCCGTGCGCGCCCAGAGTGGCGCCCCGTGCATGGTCTGGCGTAGCCGCTCGGGCGGCAACTCGGCCATAGCCGCGCCGTCCTTGCCGCTCGCCGCGTCGGAATCCCCGAGAAACTTCACGTAGCCGCCAAACGGCAATGCGGCCATCTGCCAGCGCGTGCCATGCCGGTCCATCCGCGAAAACAACACCGGGCCGAAGCCGAGCGAGAACACCTCCGCCTTGATGCCGGACCAGCGCCCGACGATGTAATGGCCGTATTCATGCACCGCCACGATCACCGAAAGGGCCACGATGAAGGCCAGTATGGTCATGAAAACACTGCCGAATTGCGGCAGGAAAGTCAGTATATCCACGTGCTGTCCCTAAATTTTTCGCTTCATGGCCACCCGGTCGGCCTCATTCCTTGCCAAATGGTCCATATGGGCCACCACATCAAGGGTCGGATCGTCACAACAGGCCTCGGGGCGCGCCGTAAGACCGCTAAGCGTGTCCTCGACAATCGCGTTCATATCGGTAAAGCGCACCCGCCCGGCGATGAAATGATCGAGCGCGCGTTCCTTGGCGGCGTTGAAGATCGCCCCCGAGAGGCCTCCCGCCGCCATCACCTCGCGCGCCAGCCGCAGCGCTGGATAGCGCGTCTCGCAGGGCGCGCGAAACTCCAGCGTCCCCGCCGCCGCCAGATCGAGCGCCGCCACCGGCAGGCTGCGCCGGTCGGGCCAGTTGAGCGCATAACCGATGGCATGGCGCATGTCCGGCGGGCCGACATGGGCCATCAGCCCGCCATCGCAGAAGCCCACCAGCGCATGCACCAGTGATTGCGGGTGTACCAGAACCTCGATCTGACCCGGGGCAAACCCAAAGAATTCGCGGGCCTCGATCATCTCCAGCGCCTTGTTGAACATCGACGCCGAATCGATGGTGATCCGCTGCCCCATGTCCCAGTTGGGATGGCTCGACGCCTCTGATACCGTCGCCGCCGCCAGCCGCTCCAGCGGCCAGTCGCGCAACGCCCCGCCCGAGGCGGTCAGGATCACCCGCGTCACCGCCGCCGGGTCCTCGCCCACAAGCGCCTGAAAGATCGCCGAATGCTCGCTGTCCACCGGCAGGATCTGCGCGCCATGCGCCTTGGCCGTCGCCATCAGCAGCGGCCCCGCCGTGACCAGCGATTCCTTGTTGGCCAGCGCCAGCGTCGCGCCCTGTTCCAGCGCCGCCAGACCGGGGGCCAGCCCCGCCGCGCCCACGATGGCCGACATCACCCAATCGGCGGGGCGCCGTGCCGCCTCGATCAGGGCCGTGCGACCGGCGGCGGCCACAACCCCAGAGCCATCGAGCGCTGCGCGCAGGTCCGGCAATAGATCCTCCTGCGCCACCACCGCCAGATCGGCGCGCAGCGCGCGGGCATCCGCCGCCAGCCGCGCGACATTGCCGCCGCCGGTCAGCGCCACCACGTCATAGGCTGCGGGATCGCGACGAATGAGGTCAATCGTGCTCTGCCCGACCGACCCGGTCGCCCCCAGAATGGACACCCGTTTCATACCACCCCCGGCATCAGGCCAAGCGCCCACAGGATCACCACCACCAGCGCCGCCCCCAGCATCGCATCGAACCGGTCGAGCAGGCCGCCATGACCGGGAATGAGGTTGGAACTGTCCTTGACTTCGCGCAGACGCTTGACCGCGCTCTCGGCGATATCGCCCATCTGCCCGGCAAATCCGACGAGGATAGAAACGGGGATCAGCGCCAGCCCCGCGTCCGTGGACACGGCGAACAGCGCGCCCACGATCCCGGCCCCGATCCAGCCCGCCACGGTACCCGACCATGTCTTCTTTGGGCTGACGCGCGGCCAGAATTTCGGCCCTCCCAGACTGCGCCCCGCGAAATAGCCCGCCACGTCAGAGACGACCACGATCGAGACCAGCCACAGCACCCAGACCGCGCCTGCCTCGGCGCGCAGCAGACCCATCGCGTAGCAGCCCAGAATCGCCCAGAGCGTGAGTGCAAAGAACGGCCCGCGCTCACTGTCAACCGCCCGCACCGTGACCAGCGCCACCGCCAGCAGGAGCGGCAGCACCACAAGGCCCGGCAGCCAGAGCGCCAGCCCCACCGCGACCGCCGCCAGCAGGCCCGAGCGTAGGGCGTCGGGGGCCGCAAACATGCGCGCGCCCTCCCAGACCATCAGCCCGGCCAGCACCGCGATCAGCCCAGCAAAGACCCCGCCACCGATCCAGATCGCCCCTGCGCCCACGGCCACCATCACCAGTCCCGAGATCATTCTCGGGGCCAGATCGTACCATCGGGCGGCAGCACTCATGCGGGAACGGCCCCGAACCGCCTGTCGCGCGCACCGTATTGCGCCAGCAAAGACGCAAATATGTCAGGCGTGAAATCGGGCCAGAGCGTGTCGATGAACTCGTATTCCGCATAGGCAGACTGCCACAGCAGGAAATTGGAAATTCGTGCCTCGCCGCTGGTGCGGATCACCAGATCGGGATCGGGCAGCACACAGGTATCGAGGTAGCGCGGCAGCGTCTCCTCATCGACATCCTCGGGTCTGAGCCGCCCCTCGGCCACATCCCGTGCCAGCCGCTGCGTGGCGCGCGAGACCTCGTCGCGGCCGCCGTAATTGAGCGCGATGGTCAGGTTGGTGCCGGTGCAATGGGCAGTCATCGCCTCGGCCTCATCCATCAGACCGCGCAGCTTGGCATCAAGGCGGGGCCGGTCGCCGATGAAGCGCACGCGCACATTCTCGCGCACAAACTCTTGCATTTCCTTCATGATGTAGCGGCGAAACAGGCTCATCAGCCCGGCCACCTCGGTCTGTGTCCGGCGCCAGTTTTCAGTCGAAAAGGCAAATATAGTCAGATACTTGACACCAAGCCCCGGGCAGGCTTGGACGATTTCGCGCACCCGGCGCGCGCCGGCGTGATGGCCGAACAGGCGCGGTCGGCCACGTTTTTGCGCCCACCTTCCATTGCCGTCCATGATGATCGCCACATGACGCGGCCCCTCGCCTGCGGGCTTGGACTTGGCCATGTGCGCGCCTTCCATCATCAGACCTGCATGATCTCCGCTTGCTTATGCTCCAGCGCCTCGTCGACCAGCTTGATGAAGCGGTCAGTCAGATCCTGCACCTCGGTTTCCCAGAACTTCTGATCGTCCTCGGACATGCCGTCGCCCTTGGCCTTCTTGATCTTGTCCATGCCGTCGCGGCGTACGTTACGGATCGCCACGCGGGCATGTTCGGCGTATTGCGAGGCGACCTTGGTCAACTCCTTGCGGCGCTCCTCGTTCAACTCGGGGATCGGCAGCATGATGATCGTGCCGTTGAGCTGCGGATTGATCCCGAGGCCACTCTCGCGAATGGCCTTCTCGACCTTACCGACCAGGCCCTTGTCCCAGACATTGATGGTGACCATACGCGGCTCGGGCACATTCACAGTGCCCACCTGGTTGATCGGCGTCATCTGGCCATAGGCGTCGACTTGAACCGGCTCCAGCATCGAGGCCGAGGCCCGGCCCGTGCGCAGCGAGGCAAACTCGGTCTTGAGCGAATTCATCGCCCCTTCCATCCGGCGTTCCAGATCACCCGTGTCGATTTCGATATCGTCAGCCATGTCGTTCGGTCCTTCTTGCGGGCTGCCTCTTGCCCCTTGTTTAGCCTCAACCATGCACGGTTGTATAGATCCCCTCGCCGGCGAGAATGCCCTTGAAGCCGCCCGGCTCGTCCAGGGAGAAGACGATGATCGGCAGGTTATTGTCGCGCGCCAGCGCGATTGCCGAGGCGTCCATCACGCCCAGGTGCTGCGCCAGAACCTCGTCATAGGTGACCTGCTCGAACCGCTTGGCATCGGCATGCTTGATCGGATCCTTGTCATAAACGCCATCCACCTTGGTGCCCTTGAGAATTGCCTCGCAGGCCATTTCATTGGCACGCAGCGTCGCCGCCGTATCGGTGGTGAAATAGGGGTTGCCGGTGCCTGCCGCAAAAATGCAGACACGCTTTTTCTCCAGGTGCCGGACAGCGCGGCGGCGGATATAGGGCTCTGCCACCTCGTCCATGCGAATGGCGCTAATCACCCGGCAATAGACGCCAAGCTTCTCCAGCGCCGATTGCATGGCGAGCGCGTTCATCACCGTCGCCAGCATGCCCATGTAGTCGGCTGTGGTGCGCTCCATCCCCTGCGCGGACCCCTGCAAGCCGCGAAAGATGTTGCCGCCGCCGATCACCATGCATATCTCCACGCCGAGATCGTGAACGATCTTCACTTCGCGCGCGATCCGCTCGACGGTGGGCGGATGCAGACCGTAGGTTGTATCCCCCATCAACGCCTCCCCCGAGATCTTGAGCATGACGCGGCTGAATCTCGGCTTTGGGCTGTCGGGGGCTGTCATCGCGATCTCCGCTGAATTTCGGGTTGGTCGCAAAATGTCGCAAATGGACAGCAGGTGCAATCGCTGAAAACCAAGGTGCTGCGGGAAACCGCTCGAAATGTCTCTCGTCAAACACGCCCATCTTGGGTAACGCGGGAGGATGGATGCGGCATCCGACATCGACCAAACCCGCCCCGTTCTCATCGCGGGCCCGACGGCAAGCGGCAAATCGGCGCTCGCCATGGCGATCGCACGGGCGCAGGGCGGGGTGATCGTCAATGCCGACGCGCTGCAAGTCTATGAAAACTGGCGCATTCTGTCGGCACGCCCCGATGCGGCGGATGAGGCGGCCCTGCCGCACAGGCTATATGGGCATGTCGGCGCGCGCGAGGCGTATTCGGCGGGCCACTGGCTGCGCGAGGTGGCGGACCTGCTCGACGGCTCCGACCGCCTGATCATCGTGGGCGGCACCGGGCTCTATTTCACCGCACTCACCGAGGGGCTTGCCGAGATCCCCACCACGCCGCCCGCGATCCGCGCCGAGGCCGACCGCCTGCGCGCGGGCCAGGGCATCGACGCGCTGCTCAAGGGAATCGACGTCGCCACCCGCGCCCGCATCGACACGCAAAACCCGATGCGCGTGCAGCGCGCCTGGGAGGTGCAACAGGCCACCGGCCGGGGCCTTGCCGCCTGGCAAGACACGACCCCGCCACCGGTGCTGCCGATCTCTGCCTGCACAGCCCTTCTGGTCGAGGCCGACAAGGACTGGCTCAACGCCCGCATCGCCCGGCGATTCGACGCAATGCTGGCGGCGGGCGCGCTCGAAGAGGTGCGCGCCAATCTCGTCCAGTGGGACCCGAGGCTGCCGTCGATGAAAGCAATTGGCGCACCGGAACTGGTGGCCCATCTGCGCGGCGAGATCTCCCTCGACACCGCGCGTGATGCCGCCACCACCGCCACCCGGCAATATGCCAAGCGCCAACGCAGCTGGTTTCGGGCCCGGATGCGCGGCTGGCAGCGGATCGCTGCCGAGACGCTTTAGATTTTTCGCAGTTTTTCCCTGACATCGCGGCGAAATCGTGCGAAGACTAGTCCAAACGCGACTATTCTCGGGAAATCCGCCATATGCCACACGCGCAAGTCATGACCGTGGTGCAATGGGCGAAAGGTGTCGACTGGCGCGCCGCGCTGCAACACTCCTGTCCGCATCACGCGCTTGTCTGGATCACCCGCGGGCAGGGCATCGCGGTGATTGAGGGGGTCAGGCGTGGCTTAGGCGTGCATAATGCGCTGGCCATTCCGGCAGGCACGATGTTCTCGCTCGAACTTGGCAAATCCGGCTTTGGTCTGGTCTGCGAGGTGCCCTCGGGCGGGGCCGTGCCAATGCCCGACGGGCCGCAGCATCTGCGCATCCGCGATGTCGCGCGCCAGAACGAGTTGACGGCGATCTTCGAGGCGATGCAGCGCGAACAGAACAGCCACCGCCCCTTTATGGATGAGGCGCTCAATGCCGAGGCCAATCTGGTCAGCGTCTGGCTGCGGCGCGCCATGATCGACCATCAGGAAACCGAACGCGCGACGGCGGGAGAACGGCTGGTGCGCGCCTATGCCGCCCTGATCGAACGCGATTTCCAGAACGGGCGATCGATGGCAGTCTATGCCCGGGCACTCGGCGTGACGCCGACCCATCTAACGCGGGTCTGCAAGCAAGTCTCGGGTCTCACAGCCGCCGACATGCTGACCGAACGCAGCCTGCACGCGGCGCGCGACCTGCTTGAGGCCAATGAGTTGCCGGTGGGCCAGATCGCTGCCAGCCTCGGCTTCGGCAGCGCCGCCTATTTCTCGCGCTTCATCCTGCATCACACCGGTCAGAGCCCCTCGGCACTGCGCGGCAGGACCGCGGCACGCGATTCCATGGCCCGCGCAATTTGAAGAGGCCGGGCGCCACGTCACGTGGGGAGATGGGTCGAATTCTGAGCCGACATTGCAGTTTGAGAGTTGAGCCGCGCTTTGGTGCTGCACCTCAAGGGTTGCACAAGGCCCCCGCCCCGAACCGCCGCAACGCCAGCACCGCATTCAACCCACCAAAGGCAAAGGCATTGCTGAGCGCGACCTCGACCCGCGCTTCGCGCGCCACGTTGGGCACCACGTCAAGCGCGCATTCCGGGTCCGGCTCCTCATAGCCAATGGTGGGTGCGACAATCCCGTCGCGCAGTGCCATGATGCACGCCAGCAATTCCACCGCCCCGGTGCCGCCAATCAGATGCGCATGCATCGACTTGGTCGACGAGATCATCAGCGTGTCGGCATGCACGCCGAACACATCCGCGACCGCAGCACTCTCGGTCTTGTCATTGGCGGCCGTGCCGGTGCCGTGGGCGTTGATATAGCCCACCTCCTCGCGGTTGATCCGGGCATCGCGCAGCGCCCCCTGGATGGCCCGCGCGGCACCCTGCTTCGAGGGCATCACGATGTCCGAGGCATCCGAGGTCATGGCGAACCCCGCCACCTCGGCCAGAATCTCGGCCCCCCGCTTGCGGGCATGTTCCAACTCCTCGAAGACGAAGATCGCCGCCCCCTCGCCCTGCACCATGCCGTTGCGATTGGCTGAGAACGGGCGGCAGGCATCGCGGCTCATCACACGCAGGCCCTCCCACGCCTTGACCCCGCCAAAGCACAGCATCGATTCAGACCCCCCCGTCACCATCACCGGGGTGATCCCGCCATGCACCATCTGAAACGCCTGCGCCATCGCGTGATTTGACGACGCACAGGCGGTGGAGACAGTAAAGGACGGGCCCTTGAGGTTGAACTCCATCGACAGGTGCGAGGCGGCGGCGTTGTTCATCAGCTTGGGCACCACGAAGGGATGCACGCGGTTCTTGCCCTCCTCGTAAACCGAACGGTAATTCTCGTCGAGCGTGGTCATGCCGCCGCCCGAATTGCCCAGGATCACCCCCGCCCGCGCCGCCAACTCGCCGTTGAAATTGAGCCCCGCCTGCGCGATCGCCTGCCGTGCGGCGATCAGCGTGAACTGCGTGAACCGGTCATAAAGCGCTAGTTGCTGCCGGTTGAACTCGGTCTCTGGATCATAATCTCTGACCTGAGCGCCGATGCGGATCGACAGCCGTTCGACGTCGCGAAACTCCAGATCACCGATGCCGCAGCGGCCTTCGCGCATCGCCTCGAGCGTGGCGGGCACGTCATGGCCCAGAGCGTTGATCGTGCCAGCCCCGGTAATGACCACCCGCTTCATGACTGCTCCGCAATCAGCCGTTCGATCCCGGCGACGATGCTGCGCACCGAGGAAATGTCGAAGTCGCTCTGCGACGGCTCGTTGGCGTTGAACGGCACCGAGATGTCGAACGCCTCCTCGATGGCAAAGATGCTCTCGACGAGGCCGAGGCTGTCGATGCCCAGATCCTCCAACGTGCTGTCGAGGGTGACGTCTGAGGGTTCCAGCACCGCCTGTTCGGCGATGATTCGGATGACACGGTCCTGAATGCTGCTCATGGCTAGGGTCTTTCTCACTGCTGGCCTTGCGGCCGATTTCAGGTCTTTTGCGTCGGGTCTGTAACTGTTTTTTTAAGGTCGGCGACATCCTGAAACAATCTTTTCAGACGCCGGACCCCCTTGAAGCTGGCAACCGCCCTGTCGATCGGCATGGCCGGATAGCCCAGCATCATCCGACCCGAGGGTATATTCGACAGAACAATGGTGCCACCGCCGGTGATCACGTTGTCGCCGATGCGCACATTATCTGACACGCCGGTCTTGCCGCCCAGGACCACATGATCGCCGATCCGCACCGACCCGGCAATTCCGACATGGCCACAGATCAGGCAGTCGCGCCCGATAGTCACGTTATGGCCGATCATCACGAGGTTGTCGATCTTGGTGCCATCGCCCACGGCCGTGTCGCGGATAGTGCCCCGGTCGATGGTACAATTGGCCCCAAGCTCCACATCGTCGCCGATGCGGACACCGCCCAGGGAATGGATACGGTCCCAGCTTTGCGCCGTGCCCGCGCCGCCCTGCCCGAGCGTGTCGCGGCCCACCTCGACATGCGACACCTCGGGCGTGGCGTAGGAAAAGCCGTCGCCGCCAACAACCGCGCCGGGTTGCGCGATGAACCGCGCCCCGATGTACACGCGCGCGCCGATCCGCACCCCCTCGCGCAGGAAAGCCGCCGCACCCAGCACCGCATCATTCCCGACAAAGCACTGCGGCCCGATGATCGATCCGTCGCCGATCTGCGCGCCGCTGCTGATCACCGAGAGCGGACCGACCGACACGTCACGACCAAGCTGCGCCTCGGAATGAATCACCGCTGTAGGGTGAACGCCCAGATCCCAGCCCTGCCCGGGATCGAACATCCGGGTCAGCCCGGCAAGCGCATGACGCGGACGCGGGGCGAGGATCGCGGCCTCGAGCCCGAGCGCCTGCCAGTCGGCCCCAAACCAGAGCAGCGCCGCGCGGGCCTGTCCCTGTCGCAGGTCCCCGGCATAATCGAGCCGCATCGCAAGCGCGAGATCGCGTGGTCCCGCACCTGCCGGTTCGGCCACGCCGTCGACCACAAGATCCAGGGCACCAAACGCCTGAGCGCCGAGCGCCGTGGCCACCTGCTCAATGCTGAAGCTCATGCGCCACCTCTTTCGCCGAGGTGGTGTTTAGCTCTGAACCGCCGCCAGAGAAACCCCTGCCTTGCGCAACGCCTCCCAGATCAGCGCATCACGGTCATAGACGTCATCGCGGTATTGCACACGCCCCTGCGCCTGCGTGAAGGCGGTACGATAGATGATATGCACCGGCACATGCTGCTCCAGCTGCACATAGGTTTCGCGTCCGGTGCCGAGCACTGAATGGAAATATCCCTCCGGATCCGCCTCCTGCGGCGACAGCAACTCATAGGCGAAATCAAACGGCTGCTGCAGGCGGATGCAGCCGTGGCTGAAATCCCGCTTTTCGCGGTCGAACAGCGCCTTTTGCGGTGTGTCGTGCAGGTAGATGTTGTACTTGTTGGGGAACATGAACTTCACCAGCCCGAGCGCGTTGCGCTGTGAAGGCGGCTGCTTGATCGCGAAGGGGAAATTGCGCGCGTTATATGCCCCGAAATTGACCGCGCCCCGGCTGACCTCGCGACCGTTGCGATTGTAGAGCTTGAGATGCCCCGCAGCATTCGGATTGCGCTGCATCTGCGGCAGGTATTCCTTGACGGCGATCGAGCGCGGCACATGCCAGGTGGGATTGACCACCATGTGCTCCATTTCATCGGAAAATTCCGGGCTGCGTCGGTCACCTGAATTCTTGCCGATGACGGCGCGGGTCTGGAAGGTCACTGCGTCGTCGTCGAGAATGCGCGCGCTGAAATCGGTGAGGTTGACCAGCACATGCCGCGCACCCCGATCCCGCGCCAGCCAGCGCTCGCGCTCCATCGCGACGATCACCGCTTGCAGCCTCTCGGCGGCGCTGCGATTCAGTGCGCTCAGCGTCGAGGGACCGGCAACACCGTCAGTCTCCAGCCCGTGATCGCGCTGGAAATCCTGCACGGCGGTCTGGATGGTGCCATCGTACTGGCTGCTGGCGCTGCGCCGCAGATAGCCCATCGCCACCAGACGGTTACGCAGCGCGATCACCGCAGCCCCGCCATCGCCGGGCGAAAGTTTTTCGGCCTGAACCGCAGGTCCCCAGCCGCCCTCCTCGATCAGACGCTCGAGGCGCAACTTCTCCTTCATCAGCCGGGCGTATTCATTTGTCCTGGGCGGCAGTGCCCGCATCACCCTGATCGGCGCATCCGATGCGACCTCGGTCAGATACTCTGTCGCCGCACGGTCCGTCACCTCGCGCTTGATATCGCCGATAACGCGTGCGGGCTCAAGCACGCCGGACTGCACATCGCGCGCATAATCCAGATATGCCCGGCTCAACGCCACCTCGATCATCCCAAGGTCACGCAGCGAGCGGGCCGCCACCATCTGCGACATCAATCCGTCGAGATCGTAGCGCGCCTCGGGCAGGCCGTGCAGCCCGGCATTGGCGAGAGTTCGCACCAGCGCCGCGCGCCGCGCGCGATCCGCCTCTCCCTCGCCAGTCCAGAGCGGGCGATAGTCGGTGTCGCGGTAATAGGCAGCCAGATCGCGGTCCTGCGCCGCCGCCTCGGCCACGGCCTGACGAAAGGCCATGCTGCGCGGCTCGGCGGCCTGCCCGCCCGCGCCCGTCATGACAAAACACGCCAGGACAGCAGTAAACAGTCTACGTGACAACGACCCGATCATAATACCCTCACAATTCACGGCTTCCTTCTTCTGATTTAATCAGGAACACGGTCCAACCTCAATTTTTTCCTAACCTTTTGGTGTCACATTCAAGCATATCCGCGTGAGACTGTCGCGCGCGGGGCACGCTATGCGCAAATCGGTCACATCCGGGCACGCATGCGCGAAATCCCGCCGAAATGACTTGATCCTCACGCAATATGTCAATTGGGGGCTTGGTTGATGATTCTCGTTATGTCATACAATCCGGGCATCTGGGGATGAAATCGAAGGTCGCGGGACAGCGGCCATCAGGTAGGCGACGGGACAGGCGCTTGAAAACATGACAGAATTCAGCTCGACTGGCATCTCTCGCCGTGGGATACTCACCGCATTCGCGGCCACGGCGCTCACCGCAGCTCCGACATTCAGCCTGGCTGCAGGCTTCCTGCGCGGCGCCGGCGATATTCGACGATTGCGCATGGTTTCGCCACGCACCGGTGAACGGCTCGATACAATCTACTGGATCGAGGGCGAATATATCCGCGAGGCGCTCAACGAGATCACGCTCTTCATGCGCGACTGGCGCACGAACGACATCAAGGTGATTGACACCCGCACCATCGATATCATGGCCGCCAGCCACAACCTGCTTGACGCGAGCGAGCCCTACACCCTGCTCAGCGGCTATCGCAGCCCCAAGACCAACGCGATGCTGCGCTCGCGCTCGCGCGGAGTGGCCAAGAATTCCCGCCACCTGATCGGCGAGGCCGCCGATCTGCGTCTCGGAAGCCGATCGGTCAGCCAGATCTACCGCGCGGGCGTGGCCTGCGGCGGCGGCGGTGTCGGCAAATATTCCGGCTCCAACTTCGTCCACATGGATTGCGGTCCGGTACGTACCTGGGGCCGCTGAACCCAAACCATACGACAACAAAAAGGGCCGGTCACCACGACCGGCCCTTTCTGCATCCGCTTCATCTTGCCGGAAATATTCCGGGGGAGTCGCCGTCAGGCGACGGGGGCAGCGCCCCCTCCTGCCCTAACCCCGCTTACGCCAGCTTGGCGTTGCGCGCCGCCTGCAGGCGCGCAAAATCATCGCCCGCGTGATAGCTTGACCGCGTCAGCGGCGTGGCCGACACCATCAAAAACCCCTTGCCATAGGCTGCCTTTTCATAGGCCGCGAATTCATCCGGGTGCACGAACCGGTCCAGAACGTGATGCTTGGGCGTCGGTTGCAGATATTGTCCGATAGTCAGGAAATCCACGCCCGCCGCGCGCATGTCATCCATCACCTGATGCACCGACTGCCGATCCTCGCCCAGTCCGACCATGATCCCCGACTTGGTGAACATCGTCGGATCAAGCTCCTTTACCCGCTGCAATAGCCGCAAGCTGTGGAAGTAGCGCGCCCCGGGACGCACCGATGGATAAAGGCCCGGCACGGTCTCGAGGTTGTGGTTGAACACATCCGGTTTCGCCGCCACCACCGTCTCCAGCACGCTGTCGTCGCAATGCAGGAAATCCGGCGTCAGGATCTCGATCGTGGTGCCGGGCGTGCGGTGCCGGATCGCTCGGATGGTCTGGGCGAAATGTTCCGCGCCGCCATCTTCCAGATCGTCACGGTCGACACTGGTGATCACAACGTGATTCAGCCCCAGCTTTTGCACCCCGTCCGCCACGCGCCCCGGCTCGAATACATCTAGCGCCTGCGGCTTGCCGGTGGCGACGTTGCAAAACGTGCAGCCCCGGGTGCAGATTTCGCCCATGATCATCATCGTGGCGTGCCCCTGCGCCCAGCATTCGCCCGCATTGGGGCATCCCGCCTCTTCGCAGACCGTCACCAGCTTGTGCTCGCGCATGATCTTGTGGGTCTCGAAATAGCCCTTGCTGGTCGGCGCCTTGACGCGAATCCAGTCGGGTTTCTTCGGTTGGGCATTGTCGGGCCGATGCGCCTTTTCGGGGTGGCGCCCGGCGGGCAGTTTGAGATCGCGCACGAATTTTTCCCCGCGAATGATTTGGTAAGGTCTCTTTAGTATAAGTCATGGTGATGGTGAGTGCCAGTGATGCAAGGCCGCATTCCGGTGCATGCAATACGGGTAACGAGTGCCATCGCTTGTGAGTGAGTGTTCCAAGTGTCAAAGGCCCGCGTCACCCTTGGTGCGGGCCGCCTCGCTGGCATCGCGCGCCTGTGTGACCAATCCGCCGCCGACCGTTCCCAACAGATCGGACAATTCCCCGAACCAACTGGCGTCCTCCGTGCTCGCCCGCCGCACCAGCGCGACCTCGCGATAGGGCTCCGGCGACGCAAAACGGCGCAATTGCATCCCCGGCGCGGCCCGCGATTCGGTCGCCGCCGCCAGTTCCGGCATCAGCGTCAGGCCGAACCCCGCCGCCACCAGCCGCGACAACGTGCCCAGCGATGACGCGCCCATGTCGATCTGCGCATGGCCGCGGCCCCGCCCGCAGACCTCCAGCACCTGATCGGTCAGGCAATGGCCATCTTCCAGCAGCAACAGCGGGCTATGCGTCAGCGACATCGGGCGCAGCGCCTCCGCCCCCTGTCCAAGAGCCGCCAGTCGCGCCGTGCTGCCCGCCACCAGGAACCGGTCCTTGAACAGCGCCCGCGCCTCCAGCCCGTCGGCAGGCACCGGCAACGCCATGATCGCAGCATCGAGCTGACCGCTCTGCACCTCGGCGATCAGCTGCTCGGTGCGCGCCTCGCGCACCTGCACATCGAGCGAAATGTCACGGCTGCGCAGCACCTCGAGCACGCCGGGCAGGATATAGGGCGCAATCGTCGGAATGATCCCGAGCGACAGCCGCCCCGCCAGCCCGCCTTGCCAGCGCGCGGCCTCGGCCAGACCCTGCATTTCGTCCAGCACGCGGCAGGCGTGATCCAGGATGCGCCGCCCGAATGGCGTCAGCACCACGTCGCGGGCCCGCCGCTCCACCAGTTTCGCGCCAAGCGCCGCCTCCATTTCGCGGATCTGCACAGAGAGCGCGGGTTGCGAGATGTTCACCGCCTCCGCCGCACGCCCGAAATTGCGCTGCTCGCTCAGCGCCTTGAAATAGGTGAGTTGTCGCAAGGTGATATTCATACATCAAAGTTATGCCCCACGCAGGCTTCCGCAAGCAGAAACTATCACTCTTTGTCCTTGCAGGCCAAACCTGCCCGCCTATGCTGGCAAAACCCACGCGCCAGCACGCACAGGCATCCCATGACCAGGCAGGCCCCCGCGCCCACCCATCCGCGCTTCGGGCGCGTTCAGGAATATCTCAAGCAGATCGTCTATGGCGGCACAGACGGGATCGTCACCACCTTCGCCATCGTCGCCGGGTTTGCCGGGGCGCAGGCCGAAGGCGTGGCCGAGGTGGGTGCCATCGCAGTGCTGCTCTTCGGCCTCGCCAACCTTTTCGCCGACGGGGTCAGCATGGGCCTCGGCGAATTCCTGTCGCTGCGCGCCCAGCATGACCTCTACCGTACCCGCCGCTCCGAAGAACGCCGCCGCAGCCTGGAAACCCCGAACCATCAGGGCGCGCGCCTGACCGAGATCCTGCAAACCAAGGGCCTCTCGCCGCAGGATGCGGCGGATGCCAGCGATATATTCACACGCCATCCGCAGGTGCTGGCCGAGATGATCCTCGCCGAGGAGACCGGCTTGCGCGACCCCGACGGCGAAAGCCCGGCGCGCAACGGCTCCTTTACCTTTGTCGCCTTCATCACCTTCGGGGCGGTCCCGCTCATCCCCTACCTGCTGCTTGACGCGACACCGACCACGACCCGGCTGTCGATCCTCGCCACCGGCGTGGCTTTGGTTCTGCTCGGGCTCTTGCGCTGGCATGCCAGTGGCGAACGGCTCTGGCGCAGCGTTGGCGAGACCGTGCTCGTCGGCACGGTCTGTGCCGTGGTGGCCTTTGGCGTGGGCTGGATCGTGGGCGGATAGTCAGCGCGCCGACATCATCCGCGCTTGCCACCTTCGCTGCCGCGCCCCATATTCCGACTATGCTCAAGTTCATGCCGATCCTGCTCGCCATTCTCTACGCGCTCGCCATGTACCGCTTCTCGGTCTGGCGCACCACGCGCGAGCTCGACACCCAGTCGACCGAGTTAGCCGATCCGGTGCTCAAGCGGATGACCGACAGGCTGGCTACCGCACTCGATCTGCCGCGCGTGCGGGTGCATATCTACGAGATCGACCCGGTAAACGGGTTGGCCTCCCCTGACGGGCGCATCTTCATCACACGCGGGTTCTACCGCAAGTTCCAGACCGGTGAGGTCTCGGTCGAAGAAATGGCCTCGGTCATTGCGCATGAGCTGGGGCATGTCGCTTTGGGCCATTCGCGCCGCCGTATGATCGACTTCTCGGGCCAGAACGCGCTGCGCACGGCGCTTGCCATGCTGCTGTCTCGGTTTCTGCCGGGCGTCGGCGTCTGGATCGCCAATGGCCTGACCACGCTTCTGGCCGCGCGCCTGTCGCGCGGTGATGAGTATGAGGCTGACGCCTACGCCGCGGCCCTGCTGACCAAGGCCGGGATCGGCACCGCGCCGCAGAAATCGCTCTTCGAAAAGCTGGAAGCGCTGACATCGGGCGCGGGCGGCGCGATGCCAGCCTGGCTGTTGAGCCACCCCAAGACCGCCGAACGCATCGCCGCCATCGAGAAGCTGGAAACCCGCTGGCAGCACAGCCCGAGTTGACCCGCGCTCTTCGTCATCCTCAGGCTTGACCGGACGATGACGAAGAAGAGAACACATCCCGGAATTTTTTGATCAAATTATCTTGGCAAAGCCCCCTCTGCCGCGATAGTCTACGGCAAATCCCGATCAGGACATTCCGAAATGGACCTCACACAGTTCCAGACCTTCCGCGTGGCTGCCTGCGATCTCAACGGTTGCATGCGTGGCAAGCGCCTTCCGGTAAGCCATGGCGACAAGCTCGGCGGCGGCACCCTGCGCATGCCGCTCAGTTCACTCAACCTCGATGTTTTCGGCGCCGATATCGAAAACTCACCGCTGGTCTTCGAGACCGGCGACGTCGACGGCTGCCTCTTTCCGACCGAGCGCGGCGCGGTCCCCCTGCCTTGGCTCGATGTACCACAAGCGCTGGTGCCGATGGTCATGCATACCGAGGATGGCGCGCCCTTCGCGGGCGACCCGCGCCACGCGCTGGCGGCTGTCCTCGACCGATACGCCGCGCGCGGGTGGGAGGTGTTTGCCGCGACCGAACTGGAATTCACCCTCGTCGATCCTTCCGGCAAGTCTCTGAAAACCGTACGCGATCCGCGTTCTGGCCGACGCATGAAGGCCCCCGGCATCCTCAGCCTCGGGCAAATGGACGCCTTTGACGCCTTCCTGTCCGATCTCTATTCCGCCGGGGCCGAGATGAAAATCCCCGTGGAAACCGCGATCAGTGAGGCGGGGATCGGGCAGTTCGAACTGACCCTGCATCACCAATCCGCAATGCGCGCCGCCGACGATACTTGGCTCTTCAAAACCATGATCAAGGGGCTCGCGCGCCAACATGGCTATGTCGCCACCTTCATGGCCAAACCCTTTGCCAATGATACCGGCAACGGCATGCACATGCACTTCTCGGTGCTGGATGGCGAGGGCCGCAACGTGTTTGACGACGGCACCGAGCGCGGCACCGACATTCTGCGCAGCGCGGTCGCGGGCTGCCTGGCCGCGATGCCGCCCTCGACGCTGATTTTCGCGCCCCACGCCAACAGTTACGCCCGTCTTGTACCCGGCGCGCATGCGCCCACCGGCGCGGGCTGGGGCTATGAGAACCGTACCGCCGCAGTGCGTATCCCCGGCGGGCCCAATGCCGCGCGCCGGATCGAGCATCGCGTCGCGGGCGGCGACATCAACCCCTATCTTAGTTTCGCCGCCATCCTTGGCGCTGCCATCACCGGCATCGAGGACGGCATGACGCCGCCCGCCCCGATCACCGGCAACGCCTACGAGACCGACCTGCCGCAACTTGCTGCCGATTGGGGCGCGGCCATCGACCTTTTCGAGGCCGATCCGCTGATCGCGCGCATCTTTCCGGCCGAACTGATCCGCAATCTGGTGATGACCAAGCGACAGGAACATGCGCATATCTCGAAGATCGATGCAGAGGACCACTGGAAGACCTATCTCGAAACGGTGTAGTCTAGGCGCAGACCCACCGCGTCAAAATTTGATCAAATAGTGAGCCAATGATGAAAATAGGCATTCTCCAGACCGGCCACGCCCCCGATATCGTCCTGCCGGAACTGGGCGATTACGACACGATGATGGCGCGCATGCTGGATGGGCAGGGATTTGACTTCGTGACGTATTCGGTCGTCGACGAAGAGTTTCCCGACGGACCGCAAGACGCCGATGGCTGGCTCATTACCGGCTCCAAGCACGGCGCTTACGAGGATCATGCGTGGATCCCGCCGCTCGAGGACTTGATCCGCGCCATTCACGCGGCAAACTTGCCAATGGTCGGCATCTGCTTTGGCCACCAGATCATCGCGCAGGCGCTTGGCGGCACGGTGGTGAAGCACCCGAATGGCTGGCGCGTCGGGGCGACGGAATACGACATCGAGGGCACCCCCCTCACCCTCAACGCGTGGCATCAGGACCAGGTGATCGAGGCCCCGGAAGAGGCCGAACTGGTGGGCCGCGCCGAGGGGTGCGATATCGCCGCCCTGCGCTACGGAGACCACATCTTTACGGTACAGCCGCATCCCGAATTCAATGCTACCATGATGGACCGGCTGATCGAACACCGCGCCATCGGCGTAGTGCCCGACCCGCTGCGCGACCACGCTCGCGGACGGCTCGCCATGCCCACCGACAATTCCACGATGGCCACGCGCATTGCGGATGTCTTTAGGAAAGGGGCCTGACATGGCCGATCTACGCGAATTCACCAAAACGCTGCCGCAGGCGGCCCAGACCTATCTGGAAAACCGCAGGCTCGACGAGGTGGAGTGCATCATCTCCGACCTGCCCGGAATTGCGCGCGGCAAGGCCGTGCCGGCCTCCAAATTCGCCCGCCAGCAGTACTTCCATCTGCCCGATTCGATCTTTTACCAGACCATCACCGGCGATTGGGGCGAGGCGGCGGACGAGGATGGCTTCATCGAGAAGGATATGATCCTGCGGCCCGACATGTCGACCACCTCCGCCGCGCCGTGGACGGCGGACTGGACGCTTCAGGTTATCCACGACGCCTTTGACCGCGATGGCGCGCCGATCCCGTTTTCGCCCCGCAACGTGCTGCGAAGGGTGGTCGAGATGTATCACAAGCGCGGCATGCAACCGGTGGTCGCGCCGGAAATGGAATTCTTCCTCGTGGCGCGCAACCTTGATCCGGCGCATGAGATCAAGCCGATGATGGGCCGCTCGGGTCGGCCCGCCGCCGCCCGGCAGGCCTATTCGATGACCGCCGTGGACGAATTCGGCCCGGTGATCGACGACATCTACGATTTCGCCGAGGCGCAGGGTTTCGAGATCGACGGCATCACGCAGGAAGGCGGCGCCGGACAACTGGAGATCAACCTGCGCCACGGCGACCCGATCAAGCTGGCAGACGAGGTGTTCTACTTCAAGCGGCTCATTCGCGAGGCGGCGCTGCGCCACGATTGCTTCGCCACCTTCATGGCGAAGCCCATTGAGGACGAGCCGGGTAGCGCCATGCATATCCACCACTCGATCCTCGACATGGAGACCGGGCGCAACCTCTTTTCGGGTCCGCAGGGCGGCGAGACGGATGCGTTTTTCCACTTCATCGGCGGCTTGCAGAAACACCTGCCTTCGGCGATCGCGGTGCTCGCCCCATACGTCAATTCCTACCGCCGCTACGTCAAGGATCACGCCGCGCCAATCAACCTTGCCTGGGGCCGCGACAACCGCACCACCGGCATTCGCGTGCCGCTCTCGGGGCCGGAGTCGCGCCGAATCGAGAACCGCATGGCCGGGATGGACTGCAACCCCTATCTCGGCATCGCCGCAAGCCTCGCCTGCGGCCTTCTGGGCATGATCAAGGAAGACTGGCCCGACAAGCAGTTCAAGGGCGACGCCTATGCCGGAGAGCCGGATATCCCCAACGTGATGGGCGAGGCGCTCAATGTGTTCCAGGATGCGACCGACCTGCACGAGGTCCTCGGCGCGGAATTCTGCCGCGTCTACAACATCGTCAAACGCACCGAGTACGAGGAATTCCTGCAGGTCATCAGCCCGTGGGAGCGCGAGCATCTGCTGCTCAATGTCTGATCCGGGGCAAGCGCTCGGATTTTGAGTATTTTGGCCAAGAAGAAACCATGAACCTGCTCTATGCCAATGACCGGCGCGGCGAATACCCGCCAAGCTGGTACGCCGCGACCACAGCACCGCTGGCCCCGTTCGCGCCCTTGCGCGGCGAGGTGCGGGCGGATGTCTGCGTGGTGGGTGCGGGCTATACCGGGCTGTCGGCGGCGCTGCATCTGGCCGAGGCGGGGCTCGACGTGGTGCTGCTCGAGGCGCAGCGCGTGGGCTTTGGGGCCTCGGGGCGCAATGGCGGTCAACTGGGCAGCGGGCAGCGGATGGAGCAGACGGCGCTGGAGCGTCTGGTGGGGCCGGAAGATGCTACGAAACTCTGGGATCTGGCCGAGGATGCCAAAACGCTGGTCAAGGCGCTGGTGGCGCGGCACGGCATCGACTGCCATCTGAAACCGGGCGTGGCACATGCCTGTTTCTCGGGTCGCGAGACCGCGCATGAGCATGGCTATGCCGATCACCTGGCCGAGCACTATGGCTATGATCAGCTTGAAAAGCTCGATGCCGACGCGATGCAGGCGCTCTGCCCCTCTCCCGCCTATCACGGCGGCACGCTGGATATGGGTGCTGCGCATCTGCACCCGCTGGCCTATGCGCTTGGGCTTGCCCGCGCCGCCGCTGCGGCAGGCGTGCGCATCTTCGAGGAGTCGGCCGTGCATCACCTTGCGCGCGGCATCCCGGCGCGCGTGGCCACCGATGCAGGCGCGGTCAAGGCCGATCACGTGATCCTCGCCTGCAACGGCTATCTCGGCGGGCTCGACCGCAAGGTCGCCGCCCGCGTCATGCCAATCAACAATTTCATCGCTGCAACTGAACCGCTGGGCGATGAGGCCACGCGCGTTCTGGCCCGTGACGTCGCCGTGGCGGATAGCAAATTTGTGGTGAACTACTTTCGCCTCAGTCATGACAAGCGGCTGCTGTTCGGCGGCGGCGAAAGCTATGGCTACCGTTTCCCGCACGACATTGCATCGCTTGTGCGCAAGCCGATGCTGGAGATATTTCCACATCTGCACGATGCGCGCATCGACTACGCTTGGGGCGGCACACTCGCGATCACGATGAAACGCATGCCCTATCTCGCGCGGCTCGCGCCCAACATGCTCTCGGCGTCGGGGTATTCGGGGCATGGCGTGGGCACCGCAACCCATGCCGGAAAGCTCATGGCCGATGCGGTGCACGGCGAAGCAGCAGGGTTCGAGACGCTGTCGCGTGTACCTGCCCCCGCCTTTCCCGGCGGCAGTGCCCTGCGCACGCCGCTTCTGGTGCTGGCGATGACCTGGTTTTCCATGCGCGACAGGCTTGGCATCTGAGTTCTGTACCGCTTCGGCCGAAAATCGCACCCCGCCCGGTTGAGGCGGGGGTTTTCTTTGACAAACTGTCACAGTTCGGGCCTATATGTTCCGGAAAACCGAAGCCTACATTCAGGAAATCCGAACACATGACAGCCACACCCAATGTCTATGACGCGGAACCGATCCCCGAAGCCGCCCGCGCGGAAATCGACCGGATGCTGCAATCGGGCGATCTGTTCCGCTACACCGCACCCGAGAATGCGCCGGTCACGCTTCTGGAACAGGAATTCGCAGACCTTCTGGGGTCGAAATACGCGCTAGCGGTCTCATCCTGCTCGGCGGCGCTGTTTCTCTCGCTCAAGGCGCTTGGCCTGCCGCGCGATGCGCGCGTGCTGGTCCCCGGCTTTACATTCGCCGCCGTGCCCTCTTCGGTGGTGCATGCCGATTGCGTGCCGGTGCTCTGCGAGGTGGGCGAGAATTACCGCATCGACATGGCGGATTTCGAGGCGCGGCTGATGGATGTGCAAGCGGTGATCGTCAGCCATATGCGCGGCCATACCTCCGACATGGACAGGATCATGGCGCTGTGCGACGCGCGCGGCATTCCGGTGATAGAGGATGCGGCGCATTCGCTCGGCACCACCTGGCATGGTCGCAACATCGGCACCATCGGGCGCGTCGGTTGTTTCAGCTTTCAATCCTACAAGCTGGTGAATGCGGGTGAAGGTGGGATCATGGTCAGCGACGATGCCGATCTCATAGCCCGCGCGGTCATCATGTCGGGGGCCTATGAGCACAACTGGGCCAAGCATCTGGCAGCGTCCGGCCCCGAGATAGAGGCTGGATTTGCCCGCTGGCAGAACCGCCTGCCACTCTACAATCTGCGCCTGAACAACCTCTCGGCGGCGATCATCCGCCCGCAACTGCCCGAGGTGGCGCGCCGGGTGCGCGACGGGCGGGCCAATCACGATTACGTGGCCGCCCGGCTCAATACCTCTCCTTGGCTCTCGGTGCCTGAAAAACTCGGGCCGGAAGAGCGCGCGCCGGATTCAATCCAATTTAACCTTGTGGGCCTGAGCGACCAGGAAACCCGCGCCTTTGCCGAGGCGGCGGCGGCGCGCGGGGTCAAGGTACAGATCTTTGGCCTTAGCACTGACAATGCCCGCGCCTTCTGGAACTGGCAATTCCTGCCGGGCGAGACGCCCGATCTGCCGCAAACCCGCGCCATGCTGATGCGCGCCTGCGATGCCCGCCTGCCCGCCCGTCTTACGCAGCCTGAATTGGATATGATCGTCGAGACATTGTTGGGGGTCGCAGACGAGGTCATGGCCCAAAACCGTGCCTACGGCACCTGAACCCGCAAAAAGAAAGGGCCGCTCGCATTCCCGCGAACGGCCCCGACGTTTCCGTGAGTTGAGCAGCGGTGTTATTCCGCCTTGCCAGCCTCGATCGAGATTTTCACCTCGACCTCGTCGCTGACATAGGGGGCGAACTTGTCGACCCCGAAATCCGAGCGCAGCAGCGTCGTGCTGGCATCAAAGCCGAGCCATGGCTTGTTGTTCATCGGATGCGCATCGGCCTTTTGATTGAGCGTGGTGTCGAGCACGACCGATTTGGTGACACCGTTCATCGTCAGATCGCCAGTGATATTGGCGGTGTTGTCGCCCGTCACTTCAATGCCCGTCGAAGTGAAAGTGACCATATCGCCCTCGCTCGCGCCAAAGAAATCATCGGACATGAAATGCTCTTCGCGCTTTTCCCAGCCCGTGAACATCGACATGATCGGCATCGCCACATTGACCGAAGAGGCCGCCGGGTCCTCCGCGTCGAACATGATCTCGCCCTCAAAGCCCGAGAACATGCCGTGCGTGGTCGAAAACCCAAGATGGTTATAGGAGAAAACGACCTGGCTGTGGCTTGGGTCGAGTGTATAGGCCTCAGGCGCGGCGAAGGCGCCGGTAGCGCCCATGGCAAGAGCGGCGGCGATCAAAGTCTGTTTCATTGCGGGAACCTCCAAAAAGTATCGTGTCAAACTGACAGGTAATAAATGACATGGTTCCCGCGAAGAACAAGAGTACAGTTTCAAACAGACTCTGTGGACAGGCGAACAGATGCCGCTCGCGCAGTTCAGGCCGCCAGGCTCAGGGCGTTGCGGAGCATACGCTCGCTGCGCTTGTCATGGAGCTCGAGCGACACGATCTGACGCCCCTGACGGTCCCGTGCTGTTAGCATCCGGTCGCGCAGCGAAAGCTCCGCCAGCTCATCGAAATCATGCACGGTCACCCGCGCGCTGCGTCCGTCGGGCTGCGGGTGAATCACGCGCAGTTTGCGGGCGCGGTTGTCAACCTCCACATCGGGCAGGTCGGTACCGCCGACGAAGACCGAAAGGCAGAGCATGCCTGCCCAGAACAGTGCCAGCGAAAACACCAGCTTGATCAGCATCATCGCCGGATCGCCGCCCCCCGTTGGCACGATCCAGACCCCGAATGCCGAGGCCGCAAGCGCCACGCCGCAAAGCGCGCGCAGTAGCGTCGACGCCTCGATCCGGATCAATCGTTGCTCCGGCAGACCGGCAGGCTCCTGATAGCTGTGCGGGGCCTGCGTGAATTCACGTTCAATATCGGGCAATGCAACCATTGTCTTTTCCTTCTGCTCGAACACACTCAACCTTTCCCCGAAAGACGTCGGAAATGGGGCACCGGTGCGGCATTCCTCAGGCCTGCGCATGGTGCCGGGAATCGGCTTGCGCCACGCGATGCACCCATGTATGGACGGCGAACCTTTCGCATTCGTTATTGACCGCGCAGTCTCTCGTGGGTGGGCCGCGAAAGGGAAAACGTCCATCCTATGAAATGCGCCTTGATAGAAATGGAGCTGACATGCCGCTGTATGAGCATGTGATGATCGCGCGTCAGGATCTGTCCAACGCGCAAGCCGAAGGCCTTGTCGAACATTTTGGCACCGTGCTGACCGACAATGGCGGCACACTCGTGGATAGCGAGTATTGGGGCGTCAAGACGATGGCCTACAAGATCAACAAGAACCGCAAGGGCCATTATGCCTTTCTGCGCACCGATGCCCCCGCCTCGGCCGTGCAGGAGATGGAACGCCTGATGCGCCTGCATGATGACGTGATGCGCGTCCTGACCATCAAGGTCGACGAGCATGCCGAGGGCCCCTCGGTCCAGATGCAGAAGCGCGAAGAGCGTGGCGAGCGCCGCGAGCGCCGCTGAACCATCACCTGAAGAAAGGAATATAAGCCATGGCTACAAAACCGTTTTTCCGTCGCCGCAAGGTCTGCCCCTTCTCGGGTGATAACGCGCCCAAGATCGACTACAAGGACACGCGCCTGCTGCAACGCTACATCTCCGAACGCGGCAAGATCGTGCCCTCGCGCATCACCGCCGTCTCCGCCAAGAAGCAGCGTGAGCTGGCCCGCGCGATCAAGCGCGCCCGCTTCCTCGCCCTGCTGCCCTACGCCGTGAAATAAGGAGAAATCAGATGCAAGTGATCCTTCTTGAACGCGTGGCCAAGTTGGGCCAGATGGGCGAAGTCGTCGACGTGAAGTCGGGCTTCGCGCGCAACTACCTGCTGCCGCAAGGAAAGGCGCTGTCGGCCTCTGCGCAAAATATCGCAGATTTCGAGGCGCGCAAGGCACAGCTTGAGGCGCAGAATCTCGAGACCCGCAAAGAGGCCGAAGCGATGGCCGCGAAACTCGATGCTCAGCAGTTCATCGTGATTCGCCAGGCCTCGGACAGCGGTGCGCTTTATGGCTCGGTCAGCACCCGTGACGCGGCCGATGCGGCCACCGCAAACGGCTTCACTCTCGAGCGCAAGCAGGTCGCCCTGGCTCGTCCGATCAAGGAACTGGGCCTGCATGACGTGATCGTCACGCTGCACCCAGAAGTCGAGACGACGATCCAGCTCAACGTGGCACGCTCCAACGAGGAGGCCGAGTTGCAGGCCTCCGGCAAGAGCATCCAGGACGCCGCCGCCGAAGCCGAGGAGGCCGCCGATTACGAGATCGCCGAACTCTTCGAGGATATCGGTGCCGCCGCCTCTGACGATGACGACCTCGCCCCGGTGGCAGAGGCTGTCGACGGTGATGACAGCGACCGCTGATCGCAGCACAGCGCCGACTTCGAACGCCGCGCGGATAACCGCGCGGCGTTGCCTTTTGGCAAGAGCCTATTTGCCGCGCGAGCAGCTACGCGATACTCTCCCTCTCGCAATCCGGGCCACAAGAGCTTATCTTGTAAATCTTTCGTGACCGCAACTATACTGGACCGTAGGCAACGCAGCGAGGATAAGAGCATGGAGCTCATCGACCTCAGCAAGATCCCGCATAGTGATGACCGTTTTACCCGGTTTATCGATGACGTTTGCCAGTCGCTTGAATTCGACCACGCGTCCTACGCGACCTTTAACCCCATTACCGGTGCCATTCAGGGCTTTGCTAATTATCGCGCCGACTGGATCATGCATTACACCCGCAAGGGGCTTCACCGCATCGATCCGACGATTCATATCGGGCGAAAATCGATTGCCCCCGTTGACTGGACCCGGCTGGAGCGCACGCCGCATTTCCAAAGCGTCTTTAATGATGCGCCTGCCTTTGGCGTGGCCAGCAGGGGCCTTACCGTGCCTGTCCGCGGTCCTTATGGTGATGTCGGCCTGATGAGTGTGACCCGCGATTGCGGTGATCGAGAATGGCGTCTTCTCAAGAAGAAAGTCATTGGCAACCTGCAAGTTGCCGCCGTGCACATGCATGACAACGTGATGAGTTCAGACGTGCCGATGGCCGCCCTGAACCTGCCGGTACTGTCGACGCGTGAACGCGAGATCCTGCAATGGGTCGCCGAAGGAAAGACACAGCAGGATATCGGCGACATCCTTGCTATCTCGCACCGTACCGTCGAGGTGCACCTGCGCTCCGCGCGTACCAAGCTGGGTGCGCTCAGTACGCCGCAAGCCATCGGTCGCGCAGTCGGGCTTGGTATGATAAAGCCTGGCTGAGGGCCGGTTGATTCGGCCCGGATGCCAATCACGCTGCCGTGACCCCATACGGGAAACCCCTAATGGCATCTGCGCGCCTGATGCGCGACACTTTCCTCAGGACAAAATATTGGGGAAAAAAAATGATCATCGTCATAGACGCTCTGAACCGGGATCGCTTCAGTGACCTCGTTAATGAAATGTACCGCCTTCGCGCTCGCGTCTTCTGTGACCGGCTCGGATGGGATGTCACGATCAAAGACGGAATGGAGATAGACCTCTACGACGAGCTTGATGCGGCCTATGTCATGTCGCTTGACCAGGATGGACATGTCGTCGGATGCATGCGCCTGCTGCAGACTACAGGCCCACATATGCTTGCGGATGTTTTCGCGGACATTCTCGAAGGCGAACCACCGCTTCGCAGCCCACAGATCTGGGAGGCGACGAGGTTTTGCGTTGATACCGAACGCCTGTCACGCGGCGGTCGCTCGGTGAACTCGATCTCATACGTAACTTCGGAGGTAATGATTGGCGCCTTCGAATATGGGCAGAGTGCCGGCGTGCTCGACGCTGTTGCAGTGATTGATCCGGTTATGAACCGTGTGATGATTCGCTCTGGCAATGCGCCATATGATTACATCGGCAAGACCGTGGACATGGGCAAGGCGCACGCGCTCGCTGCGCTGCTGGACTGTTCGGATGAGCGCATTGATCGCATCCGGGCCCATGCCGGAATTGAAGGTGACGTGTTTCTGTCGGAGGCGGAGGCCCTTGCGCTGAGCGGACGCGGAAAGGCGCTTCGGGCGGAGCCGGTCAAATCCGATCTTGAAATATATTGCGATGAACAGATCGCGAATTCGACGACCGCCAAGGAAAGGGTGGATGCACTGCGCCTCAAGGCCGCGCTTGTGGAAAAGATTCGTTCGCGCACGGACGTCGGCGCCTGACCCCCCAGAAGGGCCCGTCAGCACGGGTGTGAGCCATGACCCATGGAACCATCCGTGCCCACTCACGCACGAACGACAAGGGCCGCCCTACTTCTCCCCGGGGCGGCCCTTGATTTACTCATGCCGTGACTAGGATCATTCCTCGTCGTTCATCGCCTCGATGGCTTTCTCAAGCTCTTCCTTCGAGACCTCATTGTCGGTGACATCGGCCAGCTCGACCACATAGTCGATCACCTTGTCCTCGAAGATCGGGGCGCGCAGTTGCTGACGCATTTGCGGGTTCTTCTGCACGAACTCGAAGAATTCACGCTCCTGGCCGGGATATTGCCGCGCCTGGTTCATCACCGCCTGCGTCATCTCGGCATCGGTCACCTCAACTTCGGCCTTCTGGCCCAGATCAGCAAGCAGCAACCCGAGGCGCACGCGACGCTCGGCCAGCTTGACATGCTCATCGGTGGGTTCGACCTCGGGATGATCGTGGCCTTCGACATTCGGGTTCTCGTCGTGCCAGATCTGATGCGCGATCTGCTTGGCCTCGGTCTCGACCATGGTGGGCGGCAGATCGAAGCTGACCTTCTCATCGAGCCCGTCGAGCACATGCCGCTTGAGGATCGCGCGTGCCGCACCGGCGAATTCATGCTCCAGCCGCTCGCGGATCTGCTCTTTCAGCGCGTTCAGGTCCTCGGCCCCGTATTTCTGCGCCAGTTCGTCGTTGAGCTCGGCCGCGACCGGCTCCTTGACGGCCTTCACGGTGCAGTCGAAGATCGCTTCCTTGCCCGCCAGATGCTCGGCCTGATACTCTTCGGGGAAGTTGACCGTGACGGCCTTTTCCTCATCGACCTTCACACCGACAAGCTGCTCCTCGAAACCGGGGATGAAGCTGCCGGAGCCGAGTGTCAGCGGGTAATCCTCGGCGGTGCCGCCTTCGAACGCCTCCCCATCAACCTTGCCGACGAAATCAATCACCACCTGATCGCCGTCCTTGGCTTTGCTGCCCTTCTTGCGATCCTTGAAATCCTGCGCGCTCTCGGCGAGATTGTTCAGCGCCTCATCGACCGAGGCGTCATCCGCCTTGGCGACCAGCCGCTCCAGCTTGAGCGACGCCAGATCGACCTCGGGGATCTCGGGCAGCGCCTCGTAGGTCATCTCGACCTCGACGTCGTCGCCCTCTTTCCAGTCCTGATTCGCCATCTTGACGTCAGGCTCGAACGCCGGGCGCTCGCCCTTTTCGGCGAAATGCGCCTTCATCGCATCATCGACGCTTTCCTGCATCGCCTCGCCCAGCACACGCTGGCCGAACTGCTTTTTCAGCAGCGGCAGCGGCACCTTGCCCTTGCGAAAGCCCTTGAGCTCCACGTCCGGCTGGGCCTCTTTCAGCTTTTCATTGACCTTGTCGTCCAGCGCCTGCGCCGACAGGATCATCTTGTATCCCCGCTTCAGACCTTCGTTGAGCGTCTCGGTGACCTGCATGTTCGTCCTTCCATATGCATCAGGCCGCGGAGGCGTCCGCGGCGGTCAAAATCAGGGGTCTTCTATTGAGCCGTATCTGCGCGTGCAAGGAAAAACCGGAGCGCGGCAGCCTCAGCCGACGATGCTGGCCTTGTCGGGCAATTCCAGCCACTCGCCGATCTTCAGATTCCATTCATCGGGCTTGAACACGGTATAGCCGCCGCCGGGATTAAGCGAAAGTTCCCCCAGCAAGAGCCGCCCTTGATGGATGTAGAAATCCACGCGCACCATCGCAAAGCCCTGCGCGAGAATCCGCGCGAGGCGCATCATCTCGTCCAGGGACTCGGGACGCTCCGGCAAGGTGCCGAACTCTCCGAACGCGGGAAAGGTGAACGGCGCGGGCGTCCAGTCCGGCAGCATGAAGATGCGCCGCAGCCCGTTGAACCGGCTGTCGCAATAATGCACGATCCGGGTTTCGCCATTCATCACGTAAAGCTTGTAGTCGGGCATGTCGCCCGCCTCGTTCTCGAGATATCGCTCGGCGATGATGCGCGGTGGCGAGGCGGCGTAATACCATTCGCCCTTGTTGTCGGCCATCTCGGTCTTCATCCAGCGATCCAGCTTGCGCCGGGCGGCGGCCACGTCGATCGGCTCGCCCGGGCGTTTGATCACGTTCCACGAACTGCCATTCGTAACCTTGAGCGCATAGGCATCCGGCAGCGCGTCGAACTCCACCTTGTCGGCGGCATCCCACACCCCGTGAATATCCACCAGCAGATGCCCCAGCCCCAGATCCTCGGCATAGCCGCGCATCCGGTACTTGTCGGTGATCACCGCGTTGATCGGCCGCCGGTCGTTGATCTTTAGCCAGCACAGCTTCTCGCTGATCGTGCGCGGGTTGTCCAGGTCCGGCCATTGGCCGAACAACCGCCGATAGGTGACACGGCTCAGCGCCTCGTGGAACTCCATGCCCGGAAAGCGCAGATGCGCCTCGACGTGGCGGCCTGTGCGCCACCGCGACAGATGCCGCGCCCGCAATGACTTGAGATAAGAGCCGAATTCCGAGCGCATCGGTGGCGGTCCCTAGTCGCTCAGCTTTTCGAGATTGGCATCGGCGCGGCGGGTCGCCGCCTCGAACCGATCCTCGAAATTGGCGAGGTTCTTCTTGGGCTCCTGGTAGAAGGCGGTGAATTTCATCAGCCACAGCATGAAACGGTTGAGCATCCGTCCGCGCCACCCCATCGGGCGGTCGAAATCGAACAGCAGGATCACGCGTTCCTCGTCGGTATCGTTCCAGACCTCGTGCTCGTAAGTATCATCAAGCACGATGACCTTGCCGGTTTCCCAGGCCTTGACCTCGTCATCGACCCGAATGCGACATTTCTCGCGCTCCTGCGGGATGAGCAGCCCCAGATGCGCGCGCAGGATGCCCTTGGTCACCCCGGTATGGGCCGGGATGTGATAGCCGGGGGCGAGGATCGAGAACCAGGCGGTCTGGACATTGGGCACGCGGCTCAAAAGTTCCGTCGTCACCGGGGCCTGCCGGGTGTTCTTGGGCAATTGCTCGCCAAAACCGTAGAGTACGAAGGTCTTCCACTGCCGGTCCTGCGCAATCCGGTATTGGTCGGGCGACAGCTCTTCAAAACCGGGGATGTCGTCGCGATTCTTGAGGATCTCGCGCACCTCGTCGCGGATCACCTCCCATTTCAGTTCGAACTCGTCGAGAAACGGAAAATGGCTCGTGTCGAGAAACGGCGTGTCGGGCACCAGGCTCTGCTTGCTCTGAAAGCGCGACGCCCATCTCATCGCCTTCTTGCCGTTGCGCTTGACGAAGCGGCGAACCGGACGGTTCAGCGTCTTGGGCTTCTCGGGTCGCGAGGGTTTCACATCTTCCATCTGCAATCATCCTTCGGGCATGAGACACTGCCGCGCCCCGTTCGGGCCATCTGACCGGCAGGCGGCGCGACCCTATGCCAGGGCGCGCGGAATCGCAACGCATGGCGGCGAATTGGCACAGGATCGTGTTCGCCGCAAGCCTCACGCGACATGGAAATCCTCGCCAAGATAGACCCGGCGCACGTCTTCGTTGCGCACCACATCCTGTGGCGTGCCGCTCATCAATATGCCGCCATCATGCAGGATATAGGCGCGGTCCACGATTTCGAGCGTGTCGCGTACGTTGTGATCGGTGATCAGCACGCCGATCCCGCGCGCCTTGAGGTCGGAGACAAGCACGCGGATTTCCGCCACCGTGATCGGATCGACCCCGGCAAAGGGCTCGTCGAGCAGCAGGTAGCGGGGATTCGCCGCAAGGCAGCGCGCGATCTCCACCCGCCGCCGCTCGCCGCCCGAGAGCGACAGCGCCGAGGCATCGCGCAGCCCCACAATGTCGAAATCCTCCAGCAATTGTTCCAGCGTCTCGCGGCGCTTGGCGATGTCGGGCTCCAGCAATTCGAGGATGGTCAGGATATTGTCCTCGACGCTCATCCCGCGAAAGATCGAGATATCCTGCGGCAGATACACGATGCCCAGCTTGGCCCGCCGGTCGATAGACAGATGCGTGGCCTCGACGCCGTCGATGATCACCTGCCCGCCATCAGGCTCCAGCAGCCCGGCGATCATGTAGAAACAGGTGGTCTTGCCGCAGCCATTCGGCCCCATCAGCGCGACGATCTCGCCCTGTTCGAGATCGAGGCTCACGTCGCGGATCACCATCCGGCGCTTATAGCTCTTGCGCAATCCCCGCACCCGCAACCCCTGCGCGGTGTCCGGCGCGTCCGTCGCGCCTGCTGTCATTGACCGGTCTCCGCGTCGGTCTCCGCGCTTCCGGGGTCGGGGTCTTCGTCCCCGGTCGCCCCGGGGTCGATGAATGTGCGCACGCGCCCGACCATCACCGCTGTGCCCGCTTCCAGATCGACGATCATGCGCTCACCCGTGACCCGGTTGATCCCTTGGGTCACCACCACATCGCCGGTCACGACGATCTCGCTTGTGGCGATGGTATAGACCGCCCTGTCGCCCTCGGCGGTCTCGTCGGGGCTTTGCATCAGCACGTCGCCCTCGGCGATCACGCGGATGATGCCATTTGCGGCCCCGCCCTCCTCGGCGTTGCCATATTCCACCTGCACGGTGCCTGCCTTGAGCTGCAACTCGCCATGATCGACAACGACACTGCCGGAAAAGATCGCGATATCGACATTCTGATCCATCGAGAGCGTGTCGGACACCACTTCGAGCGGCATGTCGGCCGACACCTTGATGGATCCAAAGGCGAGCCTCGTGCCGCGCGGTTCTTCGGCACCGTCAGCCTCCTGCGCCGTGGCCCGCATCACAAGGCCGTCGCCCCCAAGACACAGGCACGCGGCCAGCAAGAGCCCTGCCACGCGGCGCAAATTGCCACCAGAAAAAACCATTGATCCCGTTCCCCCTTTTGGTGGTCTATAGCAGTTTTCTTGCAGCCCGTGATACCACGGGCCCCGGCAGATCACCAACTGTTGCGCGCCTGACGCATTACGGCTCAAGCAGGCGTGTCGTCAGGTTGTCGTCAGGTCTTGAAATACCCGTCTATGCCCTCGTAATCCTCAACCGTGTCGACCTCGTTCCAGCGGCGGCCCTCGATCGAGAATGTGCCAACCTGCCCGGTGGTGCTCGCGATCGCGTCAATCGCCTTGAGGAACCATTGCGACACGCCATCCTGCGTGCGCATCATCTGCTCCAGTTTGGCACGGTAGATCGCCGGACCCTCGCCAGTAAAGCGCAGCATCCCGATGGATTCCGCATCCGCGCGCTCGGGCGGCAGCGACTTGCCGATGGCGCGCAGGCGGCTTCCGTCGAGTTGTACCTTCATATCGTCGGAATCGTAAGCCGATTTGCGGTCGATGGTGACCTGCACCGGCAATTCGTGCGGGCTGTTGAGCACATCCTCCAGCAACGCCGCCTCAAAGAGCGTATCGCCGTTGATCAACAGGAAATCCCCGTCCATGTGGTCGCGCACCATCCAGCAGCTCGCCAGATTGTCGGCGATCTGGAAGAACGGGTTGAACATGGTGGTCACGGGCATCGGGCCGCTGCGTCGCGCGACCTCGTCCTCGACCAGTGCGGTCATGAAACCGGTGACCACCACCGCCTCGCTCACCCCTGCCGCCTCGAGCGTGTCGAGTTGGCGGCCGAGCACGGTGGTCTCGCCGACGGGCAGCAGGCATTTGGGGCGGGTTTCGGTCAGCGGCAGCAGGCGCGAGCCACGCCCGGCACTCAGGATGATGGTTTTCATGCAGGGGTCTCCAATGTCACGGGTAGGGATTGCGAATGCTCGAAATCGACGATTTCGAGGCCATGGGCCCGCGCCGCGTGGCGCAGACCTGAGGACGGATTGACCGCGATGCCGTGATCCGCCAGCGTCAGCAGGTCGAGATCCGAGAGGTGATCGCTATAGGCATGGATCGGGCGGGCGAAGGGGCGCGCGGCTTGCAACGCCTCCATGCGCCGCAGCTTTTCCGCGCCATAGCAATTGGCCCCGTCGATCGCCGGGCCGCGCGCGCCCGGGGGCCATGTCAGCCCGGTCGCGATCACATCGTCAAAGCCGAGCGCCCGCGCCAGAGGATCCGCCACCACATCGACCGCCGCGGTCACCAGCACCAGCCGGTCGCCGCGTGCCTTGTGCGCCGCGATGGCCGCGCGCGCGCCGGGCCGCAGACCGGTGTTGAGCAACCCCGCAACGAAGCGATCCGCCTTGGCCTGAAGCGTGGCGCGATCCTGACCTGCCAGCGTGCGCACCCCCGCCGCCTTGATCGCGTCGCGCGGCACGAGACGCAGCTTGTAGCCGATCATCCGCCCCACGATCCCGGTCATGCGCAGCCAGAACAACGGGTTCCGCCCGTTCACATGCAGCAGGAACCACGTCCATGTGGGCTGCCGGGTGATGGTCCGGTCAAGATCGAAGATCGCCGTGCCCGCCATGCCGCGTTCAGCCCTCCATCCACGAGGTGATCGGTGTCGGCTGCAGCCAGGCCTGCCCCAGCCGCACACCGTGGAAGATCAGCCACAGCAGCGTCCAGGTGGCCATCGCCACAAAGCCCCAGCCGGGCGCGCCCACGATCACCGCGAGCATGAAGATCAACATGTTGGGATTGCGCCGCGCGGTGATTTCGCGGGCGATGGAATCGATCCGCTCCCAGACATGGATATGAAATCCGAACTTGGCGATGAAGACGCCTTCCTGCACGCGGTTGAGCACATAGCCGATCACCAGAATAGCAAGCGACGCATCGAGCATCTGCGCACTCACGCCTGTGGCCTGCCCGTGTAGCCCGTTCCACATCGCCCAGTACCAGAACGGCGGATGGATCAGGTCGATCAGGTGATCGTAGAGATCGCCCCATTTCGAATAGCTCATCGTGGTGCGCGCCAGCTTGCCATCGACGGTGTCGAGAAAGGTCATCACCCAGGCCGAAACGATGCCGAGCGCCCAGTGCCCCTCCCAGAAACACCAGAGCGCGGCAAAGACCATCACGAGGCTGAGCGTGGTCACCGTGTTGGGCGAGATATGCAGCCGTGCCGCGGCGCGGGTGGCGTGAAAGGCGGGCCAGGGCCAGGCGTATTTCGTGACCAGGTCGGTGACACCCTTGTAGGACCCTTTGAAGAGGCGTTTCTCGACCCGCAGCGCCGTCTCGGTCCGCATCGAGAGCGCATAGGGCGCCTCGCGCTTGCGCAGCACCTCGTCGTAGTCCCCGGCAAACGCGGCCATGCCCCCGGGGGTGAACCCGGCGGCGCGCAGGGCCGAGGCGTCGGGATGCTCGCATCCGATCCAGCCCTCCCAGTCCTGCGGTGCGGCACCCTCGGGCAGGTGCAGCGCGGCCAGGCGCGGCGCAGCCTGCCCCTCGCCCTCGACGATAAGCGCGGCCCCGGGCGTGGCCAAAAGCGCGCGCTGCAACGCGGGCGACAGCACCCAGTCGACACCCACCAGCAGCCGCGCCGAGGCCTCGTTGACCGTGGCCGCACCCGCCTTTTGCCAGGCGCGCCGCTGCCATTCCCGCAACTCGAGGCCCCAGAGCCTTGCGTCGCTTTCCCCAACGAGACGCACGCTTGCCGCTTTTGTCATCCGGTCATTCCACTTATCATCGGTCCAAAGGGGCACCCTGCCCCGCAACAGTTGCAGGAGGGGTTAACAATGGAACGCACGGAAATGCCAGAACGAAACGCCACTTTTCTGCGTTTCGGGGGCAAAGAGACGCTGATTGCCGACTACGAGTGGTGGAGCGTTCAGGCGCGCCCGCAGCAGGCCACGCTCGGCGCGCTGATCCTTCTTGCGCATGGCCCGGCGCAATCCTTCGCCGATCTGCCCCCCGAGGCGCATGCCGAATTGCACCGGATCACCGGCGATATCGAGGCCAGCGTCGCGCGGTTCGGCAACCGCAAGATCAATTACCTGATGCTGATGATGGTCGATCCGCATGTGCATTTCCATGTCCTCCCACGCTATCCCGAGCCTGCGTCCTTTGACGGCATCGAATTTGCCGATCCGGGCTGGCCCGGCCCGCCCGATCTGGGCCATGCGCCCGATGCCCCGAATGCGGCGGCGCGGGTGTGCGCAGCGCTTGCCGGGGACTGGCCGGGCCGACGCGGTTAAGGCGCGCGCGCGGCCAGAATGCCGCGCACCAGCGCCAGATCGCCGGGCTTGTCCACGTCGATCGCCGCTTCGGCAAAGGGCAGGAACACCGGGCGCACCTCTGCCCCAAGGCGACGCGAGAGCATGGCAAAGACCGGCTCCGGCCCCGAGCGCGCGAGCAGTATGCGCAGCGCCGTCCAGAGGCCGAACCGCCGCGCGATGCGCCACGGGTGCTTGCGGTCCTGCTCTACGCTCTGCCAAAAGCGCAGCACTTCAAGCGCGTGCGGGGTGCGAATGTAAAACAGATTGCAGCCTGACAACTCAGCCCCGCCAAGCCGCAGATAGGTGCGGCGCGTTTCGGGATAGCCCGCCTCGATCACCGCGCGTTCGGCCAGACCCACGGTCAGATCGGCACCGCTCGCCTCGGATCCGTCGAGAAACACATCCACCATCTCGGGCGTCAGCAGCGCATGATCGCAGGTCGTGACCAACACCGGCGGCGCGATATCACCCTCAAGCGCGCACAGCAGCGACGACGCCGGGCCGCGCCCCCTGGCGGCAAGCGCATGGCAGGCGATGCCATCCGCCGCCGCCGTCAGCTCTGCGCCCTCTAACCCCATCACCGTGACCGGCCCCGAGGCGCGGCTGGCCCGCAGCGCGCGCAATACCCGCGACAGCATCGGCTGACCCTGAATGTCGATCAACGCCTTGCTCGACACGCCTTCGGCCTCGGTCAGCGCGTCGCCCCCTGCCCGCGTCCCTGCGAGCACGAGCACCTGCACTGCACCGCCGCGACACGCCGCCTGCGTCTCGGGCCGGGTCACAGGGGTTTCTCGTAGACCCGATAGGTCTTGTAGCGGCTCATGTCGTAAAGCGTGATGAGCTTGAGTAGATCGCGATTGACCTCCAGCACCCAGGATGCCTCGACCTCGCGCACACCCTGTTCGTGCTGCGCGCGAAACGCCGCCTCGAAACAGCCCGCCATCGCCAGCAGCCCGCGCCCCGACTTGTGGTATTTGCGCCGCAGCCCGGCCAACGGCAGCCGCGCCCGGCGCGGCCCGCGGATCTTGAGGCGATAGAGAAGCTGCGCCCAGCCAAACGGCAGCAGCCGCCCGTCCAGACCGTCGGCCATCTCGTTGATATCCGGCAAGAACAGCGTGAACGCCGCGGGCTCTCCGCCGACAGAGGCAATCCAGAGCGAGCGCGGATGGATCAACGGCTTGAGTTCACTGGCCATGGCCTCGATCTGCGCGGCACTGAACGGGACAAAGCCCCAGTTCTCGGCCCAGGCATCGTTGAACAAATCCATGATGAGCGCGATATCCGCCTTGAAATTGCGCATGTCGAGCGGGCGGATGCTCAGCGCGGGTTCCGCGTGAAACGCGTCGACCAGGCGCCGGACACGGGGGGGCATCGTATAGGCCTCGCCAAATGCGTAGTGAAAGGCGTGCATGTCCATCGCCTTGACCAACCCCACGCTCTCCAGCGCCGGGGCGTAATCGGGGCGGCCATGCGGCATTAGGATCATCGGCGGCGTCTCGAACCCATCGATCAGCAGGCCGGTTTCCTCGTTGATCGAGAAACTGAACGGCCCCCTGATCCGGGTCATGCCCTGTGCCCGCAGCCAATTCGAGGCCACCGCGATCAGCGCCGAGACCGCCTCGGGATCAGGGGCCAGCGTATCGAGAAATCCGAAATGCCCGGTGCCGTCCTGATGAATTTCGATATGCGCGTGATTGACGATTGCGGCGATCCGTCCCACCACCTCGGTGCCGCGACGCGCCAGAAACAGCGCGTGATCAATATTCGCCAACCCCTTGTTCTGCGCAGGATCAAGCTGTGCGGCACGCTCCATACGCAGGGGCGCGCGCCAGCCGGGCTGACCGCGATAGGCGCGATAGGGCAGGTCGAGAAACGCGGCGCGGTCGGCGGCCGAGGCCACCGGGGTCACGCGCAGGGCGGCTGCGCAGGACGCGGCGGCAGGTTGGGGGGGGGTGGTCATTTCTGCAATCGGATCCGTATCTTCACACCCTGCTTGGGCACCTCGAATGCCGCATCATCGAATACCGGCATGCGAAGCGCCAGCTTTTTGTTACTCGACAGCGCAAAGGGTTCGGCAGGCATCATGTTCCATTTCTGGTCGAGATCGCGGTCGGCGTCCAGATCCTGATAGGCGGCGATTGCGTATCGGCCCGCACTGTCCACGTCGAAACAGACGGTCTGCGGGCCCTGCTCGGCGGGCACGCGGATCCGGTGCAGGCGCGAGGCCTTCTTGAGGAAATCTTTCTCGCTCGGCTGGTAAAGCTCGACCGTCAGAATGCCCTGCGCGGTGACATTTTCGACCACGACCCGGATTTGCGGCGCGCGCGCCCCGCAGGTCGCGGGTGCCTCATGAGGCCGGATATCGAGCTTGTCCGAGGCCGGTGCCGCGCCCGGCGCGGTCAGCATGAACGCGCCCAACAGCAGCGAGACCAGGGAATTGCGGTTGCTAAACATGAAAGCTCCGGTCAGATTACGGGATGGATAGAACACCTTATCTGGTATCAGAAACCATTCTCTGCTACAGGGCGGCAAGGTTCGCAGCTATCACAAGTGGTTACAAGCATGTCACGGTCCTCTGATGCGCGGGAATGCGCCTAGCATGCGGTTTCGGCTCGACCGATATATGCTGCGCAACATCCTCAGCATCCTCGCGGCGCTGATCGCCGTGGCCCTCGGCATGCTGATGCTGGAGCGCCTGATCCGCATCGCCGATCTGATCGCCGGGTCCGAAAACGCGCTCGAGGCCGGAACGCGGATGATCGCCAATCTGATGCCGCATTACCTGGGGATGGCCCTGCCCGGTGCCCTGCTCATTGCCACGATCATCGCGACCGAACGGCTCAGCCGCTCGGGCGAGATGGTGGCGCTGCTCTCGACCGGGGTGTCGCTGCACCGCGTCGCGCGTCCGCTGGTGCTGCTCGGGCTGTTCCTTGCCATCGCCTCCATCGTGAATTCGGGCTTTCTGCAACCGGTGGCGCGGTACAATTACCGCGAGGTGGTGCACGAGTTGCGCCAAAGCTCGATCGTCACCGCCTTCAAGGAACGCAAGTTCATCCAGTTCGAAGACCGCGTTGTGTGGACCTCGCATGTGGATTTCTCCGGCCGTGAACTGGGCGAGACCTTTATCGTCGAGACCGCCGAGGATGGCAGCCGGCGCTTCATTGCCGGGCAGAGCGGGCGGCTTAACGAGGACGATAACCGGACCTGGCAGATCATCATGGCCAACGCCATGCTGGGCAATGTCCCCGCGACGATTACCAATGGCGGCGGCAATCGCCTGAGCACAGAATCGGTGACCTGGACACTGCCCACCCCGCTTGACGGGTATCGCGACCGCGGCGACGATCAGCGCGAGCTTACCCTGCCGGAACTGGTGACCGGCAGCTACCCGTCGCAGGGTCAGAATATCGACCGCGCCGCAGCCGAGGCCAATCTGCACGACCGTCTCAGCCGCGCCATTCTTCTGACGGCGCTGCCCTTCATCGGGGTCGTGCTCGGGCTAACGCTTGGCCGCATGGGCCGGTCGGGCGGGCTGGCGTTCGGGATCGTCCTGCTGCTGGTGGTGCAAAAGCTGCTGGAATACGGCCTCGACCTGGCGCAGCGCGGCACCCTGCCGCCCTGGGCCGGGACATGGCCAATCGTGGCGCTGGTGCTGGTGCTCGCGCTCTATACCTTTCGGCGTACCGCGCAAGGCCGCACGCCGCTGCCCCGGCTCATCTCGGCGCTGCGGCGCGCGCGCACCGACCCCGATACGAACGCGAAGGCGGCGCGATGAAACATCTCTATCGCTATCTCGCAGTCATGTTCCTGCAACGCTTCGTGATCATCAGCTTCGGGCTGGTGGCCCTGCTCGGCACGCTCGACGCGCTCAGCAACGCCGATCTCCTGCCGCCCGATGCAACACTGCTGGACCAGTTCCGCTATATGGCGCTGCGGATGCCGATCCTGTTCGACCGCATTCTCGTCTTCTCGGTGCTTCTGGCGCTCCTGCTCACCTATATGAGCCTGATCCGCCGCTCGGAACTGGTGGCCATCGTGGGCGCGGGCGTGTCGGTGCTGGGCCAGATCCGCGCGCTGATCCCGGCGGTGCTGATCGCCACGGTCGGCTCGGCACTGGTGATAGACTTCGTCACGCCGCGCAGCACCCAGGCGCTTGAAAACTGGCTCGGGCCGCAGGCGGTGCATGACGACGGACAGGCCCCCGAAACGCTGTGGCTCGCCGATAGGCGTCTGCTGGTCGAGATCGGTGGGGTCGAGGGTGATGTGCTCGAGGATATCACTTTGTTCGAGCGCGGCACGGGCGGCAAGATCGAGGCGATCTCGCACGCGCCCACGGCGCGCGTCACGACCGGTGGCTGGCAACTTCTGAACAGCCACCAGATCCGCTATGACGGCCAGCCGCCAGAGCCCCCCGCACTCTGGCAGACCGCGCAATCGCCGCGCACGCTGCGCCTGCTGATGTCGGAACCGCGCAACCTGGCGATGGCCGATCTGCTGCGGCTGTCACGAATGACCGGCTCGGGCAGCCTGCCATCGGATGCGTATCTCGTGTGGTTCCTCAACCGGCTGTCCCTGCCCGTCATCGCGCTCGGGTTCCTGATGATCACCGTGCCGATCATGCAGCATTTCGGACGCCACGATCGCGCCGAAGTCTCGATGGGGCTCGCGATCGGCGGCGGCTTCGTGTTCATGGTGGCCGACGGGGTATTCAAGACGCTTTCGGAAAACGGGGGGCTCGATGCCGAAGTTGCCGTCGGCATCCCGGCGGGCGTGTTGCTGCTCATCGGCCTGTGGCTATCCTTGCATCGGAGGGGCTCGGTATGAGCGCGCGTCTTGGTCTGGTGGTGAACCCGCGCAGCCATGCGGTCGCGCGGCGCGGCTCCATGCTCGAGGCCGCCGGGCTCGACCTGCCGGGCGCGCATTTCCTGCGGCTCGACAGCTTCGACCGGCTCGATCCCTGCATCGCGCAAATGGCGGCCGCAGAGGTGGACACGATCTTTGTCGAGGGGGGCGACGGCACACTGCTCGCGGTACTCTCGGCCTGTCTGGCACCTGGGTCGGGCTTTGGCACGCTGCCCGATATCGCCGTGCTGCCGGGTGGCAGCACCAATCTCGCGGCGCAGCTCTTCGGGTTTCGCGGGCGCACCCCCGGCGAGATCACCCGCCGCATCAAGGCCCTTGCCCATGAGGTGGAAGAACCAAAGCGCGAACACCATCATGCCCTGCGGATCGAAAGCAGCGACCTTGACCGCCCGGCCATCGGCTTTGTCCTCTCGACCGGATCTCTGGCCCGCGCGATGCTTTACACGCAGCGGGAATTTCATGGCCCGGGCCGGCGCGGGGGCCGCGCCGTGGCACTGGCCATCGCGCGTTTCCTGATAGCGCCCGGACGGTATCGCGACAGCGATGGCCACCCGGTGATGCGCCCCTCGCCCCTCACGCTGCGCGGCGAGGGCATCGAGATCGACGGCGACCACGCACTCACCCTCACCAGTTCCCTGCCCCGGCTCAGCCTGGGCCTCGCACCGTTCTGGGGCGATGGCGAGGGCGGCGTGGCGATCACCCATGCCACATGGCCGATCCGTGGCTTTCGCCGGGCGCTCGCGCGGATCGTGCTTGGCCTGACCGGGCCGGGCATGGCCGCGCACGGGCTGACCAGCTATCGCAGTGACTGGCTCGATCTTGAACATACCGGGCCGGTGGTGGTCGATGGCGAGGCGGTTCTGAGCACCGGCGCGGCGAGCCTGCGGATCACCACAACCCCGCCGCTGGCCTTCCTGAGATGAGCGGGGCCGGGGTGACGGAGGCACTGCGCACGGTGATCGAGGCCGATCAGGGTCCGCTGTCGCCGCCCGCCGAGGCGATGGCCCGCGCTATTCGCGCGCGTCACGGTGCGGCGGTGCGCGCACTGGTGTTCTACGGCTCGGCCCTGCGCGAGGGCGACGACGCTGGCAAGATGCTCGATTTCTACGTGATCGTCTCGCACTACCGCGCGGTCTATGGCGCGGGAGCCAAGAGCCTCGGCGCGTGGTTGCTGCCGCCCAATGTGCATTTCCTCGCGATCACCGATGCGGCAGGCCGACCGCTGCGCAGCAAATACGCGATCATATCCGAGGCGGCCTTTATCCGCCGGGCTGGCGGCGGCACGCTCGAGTCCATGTTCTGGGCGCGGTTCACGCAGCCTGCGCGCATCGTCACCGACGACGCGGCCCTGCGCGCCCGGCTGATCGACACGCTGGCACGCGCCTGCCGCCATTTCGTCACCCAGACCCAACCTCTGCTGCACGGTCCGCAGCCCCCCGGCGCCCTCTGGGCGCGTGGTCTCGCGGAAAGCTACCGCACCGAATTGCGGCCCGAAAACCCCGGGCCGCGGGCTGTGCAGATCGTCGCACGTTTCCCTGAACGCTATGCCCGGCTCTCGGCGCTGCTCTTGCCGCAAGGGCCGGATGGCCGCCCCGACCTGCCCGATGCCGGACCTATGCACCGTGGCCTCTGCCGCGCCAAATGGGCGCTCCGGCGGATCATCGGCACCCCTCTGGGCGCGCTGCGGGTGCTCAAGGCAGCAACCACATTCGACGCCGGACTCGACTACATCATCGAAAAGGTGCAGGGCCATTCCGGCGTCAGCGTGACGGTCAGCGAGGCCGAACGTCGGCATCCGATCCTCTACGCGCCCCGCATTGCACTGCGGCTCTACCGGGCTGGCGCGTTCCGCTGAACGGCCCGGCCCCGTGGCCTCATTCCTCCGCGTCGCGCAGCCGCGCCTTGCGGATCCGCTTTTTCAACAGCCTGCGCCCGACGATCAATGTCAGCCCGCGCGAGGTGACGGCAAGCCCGATCGACGCAAAACCGACCGCGTTCAGCCCGATCACCCACAGCCCGCTCAGCATGATGGCGGCATAGACGCAGATCCCCAACCACTGGATCAGCAGCGCGGTGCCACCCTTGTTGGCCGAGAACATCGCATGATGCAGCGAGAACCCGAGCGCATTGATCAGCGCGGCAAAGAGGAACAGGCGGAACAGCCAGATGTGCTCCAGCATCTCGGCCCCGAAAGCAAGCTCAACTATCAGCGGCAGCGCGGCGAAGAGCACCACGCCAAGCCCCAAAACGACGAGCGCGCCCACCTTGAGCTGCTTGGCAATCACCGAGCGCAGCCCGGTCCAGTCGCCCCGCCCCGAAAGGCGCGAGAAATCCGGCAGCAGCAGCGGCCCGAGGAATTTCGTCGGGGCCGAGGCGCCGGCCGAGATCTGCCGCGCCAGTTGCAGGATCGCGGCCTGCGCCGCACCCAATTGCGCGCCCACGAAAAGCGTCGTCAGATGGGTTATAGCAAGCGGCCCGGTGCTGATCAGGTTGGACATCAGCAGGAAATGCCAGATCCCCGGAAATTGCCGTCCGGTCTTGCGCAGCCTCAGCGAAAACACCGGCAACAGATCGCGGCGCACCAGTTCTTGCGCGCAGATCACCATCGGGATCGAGAAACTGATAACGAAGGCCGCGAACCAGGCCGCCGCCAGATGCACCACCCCCCCACCAAGCGCCACCACGAGCAGCACCAGCGCCATGCGGATCACCGCGTTGGCCCCGTGCTGGAACGCAAGCACTCCAACCCGGTCAAACAGGCGCAGCACGCCGTTGGGTGTGGCATTGGTGACAAAGATGATCAGCACCATGAACCACGGCGCAATCCGCGTGATCTGCTCGTTCCAGCCCAGCCATACCGCCGCATAGGGAATGAGCGCCACCGACACCGCGATCGCCAGGGCCATGGTGATAAAGTCGATCATCAGGGTCAGCCCGACGAGGCGGCGTAGCTGATACCACTCGCCGTTTTCTTCGGGCATCACCCCGAACCGCAGCACCGCCTGCCAGGACTCGAACTTCACCACTTCGGCAAAGACCCGCATATAGGCCACAAGAAGCATGATCATGCCTAGATCGCCCGCGCCGAACGCACGCAGGATGATCGCGTTGGTCGCGAGATTCAGCAGGCCGAACCCCACCCGGCTGCCGACGATAAGGCCGGCATTGTGCAGGAAGCGGCGGTGGATGTCCTTGTAACTCACGCTGCGATCATACCGAGTCTGTCTACGCCCGCATCAGTCAAGCGGCGACGCAGAGGTTTCCGTGAACACCGCCTGTTTGCGCCCGAACCGGCCCTTTTCCTCGCAGATCAATGTCCAGCGGATGCCAGGATAGCGCCGCGACGCAAGTGCCATCTGCGTGTGCCACCAATAGGGCGACTGTTGCGTCGTGTGTGCGTTTCGCCCGTCCGGCAAGGTCTTGACCGCCGGATAGCAGGCGGCGACCACAAAGACGAACCCGGTCGCATTGGCAAACATCTCGTCGATGACCCAAGGCACATCGAGCGGCAAAAGATGCTCGACCACATCGGTCGAGATCACCCCGCCATAGGGCCCCTCGCCGATATCCGAGAACGGCGCATGGCCCGGATCGTAGCAACGGACGCGCAGGCCCGGCAGCGCCTCGGACTGCCGCCACGGGCTGTCGGCGGGCTCGCCCTCGATGGTCTGGTAATTGATCGCCTTGCCGGACCCGTAGTCGAGAATTTCGGTGGTTCCGGTCTCGCGCGCGAGCTTGGCCACGATCGCGAAATGCTTTTTCACCTGATAGCCCGCGAAGGTCTCGGGCGTGTCGTGCATCTGCTGATATTGCGCGATCAGGTTGGCGAATTCATTGCTGGGCGCATCCTTCGTGAAAAGCAGGAATCCGGCCGCGTCGGCGGCCTTTTCCAGATCGTACCAGACATGCCCGAGCGGGTTCTGTTCATAGCGCAGCAACTCGGGAAACGGCTTCCACGGCTGGGTGTGCAGCGTGGTGTAATGCAAGCAATCGGTCTGGTCTATCGGCACCTCGCCATCGCGCGAATTCCAGCTGTTGGGCATCTCGCCAAACAGCCCTGCCTCTTCCATGACGGCCTTGAAATGGTCGTGTTTCTTGCCCGCCTTCACGTCGTCCAGCGTCCAGAGCGGCGCCATCCGGTCACAATCGATGAGCATGACCGAGTTTTCCTTGAGCGAGATCGCCAGCACGCCCTTGCCGTCCATCTCCATGTCAAACAGCCTGGCCGGATCGGTAAGGTAGATCTGATCGACATCGTTGTAGATCGCGCGCCCGGCATTGCCCGCCCAATGCGGGATCGCGTAGCGGTAATTGGTGAACCCGGTCTTCCAGCCGACGCGCGGAACGCCTGCCACGTTCGACATCAGGTGGATTTCGTAACACCGCGCCGGGTCGCGCACCTGCATGACCGACCACACGAAAACGCGGGTGGCGCGATATTGGCCAGGCTCGGTGCCGAGAAAAATCCGCACTGGTGGCTGTTCCGAGGGCGTCACGTCCGGCGCGGGATCGAGACGGATAACCTCCATCTCCTTCATGTCGCCGAAATCGCGGCCCGGATCCTTGTCGACCCAGTAGGACATACGTCGGTTGTACCAATGGGTCTTGTACGGATTGTTCTTGATCTTGTACGACTTCTGCATGATGCGTGACCTTCTGTCTGAGATGAACGGGTCGGGCCGTCCGTCCCTTTCCGCGCGCGCGCTCAAAGAGTCAAGCCCGCCCGGGCCGGACAAGCGTAAAGCGGCCTTCTGCGACACTATGCGCCAGATCGGCAAAGGCGGCGCTCAGGGTGACGATCTCGCCCTCGTAGCGCGCCAGATGGGTGCGGATAAAGGCCGCGTCGGTGTCGCGGTCATGAGCCGCCGTATAGGCGTTGACGGTGGCGGGCGCACCCGGATAGGCCCCGGCGGCATCGGAAAAGAGATCCATCCCGGCCACGATCAGCCGCGCGGGCTGTAGGGCTATCGCGGCCGCCATCATCACCGCGCCGGTCGTGGGGCGCGGATGGCCATGCAGCGCGGCAGGGTCGATCTCGGCGATCTCCTCGATCACCACATAGCGCAGCGGCCCGTGCCACGGGGTCAGGACACGGGTGCCCAAAAGCGCCTCTTCCTTGCGCCGCGATGCGACCGCGACCGGAATCCGACCCGCCGCGCGCATCGACTTCTTCACCCCGGCAAAGAGCAGGTCGGGGCAACTCATATAGCCTGCGTCCATCCATTGGTGATTGACCCGGAAAAGCGCGTCATGCGGCATTGAGCGCAGGCGCGGATCGGCCGAGGTCGGCCCGTTGCCGAGACACATGATCGTCGCGGGTCGCCCGAGATGCGCACTCAGGTCAGCACGATTCGGGATGCGGGTCACCATCGGCGCGCATACCCCCGCCAGCGGCCCGCGCACCAGGCGCTGCGCAAGCCGCGCCACCGCCGACAGGGCCGGGCCGTCCCCGCGCTCGAACCCCATGGCCGAGATCAAATGCGCGGTGCTGGCCCCGGTGTCGGCGCGCTCCGGCAAACCATCGGCAGAGACCGGCGACAGCGGCGCAAGGGGCCGTTCGACGATCCCGCGCTCCAGCGCCTGCGCGCGCTCTACCGTCAGCCCGAAGGCCGGGATGCCGCGCCGCCGCGCGCGCGCCAGCAGCCAACCCAGGCTTGCGGGCAGCGCAGCCTGTGATGCCTCGATCCGCAGGATCGCGCGGCTGCGCAGCCGCGCCAGCGACAGGCCCCAGACCGCCACATGCACGAAGGCCACCGGAAACCGCCTAGCCGCCGCTTCGGCCTGATCTCTGCTGGGCACCAGAACAACGACAGAAAGCCGCCGATCGCTCGCGCAGATCGCGTCGATCAGCGACAGCGCGCCGGGCACGATCCCGTCCACGCCGCAAGGCAGCAGGATCACGAGCGCCTCTTCAGGCGGCCTCAACCCGAGCGCGCGCGGTGCCGTCATGTCCAGGTGTCCGCGACGCTGCCGGTTTCGAGATACTCTATGACCGCACGCGCGCCCCGCTCCGAGGCCGGTGCCTCGGCAAAGGGCGCATCGGGCAGGATCGCGTCATCGTCGAGCGCGGCCTGCTGCGCGGGCCGCCATGTCTCGAAATCGTCAAGCGCCGCGTCGGTCGCGGCGTCGAAATCGGCCATATCCTCGACCACCGGCCCGAAGGTCCATGACCGGAAATTCGGGTTGCCGCGCCATTTCGCGTGCATCGGGTTCAGGAACACGCAGGAGCGCGGCGTGGTAATGAACTCGTAGATCTGGCTAGACTGATCCCCGATATATAGATCGGCGGCGTTTAGATAGGTCATGTCGGCCGAGGCCGGGCTGCCCAGGTCGATACGCAATCCGGGGCGCTCGCGAAACTGCTTCGGGAACCGCGCGCCACGCGTCCAGCCACGCTTGAACAGCAGCGCATGCGGCGCGAAGATCACGTTGAGGCCGTCACGCGCGATCAGATGTTCGAGCACCTGCGGTCCGAAGCGGTGCCAGGAGGTCCCGCGCGGGTTCTGCGTCGGGTTGTAGACGGCCACCGGCTTGTCATCCTCGAAGAGGCGCGTGCGTTCCATCGAGACCGCCTCGTATTTCGGGTAGCCGATCACCGCATGGCAGGTCTCGCGCAGCCGCCCCTCGGCGCGCATGGCCCGCGCGATCCTGTGGCCCTGCAAGAGAACCAGATCGAACGTGTCCACCCGGGTGTCGAACATCCCGAACGGATTGTCATAGAGATCACCCGCGCCATGGCCGGTAAAGATCAGCCGGACCCCGTTCATCCGCGCCGAGCGGCGCAGCGCGAGCGAGGTCATCTCGGGCATGAGCAGGGCGTCATACCCGGACAACATGTCAGTGTTGCGCCGCAGGACGGCGACCTTGCGCGCGAAGGTGAATTGCCGCAGCAGCGGATCGAGCGCCCGGAAAAACAGCGGCACCTCAAGCCGCCGCGCGGTGACTCTGTGGCCCGGAAAACGCTCTGCAATCTCCATCGCATAGGCCCGCTCGGCCTCGGTCGAGCACAGGATATCGACCGTCCAGTCCGGCTTCAGCCGCGACAGGGCAAAGGCGTAGGGGGTCGCATGGGGAACCTGATGCAGTTCAAAATGGTTCAGGATCACGCCAATCCGCATCGACGGGCCTCGTTCTGGGCGACCCAAAGGGGCCAAATTCTGGCCAATCCTCTAGCGGGACCGAGGCCGATACGCAATGCCCGGCGGGTCTGCACTCATCCCTGCCCCGCCCGAGGTGACGGGGGCGCACGCGATATTTCGCCGACCGCGCCGCCCGTGCGATGTGTCGCGATCAGGCCAGCACGCGTCTCAAGCGGTCAGCATGCGATAGATCTCGTCCTTCAAAATCGCGCGTTGCTTGCGCATTTCCACCTCGGTCAGATCTTCTACCGGCGTGACGTGGGTCTCGGCCCGGTGAACCCGGCGGTTGATCTCGTGATACTGGTCCGCGAGCCGTGCAAAATGCGCGTCGGACTGTTTCATCTCACTGATCTTGTCGGCCAGATCGGGAAACTCTTCGTGCAGTTCGTGGGGGGTGTGGGTCATCGCGCGTCGCTCCTTCGTTATCATTCGAGTCGGAGCCTAGACACCACAGAGGCGGCAAGCCTTGATCCGGATCAAGAAAACCGCCGGAGATGTCATTCCTTGCAGAAGCGGCGCAACCTGCCCCGGCGTGCTAGCGTTTTGCCCGCCGCCACCCCGCCGCGCGGGCCGTCGCCTCATCACAGAACCAGCGCTCGCCGGTCTCGGGGCGGATCACGGTGCGCGCATAATCCGCCTGCCCTGGCATGTGATAGATGCGCCGCCCCTTGGAATTGACGTTGCCCTTGATCGGACAAGCGGCATTTGGCGCGGCATTGTCCTGCGCGCGCTCCTCGCGCACCGCGCGGCGGTGATCCTCGGGGCGGGCCATCAGATGCCCGTGCAGCCCCCGTCCCGCCACGACCGCCGATTTTTCATCGAGGTCATAGGCCATCGAGTACTTGCGGTAGGCCAGCGCCAGACCGCCACTCACCAGCATCCGCCCGACATCCTGCCCCGCCACCACGCAGGTGGCGACTGTGCGGCCATAGCGATCCGTGTCCACCGTCTCGCAGCGCGCATCGCGTGTGGCGATCCGCGCGCGCAGCTGATCGGCCACCCATGTGCCGCAATCCCAGGTCGCACCGTCGGGATTGGTGCAAATCTGCCCCAGTTCCGGTGCGTCTATACCGTGCAGACGCACCCGCGTGGCACCCACATCGAGCGTGTCGCCGTCCACCACGCGCACGGGTCCGCCAAACCCCTGCGCAAAGGACGACAAAGGGAACAGACTAAGAACGATGAGTAAAGAAATCCTTAACATGCCCCCTTATGGGCGCAGGTCCTGCCGCCGTTCAAGACGAAAGGTGAACAAAAGGTTAACGCACGCTCAGCGCTGCGCGGTTCGCCACTCAGGATGCACCCAAGGCTGCGCGTTGTCGGGCGGCAGGCGGCGGTCCAGCACGGCATCGGCGATCTTCTCGCCCGCCATGATCGAGGGCGCGTTGAGATTGCCATTGGTGATGCGCGGGAAGATGCTCGAATCGGCCACGCGCAACCCCTCGATCCCGATCACCCGGCCTTTTGGGTCGACCACCGCATCCGGATCGTCGGCGCTCCCCATCTTGCAGGTGCCGCAGGGGTGATAGGCGCTCTCGGCATGCTCGCGGATGAAATCGTCGAGTTCGTCATCGCTCTGCACATCCGCGCCGGGCTGGATTTCATGCTTGGCATAGGGCGCAAAGGCCTCCTGCGCGAAGATCTCCCGCGTCAGCCGGATACAGCGCCGGAAATCGACCCAGTCGCTCTCGGCGCTCATGTAGTTGAAGCGAATCACCGGGTCGTCGGCGGGATCATTGCTGCGCAGCGTCACCGCGCCGCGCGACACGCTTCGCATTGGCCCGACATGGGCCTGAAATCCGTGCCCCTCGGCCGCCGCCTTGCCGTCATACCGCACCGCAATGGGCAGGAAGTGGAACTGGATATCGGGGTAATCGACGCCCGGAGCCGAGCGGATGAAGCCGCAGCTTTCAAACTGGTTCGACGCCCCCGGCCCTTGCTTGCCCAACAGCCATTGCAAGCCCACCCAACCCTTGCCGACAAGGTTCCAGTATTTGTAAAGGCTGACCGGCTGGCTCGCGGCCATCTGGATGTAAAGCTCCAGATGGTCCTGCAAATTCGCACCCACGCCGGGGCGGTCAGCCTGCACATCAATGCCGTGCTCAGAGAGATGCGCCGCCGGACCGATGCCGGACAGCATCAAGAGCTTGGGTGAGTTGATCGACGAGGCCGCAAGGATCACCTCTTCGCGGGCATGCACCACTTCGCGCCGCCCGTTGCGCAGAACCTCGACACCAGTGGCGCGGCCCTCATGGATCACCACGCGTTGCACCAGCCCGCGCAACAGGTCGCAATTGTCGCGCTTGAGCGCGGGGCGCAGATAGGCATTGGCCGCCGACCACCGCTGGCCTTTGTAAACGGTCATCTCGAAGGGGCCGAACCCCTCCTGCTTTTCGCCGTTATAGTCGTTGGTCGCGGGATATCCCGCCTGAACCCCCGCCTCGACAAAGGCGCGCACCAGCGGGTTGTCACGCTTGCCACGGCTGACATGGAGGGGGCCGTTCTGGCCGCGCCAATCGGCATCGCCGCCATGACCGCCGGCGTCCCAATTCTCCATGCGTTTGAAATAGGGCAGCACATCGGCATAGCCCCAACCGTGGCAGCCCTCGTCGCGCCAATGGTCGTAATCATGGGCATGGCCGCGCACATAGACCATACCGTTGATGCTGCTCGACCCCCCGATCACCTTGCCGCGCGGACAGGCCAGTCGCCGCCCGCCCAGATGCGGCTCGGGCTCGGTCCGGTAACCCCAGTCATAGCGCTTCATGTTCATCGGATAGCTGAGCGCGCCGGGCATCTGGATGAAGGGGCCCGCATCGGTGCCGCCATGCTCGACCACCAGCACGGATTTTCCCGCCTCGGAAAGGCGATAGGCCATGGCGCAGCCCGCGCTGCCGGCACCGACGATGACGTAATCGGCCTCCATCAGCGGTGCCCTTCGTGGCGAATGGCGGAGAATGAGTATTTTTGGAACAGTGAAACCATCATGCGCCCCTCGTCATTCGCCGCGTGGAAAACGCTGGTTTTCCTCCACGACATTGAGGTCCATGTGGTTGCGCATGTAGCGCTCACTGGCCTGTTGCAGTGGCTGGTAATCCCACGGGTAGTAACCGCCCTGGCGCAGCGCCTCGTAGACCACCCAGCGGCGGGCCTGACTCTCGCGGACCCGCGCATCAAACGCATCAAGATCCCAGCGCGCCTCGGCCTTGGCCTGCAATTGCGCCAGCGTCCCGGCATGGGCGGGATCATCGGCGAGGTTGGTCAACTCATGCGGGTCGGCCTCAAGATCGAACAGCTGATCGGGATCGAGCGCGCAGCGATTGTATTTCCAGCGCCCATAGCGCAGCGAGACGAGCGGCGCGTAGGACGCCTCGGCGGCGTATTCCATCGCCACGGGGGCCTCGCGTTTGCCGCCCTGTCCGAGATGGATGAGCGATTGCCCCTCTGTCCAGGGCATTACCCCGGACATGTCAGCCGCCGCCAGGTCGCACAGCGTCGGGCAGACGTCGATCGTGCTGACCGGATCGGTCACAAGGCCTGGTGCCATGTCCGGTGCGCTGATCATCAGCGGCACGCGTGCCGAGCCTTCGTAGAACGACATCTTGAACCATAGTCCGCGCTCGCCCAGCATGTCGCCGTGATCCGACACAAACAGGATCACCGCCTCCTGCCGCGTGGCCTCCAACGCGTCCATCACCTCGCCGATCTTGTCATCGAGGTAAGAGATATTGGCGAAATAGGCGCGGCGTGAGCGGCGGATATCCTCTTGCGAGATGTCGAACGAGCGCCAGTCATTGGCATCGAAGATGCGTTTCGAGTGGGCGTCGTGATCCTCGTAATTCATCGCAGGGACCTCGGGCAGAAGGTGCTCGCACCCCTCGTAGAGATCCCAGTATTTGCGCCGAGTCACATAAGGATCATGCGGATGGGTGAAGCTGATCGTCAGGCACCAGGGCCGCGCATCGTGTCCGCGCGCGAGATCATAGACCTTTTGCACGCCATGAAAGGCTACCTCGTCATCATATTCCATCTGGTTGGATATTTCGGCCACGCCGCTGCCTGTGACCGAACCGAGATTGTGATACCACCAGTCGATCCGCTCGCCGGGCTTGCGGTAATCCGGCGTCCAGCCGAAATCGGCGGGGTAGATATCGGTGGTCAGCCGCTGCTCGAAGCCATGCAGCTGATCGGGCCCGACGAAATGCATCTTGCCGCTAAGGCAGGTCTGATAGCCTGCGCGGCGCAGGTGGTGGGCATAGGTGGGAATATCCGCCGAAAACTCTGCGGCGTTGTCATAGACGCGGGAGCGCGACGGCAGCAGTCCCGACATGAAACTCGCCCGCCCCGGCGCGCAGAGCGGGCTGGCCGTATAGGCATTGGCAAAGCGGGTGGAGCGCGCCGCCAGACGTTTGAGGTTGGGCGCGTGCAGCCATTCCGCAGGGCCGTCGGGAAACAGCGTGCCATTAAGCTGATCGACCATGAAAATCAGGATGTTCGGCGCGGTCATGTCGGCTCCTTGGATTGCTGGAGAGAGGTGTCGAGATAGCGCAGCAGCACGTCGATGGCGGGTCCCGGCGCGGTTTCGCCCTCGCCAAGCGCCTGCCGGATATAGAGCCCGTCGATCATCGCCGCGAGGCCACGGGTCAGGGTATGCGCCTCGGCCTGCGTGATCTGGCGAAACGCATGGTAAAGATTCGAGCGCAGCCGCCGCTGGTAGATGTGCAAGAGCCGCCGCGCCTCAGTCGAGCGCTGCGCCTGCACGTAGAAATTGAGCCACGCCGAGACCATCTCCGGGCGGAATTGCGCGGGCGTGAAACTTGCGCGGATGATCGCCTCGACCCGCTCGCGAGGGGTCTTGGCCATGATCAGCGCGCCACGCACCTCGGATCCGTAAAGCGTCAGGATATGACGCATCGCGGCCACGAAAATCTGTTCCTTGGAGCCGAAATAGTGATGCGCCAGCGCCGAGGACATGCCCGCCCGCCTGGCGATCTGCGCCACGGTCACGTCAAGCGAGCCGCGCGCGCCAATCTCGTGAATCGTCGCCTCGACCAACGCGCTGCGCCTGATGGGCTCCATTCCGATCCTGGGCATCAGCCCCTCCATCTGCGTGCTTGCCTGACTGGCGTAATCATGTTTAATTGACTCGTCAATCAAGAAAACCGGAGGCTCAAAACCCGGCACCATCCGCCCCTCGGGGGCATCATGGACGTTGTATTTCACTGCAGCGTCATATTAGCCTACTCTTATCGCAACTGACCGCCGCGGCCTCTGGGGCATCCTGCCCGATTGCCCGCAAATCAAGGTCAGGGCCAATAACGCAAAAGGGAGACCACCAACATGACCATATTGAATTCCGGCCGCATGAACCGTCGCGGCTTCATGGCCACGACCGCCGGTGCGGCACTTGTCGCGGGCCTGCCGCTGAGCGCGCGCGCCCAGCCCAAGCGCGGCGGCCACCTGCGCGCCGCCATCGGCCACGGCCAGACCACCGACACGCTGAACCCGGCGACCTATGAAAACAGCTTTACCACCTCGATGTCCTTCGCCATTCATGGCCGACTGACCGAGGTGGCCGCCGACGGCTCGCTCAAGCCCGAACTCGCCGAAAGCTGGGAAGCCTCCGACGATGCCTCGGTCTGGCGCTTCAAGCTCCGCCCCGGTGTGACCTTTCATTCCGGCAAGGAAATGAGCGTCGAGGACGTGGTGCAGTCGATCAATTTCCATCGGGGCGAAGACTCCACCTCGGCCGCCGGTCCCATCGTGGCACCAATCCAGGACGTGCAGACCGAAGGCAGCGACACGGTCGTCTTCACCCTCGACGGAGGCAATGCCGACTTCCCCTTCATCCTCAGCGATTATCATCTGGTGATCTGCAAGGCCGATGGAGACAGCATCGACTGGCGCTCGGGCGACGGCTGCGGCAGCTACAAGCTCAAGGATTTCACGCCCGGCGTGTCTTTCGCCGTGGAACGTCACGCGGGTCACTGGCGCGACGACGTGGCCTGGTTCGACAGCGCCGAGGTTCTAGCCGTGGTCGATCAGAACGCCCGCACCTCCGCGCTCGTCTCGGGCGATGTGGACGTGGCCGACCGGCTCGACCTCAAGACCGTGGGCCTGCTGGCGCGCCGCCCCGACATCCAGATCAACTCGGTCGCGGGCACGCAGCATTACACCTTCGCGATGGACACTCGCGCGGCCCCCTATGATGACGTCAACGTGCGCCTCGCGCTGAAATACGGCATCAACCGGCAGGAACTGGTGGACAAGATCCTGTTCGGCTACGGCTCGGTCGGCAATGACCACCCGATCGGTCAGGGCCAACGTTTCTTCAACACCGAGCTGGAGCAGAAAGCCTACGATCCCGACAAGGCGAAATTCCACCTCAAGCAGGCCGGTCTCGACAGCGTCGATGTGCAGCTTTCCTCCGCCGACGCGGCCTTCGTGGGCGCGGTGGATGCCGCCGTGCTCTATCAAAGCTCGGCCTCCGAGGCGGGCATCAACCTCACGCCGGTGCGCGAGCCGAATGACGGCTACTGGTCCGACGTCTGGATGAAAAAGCCGTTCGCGGCCGTCTATTGGTCGGGCCGCTCGGTCGAGGACCAGATGTTCTCCACCGCCTATAAATGCGGCGCGGCCTGGAATGACAGCTTCTGGTGCAACGACCGCTTCGACGAGCTGATGCTCAAGGCGCGCTCGGAACTCGACGAGGCCAAGCGTCGCGAGATGTATTTCGAAATGCAGGCCCTTGTCAGCAACGAGGGCGGGGTGATCATCCCGATGTTCGCCAATTACGTCTTCGGAAACTCCTCCAAGATCGGGCATTCCGACGTGATGGGCTCCAACTGGGATGTAGACGGTCAGCGCTGGATCGAGCGCTGGTGGATGGCCTGAGCCTGATCGCCTGACCGACATGCCGGGGCCCGGGGGATCATCCTCCGGGCCCTCGGCCAAGCGGGCCGCGTGCCCGGACATTCCATAACGGGAGAGACATGATGACCCTCAAGACCACCCTTTCCGCCCTCGCGCTCGCCACGGCGGCAGGCCCTGGGCTTGCCAATTGCGAAAGCATCACGTTCTCAGATGTGGGCTGGACCGACATCACCGCCACCACCGCAGCCACCACCGTGGTGCTGGAGGCTCTGGGATACGAGACCGATACCAAGGTGCTCTCGGTGCCGGTAACCTATACCTCCATGGCCGCCGGTGATATCGACGTGTTCCTTGGCAACTGGATGCCCACGATGGAAGGCGATATCGCCGCCTATCGCGAGGCCGGCACCGTCGACACCGTGCGCGCCAACCTCGAAGGTGCCAAATACACACTCGCCACCAATGCCGCCGGGGCCGCCCTCGGCATCACCTCCTTCGGCACCATCGCCGAACATGCCGACGCGCTCGACGAGACGATCTACGGCATCGAGCCCGGCAATGACGGCAACCGCCTGATCCTCGACATGATCGACTCGGGAGCCTTTGGCCTCAAGGGGTTCGAGGTCAAGGAAAGTTCCGAACAGGGGATGCTCGCGCAAGTGAGCCGCGCCGACCGCCGCGAGGAGCCGATCGTCTTCCTCGGGTGGGAGCCGCACCCGATGAACGCCAATCACGACATGACCTACCTCACCGGCGGCGACGACTGGTTCGGCCCCGATCTGGGCGGCGCCACGGTCTATACCAACACCCGCGCGGGCTATGTCGAGGAATGCGCCAATGTAGGAAAGCTGCTCACCAATCTCGAATTCACACTGGCCATGGAAAACGAGATCATGGGCGCGATCCTCAATGACGGCACCGACCCTGAAGAGGCGGCAAGCGCCTGGCTCAAGGCCAACCCGGACGCGGTCACGCCGTGGCTCGACGGCGTGACCGCGCAGGACGGTGGCGACGCGATGGCGGCGGTCAAGGCCGGTCTTGGACTGTAAAGCACCTACCCGCGCTGCCCGGCCCTGCCCCGGGCGGCGCGTCATTCGTTCTTTCAAAAAATCAAGAGTCGAGGCTTTTCCATGGAGTGGCTGAGCGATCACAAGATCCCCGTGGGGACATGGGCCGAGGATTTCTTCCTCTGGCTGCAAGACAATGCCGCCGGGTTCTTCGACGCCCTCGCCATCCTGATGGAAACGCTGATCGACGCGTTCCTCTGGGTGCTGCAAACCCCACACCCTCTGATCATCATCGCGGTCTTCGTCGGCCTCACATGGGCCCTTCAGCGCAACTGGAAAACCTGCCTTTTCGTGGCCCTCGGCTTTCTCTTCATCCTCAATCAGGGCTATTGGGAGGAAACCACCGAAAGCCTCACGCTGGTGCTGTCGTCGTGCATCTTCTGCATGGCCATGGGCGTGCCCATCGGCATCGCGGCGGCGCACCGCCCCCGGCTCTATGACGGGATGCGCCCGGTGCTCGACCTGATGCAGACGTTGCCGCCCTTTGTCTACCTCATCCCGGCGATCGTGTTCTTCGGCATCGGCATGGTGCCGGGCCTCATTGCCACGGTGATCTTCGTGGTCCCTGCCCCCATCCGCCTCACGCATCTGGGCATTTCAAACACGCCGCAGCCGCTCCTGGAGGCGGCGCAGGCGTTCGGGGCCACGGGCCGCCAGACCCTGTGGAAGGTCGAATTGCCCTACGCCCTGCCGCAGATCATGGCCGGGCTCAACCAGACCATCATGCTGTCGCTGTCGATGGTGGTAATCGGGGCGCTGGTGGGCGCCGACGGTCTCGGCGTGCCGGTGCTGCGGGCGATCAACACCGTGAATATCGCGCTCGGGTTCGAGTCGGGCCTGATGATCGTCGTCGTCGCCATCGTGCTTGACCGGATGCTGCGCATGGAGGGCCGCAAATGACCGAGGCCAGCGTTCATTTCAATTCCGTCTCCATCGTCTTCGGCGACGCACCCGACACCGCCCTGCCGCTGATGGACGAGGGGCAATCCCGCTCGGATATCCAGCACGCCACGGGGCAGGTTCTGGGGGTGCATGATTGCGACCTCTCGGTCGCCCCGGGCGAGATCCTCGTGCTGATGGGCCTGTCAGGCTCGGGCAAATCCACGCTGCTGCGGGCGGTCAACGGCCTCAACCCGGTGGCGCGCGGCATGGTCGAGGTGCATGACGGCACGCAGATGGTCGACGTGACCCATGCCGACGCCGCCACCCTGCGCCGCCTGCGCCAGCGCCATATCGCCATGGTGTTCCAGCAATTCGGCCTTTTGCCTTGGCGCACGGTGGCCGAAAATGTGGGGCTTGGCCTCGAGCTTGCGGGCGTCCCAAAGGACAAGCGCGCGCAGCGGGTCACCGATCAGCTTGCCCTCGTCAACCTCTCGGACTGGGCCGACCGCAAGGTAGGCGAATTGTCGGGCGGCATGCAGCAGCGCGTGGGCCTCGCCCGCGCCTTCGCCACCGATGCGCCGATCCTCCTGATGGACGAGCCCTTCTCGGCCCTCGACCCGCTGATCCGCAACCACTTGCAGGACGAACTTATCGACCTGCAAAAGACGCTGGGGCGCACCATCATCTTCGTCAGCCACGACCTCGACGAGGCGTTCAAGCTGGGCGACCGAATCGCCATCATGGAAGGCGGGCGCATCGTGCAATGCGGCACCCCGCAGGAGATTTTCACCAATCCGGCGACGGATTACGTGGCCGAATTCGTGGCCCATATGAACCCGCTCGGCGTGCTCTGCGCGCGCGACGTGATGGAGGTGGCCACCGGCACGCCGACCTTAACCGTACCGCCCGACGCGACGATTCAGCAGGTGATGGGACAGGCACAGGGCCATGACACGCCGGTCGGCGTCGAGGAGAACGGCAAAATCATTGGCCAGATCACCCGCAACCGCATCCTCGCCAAGCTACTCGACCCGCGCGCCTGACCCGCTGCGCCGGGGTGTGCATCCTGTCAGAACGCGGGCCAATCCGCGAGGCTCTCAACCTCGCGCCCTATCCGCCAGCCCTCGCCGTCCGGCTCGGCAATCCGGGTCAGGGCGCGGTGCGTCTCCTCAGGCAGATCACCGACAGCACTGACCCGCAGATCGAGCCGCGCTGAGGGCGCACCCAATACCCCCTCCAGCGTGCCCTCACCGCGCAGCACCGGCCCCGAAAGCGACAGCGGCGCGCGCCAGCCCCCGGCCCGGTCGCTGACCAGCACCGCCTCGCCGGTATCAATCTCGACCGGGCCCAGCTGGCCATCGGTCAGCGTGATCGCCCCGCCAAACGCACGGATCTGCCGCCCCGGCCAGCCGATCTCGGCGCGCACCCCCTCAACGCGCAACAGCCCCGATTGCACAACTCCGCCAATCAGCGCGGGCAGATCGGACAGCAGGATATCACCGCTCAAGCCCGTGATCTCGACCCGGTCGCGCGCCCATGGCAGGGCCATCTCGCCGCGCGCCTCAACGCCTGTGCCGGTCACAGCGATGGCCCAGACCGGCCCCGCCGCCTCGACCCGCTCAAAACGCCAGCGCAGATCGACCGGCCCCGGCAGGGCACCGGCCCGCAAGCCGCTCGCCTCGCCCCGCCACAGCGTCGAGGCATCCGTCACGGGGGCCGTCCATACGGGCAGGATCTGCGGGCTCACAAGCCGCAGATGCGCCATCCGCCCCTCGCTCAGCCCGGCCAGAGCAAGGCCCAGAACCAGCCCGAGACAGATCAGCAGAACGCGGCTCATTGGACCGGCACCAGCCGCAGATCGGCGGCCACCACGTCCTCGCGCGCCCCGCGCTCGAAGGTAAAGCCCGCCAGATCGTAGCCCCAGCTATCGGCCCGCGCGCCCAGCCATTCGGCGAGCGCGGTAAAGCGCACCTCGTCAAAGCGCAGGGTGATCCCGCCATCGGCGCTGTTGGCCAACTCGCTTGCCGCCGCGCGCAAATCAGCCTCGCGCAGACTGGCCTCGATGCCGCTGATGCCGATGGGGTCGGTCGCGCGGGCGGTGGCGCGGCCCTCGCCCGCATCGCGCCGGAGCGTGGCATAGATCACCGCCTGATCGGCCACCCAAAGTTCGGTCGCGCGCGCCTCTGCCAGTGCCTCGCGCGCCGCCGCACGCTGTTCGGTCAGTGGCAGGGCGACTCCGTAAATCAGGCCCATGGGCAGCACGACCAACGTGAGCACCGCCAGAAGCCATCGCTCCCGACGGCTCAGCCCCAGAAGAAACCCGACCAGCCGGTCCATCATCGCGCTCATCTTTGCCCCCTTTGCGTGACGGCCATGGCGAGCACCGCCTCGACGCCGCTATCCTCGCGCGTCACCGATTGCGCGACGCGCGCCTCGGTTCCCGCCGCCCGCAGCGCTGTCACGAGCGCGTCGAGCGCCGCGAAATCCGCGATCTGCACATCCATCACCAGCCCTGCCCCGGGCTGATAGCTGACCTGCGTAACGGTCAGGTCATGGTCGCGCAGCACCATGCCCGCCTGCCGCAGCACGCCGAGCGGGCGGGCCTCGGTCTCGGCCTCCGCCTCGGCGCCGCGCGCGCGGTCGATCACCTGCGTGACCTGCGTGCGGATATCGAGAATCGGGCCGGTGGGGATCATCACCTCGCGCAGGATACGCTCAGCATTCTGGCGATAGGCAAGTCCCTGATCGCGCAGCGCCGCCATATCCATCAGGATCGCCCCGATCCAACCTGCGAAGCCCAGAACGGCCAGCACCACCGGAAGCCGCAGCCGCCGCAAGCTGCGATGCATCTCGGCCCGTTCCGCCCCCGGATCACGCGCCAGATCGAGCGCCAGTTCGCCATGGGAAAAGCAGCGGGGAGGATCGACGCCATGTTCGGCGAGCGCAGCCGCGTCATGGCAGACCGGCAGCCCCCGCGCCCCCAACCATGCCGCGATCTCGGGCGGCAGCGCGCCCTGCCAAAGGATTGCGCGCGGCGGCGCGGTTTCAACCGTCTCCTGCAACAACGCCAGGGCCAGATCAGGCTCGGCGGCAAAGCCATCTTCCAGCCCGAGCCGGGCACGGATGCGCGCCGCATCCGCCTCGATCACCCACAGACCGGGGGCTGCGGGCAAGCCGAGGTAATCGGGCAGGACCGCGCGGCAGAGCGCGCCTGCCGGGGCGGCCGCCCTGGCCCAGTCGGCGCGGGTCGCGGCCTCAGTCACCAGCATGCGTTGCCATGCCTCGGGCGTCTCGCCCAGGCGCGCCGGGCGCGCATCAAGCCCTGTCTCACCGCCACCATAGGCATCGCGCAATTGCCGCCGCGCCACCCGTTCGCGCGCCGTGCCCTTGAGCGCGCCCGGCAGGTCAAGCGGAATAAGGGGCACCGACTCACCCGGAACCACCGCCACGAAGGGTTGATCCGGCAAGCCCCCGGCCGTGCTCAGGTCATGGAGCGGCAAGGATGCAGCAGCGGCGCGGGAGGGACGTGTCTTGGCAAGGATCATGGATAGGCCGCCCGGCGATATTCGATTCTCGCGGCCCCGGTCTGGCCCGAACGTTCGACCGTCAGGATGCGGCTTTGCGTGCGCCCGTCAAGCCATAGCTCGAAATGCACTTCGAACCGGTTGCTCGAGACCCTGAACCCGCCATCTGGCACCTGTGCCTGCGCGATCGCGCGCGGGTGGATCAGGCTTTCGGCGCGCAGGATGAAATCGCTGCGCGTCTCGAATGGCAGGCGCGCGCGCTCAGCCAGAAGGCGCGCTATTCCGGCCGGGTTGGCGGTAGGCAGAACCGCGCCCAGAACCTCCGCCGAGGCGGTATTGACGTTGAGCCCCGTGCCCGGTGCAAGAGCCGTGACAAAGGGCAAGAGCCGCGCGTAATACGCCTCGGTCATACCGCGCACGAGACGCAGTTCCTCGATCCTATCCATCGGCGCGCCGCGCGGGCGCACCGGCACCGCGCGCGCTGCGTAATCCCCTGGGCGCACCGGCCCGCGTGCCTGCACGTAACCGGCGATCTCGGGTCCCAGATCGACCGGCAGGCCAAGTGTACGCAACAGCCGCTCAAAGGATTGCGCCGCCGCCAGATCCGACGGCGCGCTCAGGCTGTTGACGTTGAACCGGCCCTGCAGGTCACGGATCTGCCCGCGCAACAGACCCCGATCTATGTCGGCGTCGAACCGTTCGCGCGCCCACGCCTCCTGTAGGTGATCGAGGTTCTGGTCGCGCTCCCAATCGGCGCGCAACACAGGATCAACAAGGAACTCGGCGGCATCGAGATACAGCGCCGCCTGCTGACTGATCTGCAGATCCTCGACCCGGACGCGGCTGGTCTCGGCGCGCAGCATCAGCCCCGCCGCCACCGCCGAAATCGCGGCCACCATGATCAGTGCATTCAACAGCGCGATGCCGCGATCCCGCCTCATAGCCGCGCTCCTCATGGCCAAGCCACCATCACGCGCAGCGGGCCATAGCGTTCCGAGTCGATGCGCACCTCCACCGCTTTGGGCAATGTGGTGCGCGCCAATGGATTGGGCTGCCCCCAACCGTCGATCCATCCCTCCTCCGGTCCGGCATAGGAGCGGACGCGAAAGCCCGCGATCCGGTCGAAAACCTCGGTCTCGGGTGCAAGCGCCTGCGCAGAGGCGGGCCGCAGCACCGGCCAGACCCGTCGGGTCAGCCGCTCATCCTGCCGATCATGCCGCCAGATCACCCGCTCCTGCCCGGCCAACAGCGCCTCGGGCAGCACCACGCGCCCCGCCGTGGTGAAAGCAAGCCAGCCATCCTCGGCGCTCCGGTCAAGCAGCGGCGGCTGTGGATCGGGCGTCTCGGACGGCCAGAACGACGCGCCGGTGGCGGATTTGAGATCGGCACGCAAGAGCGTGAGGCCACGGGCCAGCGCTGCGGCCTCCTCATCCGCCACGCTCAGCCGGTCGCGGGCGCGCATCATGCCGCTGAGCGCCTGCAACCCCATCACCGCGACGAGCGCAAAAATCGCCATCACCGCTACCAGTTCCAGCAGCGTCAGGCCACGATCGGACACGGCGCGGTTCACGGGATCACCTCGGTCCTGGCGATCACCGCGATGCGACTGCCTGGTTGGCCGTCGGTGCGCGCCAGAATCGTGGCCTCGGTGAATCCGGCGCGCGTCGCCTCTTCGGAGATTTCGAGCGTCCAGTCGAACGGGCCGTAGCGCACGCTTCGTGACAGGTTCACCGCCTCGCGCGCGCCCAAAAGGCGATATTCCTCGGCCCGGTTGAGCGCCACTTGCATCGCCATCACCCGCGCCGCCTCACCGCCAAGCGCGCGGCCCGCGTGGTCGGCGCTGCGCAGCGCCGCGATGGTGCCGATGGCAAGCACGAAAACCGCAATCACCAGTTCCAGCAGGGTCACACCCCGTGTGGCGGTGCCGCGCGCGCTCATGTCCCCTCGCAATCGAGACCGGCAAATCCGGTGGAGCGGCAGCGGTTCAGCCGCTCATTGGCGATGAACGTGACCTCGAACGGGGTCACCTGTCCGTCAGGCAAAAACACCAGATCAGGCAGCGGATCGCGCGTTAACTCGCGCGGGAAGATCGGGCCATCCGCACCCTCAAACCGCACCTCTCCGCGAAATTTCTGCACCATACCAACGGCTTGCCACCCCTCAACCTCCGCATCGGGCGGCGCGGGCGCAAGCGTCTGCCAGCCTTCGGGCACGATGGCCATCCCCTGCTGCGACTGCCCAAGAATGGCCCGGTCGCGCAGCCGCGCATAGGCGGCGGCAAAGCGGGTCACATCCGCCTCGGCGCTGTCGCGGGTGCTGATCGCGAAGGTCGCGCTGATAGAGAGCGTGGCGATCACCGCGACCACGATCACCATTTCCAGCAAGGTGAATCCCGCCGCGCCGTCCTGTGCTATTCGTCCCATGATCCGATATCCGCATCCACGCCCTCGCCACCGGATACGCCATCAGCGCCGAGCGTGAAGATGTCGAATTCGCCATGCACCCCGGGTTGCAGATACTGATACTCATTGCCCCAGGGGTCCTTGGGCAGGCGGTCGATATAACCGTTCCGCGCGTAGTTCTGCGGCACCGGTTCGGTACTCGGCGCCTCGACAAGCGAGCGCAGGCCCTGTTCGGTCGTGGGGTAGCGGAAATTGTCCAGTTTATACAGCTTCACCGCCCCCGACAGCACCGACAGATCCGACTGCACCCGCGCCACCCGCGCCTGATCGGGACGGTCGATGATGCGCGGCATCACGACCAGTGCGAGGATCGACATGATCACCACCACGACCATCAATTCCAGCAAGGAAAACCCAGCCTCGCCACGGATGCGGCGGGCCGGCCGGGAACAACTGCGTGACGTATTGATTTGCATGGTAAAATCTGTCCGTAAAAGCGTGTAGACTACGTACAGAATCATAAAGCATGGGCAGGCCCATGACAATCGAAGCCTTGGCCTCCTGTCCATTTTTCACAGCCCGGATCCGCAATGCCCGACACCGCGCCGCTCGCCTTTTTCCTGATCCTGAGCGGGGCTGCCGTCGGCTCGTTTCTGGCTGCATGGGCCGACCGGCTGCCGCGCGGCGAGAGCATCGTCACCACCCCGTCGAGTTGTCGCGGATGCGGGATGCAGATCGCCTGGCGCGATCTGGTGCCGGTGGCCTCATGGCTCGTGCTGTCTGGACGATGTCGCAGATGCGGCGAGGCGATCCCGCGACGCCTGTTTTACGCCGAAATCATCGGTATGGGCCTCGCCATCCTCGCCATCTGGGTCGCGGCGACGCCACTGGAAATGGTGCTCGGCGCGCTCTGGCTGTGGTGCCTCTTCGGTCTCATGCTGTGTGATCTGTCTGATTTTCGCCTGCCGGATTCGCTGACCGGTCTGCTTGTCGTGACCGGCGCGGCGATGTCATGGGCCGATTCGGCGCGCGGCCTGCCGGATGCGCTGATCGGGGCCGGTGCCGGGGCGGGCGCGTTTCTGGCCCTGCGCCTCGCCTATCAATTGGTGCGGCGGCGCGAGGGGTTGGGGCTTGGCGATGTCAAGCTGATGGCCGGCATCGGGGCGGGCCTGGGCTGGGCGGCGCTGCCGATGGTGGCACTCGTCGCGGCGCTTGGTGCTTTGGCAGTGACGGGCGCGCTCTGGTATCGCGGGGCGCGGGCAAGCGGCGGCACCGAAATCCCCTTCGGTGCCTACCTCGCTGCGGCCGCGGCAGTGATCTGGCTCTGGCTCTGAAAAGGCACGGGCGGCAGGTTGCCCTACCGCCCGCTACGTACCACAAGGCCCATTACTCAAAACCTAGGGTACGATCCACTCGCTGACGACGCGATAGCCATCGCGCTTGTCTGGCGCAAGTTCGGCAATGAACGCGCCTTTCGAGGCAAACCGTTGCCCCGGCCCCAAGGCAAGCTCGGGATGGGTGCCGGGATTCAGCTCATTCTCTGCCTCATGCTCGATGATTTCAAGCATGTAATCGCGGTAAAAGTCGTTGATTATATGCATGAGTCCAAACTCTGCCATGGTCAGGGCATAATAGGTCTGCAACTGGGTACGCGGATGCGTGACCTCCAGACGCCGAGAATGCATCCAGCCGCGAATCCGGTACTTGCGCGGGTGGTATGAGTCAGGCTCGTCATAGGGCCAGACCAACCGGGTGCGCGCAATGAGATCGGGCGTGAACGCAGTGACCGCACTGTCCTGCGTGGCCGAGGGCAGGAAAATCCGTTCTGCGCCCGGTGGATCGTCGGCCAGAACGGCGACCGCCTCGGCGGCATCCTGTGGCCAGATCACCAGGGTGTCGGCATCGCCATGCGCGGCAAGCGCAGCGCGCAGCCCTGCCTCATCCTCGTAAGCGATTGACTCAACGCTCGTTTCCTTGAGCATCCTCGCCATCGTCTCTTCAAAGGCGCGGGCCGGGCGGGTGCCTCGCGGGCCGGTGCCGTGGATCTGGACCACGCGCGCCGGGGGCACCTCCTGATCGCCGAGATGCAGGCCGAGCGCCTCGCCCTCCAACACAAGACCGCGATTGAAATAGACCGAGTAGCCATAGCGCCCCTCTCCAGGCGCGGGTAGTTCGGCATTGGGAAAGATGCAGGGCAGGCGGTTATCATCGCAGAAGGTGCCGATCTCGTCCCACGGTCCTTCGACCAGCCCGCTTATCGTGGCAAACACCGGCTGCTCGGCATACTTCGCGTCAAGCTGCGCGCGCCATGTCTCGGGCGGCCCTTCAAGACGCCAGACATGCAACTGCCAGTAACGATAGGCCGAGATGAAATTCGAGCGGTAATTGGGCGAAAAGGTCGGGTTATGGGTATCGCCCTCAGTGTCCTTGTTCATCCATTCGAAGAACAACTCCATCGTGCGCAGCATTGCGTCAGCTTCGGCGGGGTCGGCATCGGGGCCGATGATCGTGGCGAAATGGATATCGCGCCCGGTCACGCCGGGGTCGATCTCGCTCGAGAGTGTCTTGAGATAGGCCGACAGGTTCGCCACATCCGCCTTGCTCAGGTCATAGCGCGGCATGATCGGATCAAACTCGTGCCCGGCCGCGTCCACCCCCTCGCGCAGCGCCCGCGCCAGAAGCGCGTCGTCATAGGCGGGTCGCATGCGCGGCTGCCGGACGCGGGCCCAGAAACCGGGCGGCTGCACCTCCTGGTAGAGATCCTTGAACATCCGGTTGCGATTCGGCGTCTTGGACTCGAACAGGACCGAGCCGATGATCGGCGGCACGTAGTTGCCGCCCTCCGAGGTGCCGAAACCGCTCGGACGGTGACAGTTGACGCAGGAAAACTGCGCGCCCGTCACCTCCACATCGCCTTGGGTCACACCGGTGATCGGCTGGCCATCGGCTCCGATCCCCTTCCAGTAGAGGGTGCGGCCAAGGTCAGCGTCACCGGCCTGCCCTGCCCCGGCCAGAACCGGGGCCACGACCAGCCCAAGCGAGACCGCCGCGGCACGCAGCGCGGCTGTCATCGAAAGGCGCGGCATCAATTCACCTCGGGACGCAGAACAGCGGCATATTCTTCGGCCAGTTCCTCGGATCCGAGCAGACCCTCCAGCCGGACCCATGGGGTGTCTTTGCCCCGCCGCAGAAAGGTCAACGGGCGGTGATACATCTTGTTCTCGCCTTTGTAGACCGCATCAAAGGCGCGCACGACGGAGAAGATATCGTCGAACTGTCCGGTCAGCATGACCCAGTTGTCGCGCGCGGCATGCAGCTCGGCATACTCGCGCAGACGGCGCGGCGTGTCGTATTCGGGGTCGATCGAAATCGAAACCATCATGTAGCTGTCGTCGATCGCCGCCAGATCCTCTTGGGTCTGGCCAAAGGTGGCGCTCATCACCGGGCAGATCGTGGCGCAGCTGGTGAAAATGAAATTCAGCACTATCGGCCCGTCATATGCCATCATTTCCGCAAAGTTCACTTTCTGCGCATTCTGATTGCGCAAGGTGACGTCGGGCATCACGTAGTCGTTCGCGCTGCGCTTGTACTGAAACCCGTCGGGGCGCATCGCCGCCTCGCCGGTGTTGCCCATGTCCATGCCCAGGTGGTCGGGCATGCGATGGTCCATCCCGGCGTGATCCATGCCACCGGCCATATCGTGACCGGCGTGATCGCCGTGGCCTGCATGCGCGTCATGCCCGGCACGGTCATCCTGTTTGGCGTGCCCGGTGCCGTGATCGTGGCCTGTGCTGTCCTGCGCGGCGTGATCATGACCTGCATGGTCATGGCCGGAGTGATCGGCAATCGCGGGCGCGGTAACCGCCAGAAAGGAAACAGCCGCCAGCCCGAAGCGGGCAGAGCGGGAAACGGTTTGAATTGACGTCATGCCAGGTCTCCGAATGAGCGAGTAATGTCGCGAATGACGAAAGGCCCGGCGGCACAAGTGCCGCCGGAACCGGGTTTTTCAGGTCGTCAGTGGACCGACCACACCGCCACATCGTGGTGCAGTGCATCGAACTGATACAGCCGCAGACGGCGCGAGGGCTCGTAGGTGAAGTTCACGATCACGTCGTGCTCGCCGATGCCATCGGTGTTCACGTAGTCGGACATCTCCTGCTGCATCCCGCCCCAGACGAGGCTATGACCAGCAGTCCTGCTGCTCGGCTCCCAGCCCAGCTGGCTGATCGGTGTCGGCGAGGCGCTTTCCGGTCGTTCAGCCGGCGGCACCGGGATCGGGCCAAGACCGGCAATGTGGATCCAGAAGTAATTGCGCCCGAAGGTGAAGAGCGGACCAGCGCCCCCGACCGGCAGCGTATTGTGGAAGGTATTCTCCCACCCGCGCAACCCGCCGAAATCGACCAGGACATAGGCATGCGGGAAGTAGTCGCCGTTCAGAAGCTGAACGTTGACCGTATCGCCCCGCTTGTCCCAGACGCCCGGCTTCATCCGGACCTCTGCATCACCGTCATGGTCCTTGAGCTGGCCATAAATGGTGTTGTTGAGGAACAAGACCGTCATGTCTGCATCTTCGGCCATCTCATAGCCGGTCGGAAGCTTTCTGCGGTTCTGCCAGTCATAGAAAGCCTGGCGGATCAGTTCCATCTGCGCCCGAACCGTCGATCCGTTTAGGCCGAGGAACTCGCGACGACTGGCGAACGGGTCGTTGTTGGTTCCCAACTGGGCCATCTCGCGGAACATCAGCCACATGCGCTTGGCCGGAGCCGTGTCACCGATCATACCGATCGCGTTGAGCTTGGCCTCCTCGCTGGCGAGCGGATTTTCCCCGAAAACAGCGAGTTCTGCAAAGTTGCGCGGACGCGGGTTGCCGTCTTCATCCACACCGAGCGGTGCCAGGACGTTCTCGGTGACCTGCACGCGCGGCGGGTGAACGCGCCAGCCCCAGTGATAGCTGAGGTTCCAGAAGCGTGCCGGCGGCATCTTCATGTTAAGCGTGTATTCCAGCCCTTCCTCCATCGGGAAGAACGTCTGGTCCATGCCTATATGGGGGATGCGCGGGACCACCGTGCCACCCTGCGTTAGGTCGGGCCCGCCGACATCGGTCAGATCGAGTTCATTCGGATCGTCGAAGAACATCGCGTAGGGCGCGAAATCCTCGTGGCCGCGGTTGAGGATTTTGACGACGTACTTGATCGTCCATTCCTCGTCATTGACCACGCTCGGATCGATATAGGCCACGTCCGACTCGATATGGGTGTCATACCAGAGTTGGGTGACTGTGACCGATTTGGTCTCGGGATCGACCGCCTTGGTCTTGAGCCCGCCCAGATAGTGCAGCAGCGGAAAACCCTCGTATTCGCGTTCGCTGAAACGACGTTTCAGCGGGTTGCCCTCGATGATATCCAGCGCGAGCCGTGAATAGCGACGTATCATGCCGGTATCCACCCGGCGCGGATACTCATAGCAGAACCGATAGTCTTGGAACGTCCGGCAGGTGACAAACGGCTCTGCCAAGGCCTCCATCTGGTCCATGATCCAGTCGAGATCATCGGTCGGCGAGGTCTTGTCGATCGGGCGGATCGCCGGATCGTCATGCAGGTTGTAGGGGTTCTCCGGCGTCGACGGCAGGGTGTGCGGGATCTCGTTGCCCCGGCACGTCGTGGCGTTCTCATAGACCGTCGGCAGCAAGTTCGACGGGTTGGGCGTAAAGCTGTCTCCGTTCGGGAAATCCGGATTCTCGGGGAAAACGGATTGACCGCTTGCCGTCGTGAGTTCGGTCACCGTGGCGGCGCCCTGCGGCGTGCCGTCGGGGTTCATCAACAGCTCGAAGGTCACAGGATCCCTTGCCGCGTTGTCCCGGCGGGACTCGAACGGGGTGCGGGGCTGCTGACCCGAGTTGAACCGATCAATACAGAACTGGTTGAGCACCGACAGGTTGCCCGTCGGTTCCGGAACGAGTCCGAGTGACTGCGACCAGGCAGGAACTCCTCCCAGTGTGACTGCGGCGGGCAATGCCATCACCGCGGCCAGTCTCATGGATTTGCGAAACATTTCAGTGTCTCCGTTTCAATTACTGTGCTGGGCACCCGGTTTCCCGGGGCCATGGGTCCGCTCAGACCTCGCGATTGTGGTTGCGCGGGTCGGTCTGGTCGAAGACACGCGGTCCGGCACGGCGGAGCTTTTCGCCCGGCTGATGTGCTGGCTGCGGCATCACCCAGGTGACACGCTCAGCGGCATCGTCGGGACGGATGTCATAGGGGAACGTCCCCCACAAACCCGCCTTGCCGTTGCCATAAAAGACCACATCGATCTTGCGCTTGCCGGGCAGCGTCGCATGGCTCATGCGATACATCCGGAAGGCGAGATCGGCACAGTGTTGCGGCGTCCCGGTCAGGAAATGCCAACCTTCGGGCGCGTTCAACTCGCGCGCATAGGCGGCCATCCGGCTGGGCGTGTCATGCTCGGGATCACGGGTGATCGAATACACGAACACGTCCCGCCCGACCTTGTCGCCCAGTTCATGCACGACCTTCGCCATGTTGCGGGTGATCGGCAGATGTTGCTCGTCCCGCAGGCTCATGAAGTGCATCATTACGACCTTGTTCTCGATAAAGCCCTCGTAAAAGGCCATCCCGAGACCGTCCTGATTGACCATCATCACGTTGGGGAACGAATCCCGCGCGTTCTGGTCGATAACCCCGCCACTATTGATGGGGTTACACAGGATCGGCGTGTCGTTGGGGGTTACCCCTGCCGCTGCGTCTCGCAACCGGGCACGGGCCTCCGAGGCTGCTGCCGCCGCACGTTCCTGCGAGTTGCCGGGCGTGGTGTAGAACCCCGCCGTAGCCCCCGCAGCCGCCGCGACAGGCAGGCTCGCCATGAATTGACGTCTGTTAGTCATGTCTTTTCCTCTCGTCTTTCAGAGAATTCCTGTACGGCGTGCTCAGTCACCCTGACCCGGCTCGACGATGTCCCAGCGGATCATCATGGCATGGTCTTCGTGGACGACGTTGTGACAATGCATCACGTGTTTGCCCATGAAATCGCGCCAGCGGCCGAAGAAGGTCACCTCGTCACCGGGTCCAAGCTCCACCACGTCCTTGCGGGACCGTTCGATCGCGCTTGGCGGGCGTCCGTTGACCTCGAGGATCTGGAACTCTTCAAAGTGCGTGTGAACCGGGTGTGCCCAGGTGACGCCCTCGTTGCGGAAGGTCCAGATCTCAGCAGAGCCCTGCTCGATCTTGGCATCCACGCGGTTGGGATCCATCAGGCGGCCATTCACCGTCCACAGACCGTTGTCGTAATCGAAGACGAACAGACGCTTGCGGCGCACCTGGGACATGTCGATCTCGGGCAGGTCACGCATACGCGCGGGAATGCGCGAGGGATCGCGCGGCCTGCGGCCTTCGGCACGGAACTCCATCACCGGGATCATGTCGTCGCCTTCCAGCGTGTAGCCGGTCGGACCCGCCCCGTCATTGCGGATTTCCATGTCATTCCAGACCTGGATCCGGTCGCCTCTGCGATACCTTGCGAAATCTATGATCACGTCGTGACGGTTGGCGACGTACAGCTTGAGGTTCGACTGGAGCAGCGGGGCCTCGAGCAGGTTACCATCGTTCGACAGCACCACCCAATCGTCGTAATAGGCCGGCCGACGGGGGTTGCCGGGGATGACCTTCAGCCGCAGGTTATAGAGCCGCGACGGGCCACCGTTGAGGAACCGGAACCGGTACTTGCGTCGCTCCACCTCGAGATAGGGGGTGATGATCCGGTTGACCGTGACATGATCGCCCACCATCCCCTGCGTGGTGTATTGCAGGCGATTGGAGTCGTAGGAGTCCGGCGTGCCTTGCGAGTTGCCGACGTCGACCGGCTCGGGGCGCGCCTCGGGATTGGGCTGATCGCCGTCAGGCAGGAAGAAATCCCACCGCGCCTGTCCATCCGCGGTGAACTGCACATCATGCAGGATCAGCGGGATGTCGTAATCGCCCGAGGGCAGACGGAACGCCAGCGGGTTCGGGTCCTCTTCGTTGTTCGAATCCCGCTCGTCGAAGATCAGGTAGAAGCCCGAGAAGCCCGCATAGACGTTGGTCGCCGTGAAATCGAGCCGGTGATCGTGATACCACAGGGTGTTCATGATCTCGGTATTGAACGGGGTCCAGCCGTCCGGCGATCCGGCCGGGAAGTTGGCGTAGTGATAATCCCAGAATTCACCGGGATTGAAGAAGTCCTGCGGGATACCGTCCGATTCAGACGCGGTATGACCGTTGTGCAGGTGGATCGTCGGCGAGGGCAGTGCGAACTGCACATTGCCCGCTCCCACCGGCGGCAGCAGGTTGTTGCGGCGCAGAAAGACCGGCTCGCCGTAATTGGCGTGATAGGTCTCGCCCGGGGTGATCCCGTTGAAACCCCAGTGCCAGGATCCTACATCAGGGTCACCATCGCGACCGACGACACCCTCGGTCCCGTCGCCATAGGGGGGCTGCCAGTGGTATTTCCACCGGAATTCAGACATCACTTCCTGATAATGCTTTTGCGGCGAGAAATCGTCGAACCGCTGATGGCGCGTGGGCTCGATCGGTGGGTCAAAGGTGTTGGGGTCGATCGGCTGCGCGATCGGCATGATGTTCAGCGGGGCCGTGAACGGCTCCACGAACGGGCTCGGTTCCGTCACGATGCTCGGTTGGAACGTATCCGGGAAAACCAGCCCGTCTTGTGCCAAACCTTCTTCAGCACTCTCTGGCCACTGTTCGATGTCGACCGCGCCTGCCTGTGATGCAACGGCGGTTGCACTAGCGGCACCGAAGCCGAGCTTCAATGCGTCTCTTCGTTTCATGCTTTGTCCTCCAGCAGATAAAGCGTATGAACTATGTATTTGATGGCGCCACACATACCGCCACCGCCCTCGTGCCACACATGCCACGAGTCAGAAGGGCCCAAGACCCCGCTAAGGGAAGCAACCCCGAAAGGGCCGAATACCTTATGGTTCGAGCAACACGCTCGAGAGTTTGGAGATCAGGCCGGAAGAATGAGTAATGTGTGGCCCGTGTGGATCGATGATCCACAGATTTTTATAATTGGTTAAGAGCTATTGGCCCCCTGTTTCGCGCTTGAGCGCGTTTTTTCAGTTTTTGTCGTTACAGCTGTGACGAATTCCCTCGAAACCAAGCGAGACCCGACGCAGGCTGTGGCGAAATGACACCATAAAAGGATACAGATAACAACGGTAACATTATCGTGAGGTGTTTGTGATAATGCTTTGCGGGCAGTTCCACCACCGGGTGACACTCGTTAGGTTATTGTCATAAAATACTTTTTTTCGTTAAAATTCGACATAAAACCATCAGAAAAAACTTCAACCCCCTGCTTTCGGATAGGTTTGTTGCAGATCAAGGGGCCGTGACAGCACGTCGCAGCCTACCCGCGCCCCATAATCCGCACCGTGATCGTGCGTCTTTGACCCTCGCGCAGGATTTCCACCGCGAATTCATCCGACTCATCGAGAATGGCCTTGGCATTCTCGAGCGTCTCCGGATCCGATACGGAATAGCCGTTGACCCGCAACACGACATCGCCCCGCTGCAACCCGATGAGATCGTAAAGTTGCCCCTCGCGCACCCACAGGATCTCTGGCACCAGATCACCGCGCCCGCCATTCGGCGAGATCATCCGGATGCTGCCGGCACGCCCCAGCACACGGCGCATGTCGCGCCCCGCGAAGGCGCTGACTGGCAGCACGGTCTCGGTTTCCACCGCGGCACCGCCGACGATGCGGTTGAACATCTCCTCGCGCGTCTCCTCGAAGGCGATCAGCACCGGCTCGCCATCGCGTTCGATCCGCACGCCTTCGCCCTCGATCGCCAACACCGTCTCGCCGCCGATCAGCCGGTCCCCCTTGCGCACAATGCGGTCGCCATCGCTGGCCTGCAGGATCGCCCAGCCCGCCGCGCCATCCGCCACCAGCCCGACCAGGCGATAGCTCTCGACCTTTTTGGGCGGCGTCTGCGCCTTTGGCGGGTCCGGTACATACGGATCAAAGACCGCGGGCCAATCCTCGGGCATCGGATCGCTTGCCGCTTTCTCGACCGCTGCGAGGGCTGCACCGATCTGCACCGGCGCAGGCGGTGGCGCACGCTGACCGACCAGGGTCAGCGCTAGCTGACCACCGCCATATCCAAACCCCAAAGCCGCAGCCAGCAGCACGAGACCCTGACCACGCATCAGCTCAGCCCCGCCTCTCGGGGCGCGGGCCGTATCGGCCCGGCAGTCGCACGGGAAAAGGCATCGGGCATGTGCTCAGGTGTCTCATCTGACGGGTCATTCAAATCAACGTAGATCAACGCCCAGAGCATAGACCAGAGCGCTAGGGCACGGCAACTCTCTAGAACATCTCCGGCAGCGGCGGCACCCGCAGCGGCAGGCGCCATGTCGCAGGATCGGTGCGTTCTTCCTCGGGCCGCGCGAGCAGCACCTGCGCGTGGAAATGCCCGATCGTCTCGACGCCCTCGGTATCGTGCCCCGCAGCCTGCGCATTCTCGATGGCACGCGCCTGCTCTTCGGTGCTCTCGAAGCGGCGATGCACGAACGGCGGCAGCGGCAGCACCTCCTGCACCATGCCATGTGCGTGCAGCACCTCGGCAGCCGCAGCGCGCTCATTGCCGCGAATGGGCGAGGTCATCATCCACGGCTTGACCGGCCCGCAGGCCGCAAGCATCCGGTCGAGCGCGCGCGGCATGAGCTGCGCGACCGAGCCGCATTCCACGATCATGTCCACCTGCGATAACTCCAGCGCGAGCGCCTCTGACGGATCATTTGCCTCCAGATCCTCGGCGAATGCAGCATCAAACAGCCCGACCTGCACGCCGTAAGCCACCGCATTGGGCATCACATCGAGCCCGGCAAAACGAATCGCCACATCCCGCCTGCGCCGCTCCGCGAGCCACGCGCGGTCCCAGTCCATCACCTCCTGCGGCGTGGCCGCCTCAAACTGCGGCGCGCGGTAGCGGCGCAGCACCTCGTCGAGCGTCATCTCATGACCCATCAGCAGGCTGACGATGCCGTAACTGCTTGCGAAATCGAACACCCGGGCCGCGTCCAGACCGCGCAGGCGCATCACCTCATCCAGCCCCGCGCGGAACGCCGCCACCGCGTGATGCTGGTTGCGATAGCCCAGCGCATCCATCATCCGGAAATAGGCGCGGCAATCGGGCTGATCATAGGTTTCATCGAAAATCGTGACGAAATCAGTGGTCGGCGTTTCTTTGGGCGGGGTCATCGGCGTGGCATCTCTCTGGCTCCGGCGCGGACAGCGCCGGGCCCAACCTTGCCCTGCTCCCGGCGTTTTACAAGGGCGTTCACGCGCGCTTTCACATCGGCGCACGCAACCGTGACGGGCAGTCCGGCTTTGGTAACAATATTTCGCGGCGCTTTCCGCAACGTGATCTTTCGTGTAATCCCTTGCCTTGCGCAACGCCGCAATGCGGCGCACCCTATTTTCAGCCCAGCGTTCTACGCAAGGAAATTTTCAGATGAGCCAGAGTTCCGCCCAAACCATGCCCGACAACTCCCGCGTCCTGATGGGGGCAGGCCTCGCCTGGCTGGCGGTGTTCATCTTCGCCGCCGGCAATTCCATCGTGTCGCTGCTCGCCGAGATTGGTATGCAAAACCAGGTGATGGGGCGCAATGTCATCACCTATTGCAACCTGCTCTTCGTCGGCTCGCTGATGTCTCTGGTGCCGATGAGCTTCATGTTCTGGCGCGAATGGACTATGGAGAACCTGCGCAAGCTGACGCGCAAGCACTGGATGATCCTGACGCTCTCGGCCTTTTTGTCCTCGGCGCTGACACCCGGGCTGTTCTTCTATGCCCTGGAAAAGACCACCGTGACCAATGTGGTCTTGATGGGCCGGATCGAGCCGCCACTCTTTTTGCTGGCGACCTGGCTGTTCCTGCGCGAGGAATTCGAGCCCTGGGCCTTCGTCGCCGGTCTGGTCGCGCTTTGCGGCGCAGTCCTGATGCTGTGGCTTAATGGCGGCGGCGCGTTCGAGTTGGGCAAAGGCGAGATCGGCGCATTGCTGGCAACGCTGTCCTATATCGCCTCGACGCTGGTGGCGCGCACCGGGCTGCGCGGCATCCCGCTGGGGATTTACGCGATCTATCGCACCGTGGTCGGCACGTTCTTTTATTTCTTCCTCGCGATCTACCTGTTCGGCCCCAATCATTTCGAGGATGTGTTTCACCCGCTGGTCGGGGAATATGTCTGGATCTATGCGCTGATCGTGGTGATCGGCGGACAGTTCGCCTGGGCGCTCGGGCTGAAATATGCGCGTTCGGGGGATGTGTCGCTGGCCACCTCGTTCTCGCCCCTCGCGGCGATCCTGATCGCCATGGTGCTCTTGGGCGAAGACCCCGGCCCCGGCCTGCTGCCCGGCGGCGCGATCATCCTGCTGGCGATCGGGCTGGGCCAATACGGGCGTCTGCGCTCGCGCCGCGCGCGCGAAGATTGCCCGACGGTGGCCCCGGCCCGCGCACGCGCGATGGAGCACGAGGGCGAGGTGAATTTCAAGGGCGCCTAAGACACACAGCACAATGTCATCCTCGGGTCAGGCCCGAGGTTGACGGCTACTGCGCTACATCTTCCTCCACGCGGAACACCTCGCGCGGGGCAACTTGCGCCGACCTGTCCAGCCGTTCCAATGCCGCGCGCTTGACCGTAGCCCCCTCCGCGATATCGACGGATAGATCACCAAGGCGGGCCCCCTGGCCCGGCATCCGCCACAACGCCACGGGCAAGGCCATGGCATGGCGCGCGGCAAGTGACCGGGCCGCCGTCAGCGCCGCCCCCTCCTCCGCGATCACCGTCAGCCGCGCCGCATGTGCAGTCAGGGCAACACCGGGCAGATCCACCAGCCTCACGATCCGAGCCGTAGGATAAGGCGCGACAGCCTCCGACAGCACGGTAACATCCGCCCCCTTATCCAAGGCAAACGTCACCCGCGCCCCCGACATGAGCTTGCGCGCCGCGTGGCCAAGGGCTGTTCGAATAACCGCCTCGGGCCGCGCGGCCACCACCACCACCTCGCCCAGCAGGTCGAGCGGTTGACGGGACAGGAAGAATGCCATGATCTGCTCGGCCATGCCGTTGTAATGGCTCACATCCCGCGCATCATGGACGATCCGCCCGATATCCACCTCGGCCACCTCTGCCCCCGCCGCATGCACCCGTAGCATCACGTCGAGATCTACGGCATAGTCGCCGACCAGCTCGCGATGCGCGATGCGCGATTTGTCAAAGAGGTAGATGCCTGTATTGGGCGCGCGCAGGTGGCCCAGCCCCGGAAACATCCGCGCCAGCGCCGGGCGCACCAGCAGGCGGGTCATCGGCATGTTGTCCCTGGGGTCGTTCCACGCCCCCTTGATCAGCCCCACGCCGGGCGCGCGGGCCTCGGCCATGCGGGAAAACAGCGCTGTGTCGAACTTGTCGAGATCGGCATCGACCTTCATCACCCAGTCATGCCGCGCGGCCCCAATGCCGGTGCGCACCGCGTGGCCCATGCCGGGGCGCGTCTGTGTCACCACCTGCGCACCCGCGTCCGCAGCCTCTGCGGCGGTGGCATCGGTTGAGCCATTGTCGATCACCACCACCTCGGCGACCCCGGCCATGTCGCGCAGCACCCGGACCACACGCGCGATGGTCTGCGCCTCGTTGCGGGCGGGCACGATCACGGAAATCGGGTCTGGCATGGGCACTCCTGCACGTGGTCTTCCACGACTTTAGGCGCAGCGTCAGGCCTTCACAACGGGGTGCCGGATCAAAAGGCCAGTGTCGCCTCCACCGCGCGTTTCCAGGCATCTGTCTTGGCCTTGCGCTCCGCCGCCGCCATCTTCGGCAGGAATTGCCGTTCCAGCGCCCATGTCTCGGCGAACTCGGCCTGACCGGGATAAAGCCCAATCTGCATCCCCGCCAGCCATGCCGCGCCAAGCGCCGTGGTTTCCAGAACCTCGGGCCGGTCCACCGGCGCGTCGATGATGTCCGACAGGAACTGCATCGCCCAATCGCTGGCACTCATCCCCCCGTCCACGCGCAGAACCGCATCCGCCCCCTGCCCGGCCCAGTCATCGCGCATCGCCTGCAACAGGTCACGGGTCTGAAAGCCCACGCTTTCAAGGGCGGCGCGGGCGAATTCCTCGGGCCGCGAATTGCGCGTCAGGCCAAAGATCGCCCCCCGACACTCCGGTTGCCAATAAGGCGCGCCAAGGCCGGTGAAGGCAGGCACGAGAACCACATTCTGATTGGGATCGGCCTTTTCCGCCAAGGGCTGCGTCTCGCTCGCGTGGCGGATCATCTTGAGCCCGTCGCGCAGCCATTGCACCACCGCGCCCGCCACAAAAATCGAGCCTTCCAGCGCATAGGTCGGCTGGCCATCCAGCTGATAGGCGATCGTGGTCAGCAGGCGGTTCTTCGACACGACCGGCGTCGTCCCGGTATTCAACAGCGCGAAACAGCCCGTGCCATAGGTGGATTTCAGCATGCCCGGCTGAAAGCACGCCTGCCCCACCGTTGCCGCCTGCTGATCACCCGCGACGCCGCGAATGGGAATCTCACGACCGAAAAGATCTGCGCGCGCATGACCGTAATCGTCCGCGCTGTCACGCACCTCCGGCAGCATCTGCATGGGGATGCCGAGCAGATTGCAGATCGTCTCGCTCCACCGCCCCTTGCGGATATCGTAAAGCAGCGTGCGCGCGGCATTGGTGGCGTCGGTGGCATGCACGCGCCCGCCGGTCAGCTTCCAGATCAGAAAGGAATCCACCGTGCCAAAGAGCAGATCCCCCGCCGCCGCCTTCTCGCGCGCGCCCTCGACGTTCTCCAGTATCCAACGCAGTTTCGTGCCCGAGAAATACGGATCGAGCAACAGCCCCGTGCGCTCGGTCACCATCGGCTCGTGCCCGGCCTCGCGCAGGTGCGCGCAATACTCGGCAGTGCGCCGGTCCTGCCAGACGATGGCGCGGTGAATGGCCTGCCCGGTATGGCGATCCCAGACCACCGTCGTCTCGCGCTGATTGGTGATGCCGATGGCGGCGACATCGGCGATATTCAACCCCGCCTTCTCGATCACCGCGCGGCAGGTGCCCGCAGTGGTCGACCACAGATCCGTCGCCTCGTGCTCGACCCAGCCGGATTGCGGGAAATGCTGGTCAAATTCTTCCTGTGCCACGGCGCTGATCCGCATCTCCGCGTCAAACAGAATCGCGCGGCTCGACGTGGTGCCCTGGTCGATGGCGAGGATATGGGTCATGGGATAATCCGTATGTTCAAGCGGTCATCCTCGGTCTTGACCCGAGGATGACGGAAGGTACCGGGGCGCGCGGCACGCGCCCCGGTGCATTTCGCTTACTGCCAGGACTTGATCAACTCATCATAGGCGATGGTGATCGGCTCTTCGTCCTCGTTCTCCAGCGCCGCCTTGGGGGCGCCGGGCTGGCTTAGCCAATATTCAGGATCACGCTCTTCGTTGAGCTTGGGCCCGATATCGCCCTGAATGCCCGCCCGTTCCAGACGCTGAAGCACCCGCTCCTGATCCTGGCACAGACCGTCGAGCGCCTCTTTCGGGGTCTTGGCACCCGACATGGCGTCGCCGATATTCTGCCACCACAGCTGCGCGAGCTTTGGATAGTCCGGCACGTTGGTGCCCGTGGGCGACCACTGCACGCGGGCAGGCGAGCGGTAGAATTCCACCAGACCGCCCAGCTTGTCGGCGCGCTCGGTAAAGCTGTCGTGCTGGATCGTCGACTCGCGGATGAAGGTCAGGCCGGTATGGGCCTTTTTCACATCCACCGTCTTGGAGGTGACGAACTGCGCATAGAGCCATGCAGCCTTGGCGCGATCCACGGGCGTGGATTTCATCAGGGTCCAGCTGCCTGCATCCTGATAGCCCACCTTCATGCCGTCCTGCCAGTAGACACCGTGCGGCGAGGGGGCCATGCGCCACTTGGGCGTGCCGTCCTCGTTCATCACCGGCAGGTCGGGCTTGACCGAGGCTGCGGTAAAGGCCGTGTACCAGAACATCTGCTGCGCGACATTGCCCTGCGCGGGGATCGGGCCCGCCTCGGAGAAAGTCATGCCAGCCGCCGCCGGGGGCGAATACTTCTCAAGCCACTCGATTGCCTTGGTCACGGCATAGACGGCCGCCGGGCTGTTCGTCGCCCCGCCCCGCGCCACGCAGGAGCCCACGGGCTGCGAATTCTCGTTGACGCGAATGCCCCATTCGTCGACCGGCAACCCGTTGGGCTCGCCCACATCTCCCATCCCGGCCATCGACATCCACGCATCCGTGTAGCGCCAGCCAAGGCTCGGGTCTTTCTTGCCGTAATCCATGTTGCCGAAGACCTCGGTCTCGACACCCATATGGCTCAGGTCGCGCCCGGTGAAGAATTCGGCGATATCCTCATAGGCCGCCCAGTTGACCGGCACGCCCAGATCGTAGCCATAGGCCTCCTTGAAATCGGCCTTGTTCTTGTCGTCGTTGAACCAATCATAGCGGAACCAGTAGAGGTTCGCGAATTGCTGGGTCGGCAACTGGTAAATTTTGCCATCGGGGCCGGTGGTGAACGACAACCCAATGAAATCGTCGATATCAAGCGTCGGGCTGGTCACATCCGCGCCCTCGCTCGCCATCCAGTCGGTCAGGTTGCGCACCTGCTGATAGCGCCAATGGGTGCCGATCAGGTCACTGTCATTGACATAGCCGTCATAGATGTTCTCGCCCGACTGCATCTGTGTCTGCAGCTTTTCGACCACATCACCTTCGCCGATCAGGTCATGGGTGACCTGAATGCCGGTGATCGCGGTAAAGGCCGGGGCCAGCACCTTGGATTCGTAGCTATGGGTGTCGATGGTCTCCGACACCACCTTGATCTCCATCCCCGCAAACGGCTCGGCTGCGTCGATGAACCATTGCATCTCGGCTTCCTGCTCGGCGCGGCTGAGCGACGACAGATCACCGATTTCCGCATCGAGAAAGGCGCGTGCGGCCTCCATATCCGCAAAGGCGGGCCCGGCCATCAGGCCCAGCGTCACCAGCGCGGTGGTTGTCTTCATTCGCAAGTTCATTGATTTTCCTCCCTATCAGAACTCTTGAAGTAGATAATCCCGTTCTAGACCCAGCGGAACACCGCCGCAGCATAGATCAGGCAGACGATCAGCGCATAGGGTTGGTTCGCGCCGACAAGTCCGAGCCAGGCCAGATTGATAAAGGCCGAGCCCAGAAGCGTGATGAAGAGACGGTCGCCGCGCGTCGTCTCGATCCGGAGAACGCCGACACGCGGGGTCTCGGGGAATTTGAGGGCGAGGATTGTGAAGGTGATGAGCAACCCCGCGATCGTCAGGAAAAAGATCGCCGTGGGCCATGTCCATGCCATCCATGCCATGTCAAATCTCCCGTGCTTGAGCTGTGTAGTGCGGGTTTGTGCCAACGCTCATACAAAACCGAGAAGAGGTTGCGTCTCGCGAAACTACTAGGAGCGGGCTTTCTTCTTCACCGGGATTCCTTTCTTGAGACGCCGACGCAATTTCCTCATGGCTTAGATGCTTGTATACTAAACGCTTAAGAAAGCTCTCTATGTGCTTCTCTGAAAAGGCACTCAAAGGAAATTCACATTCATAAATCACTTGAGTGCTTTCCCAACCAGTGACAAGCCATTGTCGCTTCGCCATCACACCCTCCCCAGGGCAAAGCCCTTGGCAATGTAATTCCGCACGAAGTAAATCACCAAGGCCCCCGGCACGATGGTCAGCACCCCCGCCGCCGCGAGCACGCCCCAATCGAGACCCGAGGCCGAGACCGTCCGTGTCATCGTCGCGGCAATCGGCTTGGCGTCCACGCTGGTCAGCGTGCGGCTGAGCAGCAGTTCCACCCATGAGAACATGAAGCAGAAGAACGCGGCCACGCCCACGCCCGACGCGATCAGCGGCATGAAGATTTTCACGAAGAAGCGCGGAAAGGAGTAGCCGTCGATATAGGCGGTCTCGTCGATTTCCTTGGGCACCCCGCGCATGAACCCCTCCAGAATCCACACCGCCAGCGGCACGTTGAACAGCGTATGCGCCAGCGCCACCGCGATATGCGTATCAAACAGGCCCACCGACGAATAAAGCTGAAAGAACGGCAGCGCGAAGACCGCGGGCGGGGCCATGCGATTGGTCAGCAGCCAGAAGAACAGATGCTTGTCGCCCAGGAAATTGTACCGGCTGAACGCATAGGCCGCAGGCAACGCCACGGCGACCGACAGGAGCGTGTTCATCGTCACGTAGATGATCGAATTGACATAACCCATGTACCAGCTCGAATCTGTCAGGATCGTCACGTAGTTCTGAAAGGTCAGGTTCTGCGGCCAGAGCGAGAAGGTGCCGAGGATCTCGTCATTGGTCTTGAGGCTCATGTTGATGAGCCAATAGATCGGCAGCATCAGGAACAACAGATACAGCAGCATTACCCAGTTGATTCGGGGCAGGCTGCGGGATGCGGTCATGTCGGCCATCAGTTGCCCTCCCGTTTGTCGAGATTGACCATCACGGTGTAGAACACCCATGAAATCAGCAGGATCACGAGGAAATACATGATCGAGAAGGCGGCGGCGGGGCCAAGGTCAAACTGCCCCAGCGCCATCTTCACCAGATCAATCGACAGGAAGGTCGTCGCATTGCCAGGGCCCCCGCCGGTGACCACGAAGGGCTCGGTGTAGATCATGAAACTGTCCATGAAGCGCAGAAGGATCGCGATCATCAGCACGCCCATCATCTTGGGCAGTTCGATATAGCGGAACACCGCCCAGCGGCTCGCCTGATCAATCTTGGCGGCCTGATAATAGGCGTCAGGGATGGATTGCAGCCCGGCATAGGCCAGCAGCGCCACCAGCGATGTCCAGTGCCAGACATCCATCACGATCAGCGTCACCCAGGCATCGAGCGCATCCTGCGTATAGTTGTAGTCGACCCCGACCGCATCCAGCGTATAACCCAACAGCCCGATATCGACCCGGCCGAAGATCTGCCAGATCGTGCCCACCACGTTCCACGGGATCAGCAGCGGCAGCGACATCAGCACCAGACAGACCGACGCCCAGACGCCCCGCTTGGGCATGTGCAGCGCCACAAAGACACCAAGCGGGATCTCGATGGCGAGGATGGTCGCGGAAAAGATCGCCTGCCGCCGCAGGGCGTTCCACATCCGGTCATCCTCGAGCAGTTCACGGAACCACATCAGCTTGTCATCGAGCGGATAGAACTCTCCGGCAAAGGCATCCTGAATCGAATAATTGACCACCGTCATCAGCGGGATGACAGCAGAGAACGCCACCAGAATGAGGACCGGCAGCACAAGGAACCACGCCTTTTGGTTGACCGTCTTGTCCATCACGCGGCCTCCTCTGTCTTGGATTTGGGGGCGACGCGCCAGTCGTCGGAATAGACATTGACCGCGCCCGGCTCGAACACAACACGGCTCAGGTCGGCGGGCACCTCCGCGCCCTCATGCGCGATGGCGTTCACCGCCTGCCCTTCAAAATCGCAACGGATGATCTTGTGGCGGCCCACATCCTCGACCCGCTTGAGGCGCACGGCCAGACCGGCCTCGCCCGCGCTCATGCCCACGAATTCCGGCCGCACCCCGATCTGCACACGGCCCTCGGGCCGCCCGTAATCGGCACCAAGCGGAATTTCCGTGCCGCCCACGATGGCCGTCTCACCCTCGACCCGCGCATCCAGAAGGTTCATCCCCGGCGAGCCGATGAAATAGCCCACAAAGGTATGCTCGGGCCGCTCGAACAATTCTTCGGGCGTGCCCACCTGCACCACCCGCCCGTCATGCATCACCACCACCTTGTCGGCGAAGGTCAGCGCCTCAGTCTGATCGTGGGTGACATAGATCATCGTATGCCCGAACTCGTGATGCAGCGCCTTCAATTGCGTGCGCAACTCCCATTTCATGTGCGGGTCAATCACCGTGAGCGGCTCGTCGAACAACAGCGCATTGACATCCTCGCGCACCATGCCCCGACCCAGGCTGATCTTCTGCTTGGCATCCGCCGTCAGCCCGCGCGCCTTGCGGCCCAGTTCCGCCTCCATCCCGATCATCCTGGCGATGGTCTGCACCCGCTCGGCCACATAGGCCGGTTTCGCACCCCGATTGCGTAGCGGAAAGGCCAGATTGTCGCGGACGCTCATGGTGTCGTAGACCACCGGAAACTGGAACACCTGCGCGATATTGCGCGCGGCGGTGACCTGACCCGTCACATCCTGATCGTTGAACAGGATCCGCCCCCGCGACGGATGCAACAGCCCCGAGATGATGTTCAAGAGCGTGGACTTTCCACAGCCCGACGCACCTAAAAGCGCATAGGCCTCGCCATCGCCCCAGACGTGATTGAGTTCCTTTAGCGCGTAATCGTCCTCGCCGCCGGGATTGGGCAGGTAGCTATGCGCCAGATTGTCGAGCGTGATCTTTGCCATTCTCTCCCCCTCAGGCGGCCTGTGCATAGGGCGCCGGGGCCACCAGCGCGCCGCTTGCCGCGAACACGTAAGCATGCGCGGGGTCGAGATAGACCCGCAAATCGCTGCCCGGCTTCAGCTCCCGCACCCCGTGGATCAGCCCGACCCAGCGCTCGCCATGATGATCGAGATGCACGAAGGTTTCCGACCCGGTGATCTCGGTCACGCTCAGCGTGGTGTCGAAGGCCATGACCTCGCCCTGCGCCTCCAGCTCCAGATGATTGGGGCGGAATCCGGCGATATACTCGCCATCCGCCAGATCAGCGATGCCACCGATAGCGGCGGCACTCTGCCCGTCGCCAAAACTGATCTGCGCGCCGGATTTGGTGACGGGCAGGAAATTCATCGGCGGGTCGCTGAAGACGCGCGCGGTGGTGACGTCCTGCGGCTGACGATAGACCCGCGGCGTGGGGCCGAACTGCGTGACCCCCCCCTCCCACAGCGTGGCGGTGTTGCCGCCCAGAAGCAGCGCCTCTTCCGGCTCGGTCGTGGCATAGACAAAGATGCTACCCGCCTCCTCGAAGATCCTGGGAATCTCGGCGCGCAATTCCTCGCGCAGCTTGTAGTCGAGATTGGCCAGCGGCTCATCCAGCAGCACAAGCCCCGCATCCTTCACGAGCGCCCGCGCCAGCGCACAACGCTGCTGCTGCCCGCCCGACAGTTCCAGCGGCTTGCGCTCCAGCATCGGCGACAATTGCATCAGGTCGGCGGTCTTGCGCACCGCCGCGTCGATCTCGGCCCTGGATTTGCCCATCAGCTTCATCGGTGAGGCGATGTTGTCATAGACGGTCATCGACGGGTAATTGATGAACTGCTGATAGACCATCGCCACCTTGCGATCCTGCACGCGCATGCCGGTCACGTCCTGCCCCTGCCACAGGATCCGGCCCGTGGTGGGCGCATCCAGCCCCGCCATCAGCCGCATGATCGAGGTCTTGCCCGAGAGCGTCGGCCCGAGCAGCACGTTCATCGTGCCCGCCTCAAGCGTCAGATCGGTCGGATGGATATGCACCCGCCCGTTCACCCGTTTCGACACCCCCTCCAATGTCAGCGTCATTCGCTTTTGTCCCCGCTCATCCCTCTGCGGTACACGTGGCGGCATCGCTCGCGCCCCGCTCCTGCCGCATCCATTCGTCCAGCGCCTCGATCTGCGCTTCGTCCATCTTCAGCCCCAGCCGCGTGCGCCGCCAGACCACATCCGCCGCCGCGCGCGCAAATTCCCGGCGCATCTGCCAGCGTACCTCGGCCCCGGTCAGCGTCGCGCCGAAATCGGGGCCCAGATCGCTTGCGGATTGCGCATCGCCCAGGATTTCCCGCGCCTCGGTGCCATAGGCGCGCACCAGTCGCCGCGCCCAGTCCGGGCCAAGGAACGGATAGGCCGCCTGCAAATCCTTCACCAGCCGGTCGAACCCGTCAACGGCGAAATCCCCGCCGGGCAGGGCCACACCCGCCGTCCAGACCTGTCCTGCATTGGGAAAGTAGGGTGTGATCTTGGCCAGCGCCGCCTCAGCCAGCTTGCGATAGGTGGTGATCTTGCCGCCGAACACGTTGAGCAGCGGCGCGCCCGGCCCCTCGCTTAGCGACAGCACGTAATCGCGCGTCGCCGCCGTCGCCGATTTCGCCCCGTCGTCATAGAGCGGCCGCACGCCCGAATAGCTCCAGACGATGTCATCCCGCGTCACCGGGCGCTTGAAATACTGGCTGGCGAAATTGCACAGATACTCGGCCTCGTCCGGCGTGCATTCGGGGGGTACATCCGCATCCGTATGCTCGGCATCGGTGGTGCCGATCAGGGTGAACTCCCCCTCGTAGGGAATTGCAAAAATGATCCGCCCGTCGCCGCCCTGAAAGAAATAGCACTTGTCGTGATCGTAGAGCTTGCGGGTCACGATATGGCTGCCCCGCACCAGCCGCACCCCCTCGGAGGAATTGAGCCGCAGCGTGTTGGAAATCACGTCCTTGACCCAGGGACCGCCCGCATTGACCAGCGCGCGCGCCTGCACGACCTCGACGGCACCGGTCTCCTGATCCTCCAGCGTGACGGCCCACAGATCACCCTTGCGCTCGGCGCTCCGCACCTTGGTGCGCACCCGGATGCGCGCGCCCCGCGCCTCGGCATCGCGGGCGTTGAGCACGACAAGACGGCTGTCCTCGATCCAGCAGTCGGAATATTCGAATGCCTGCGCAAACCTGTCCTTGAGCGGCACGCCCTCGGGCGCATCACTCAGGTCGAGCGTGCAGGTCGCGGGCAGGATCTTGCGCCCGCCCAGATGGTCATAGAGAAACAGCCCCAGCCGAATGAGCCAGGCCGGCCGCCGCCCCTTCATCCAGGGCATCACAAGGCCCAGGATGCGCGAGGTCGGCGTCTCGGCCTCGAACCGCATGTCGCGGTGATAGGGCAGCACGAACCGCATCGGCCAGCTGATATGCGGCATCGCGCGCAGCAGCGTCTCACGCTCGATCAGCGCCTCGCGCACCAGCCGGATCTCGAAATATTCCAGATAGCGCAACCCACCGTGAAACAACTTGGTGGAGGCCGAGGAGGTCGCCGAGGCCAGATCGTTCATCTCGGCCAGTTCGACCGAAAGACCACGCCCCGCCGCATCGCGCGCGATGCCGCAACCGTTGATGCCGCCGCCAATGACGACCAGATCGACGATGGTGTCTTCGCGACGTTCCACGCTGTCCCCTCCTCCGGTGTGACCAAAAACGAACCACTTTTTACCGCGTATCGTCAAGAATTAATGTTCGTTTATTTTCTTTTTTATTCGCGCGCGCTGTTTTCATTAAGGAAATCTTGCGAGGCACTGCTTTCTGACCGCCCGCCGCGCGCGTGATTTTACGTGACGTTGGGTCAAACGCGCCGCCGGACGCCCGATTCGGGTTGTTATGCCGCACTGCAGCGGAGGCGGCGCTTGCACGTGATACCAAAACGAACATAATCGAACCGAACCACGATCAAGGCCAACCATGTCGCAAACCTTCCGCCAACCCGATATTCTCGAAATCGCCCGCGCCGAAGGCAAGGTCACGGTCGAAGGTCTCGCCGAGCGCTTTGACGTCACCGTCCAAACCATCCGCCGCGACCTCGCGGAACTGGCCAATGCCGGCAAGCTGGAGCGTGTGCACGGCGGCGCGATCCTGCCCTCGGGCGTCAGCAATATCCTCTATGAGGAGCGCCGTCGCCTGAATGAGCCCGCCAAACGGGCCATCGCCCGCGCCTGCGCCGCCGCGATCCCCGATGATGCCTCACTGTTTCTCGATATCGGCACCACGCCCGAGGCGGTGGCGCGCGAATTGATGAATCACCGCAACCTCATGGTGGTCACCAACAACATGAACGTGGCGCAAATCCTGCTGGCCAACACCGATTGCGAGATCGTCGTCGCGGGCGGCGCGCTGCGGCGGTCGGACAATGGCCTTGTCGGCAACCTGACCGCGCGCACCATCGAGAATTTCAAGTTCGACTATGCCATTCTCGGCTGTTCGGCGATGGACGAAGATGGCGACATGCTGGATTTCGACATTCAGGAGGTGGTCGTCGGCCAGACCCTTCTCAACCGCTCGCGCGAGGTGTTTCTGGTCGCCGATCACTCCAAGTTCCAGCGCAGCGCGCCGGTGCGCATCGGCTCGCTCCGCGATGTCGACCAGATGTTCACCGACGCCCCCCTGCCCGCCCGCCTGTCCGAAAATTGCGTGGCCTGGGGCACGCGGGTGCATGTTGCCCTGCCCCGGAACTGACACACCCGTCGTGCCGTTGGCGACGATTGCCATTCCCGGCCCCGTTCTCTAGCAAAGAGGCATCCGCCACACAGCGAAAGTGCCGCGCATGTTCCAGAGTTTTACCGAAACCGCCCGCCCTGAGCAGGGCCCGCCGCGCCTTGCCGCTTTGCGCAACGCGATGGCCGAGGCCGGGCTTGCTGGCTTTCTGATACCGCGCGCAGATGCGCATCAGGGCGAATACGTCGCCCCCTGCGATGCGCGTCTGCAATGGCTCACCGGCTTTACCGGCTCGGCGGGGTTCTGCGTGGCTCTCATTGATGCGGCGGGGCTGTTCGTCGACAGCCGCTACCGCGTGCAGGCCCGCGCGCAGGTCGATACCGCGCATTTCACCGCCGTCGACTGGCCCGAAACACGGCTCGCCGACTGGCTGATCGCACATCTGCCCGACGGCGGCGATGTGGGCTTCGACCCGTGGCTTTACACACCCGAGCAGATCGAGACCGCGCGCGCAGCCCTCGGGCAGAGTGCGGTGCGGCTGGTCCCCTGCGACAACCTCGTTGACGCCATCTGGCCCGACCGCCCTGCCCCGCCGCAAGGTGCGATAACGCCCTGGCCCGACGCATTTGCCGGGCAGAGCCACGCCGAGAAACGCAGCGCACTCGGCCAAAGCCTACAGAACGCAGGCCAGAGCGCAGCGGTGATCACGCTGGCGGATTCGCTCGCTTGGCTCCTGAACATTCGCGGTGCCGACATCCCCCGCAACCCAGTGCCGCAGGGCTTTGCCATTCTGCAGGGTGACGGGCGCGTGACGCTCTTCACCGACCCGGCCAAGCTCGATGACACTGCCCGCGCGCATCTGGGCAACGAGGTCACCCTCGCCCCGCCCGAGCGTTTCGGCGCGGCGCTCGACGCGCTCACCGGCCCCGTCAGGCTCGACCGCGACAGCGTGCCGCTCTGGGTGGTCGGGCGGCTGGAGGCGGCAGGTGTGGCGCTCCACTGGGGGGCCGATCCCTGTATCCTGCCCAAGGCGCGCAAGACCGCCGCCGAAATCACCGCCACCCGCGCCGCCCACCTGCGCGACGGTGCCGCGATGTGTGAATTCCTGTGCTGGTTCGACGATCAGCCCCCCGGCACGCTGACCGAGATCGACGTGGTGCGCCAGCTTGAGACCTGCCGCGCCGCCACCGGCGAATTGCTCGATATCAGCTTTGACACCATCGCGGGCTCCGGCCCCAATGGCGCACTGCCGCATTACCGGGTCAGCGAGGCCAGCAACCGCAAGCTGCTCGACGGTGATCTGATCGTGCTCGACAGCGGCGGGCAATATATCGACGGCACCACCGACATCACCCGCACCCTGCCTGTCGGCACGCCGGGAGAGGCCGAGCGCGCCGCCTTTACTCGCGTGCTTCAAGGCATGATCGCCATCTCCCGGCTGCGCTTTCCGCGCGGCCTCGCGGGGCGCGATCTCGACGCCATCGCGCGCTATCACCTGTGGCTCGCCGATCTCGACTACGGCCACGGCACCGGGCACGGGGTGGGCGTCTATTCCTGCGTCCATGAAGGGCCGCAACGCCTGTCACGCACCGGCACCGTGCCGCTGGAACCGGGCATGATCCTGTCGAACGAGCCGGGCTATTACCGCGAAGGTGCCTTTGGCATCCGCATCGAGAACCTGATCGTGGTCGAGGAACGCGCGCCCCTGCCCCATGGCGACGGGGCCACGCATCTGGGCTTCGAGACGCTGACCTATGCCCCTATCGACTGCCGCCTGATCGATACCTCGCTGCTCAGCACGTCTGAGCGCGACTGGATTAAGTCCTACCACACCGCCTGCCGCGACAAGTTGGGGCCTCTGCTTTCGCCCCCCGCGCGGCTATGGTTGGAGAAAGTAACGCAGACATCCTGACATATTCCTGTTAGGTTCCTGCGCCAGAGCAATGATAAGACGAAACGGGAGGGATGGATGATGCCGAAGATCACGATACGAAAGGCACCGGGAACATGGACCGTGCGCGCCGGGGGCGCCGTTCTGGCCGAGAGCCGCAACGCGCTTGAGTTGACCGAGGGCGACTATCCCTTCGTGATCTACTTCCCGCGCGAGGACATCGCGATGGCCTTTCTTGACGAGAGCGAACAAGTCAGCCATTGCCCGCACAAGGGCGATGCACGGTATTATTCCATCGTGACCAAGAGCAAGACGCTGGAAAACGCCGCCTGGAGCTATGAAAACCCCAAGCCCGAGGTGGCCGAGATCAAGGACCACATTGCGTTCTATCCCAGCGACCGGGTCGCTGTGGAACAGATCTGACGCCGGCCCGCTCAGAAATGCGATTTCGGCTCGTCCGGTTTGCCCGCACTCACCGCGAGCAGACCGGCCAGCGCGCACATGCCGACGGGAAACATCGTGAAGACGTTGAATCCGAAGGCATAATACATCAACCCCGCCGAGAGCAGTAAAAGCAGCCCTCCGCTCAGCGCGCGAATGCGCGCCATCGCCCCGCCCGCGATCGCCAGCAGCGGGGCGACAAAGCTGGCGCTACGGATCAGGGCGGGATCGGTGACCTGCACAAGCAGCCCGTCGACCTCGCCAAAGCGGTTGACCGCCTCGGTGTAGCCGTAGCTGAAAAACCCCACGAGAACCGCAAGGCATCCGCCGATGATGCCCAGAACCATTGCCGCGTTGCGCATGCGTGTCACCTCCTTCAACCGTGTCCGATATGGGGATTGCCCCGGCCTATCCAAGCAGGGCGTCTTGCGTGTCCCTGCCCCAGCCCAGATAGAGCGTACCGCCATCGTCGATCAGCGGGCGCTTCATCAGCGTCGGATGATCGGCCAGCAGATCGAGCGGGTCGCGCGCCCGCTCCGCCTCGGACAGGCCGCGCCAGGTGGCGGATTTGCGATTGAGCAGGGCATCGCCGAACTGCACTAGCGCCGCCTGCGTCACATCTTTGGGCAAACCGTCTTCCCGCACATCCCTGAACTCCGCATTCTCAAGGGATTTCCGCGCCTTGCGGCACGTATCGCAGGATTTCAAACCATACAGGATCATCACGCCACCTTGCCGTTTTGCGCCTGCTTACCCGCCAAATCGTCCCGGGTCACGGAGTTTCGCTTGATTTTTACATTAGCGGTGCAATCATCGGCTCTGTGACGACGGGCATTCAGATCCAGCCTTTGCTTCGCAGTGCGGCCGGTCCCTGAGGGTCCGCTGTGATATGGCCGGGCATTTTCCCGGGAAGCGAAGACAAAGGAGAAGCGGCATGCCGACTGGCACCGTGAAATGGTTCAATACGACGAAGGGTTACGGCTTCATCGCGCCGGACGGCGGCGGCACGGATGTGTTCGTACACATCTCTGCGGTCGAGCGGTCGGGGCTGACGGGGCTCGCGGACAATCAGAAGGTTGAATTCGAGCTTCAGGATGGGCGCGACGGGCGGCAGATGGCCGCCGACCTCAAGCTGCTCTGAGGGACAGGCTGCGCGACGGGCGCGGGATTGCACGGGTGATGCCCGTGCAAATCCCCGCTTATCGCCCCGGCCGCCGACGGCTCAGTTGCAGCCCTTGACCCCGGCCGGGCACGAGAGGTGGGCCCGTGCGCTGCGCACGCGATGCGTCACGCGGGTGACCGGGTGGCGCATGGTCTGCTGATAGGTCTGCTCCTGATTGGGCGTGCCGCAGCAGATCACACCATTGAGACTGACGGGCTGCAGGCCCGCCGGGCAGAAATTGGCGCGGCTTTCATAGGCATATATCCCGACCCCGCCGGCGAGGGCCGGTGAGGTCATCAGGACAAGCGAGACGGTGGCGAAAAATGATCTTGCCGAAATGGGCATGCGGAACCTCTTTAAACCATTGAGACGTATGGCAGCGATGGTACGGAACCGAAGTCGGCTGTCAATTCATTTCAGAGGATCGGGGCAAGGAGCGGTCGGGACCGTGGTCAAGCAGCATCCGTGCCTGCAAGGTGATGCTCGCCGGGGCGGCATCGCCTTCCGCACCCGAACGCATCAGCACCCGCAACCCGATCAGCAAGCCCAGGAGCGCCTCCGCCGTGCGCCCCGGATCGAGTTCGGCGCTGATCGTGCCCGCCGCCTGCGCCGCCGAGATCTGTTCGCAATAGAAGGCCTCTACGCGACCGAAGGACTGCTGCACGATATCGCGTATATCGGGATCATGCGGTGACAGCTCGAGCGCGGTATTGATCATGAAGCAACCGGCAATGCCACAGTCGCTCGTTCGCACGCGGGCAATTTCGAAGGTCGCGAGGATCGCCTCGCGCGGTTCCATCTCGCGCGCCAGCCGCGCCAGCGTTCCCTCGCGCTGACGCTCCTCGTAGCGATGCAGACAGGCCAGGAACAGCCCGCGCTTGTCCTTGAACACCGAATAGAGACTGGCCCGATTGACCCCGGTAACATCGACCAGATCGGAAATCGACGTCGCGCCGAAACCGCGCGCCCAGAAGGCATGCAGCGCCGCATCGATCACCTGATCAACATCATATTCACGGTGTCGTCCCATGCGCGCAAGTTTAGGCTATCGCAGAACCCGCGGTCAATGCTTACGCGACGGCGCGGGGACGGTTGTTGCCAACCGGACAAGCCCCGCGCTAGGGTGCGGTCCTTTAGCGAAGGGATGTAAAAGACATGAAGCGAATCAAGGACATGGTGGCCGAGGCCAACGCACTGGTCGAGAACGGCCCGGCGGCAGAGATGCTGGCCCTGCATGATCAGGCGGGGGTCACCTTCGTCGATCTGCGCGACCCGCGCGAGTTGGAGCGCGAGGGCATGATCCCCGGGGCCTTTCACTGCCCGCGCGGAATGCTGGAATTCTGGATCGACCCGGACAGCCCCTATGCCAAGCCGCAGTTCCAGAGCGGCGGTCGTTTCGTGTTCTATTGCGCGTCGGGCTGGCGCTCGGCCCTTGCGGCGCGCACAGCGCACGAGATGGGGCTCGACGGGGTAAGCCACGTCAATGACGGGTTCTCTGGCTGGAAAAAAGCGGGCGGCCCGACCGCGGAGCGGCCCAAAAAGGGTTGAGTGAGACCCGAGACCGCGCGTCCCTCATATCGCCCCGCGCCAATGCAAAAAGGCCCCGCCAACCGGCAGGGCCTTTTCATAAATATGGCGAAATCTCAGGACGCTTCGGAAATGAACTTCACCGCGTCGCCGACGGTCTGGATCGTGTCGGCGGCGTCGTCCGGGATCTCGATGCCGAATTCCTCTTCGAAGGCCATGACCAGCTCGACCGTGTCAAGGCTGTCCGCGCCCAGGTCGTCGATGAACGAGGCCTTGTCCACGACCTTGTCCTCTTCCACGCCCAGGTGTTCCACAACGATCTTTTTCACGCGGTCTGCGATATCGCTCATGTCTTGCTTCCTCATATTGTCTTGGGCGGCATGCCCGTTGTCTGCCCCCGCCCGGCGCGGGAAGCGGCTTGGATTGTGCCCCTGCGGGCGGCTCTCGACTAGCCTGAACACACAGGCCACCGGGAGAAACCGCATATCCCTCCGGCAAATCTGCGTGGCCTATAGCATATGCGCCGCCAATGGCAAATGCTTTCACTCTCTCCGTTTGGATACGTTTCCGGCGTCTCAGATCATCGCCATGCCGCCATTGACATGCAGCGTGGCCCCGGTGACATAACCCGCCTCGGGGCTCGCGAGGTAGAGCACGGCGGCCGCGATCTCCTCGGGCGCGCCCATCCGGCCTGTCGGTATCTGCCCGTTGATCGCCGCTTTCTGATCGTCGTTCAGCTTGTCGGTCATCGGCGTAGCGATAAAGCCGGGGGCGACCATGTTGGCGGTGATGCCCCGGCTTGCCACCTCATGCGCGATGGATTTGGTCATCCCCACCAGACCGGCCTTGGCGGTGGCGTAATTCACCTGACCGGGATTGCCGGTGGTGCCCACGACCGAGCCGATATTGACGATTCGGCCCCAGCGGGCCTTCATCATCGGGCGCACCGAGGCGCGGCACAGCCGCATCGCCGAGGTCAGGTTGACGTTGAGAACATCCTGCCAGTCGTCATCCGACATCCGCATGAACAGCTGATCGCGGGTGATGCCGGCATTGTTGACCAGGATATCGAGGCTGCCCATCGCGGCAATCGCCTGCTTGGGCAGCGCCTCGACCGCATCCTTGTCGCCCAGGTCGCAGGCCAGGACATGGGCGCGCGCGCCCAACTCACCGGCCAGCGCCTCCAGTGGTTCAACCCGCGTGCCCGACAGGCCCACCGTTGCTCCCGCGCCATGCAGCGCGCGCGCAATCGCGGCGCCGATGCCACCCGACGCGCCGGTGACCAGCGCAGATTTTCCCGTCAGATCGAACATGCTCACTTCCTTTCGTCTCTCGTCTGTCTTGGCTCAGCCATCCGCCAGTGACGCCACAGCCGCCGCCACATCGTCTGCCGTGCCGACCGCGCGGCAGGCGATCTCGCGGTCGACCCTTCGGATCATTCCCGACAGCGCCTTGCCCGCGCCGATCTCCCAGATCTCGTTTACGCCTTCACCGCCCATGTAGAGCACCGACTCGCGCCAGCGTACCGATCCCGTGACCTGCTCTATCAGCAATTGGCGAATCTGAGCAGGCTCGGTCACGGCGGATGCGCGGACATTCGCCACCAGCGGCACGGCGGGGGCGGTGATCTCCACTTGAGACAGCGCCGCCGTCATCGCCTCGGCGGCCGGCTGCATCAACGCGCAGTGAAACGGCGCGCTCACCGGCAAAAGCACGGCGCGCTTTGCGCCCTTTTCCTTGGCCAACCCGACCGCGCGTTCCACCGCCGCCTTGTGCCCCGAGACCACGACCTGCCCCGGATCATTGTCATTCGCAGCCTGACAGACCTCGCCCTGCGCGGCCTCCCCGGCCACCGCGCGCGCGGTGTCGAAATCCAGCCCCAGAAGGGCGGCCATCGCGCCCACACCCACCGGCACCGCCTCCTGCATGGCGCGGCCCCGGATGCGCAGCAGCCGCGCGGTATCGGCAACGCTCAGGCTGCCCGCCGCCGCCAATGCGGAATATTCGCCCAAGGAGTGGCCTGCCACGAACGCTGCCTGACCGATCTCCACACCCTCGGCCTCCAACGCGCGCAGCGCCGCGAGGGACGTGGCCATCAAGGCGGGCTGCGCATTGGCAGTCAGGGTCAGTTGCTCCTGCTCCCCCTCCCAGATCAGCGCCGACAGCTTTTCGCCCAAGGCCTCGTCCACCTCGTCGAAAACCGCCCGGGCCGCCGGATAGGCCGTCACCAGATCGGCCCCCATTCCAATCACCTGCGCGCCCTGTCCCGGGAATACGAATGCTCGGCTCATCTGCCCCTGCCTCCCTTTGAAAAGTGCCCCCCGATACATCGCCATGCCCTCCAAGGCAACGTCAAAGCCCGTTCTCTCAGCAGCGCACGAGCCATGTGCACGCGCGGCGATTGCCTCTTGCGGCGCATCGTCTAGATTAGGCCGTGACCCGCAACAGGAAGAATGCGATGCCGCTGACCAATTCCGCCGATACCTATGGACGCGTGACCAAGACATTTCACTGGCTCACCGCCCTCCTGATCCTGTCCAATATCGCGCTAGGCTGGATCGCCTCCGATGTCGCCCACGCGGTCGAGGGCGGTGCAGACGAGGCCCTGATTGCTCGCGCTTCGCTCTTGTTCTCGATCCACAAGACCCTTGGTGTAACGATCTTCTTCGTGGCGCTTGCCCGCATCCTCTGGGCGCTGAGCCAGACCAAGCCGGGCCTCCTGAATGGCGACAAACCCGCCGAAGCGTGGCTTGCCGAAACCGTGCACTGGCTGCTCTACGGCTCGCTCGTGCTGGTGCCGCTGTCAGGCTGGGTGCATCACGCCGCCACCTCGGGCTTCGCGCCGATCTGGTGGCCGTTCGGGCAGGATCTGCCCTTCGTTCCCAAATCCGAACCGCTGTCGCAGGCAACTGGCACGGCGCATTTCATCCTGCAATGGGTGCTCACCGGGGCCATAACCGCGCATGTGGCAGGCGCGCTCAAGCATCACGTGCTCGATGGCGACGCCACCCTGCGGCGGATGCTGCCGGGGCGCGTCTCTGCCCCTCCCACGGCGCGCCAGCCCGGTCACCTGCTGCCCCTCATCACCGCCCTCGCGGTCTGGGGCGCGGCCATGGGCGGTGCCACGGCACTCGGCTGGTTCGCCACCGAACGATCCGGCGGCCCGGCCCTCGCACAGGTCGAAAGCGACTGGCAGGTCGAAAGCGGCCAGTTGCAGATCGCCATCCGCCAGATGGGATCGGAGGTGACCGGCAGTTTCGCCGACTGGACCGCCGACATCGCCTATTCCGAGACCCCCGACGAGACCGGCCAGCATGGCACGGTCGAGGTGACAGTAAGTATTCCCTCCCTCACCCTGGGCTCGGTCACGCAACAGGCAATGGGCGCGGATTTCTTCAATGTCAGCGAATACCCGACCGCCACATTCATCGCCGATCTCATTGCCGTCGAGACCGGGCACCTGGCGCGCGGCACGCTCACCATCCGCGACCAGTCGGTGCCGGTCGAGATGCCGTTCGATCTGACCATCGAGGAGGGCACCGCCACCGTCTCGGGCGGGCTCACCGTGGACCGGCGCGACTTCAGCATCGGTCAGGGGGTCAGCGACGAGGGATCATTGGGCTATTCGGTCGATATCAAGGTCGATCTCACGGCCACGCGGCGCGACGGCGACAGCGGCAGTTAGCGCGTCGAGGCCCGTTTCAGGATATCTGCGGCATTGGGATGGTCGAGCAGCGCACGGCCCACCTCGAACTGCAGATGCGTTCGCCCGCCATGCGCCGCCTCATCCGCAATCAGCGTCTCTTCCAGCTCCGCCGGAAGCGCGGCACGGGTGCGCGGATCGACAAGCAGCGTCTCTGCGGCGATGCCCTCGGCATAGATGATCTGATGCGCATCGAACAGGATCTGGTAGTAATCGACGAAGCCGCCGGTCTCGATCCGCACGGTGTCGCCATTGACCAGATGCCGCGCACGCACCAGAACTTCGTGCCGCCCGGCGCCCAAAGCATCCGAGCGCTGGTAGATGAACAGCCGGTGATCGGGGCTGACCAGCAGATCGTTCTCGTTGTGCAGCGCGCCCGCACTGATGCGCACCGGCGCGAACTCGCCCACCGCGCGGGCGGTGGAGTGACCGACCCAGCGCACCGGGCACGGGCCGTCGTCGCGGGTCAGCACCATGTCTCCGGGTTGCAGATCCTCGACCGGTTTCTGCTCGCCCCTGGCCATGGTGATATGCGTGCCTCGCGTGAAAGCGACACAGGCCGCTTCCGCGAATTTGCGCATGCTGCCCTCACGCTCGACCCCGACCAGCGCATAGCCGGTGCGCGGCATCAGCCGCGCCAGCGGCATGGCATAGATTTCGGCCACGTTGCCCGCCTCATCCACCTCGACAAAGACCAGCATGTCGGTCGTGCCGCCGGTCGCCGACATCAGCGTCAGCGCACAATCGAGATAGACCTGCGCCCCGGGCCGCCCAAGCTCCGAGTCGATGCCGATGGTGAACGGCCCGCTGCCCTGCATGATCAGCGACAGCCGTGCCGGGCGGGCCTGCGCGGTCAACTCATAGACATCGTCAAGGTCGAGCTCGGTCGCAAAGGACAGTGCATCACCGAGATTGGCCCCGTTCACCACGCGGAAATCCATGGCCGGAAAGACCAGGATGGTTTGAGCGGGTCGAGAGGCGGTCTGGGTCATCACGGGCCGGTTGTTCTGGAATGGTGATCGGGGTGCATGGCACTGCAAGAACACTAGCTTAGGATTGTGGCAGCATATGGTCAATCAGCGCAAGAATTGTTGGCCGCGCCGTTAATCGTGCAAGACCCGCAACGGCCTGCAAGATGCTGGCCATCCTGCACCGTCCGGTGCTAAGCAACGCATAAATACCGCAATACGGACAGGATGGGAGAGCGATATGGATCTGGGCATCAAGGGCAAGACGGCGTTAGTCTGCGCATCCTCCAGGGGCCTCGGGTTGGGCTGTGCGCGGGCTTTGGCCGCAGCGGGGGTCGATCTGGTGATGAACGCGCGCGGCTCCGAGGCGTTGGAGGCGTCGGCCGAGGCGATTCGCACCGACTTCGGCGTCGGGGTCGTCACAGTGGCCGCCGATATCACCACCGAGGAGGGCCGCGCCGCAGTGCTGGCCGAGGCCGGCGCGGTGGATATCCTCGTCAACAATGCGGGCGGCCCACCGCCGGGCAAATGGACCGACTGGGACCGCGAGGATTTCATCGCAGCGCTCGACGCCAACATGCTGGCCCCCATCGCGTTGATCAAGGCGCTGGTGCCGGGAATGATGGAGCGCGGCTGGGGCCGGGTGGTCAACATCACCTCGCAATCGGTGAAGGCCCCCATCGCGGTGCTGGGCCTGTCGAATTCGGCGCGCGCGGGCCTGACCGGCTATGTCGCGGGCACCTCGCGGCAGGTGGCGGGCAGCGGCGTGAACATCAACAACCTGCTGCCGGGCATCCATGCCACCGACCGCGCCACGGCCCTCGACAAGGGCGTGAGCGAGGCGCAGGGCCTCTCTATGGAAGAGGCCAAGGCACAGCGCTGCGCCACCATTCCGGCGGGCCGCTACGGCACGCCCGAGGAGTTTGGCGCGACCTGCGCGTTCCTGTGCAGCCAGCATGCCGGGTTCATCGTCGGCCAGAACATCCTGCTCGATGGCGGCGGGGTGAACGCCACGCTCTGAGCTGGCCCGCGCCTGCGCCGGACGCTCCGACCTCGCGGATGACCCGCTCAGTTCTCGGGATTTCGAGCTGGAAGAGTTTTTCGACGGCCACGTGGTGGGCCACGGCCAGTTTCAGGACCGGTTCGGAACCGTGCGGCGGCGCTTCGAGGTGCAGATCGCGGGCGACTGGGATGGCGAGACGCTGACCCTGACCGAGGATTTCGTTTACGAGGACACCAGCACCGAACGCCGCGTCTGGACCCTGACCAAGACCGGCCCGGAGACATGGGTCGGCAGCGCGCCGGGGGTGATCGGCCCCGCCACCGGCGAAGAGCGCGGCAACGCCTTCAACTGGACCTACACCATCGACCTGCCGGTGCCCGATGGCACCCTGCGGGTCAGTTTTGACGACTGGATGTGGCAGCTGAGCGAGGACCGCGTGCTAAACCGCGCCTATATGGACAAATACGGCGTCGAGATCGGCGAGGTTATCATCTGGTTCGAAAAACAGCGATAACCTCGCCGCAGCACTCAGAAGGCCGGGCGTAGCACATGGCCCGCATAGATCTGCGCCAGCTTCTCGACCGCCGCTTCGGGCGGCAATTCCTCGCTCTCGCCGGTGCGACGGCTGGTCAGTTCAACCACCCCGTTCCTGAGACCACGCGGCCCCACGGTGATCCGCCATGGCAGGCCGATCAGATCCATGGTGGCGAACTTGCCGCCTGCCCGCTCGTCACGGTCATCATACAGCGGCTCCAGCCCCAGCGCTGTGAGTGACGCATAAAGCGCCTCACAGGCGGCATCGGCCTCGGCATCGCCCTGCTTGAGGTTGACGATCCCGGCATGGAAGGGCGTGACCCCCTCGGGCCAGATGATGCCGCGCTCATCATGGCTCGCCTCGATGATCGCACCGACGAGACGGCTGACGCCGATGCCGTGGCTGCCCATATGCACCGGCGTGGATTTGCCATCAGGGCCCTGCACGGTGGCGCCCATTGCGTCGGAATACTTGGTGCCGAAATAGAAAATCTGCCCCACCTCGATACCCCGGCTGGAGCGGCGGCGTTCCTCGGGGATGGCGTTGAATTTCGCCTCGTCATGGGTCTCGTCGGTGCGCGCATAGGGCGTGGTCCATTCCTCGACGATGGCCTCGCACTCGGCGCGGCTGTCGTAATCGACGACGCGCTCGCCCAGCTTCAGATCGGTGATCGCACTGTCATAGAACACCTCCGACTCGCCGGTTTCGGCCAGCACAAGGAATTCATGCGTGTCGTCGCCACCAATGGGGCCACTGTCGGCGCGCATCGGAATGGCCTGCAACCCCATCCGCTCATAGGTGCGCAAATAGCTGACCATGTGGCGGTTATAGGCGTGCAGTGCGTCCTCTTTCGTCAGGTCGAAATTATAGCCATCCTTCATGAAGAATTCGCGGCCCCGCATCACCCCGAAGCGCGGCCGCACCTCGTCGCGAAACTTCCACTGGATATGATAAAGCGTCAGCGGCAGGTCCTTGTAGCTGCCCACATGGGCGCGGAAAATGTCGGTGATCAGCTCTTCGTTGGTGGGGCCATAGAGCATGTCGCGCCCGTGCCGGTCGGTGATGCGTAGCATCTCGGCGCCGTAATCGTCATAGCGCCCGCTCTCGCGCCACAGGTCCGCCGATTGCAGCGTCGGCATCAGCATCGGGATATGGCCCGCGCGCACCTGCTCCTCGTGGACGATGTTTTCCAGCTTGCGCAACACCTTGAAGCCCAGCGGCAGCCAGGAATAAATCCCGGCGGTGGCCTGCTTGATCATCCCCGCCCGCAGCATCAGGCGGTGGCTGGCGATCTGCGCCTCCGAGGGCGTTTCCTTGAGGACGGGCAGAAAATATCGGCTGAGACGCATGTTTGGAGTTCCTCGGTCAAACGGTGTCAAGGCGCGGTCTAAGGCATTAATCCGGAACGGGCAACCGAACGCTTTGCGGGACACGGCACGCCGTGGCGGGACAGCGCGGTAACGGATGGGGTACCCCCCACGCTCCCCTTGCCTGCACACCCCAACCAAGCCAAGGTTGGGTGGTGTATTCCGGGGATGAGGTGGAGATGGACGATAGGAAGCCGACCAGCGATCTGCTCGACTGGATGGGTATAAAGAGCGCGCCCGACTGGCGCGTGGCGCGACCCTTGGGGCCGCTTCTTTCCTTGTTGCTCACGCTACTCTTCATTGGGGCCATCGCGGCTGCCTTCTCGGTGATCTGGCACACCGTCACGAACGCGTTCGGCAACGCCGCAGATGGGCCCAGCCTTGGGGCAGGTGCGATGATCGCCGCGCTGCTGGGTGCGCCTTTCGTGATCTGGGGAACTGTCCTGCGGCATCAAACGCTCCGCTATCAGAAGGAAGGGCACATCACCGACAGGATCACATCAGCGGTGGAACAATTGGGGGCGGAGAAGAACGTAGATCGGATTGGTCGCCCCGTGACTATCTGGACCGGCACCCCCGTGCAGGTTTCATGCGGCGCTGAAAGCAAGGATAAATATCTCCAAGAACCGCGATCAACGGTAATGGGAAGCGAGTGGTCCCAACGATACAATGAATCAACTGACGAAGTATGGGAGGGAAGACTCTACGACATTTATACTTGGCCGACAGAGAAGACCATTATTCAGTGGCAGGGAGAAGAAGTGTCGCTTGAGGGCACCGATCGAGTCGGCAAAGTCGGAGCATGGCAGGTTTTCACCGAGTCCGTTCCCAACATCGAGGTGCGCATCGGCGCGATCTTGTCGCTGGAACGGATCGCGCAAGATTCGACGATGTATGACAAGGGGCGCGACCATGTGCGGGTGATGGAGATTTTGTGTGCCTACGTGAGGGAGAATTCACCTGCCGGTAAAGCGCCCGACTTCGCATTTCCTCAAGGATGCAATCAAGACAGCATTGAGGAAAAACGAAAATCTACGCTGAAATGGCTATCCAACGAGTTCACGCTTCGGGCTGACGTTCAGCTTGCTCTATCGGTAATTGGCCGCCGAACACGTGAGCAAGTGAGAGTTGAGAAAGGTCACCTAAGTCAGGATGGAACAGGTTATCGCGTTGATCTTTCGCGGACAAATTTACGATATGCAGATTTGCAATATCTGAATTTTGAAAATGCGACTTTCTTTCGTAGTCAGATGCAAGTTGCCTTTTGCAAAGGTGCCAATTTCAAAGGTGCTAACTTGGTACACTGTGAGCTAACCGGAGTAAGTGCTGAAAATGCTGACCTCTCAAACTCCAAGATGGAGATAGCAGACTTTTCCTACGCCACACTAACAGGTGCGAATTTATGTGGCTGCAAAGTATCGCACACACATTTTGTCAGAACAAATTTGAGGAGCGCACAACTTCGGTTTCGCGAGAATGTAAGAAATACTGAGGTGAAGCGTGCTTTCTTCATTGATAGCGACCTGAAAGGCGCACTTATAGGGGGCGACCTGCTTGGCGTGGTTTTTTCACCTAGAATTTTGCAAGATGAGAAGATACCTCGTGATGTATACGGCGTTGGCTTCCAAGAGTGCCGCGTCGCAGGACAACGTCGAATATTCGGGAATACCCACCACGAGTCAGCTATCCCGGTTGATTGGCTTCGGAATACATTTGGCGATGCCAGCGTGATCCTAACCGAGGGTATGGACCGCCCCACCCATTGGCCGGATTGGAGGTTGCCGTCGCAAGGCGACCACTCCTTCAGCACCGAATGGTGCAAGTGGCAAGCGAATCCCGAGGGGTATGTGCCGCCGCCCGCGCCTGCGGACTGACCTCCCCCTATGCGCATCATCCCCGCCAAGCCGGGTGTCTCCTTGGTCCAAGAGATCCTCGGGTCGGGGCCCGAGGATGACGGAGGATGGGGTTGCGCGCGCGGGCGTATGGCGAAAGTGGAGAGCACTTGAAACCCACCGGACAAACGGCGATGTAAGTGCTGGAATATGCGAAAGGCGCAGCATGGCATTGCCGGTCCGGGAACAGGCGAAATACTGGGGCATCGCCACGGCGGTGTTCATCCTGCTGCTGTGGTTTCTGGGCAATGTGATTCTGCCCTTCGTGATCGGCGGGGCGCTGGCCTATTTCCTCGATCCCGTCGCCGACCGGCTGGAGCGGCTGGGGCTGAGCCGGATGGCGGCGGTTGTGGTGATCACGCTCGCGGCGGTCCTGCTGTTCACGCTGGCGCTGCTGCTGGTGATCCCGACGCTGGTCAATCAGGCCATTGCCCTTTTCGAGACCGCGCCGCAACTGGCCCGCGATCTTCGGGATTTTCTGAGCACGCATGTCCCCTCGCTATTCGATCCCGGTTCGGCCGCGCATCAGACGCTCACGTCCTTCGGCGAGACGATCCGCGACCGGGGTGGAGAGGTCCTGCAAACCGCGCTCTCCTCCGCCGCCTCGCTGCTCAATATCGTGATACTGCTGGTCGTGGCCCCGGTGGTCGCGGTCTATCTGCTCTACGACTGGGATCGCATGATCGCAAAGATCGACGATCTGCTGCCGCGTGACCACGCCCCGGTGATCCGCCGCCTCGCCGGTCAGATCGACGCCACGCTCGCCAGCTTCATCCGTGGCATGGGCACGGTCTGCCTGATCCTCGGCACCTATTACGCGGTGGCGCTGATGCTGGTGGGGCTGCAATTCGGCCTTGTCGTGGGGGCGCTGGCGGGGCTGGTCACGTTCATTCCTTACGTCGGCGCGATCCTCGGTGGCGCGCTGGCGCTTGGCCTTGCGCTCTTCCAGTTCTGGGGCGATTGGGTCAGCATTGGGCTGGTGGCGGCGATCTTCGTGTCGGGCCAGGTGATCGAGGGCAACCTGCTCACGCCCAAGCTGGTCGGCTCCTCGGTCGGGCTGCACCCGGTGTGGCTGATCTTCGCGCTGTCGGCCTTCGGCACGCTCTTCGGGTTCGTCGGTATGCTGGTGGCGGTGCCGGTGGCGGCGGCACTTGGGGTGATCACCCGGTTCGTGCTGGACCAGTACAAGGTGAGCCGCCTCTATCGCGGCCTCGACAGCCAGGGCGACGAGTGATGGCGCAACAGCTCAGCTTCGATCTGCCCGTGCGCCCCGCACTGGGGCGCGAGGATTTCTTCGTCTCCCCCGCCAATGCCGAGGCCGTGGCGATGATCGAGGGCTGGCAGGGCTGGCCGTCGCGCAAGCTGATCCTCGCCGGACCGGCAGGCGCGGGCAAAACCCATCTCACGCATGTCTGGGCCGCGCTCTCGGGCGCGCAAGTCATCGCCGCGCGGGATCTGCCCGATGCCGACATCCCCGCGCTCGCCCAAGGCCCCGTCGCGGTCGAGGATGCCCGGCAGATCGCGGGCGACCGCGCCGCCGAGAATGCGCTCTTTCACCTGCACAACCTAACCCTCGCGGAAGGTCACGCGCTGCTCATCACCGCACGCGGCGCGCCGCATCTGTGGGGCCTCACCCTGCCCGATCTGGCCAGCCGCATGCAGGGCACGCTGCTGAGCGAATTGCGCGCGCCCGACGACGCGCTGCTCTCGGCGGTGCTGATGAAGCTTTTTGCCGACCGCCAGCTCAGCCCCAGCCCCGACACCATCCCCTACCTTGCCCGCCGCATCGAACGCTCGTTCGAGGCCGCGCGCGACATCGTCGCGGCGCTCGACGCGCGGGCCCTGGCCGAAACCCGGCCCGTCACCCGCAGCCTGGCCGCGCGAGTGCTGGACAAACGCGCTGATTGACGCCACGCTGCGTCACCCAACCGTTACATGCCAACGCCATAAGGCCGCCATGACAAACGCTGATTTTCTCAAATCCCCGCTGCCCGAGCCGGTCGATCTGCCGGATATCGACATTACCGGCCCCGGTCGGTTCTTTAACCGCGAACTCAGCTGGCTGGGCTTCAACTGGCGCGTTCTGGAAGAGGCGCAGAACCCCCGCGTGCCACTGCTGGAACGGCTGCGTTTCCTGTCGATCTCGGCGACCAACCTTGATGAATTCTACAATGTGCGCGTCGCGGGCCTGCGCGAACTGGCCAAGGCAGGCAACACCACCCCCGCCGCCGACGGCCTCACCCCCGCCGAGCAACTGGTGCTGATCAACGACAACGCACGTGGCCTGCTCGAATCGCAGCAGGACACCTACGAGGCGCTGCGCGTCGAGATGGAGGCCGAGAACATTGCGATTCTCGATCACACCTCGCTCAGCGATGCCGACAAGGACGTGCTGGCCGACGTGTTCCTGCACAAGGTCTTTCCGGTGCTCTCGCCGCTGGCCATCGACCCGGCGCACCCGTTCCCGTTCATACCCAACCTGGGCTTCAGCCTCGCGCTGCAACTGGAGCGCAAATCCGACAAGCGCCCGCTGCGCGCGCTGCTGCCGATCCCGCAGCAGATCGACCGTTTCGTGCGCCTGCCCGCCCCCGACGGCATGTTCCGCTTTCTGCCACTCGAGGAATTGCTGCTCTTGCATCTGCGCAGCCTGTTTCCCGGCTACCGCTACAAGGAGCATTGCGCCTTCCGGGTGCTGCGCGACAGCGATCTCGAGGTCGAGGACGAGGCCGAAGACCTCGTGCGCGAATTCGAGGTGGCGCTGAAACGCCGCCGCCGCGGAGAGGTGGTGCGGATGAAGATCTCCGCCGGTGCCCCCGAGGCGCTGCGTGACGTGATCATGGAAGAGCTGCACGTCATCCCTGAAGAGGTGGTCGAGGTCGAGGGCATGATCGGGCTGGCCGATCTCAAGGAACTGGTGCTCGACGCGCGCCCCGACCTGCTGTGGCCGTCCTTCACCTCGCGCGTGCCCGAGCGCGTGCAGGACCACGACGGCGACATGTTCGCCGCGATCCGGCAAAAGGACATGCTGCTGCACCACCCCTACGAGACCTTCGACATGGTGGTGCGGTTCCTGCAACAGGCGGCGCGCGACCCGGACGTGCTGGCGATCAAGCAGACGCTCTACCGCACCTCGCGCAACTCGCCCATCGTCGAGGCACTGTGCGAGGCCGCCGAGGACGGAAAATCCGTCACCGCGCTGGTGGAACTCAAGGCGCGCTTCGACGAGGCGGCGAATATCCGGCAGTCGCGGCGGCTGGAACGCGCGGGCGCGCATGTGGTTTACGGCTTTCTCGACTGGAAGACGCACGCCAAGATTTCCACCGTGGTGCGGCGCGAGGGCGACAGCCTCGTGACCTATACCCATTACGGCACCGGCAATTATCATCCCATCACCGCGCGCATCTATACCGATCTGAGCTTTTTCACCTGTGACGTCGCCCTCGGGCGCGATGCCACCAAGGTGTTCAACTACCTGTCGGGCTATGCCGAGCCCGAAGGGCTTGAAAACCTTGCCATCTCGCCCGCCTCGCTCAAGCCGCGTCTGCTGGAGATGATCGCGCGCGAGGCAGACCACGCCCGCGCCGGCAAGCCGGCAGCGATCTGGGCCAAGATGAATTCGCTGATCGAGCCGGACATCATCGACGCGCTCTATGCCGCCTCCGAGGCCGGGGTGCGGATCGACCTGGTGGTGCGCGGCATCTGCGGACTACGCCCCGGCATCAAGGGGCTGTCCTCGAATATCCGCGTCAAATCCATCGTCGGGCGATTCCTGGAGCATTCGCGCATCGTCTGTTTCGGCAATGGTGCGGGGCTGCCGTCGAAAAAGGCGCGGGTCTTCATCTCGTCGGCAGACTGGATGGGTCGCAACCTCAACCGCCGGGTGGAAACGCTGGTCGAGACCACAAACCCCACCGTCAAGGCGCAGATCGTCAGCCAGATCATGGCCGCCAACATGGCCGACGTGGCGCAGACCTGGGTCATGGCCCCGGACGGCACCTTTTCGCGCAATGTCAGGCCCGAGGGCGAATTCGCCTTCAACTGTCACCGCTTTTTCATGGAAAACCCGTCGCTGTCGGGCCGTGGCTCGGCGGGCGCGTCGGATGTGCCGAAACTCACCCATACAGGCGATTGACCCGCGCGCCCCCCTGTCGCATAGAGGGGACGCACGAGACTGGGGCGGATATGGACGGCACGAGCGATCCTACGGAACCCGATGGCGGCCCCTTCGGCCGCCCCCTTTTCGATAGCGACACAGCCCGCGCGCTCAGCCGGGTCGGCGTGGTCGATGTAGGCTCCAACTCCATCCGCCTCGTGGTGTTTGACGGCGCGGCGCGCAGCCCCGCGTATTTCTACAACGAAAAGATCATGTGTGCGCTCGGCTCTGGCATGCCCGAAACCGGGCGGCTCAACCCCGAGGGGCGCAAACGCGCGGTCGAGGCCCTGCGCCGCTTCCAGATGCTGGCCCGTGGCATGGATACCGGCCCGCTGGTCACCGTGGCCACCGCCGCGGTGCGCGACGCCGAGGACGGCGCGGAATTCTGCGCCGAGGTCGAGCGCGAGACCGGACTCAAGCTCTGGGTCATCGACGGGCGCGAAGAGGCCCGGCTTTCGGCGCAGGGCGTGCTTCTGGGCTGGCCCGGCTCCTACGGTCTGGTCTGCGATATCGGCGGCTCGTCCATGGAACTCGCGGCGATCGACGGCGGCACGGTCGGGGCGCGCATCTCCTCGTCGCTCGGGCCGTTCAAGCTGGCCGACCTCAAGGGCGGCAAGAAAGGGCGCAAGGCCCACATCCGCGACACCCTGGCCGCCATGCAAAAGGAACTGGGTGAACAGCGCAACCGGCTCTTTCTCGTCGGCGGGTCCTGGCGGGCGATTGCCAAGATCGACATGGCGCGGCGCGGGTATCCTCTGCACGTCCTGCATGAATACCGCATGCACCCCGCCGACCTGCGCGCCACGATCAAGCATATCGAGAACTCCGACCCCGAGACATTGCGCAGCACATCCGGTGTTTCCTCCAGCCGCATCGCCCTTGTCCCGCTGGCCGCAGAGGTGCTGCGCGAGGTGCTAAAGACCTTCAAGCCGCGCGATATCGCAATCTCCAGTTACGGCATCCGCGAAGGGCTGCTCTACGAGCAGATGCCGCAACTCCTGCGCGACCGCGACCCGCTGATCGAGGCCTGCCGTTTTGCCGAGCACAAGGATGCCCGCCTGCCGGGGTTCGGCAAGGTGATCTACCATTTCCTGCTGCCGCTCTTCAAATCCGCCAGCCCCGACCGCCGCCGCCTGATCCGCGCCGCCTGCCTGCTGCATGACGTCAGCTGGCGCGCCCACCCCGACTATCGCGCCGAGGTCTGTTTCGACAACGCCACCCGCGCCAATCTCGGTGGGCTCAAGCATTCCGAGCGGGTGTTCCTGGGGCTTGCCCTGCTGCACCGCTATTCCAACAAGCGCGGCAATACCCGGTTTTCCGACCTCGACAGCCTGATCTCCGACGCGGACAAGAAAGATGCCGAAATCGTCGGAAAGGCGATGCGCTTTGCCGCGATGCTCTGGCTGAAAAAGAACGCACGCCTCGGCGAATTGCGCTGGTTCCCCAAGAAAAGGCTGCTCGAACTGCGTCTCTCCGACGAAGCCGCGCCACTCTTCGGCGAAGTGGCACGCGCCCGCTTCGACGCGCTGACCACCGCCCTCGACGCGCAGGGCACGGTGCGGTGAGGCGCGCGACAATAGCCACCGAAAGGGCACGACATGAAACTCGCCGATCTTGACATCATCGTCACATCGCCGCCCGCGCCGGGTTGGGGCGGGCGCTACTGGATACTGGTGAAGCTGACCACCGATGACGGCCTCACCGGCTGGGGCGAATGCTATGCCGCCTCGGTCGGACCGCAGGCGATGCGCACCGTGATCGAGGATGTCTTCGCCCGCCATATGCAGGGCGAGTCGCCTGAGAATATCGAGCTGATGTTCCGCCGCGCCTATTCCTCGGGCTTCACCCAGCGGCCCGACCTCACCGTGATGGGCGCGTTCTCGGGGCTGGAGATTGCCTGCTGGGACATTCTGGGCAAGGCGCGCGACCGGCCGGTCTGGGCGCTTCTGGGCGGGCGCATGAACGAGCGCATCCGCGCCTATACCTATCTCTACCCCCTGCCCCATCACGACCTCACCGCGTTCTGGACCTCGCCCGAGATGGCCGCCGAGAGCGCGCTCGACTGCGTGGCGCGCGGCTATACGGCGGTCAAGTTCGACCCGGCGGGTCCCTACACGTTGCGCGGCGGCCATATGCCCGCGATGCCCGATATCTCGCTGTCGGTGGCGTTCTGCCGCGCCATCCGCGAGGCGGTGGGCGACCGCGCCGATCTGCTCTTCGGCACGCATGGGCAATTCACTACCGCCGGGGCGATCCGTCTGGGACAGGCGCTGGAGCCCTATTCCCCGCTCTGGTACGAGGAACCGGTGCCGCCCGACAATGTCGGCGCGATGGCACAGGTGGCGCGCGCGGTGCGCATCCCCGTGGCCACCGGCGAACGGCTGACCACCAAGGCCGAGTTTGCCCCCGTCCTGCGCGACGGCGCGGCGGCGATCCTGCAACCGGCACTTGGTCGCGCGGGCGGCATCTGGGAGATGAAGAAGGTCGCCGCCATGGCCGAGGTCTACAATGCGCAAATGGCCCCGCATCTCTATGCCGGTCCCGTCGAATGGGCCGCCAATATCCACTTTGCCGCCTCGATCCCGAATCTGCTGATGGCCGAAACCATCGAAACCCCCTTTCACGACGCGCTGATCAAGGGCGGCATCCGGGTGGAGAACGGCTTTGTCATCCCGCCAGAGACGCCGGGCCTTGGCATCGAGGTGGACGAGGCGCTGGCCCGCGCGCACCCCTTCGACGGTGACGGGTTGCATTTGCAGATGCAGGAGGCACCCTGCGATTACGTGAACGGTAACAGCTTTGCCGGGGGGGCACCGCTCAAGACGCAGTAAGGCTCGACCGTTCCCCGCCCGGACGTCTGGTTCAAGATCAGCAAGACCACGCACATCGCCTCGAGATTACTTTCGATTTGGAAACAATCGCGTTATCATGCCGCGAAAGTGCCACACAGAAGGGGCTAGGCGATGCGAGCAGTCATACTGGGGCTTTCGGGCCTGTTTCTTGGAATAAGCCCGTCCTGGGCAACCGGCGCGGTCGAGGAATCGCTGCGCCCGCAATCGCGCCCCGGAGCGGCGTTCACACCGGCGGTTGTACTGAACGATGTGCCGACGCAGGTGCTGCGCCCGCAGATGCGGCCCGCGGGGGTAGAGGTCTTTCACGTCACCGCAAATCCGGAGTTTGACCGCTGGATCGCAGGGTTCCGGGGCCGGGCCTTGTCGCAGGGGATCAGCGGGCAGGTCTTCGACCGGGCCTTTCGCGGCGTGCGCTACGACCCTGATGTTGTGGCCAAGGATCGCAACCAATCCGAATTCAAGCGCGAGATCTGGGATTATCTCGACAACGCCGTGTCGCCTGTGCGGGTCGAGAACGGGCAGCGTGCCCTGCGTCGGCACCGCCGCACCCTGGACCGGATCGAGGCGCATTACGGCGTCGAGAAAGAGGTTGTGGCGGCAGTCTGGGGGATGGAGAGCACCTATGGCGAGCGTCTGGGTGATCTGCCGCTGATCGGCTCGATGGCCACATTGGCCTATGACGGGCGGCGCGGCGCGTTCTTCGAGAAACAGTTGATCGCCGCGCTCAAGATCCTGCAATCGGGCGATGTGACGCCCGACCGGATGAAAGGCTCCTGGGCCGGGGCGATGGGGCACACGCAGTTCATGCCCACATCGTATGAGGCCTATGCGGTGGATTTCACCGGTGATGGCAAACGCGACGTGTGGTCGGATGATCCTACCGACGCGCTCGCTTCGACCGCCGCCTATCTCAAGCGGTTCGGCTGGCGCAAGGGCATGCCCTGGGGCATGGAGGTGCAGGTGCCGCGCGGCGCGTCCTTCGGCAGCACCAGCCGGATGCCCTCGGACTGGGCGGCACGCGGCGTGGTGGGCATCGACGGGCGACCGGTGCGCGATTTCGGCTCGGCGCGCATCCTGCAACCGGCGGGGCCTGCGGGCGCCTCCTTCATGGTCTTTGCCAATTTCGACGTGATCAAGCGTTACAACAACGCCGATGCCTATGCCTTGGGCGTCGGCCACCTGTCGGACCGGATCGCGGGCGGGCCGGAAATTCAGGCCAGCTGGCCGCGCGGCTATGACCCGCTGACATTCGACCAGCGCAAGGAGATGCAGCGCCGCCTCCAGCGCAAGGGCTATGCGGTAGAGAAGATCGACGGCATCGTCGGGCCCAATACCGTGGCCGCGATCCGTGCCTTTCAGCAATCGGTCGGGGCGACGCCGGACGGCCTGCCGTCACAGCAGTTGCTGGCGCTGCTCAAGCGGTCGTGACACCAGAGGGCGGGGCGGTTTTCGTCCCTCTCGCGCTGATAGCGCAAACGTCTGCAAGGGGTTTTGGCAGGGTTCGAGGCATGGGAATCGCAAATTCGTAGGAAAAAGTGATGTTTTTTGAAAGATAAAAAGCGCGCATTCCGTCGCACTTGGGGTAAGATGTTGAAAGTATACGGTATTCTATAGTATACAATCGTTTTCAAGCGGCTTGCCCGACACCGAAGGCTCTGCTACACCCCAGCCGAATTTCGATGTTTCGCAAGTCTCATCGTATGCCAACGCCCCCGGACGTGACGCGCCGTCACAGCTGCTCAACCGGGGCCAGATTATCGGAAGGGTGGACGTGTCCGAACCAGCTTCGATTTCTTCCGGCATTGCCGCGCGCTATGCCACTGCGATCTTCGAGCTTGCGAAAGAGGCCAAATCTCTGGCCAAGCTCGAAGCCAACCTCAATGACCTGTCCGCAGCCCTCGCCGACAGTGCCGAGTTGCGCGCTGTCATCGCCTCTCCGGTGCTGAGCCGGGACGAGCAGGGCAAGGCGATTGCCGCGATTGCCGACAAAATGGGGCTGGTCCCCGAACTGCGCAACGGTCTGGCGCTGATGGCCGCCAAGCGCCGCCTCTTCGTGCTGCCGCATCTGATCGCCCAGCTTGACGAAATGATCGCCGAGGACAAGGGCGAGGTGAAGGCCGAAGTGACCAGCGCCAAGGCGCTGACCAAGGCACAGTCCGACAAGCTGGCAAAAACCCTCAAGGCCCGGATCGGCCGCGATGTGAAACTGAATGCGACCGTTGATGAAAGCCTCATCGGCGGTCTTGTTGTCAAAGTGGGCTCGAAGATGATCGACACCTCGATCCGTTCGCGGCTCGATTCCCTCCAGAATGCAATGAAAGAGGTCGGATAAATGGGTATCCAAGCAGCAGAGATTTCTGCGATCCTGAAGGACCAGATCAAGAATTTCGGCCAGGAGGCCGAAGTTGCCGAGATCGGTCGGGTGTTGTCCGTGGGTGACGGTATCGCGCGGGTTCACGGGCTGGACAATGTCCAGGCGGGTGAACTTGTCGAGTTTCCGGGATCGATCATGGGCATGGCTCTGAACCTCGAGGCCGACAATGTCGGTGTCGTGATCTTCGGCTCCGACCGTGACATCAAGGAAGGCGACACTGTCAAGCGCACCAAGTCCATCGTGGACGTGCCGATCGGCGACGAGCTCTTGGGCCGCGTCGTGGACGGTCTCGGCAACCCGCTCGACGGCAAGGGCCCGATCAAGGCGAAAACCCGTGGTCTGGCCGATGTGAAGGCCCCCGGCATCATCCCGCGTAAATCGGTGCACGAGCCGATGGCGACCGGCCTCAAGTCAGTGGACGCGATGATCCCGATCGGCCGTGGCCAGCGCGAGCTGATCATCGGCGACCGTCAAACGGGCAAGACCGCCGTGGCGCTCGACACGATCCTCAACCAGAAGGTCTATAACGAAGCCGCAGGCGACGACGAGAGCAAGAAGCTTTATTGCGTCTACGTGGCCGTGGGGCAGAAACGCTCGACCGTGGCCCAGCTGGTGAAAAAGCTCGAAGAGAGCGGCGCGATTGAATATTCCATCGTCGTGGCCGCCACTGCATCCGACCCCGCGCCGATGCAGTTCCTCGCCCCCTATTCGGCGACCGCGATGGCCGAGCATTTCCGCGACAATGGCCGTCACGCGCTGATCGTCTACGATGACCTCTCCAAGCAGGCCGTGGCCTATCGCCAGATGTCGCTGCTGCTGCGTCGCCCGCCCGGGCGCGAAGCCTATCCCGGTGACGTGTTCTACCTCCACTCCCGCCTGCTCGAGCGGTCGGCCAAGCTCAACGAGGACAATGGTGCCGGCTCGCTGACGGCGCTGCCGATCATCGAGACACAAGGCGGCGACGTGTCGGCGTTTATTCCGACCAACGTGATCTCGATCACCGACGGTCAGATCTTCCTTGAAACCGAACTGTTCTACCAGGGCATCCGCCCCGCCGTGAACACCGGTCTGTCGGTGTCGCGCGTCGGCTCTTCGGCCCAGACAAACGCGATGAAATCGGTCGCCGGCCCGGTCAAGCTCGAGCTCGCGCAGTACCGCGAAATGGCGGCCTTCGCGCAGTTCGGCTCTGACCTCGATGCGGCGACGCAACAGTTGCTCAACCGGGGCGCGCGTCTGACCGAGTTGATGAAGCAGGCGCAGTATTCGCCGCTGACCAACGCCGAAATTGTCTGCGTGATCTATGCGGGCACGCATGGCTATCTCGACAAGATCAGCGTCGGCGATGTGGGCCGCTACGAGCAGGGTCTGCTCAAGCACCTGCGCGGCAAGCATCAGGCGCTGCTGGATCACATCACGATCGAAGATCCCAAGATCAAGGGTGAGGCCGAGGACAAGATCAAGGCCGCGCTGGACGAATTCGCCGCCGACTTCGCGTAAGGGGGAGATAAGGCAATGCCGAATCTCAAGGACCTGAAAAACCGGATCTCGTCGGTCAAATCGACCCGCAAGATCACCAAGGCCATGCAGATGGTCGCCGCGGCGAAGCTTCGCCGCGCTCAGGAGGCCGCGGAAATGTCGCGGCCTTACACCGAACGCTTCAACGCGGTGATGAAAAAGCTCGCGGCCTCGGTGGGTGACGCCGAGAATGCGCCGCGGCTTCTGGCCGGGACGGGCGAGGACAAGGTGCATCTTCTGGTGGTGATGACCGCCGAACGCGGCCTGTGCGGCGGCTTCAACGCCAATATCGCCAAACTCGCCAAGGCCGACGCCGCCGATCTGCTCGCCAAGGGCAAGACCGTCAAGATCATCACCGTCGGCAAGAAGGGCCGCGACGCGATGAAGCGCGACTATGGCCAGTATTTCGTGGATCACGTCGATCTCACGGAGGTCAAGCGCGTGGGCTATGCCGATGCGCAGGCGGTCGCGGCCAACGTGCTCAACCGGTTCGACGCCGGAGAGTTCGACGTGGCCAAGATCTTCTACTCGCAGTTCGAGAACGTGGTGACGCAAATCCCGACCAAGCAGCAGATCATTCCTGCCGATGTCGGTGATCTGGACGAGGCCGATACCGAGACCTTCTACGAGTACGAACCCGACGAGACGGCGATCCTCGCCGATCTGCTGCCGCGCGGTGTGGCGACGCAGATCTTCAGCGCGCTGTTGGAGAACGGGGCCTCGGAACAGGGGGCGCGGATGTCCGCGATGGACAACGCCACCCGCAACGCGGGCGAGATGATCGACAAGCTGACCATCGAATACAACCGCTCGCGTCAGGCCGTGATCACCAACGAGCTGATTGAAATCATTTCCGGCGCGGAAGCGCTGTAAGACAAACCGGAGACGAAACATGGCAAATGCAAAAGGCAAGGTGACCCAGGTCATTGGCGCCGTTGTGGACGTTCACTTTGACGGCGATCTGCCAGCCATCCTGAACGCGCTGGAAACCGACAATAACGGCAAGAAGCTGGTGCTCGAAGTGGCGCAGCATCTGGGCGAGAACACCGTGCGCACCATCGCGATGGACGCCACCGAAGGCCTCGTGCGCGGTCAGGATGTGAAAGATAGCGGCTCGCCGATCTCGATCCCGGTGGGCAATGCCACGCTGGGCCGCATCCTCAACGTCATCGGCGAGCCGGTGGACGAGGGCGCGCCGATCAAGGCGAGCGAGTATCGCGCCATCCACCAGCCCGCGCCGGAATTCGCCGAGCAGTCGACCGCCTCCGAGATCCTCGAGACCGGCATCAAGGTGGTGGACCTGCTGGCACCCTACGCCAAGGGCGGCAAGATTGGCCTCTTCGGCGGTGCCGGTGTGGGCAAGACGGTTTTGATCATGGAACTGATCAACAACATCGCCAAGGTGCACTCGGGCTATTCGGTCTTCGCCGGTGTCGGCGAGCGGACCCGTGAAGGCAACGACCTTTACCACGAGATGATCGAATCGAACGTGATCAAGCCCGACAATCTGGAAGAGAGCCAGGTGGCACTGGTCTACGGCCAGATGAACGAGCCTCCGGGCGCGCGTGCCCGTGTGGCCCTGACCGGCCTCACGCTGGCCGAGCAGTTCCGCGACCAATCCGGTTCGGACGTGCTGTTCTTCGTCGACAACATCTTCCGCTTCACGCAGGCGGGCTCCGAGGTGTCGGCGCTTCTGGGCCGTATTCCCTCGGCTGTGGGCTATCAGCCGACGCTGGCCACCGACATGGGCGCGATGCAGGAACGCATCACCTCGACCAAGCAGGGCTCGATCACCTCGATTCAGGCCGTCTACGTGCCTGCGGACGACCTGACCGACCCGGCACCGGCCACGACCTTTGCCCACCTCGACGCCACGACCGTTCTCAGCCGTGCGATTTCGGAGCTTGGCATCTACCCCGCCGTGGACCCGCTCGATTCCAACTCGCGCCTGATGGACCCGCAGATCGTCGGCGAAGAGCATTACGCGGTGGCGCGTGACGTGCAGGGCATCCTGCAGCGCTACAAGTCGCTTCAGGACATCATCGCCATTCTCGGCATGGATGAACTCTCGGAAGAGGACAAGCTGACCGTGGCGCGTGCCCGGAAAATCCAGCGCTTCCTCAGCCAACCCTTCGACGTGGCCAAGGTGTTCACCGGCTCCGACGGCATCCAGGTGCCGCTGGAGGAGACGATCAAATCGTTCAAGGCCGTGGTCGCCGGTGAATACGATCACCTGCCCGAGGGTGCGTTCTACATGGTCGGCGGGATCGACGATGTGATCGCCAAGGCCGAAAAGATGGCGGCAGACGCGGCATGAGATCGGGGTGGGGTTCAACCCCGCCCTACATGACGACCTTGGCGTAGGGTGGGGTTGAACCCCACCACATGCCGCAAGAGGAGGCCGATATGGCTGAGACAGTGCAATTCGATCTCGTGAGCCCCGAACGCCTTCTGGCCTCGGTGGCGGCCCGCGAGGTGCAGATCCCCGGAACCGAGGGCAACATGACGGCGATGCCCAATCACTCGCCGCTCATCACCACGCTGCGCCCCGGGATCGTCCGGGTCTCCGGTCCCGAGGGCGACAAGGAATATGTCGTCACCGGCGGCTTTGCCGAGATCAACGGCGAGAGCATCTCGATTTTGGCAGAACGTGCCGTGGCCCGTGAGGACATGACACAGGACGCCTACAAGGCGATGGTCGCCGAGGCGACCGACCGTCTGACCAAGGCACAGGACACCTATGTCAACGAGCCCGGCCCTGTTGACGAGGCGGCCAAGCTCCTGTCCGACATGGTTGCGATCGGCGATCATATCGGGCTTTCCGCAAACTGAGCCGCAGGTGCACACCCCATGGATGAAAGGGCCGCATTGCGGCCCTTTTTTCTTTTTCGGTTCTCAATTCAGTCAGTAATACGTAATAATTCAGGCAAGATAGCAAAGGCGCGATCATGCAGGTATTCATCAATCAGGCCATCGGCGTCGATCAGGGGGACGACGTGCTGTTCTCGGATTACGAGGACGGCGGCACGATGTGGACCGGACGCGGCGCACGCGAGCGGCGCAAGAAGATTACCTTCACGACCGAGTTCAAGGAGGAGCCCGTCGTGCAGGTCTCGATGTCGCTGTGGGACATGGACAGCGGCACCAACGCGCGCGCGGATGTGACCGCCGAAAAGATCACCCGCAAGGGGTTCGAGGTGGTGTTCCGCACCTGGTCCGACACCCGTGTGGCGCGGGTGCGGGTCCGATGGCTCGCCATCGGCGCGGCCTTTCACGAGGATGACTGGCAGGATGTCTACTGAGGCGCGCGCGACGGGAAGCGCCCGCCCTGCCCCGCTCAGCCGCTGAACTGCCCCTCATAGACCGGCTCCAGCGTCGGGGTCTCGAACAGGGACGAGACCGACGTGCCGCTCCAGATATTGAGGATCGCCTGGGCAAAGACCGGGGCGGTCGGGATGATGCGGATATTGGGTGTCGCCTTGACCGCTTCTGTGGGCTGGATCGTGTCGGTGATGACCATGGATTTCAGCACCGAATGGGTGATCCGCTCGACCGCCGGGCCTGACATGACACCATGGGTCGTATAGGCGTGCACCTCGCGTGCACCGTTATCCAACAGGAGCTGCGCCGCCTTGCACATTGTACCGGCGGTATCGCACATGTCGTCGACGATGATGCAGATTTTGTCGCTCACATCGCCGATCACGGTCATCTCGGCCACTTCACCCGCTTTTTCGCGGCGCTTGTCGACGATCGAGAGCGGCGCGTTGATGCGCTTGGCCAACTCGCGCGCACGTGCCACACCGCCCACATCCGGCGAGACGATCATCACATCGTCCATGACGCCCTTGAACTGCGTCATGATGTCGAGCGCAAAGATCGGCGAGGCATAGAGGTTATCGACCGGAATATCGAAGAAGCCCTGAATTTGCGCCGCATGCAGGTCCATGGTCAGCACCCGCTCGATCCCCGCCTCGACGATCATGTTGGCCACCAGCTTGGCCGAAATCGGCGTGCGCGCCTTGGAGCGGCGATCCTGCCGCGCATATCCGAAATAGGGAATCACGGCGGTGATCCGCCGGGCCGAGGACCGGCGCAGCGCGTCGGCCATGATCAAGAGTTCCATCAGGTTGTCATTGGCCGGGTTCGAGGTGGGCTGGATGATGAACATGTCCTCGCCGCGCACGTTCTCGTAGACCTCGACAAAGATTTCCTGATCGTTGAACCGCTCGATCCGCGCATCGCAGAGCCCCACATCGACCCCCCGATGCATCGACATGCGCCGCGCGATGGCCTTGGCGAGCGGCAGGTTCGCATTGCCGGAAATCAGCTTGGGTTGCGGTGTGGAAGGCATGATGAGGTTCCCGGAATGATCCATGTGACAGATTCGTGTTGTTGCACACCGCTTAGCATGCGCCTAGGGTCGCGCAAAGTCATGCGAACGGAGAGAGCTGTGAAATGGCCCATATAGATTATTTTTTCTCGACCTTGTCGCCTTTTGCCTATCTGGCAGGAGCTGGGCTGGAGGAGATCGCGGCCCGGCATGGCGCAAATGTCACCTACAAGCCGCTTGACATCATGGCGCTGTTTGCACGTACCGGCGGCGCGGCCCCCGCCGACCGGCACCCATCGCGCAACGCCTATCGCGCGCAGGAGTTGCCGCGTCAGGCAAGAAAGCGCGGTCTGCCGCTCAATCTCAAGCCCGCGCACTGGCCGACCAACCCAGCACCCTCATCCTATGCGATCATCGCCGCGCAGAACGCGGGCGGCGGGGATGTCGGCGCGCTGGTGCAGTCGGTTCTGCGCGCCTGCTGGGCCGAGGAGCGCGACATCGCCGAGGATGCTGTGGTGCGCGATTGCCTGCAGAAGTCGGGCTTCGATCCGGCGCTCGCCGACAGGGGCCTGCTGAGCGGGGCCGAGACCTATGCCGCCAATCTCGAAGAGGCGGTCAATGCCGGCGTCTTCGGCGCACCGTTCTACGTGGTCGATAGCGGGCAGAGCTTCTGGGGCCAGGACCGGCTCGAAGACCTCGACCTGCATCTGGCGGGCAAACTCTGAGATCATGCCCAAGGCGCGCCGCGCGGGCCACGCGACCCACTGGACGACTTTCGGCACCGGACCGCACCCGGCGCTCGGATTGCATTGCTCGTTGTCGCATTCGCGCAGCTGGGCCGGGATCATGCGCCTGCTCGGGAATGACGTGCACCTGACCGCCTTCGATCTGCCCGGCCATGGGCAGAGCGATCCGTGGCAGGGCACCGGCGAGATACAGGCGGCCAGCACCGCGATCGCGGCGGATTTTCTCGACCGTCCCACCGTGATCATCGGTCATTCCTTCGGCGCGACAGTGGCGCTGCGGCTGGCGGTGGAGCATCCCGATCTGGTGCGCGCGCTGATCCTCTACGAGCCGGTATTCTTCGCCGTGGCGCTGGCCGATCAGCCACAGATCCGCGCAGAACATATGGCCGAGATGGCCGAGTATGACGCGGGCATCGCCTCGGGCGACATGGCGCGCGCGGCGCAAGGCTTTCTGCGGGTCTGGGGCGACGGGCGCAGATGGGACGATCTGCCCGCACCGGTTCAGGCCGGGCTCGCCGCGCAGATGCCGCTCATCGAGGCTGCCGCTCCGGCGCTCTATGACGATGCCGGGGGCATGCTGGCCCGCAACGCGCTCGGGCGCATCGCCGTGCCGGTGTTGCTGATCGAGGGCAGCACCTCTCCGGCAATCATCCCGGCCATCAATGACGGGCTTGCCACGCGCCTGCCCCGCGCCGCGCGCGCGGTGATCGCCGGGGCGGGACACATGGGGCCGATGACCCACCCGCAACAGGTCGCCTCCGAGATGCGCCGGTTCCTCGACCGGCTCGACGCCTGACGCCCTCAGCCGCGCCCGTGCGGCGCGTCGTAATCGGGGCGCGGGTTGATCGGGATGATCCGGTGCGGATTGATGGTGTCATGGCTGTAATGGTAGTGCCGCACGATATGGTCGAAATCCACCGTCTCGCGCACTCCCGGCCATTGGTAAAGCTCGCGCAGATAGCCCCAGAGATTGGGGTAATCGACGATCCGGTGGCGGTTGCATTTGAAATGCAGGTGATAGACCGGATCGAAGCGGATGAGCGTGGTGAAGAGCCGCCAGTCGGCCTCGGTCAGCCGCTCGCCCATCAGGTAGCGGTTCTGCGACAGCCGCTCTTCCAGCCAGTCAAGGGTGTCGAAAAGCGGATAGACAGCGGCCTCGTAGGCCTCTTGTGAGGTGGCGAAACCGGATTTGTAGACACCGTTGTTGACGGTGTCGTAGATGCGCGCGTTGACCGGCTCGATGGCATCGCGCAGGTCCTTGGGCCAGTAATCGTCGGTGTTGCCGGTGATCCCGTCAAAGGCCGAGTTGAACATGCGGATGATCTCGGACGACTCATTTGAGACGATGGTCTCGCGCTCGGTATCCCACAGAATCGGCACGGTCACGCGGCCCGATATCTCGGGATCGACCTTGAGATAGATGTCGCGGGCATAGGGCAACCCGTAGAGCCGGTCACCGGTGGCACCGGCAAAATCGGTGCGGAATTCCCAGCCTTCGGACAGCATGTCGGGATGCACGACCGAGACACCGATATGATCCTCCAGACCCTTGAGGCTGCGAAAGATCAGCGCGCGATGTGCCCAGGGACAGGCATAGGCCACGTAGAGGTGATAACGCCCGCTTTGCGCCTTGAATCCGCCCCCACCCGAGGGGCCGGGGCTGCCGTCGGCGGTGATCCAGTTGCGGAATTTCGCGGTCGAGCGGACGAATTTTCCGCCCGTCGATTTGGTGTCGTACCAAGTGTCTTGCCAGACGCCGTTGACCAGTTGGCCCATGATGATGCCCTCCTTCTTTGATGCGAAGGTAGGGTGGCAGGACGGCAGAGATAAGCCGTAGCACCGCGCAGGGGGCGTGCGGGGGTGCACAAGGAAGCGGGGCGGGCATGCCACAGGCATGCCTTCGGCATGACCGCTGCGCGGCGGTGCCTGCGGCACCTTGATTCTGCGCGTTGGTGTTAGATGCGAAGGTCCGCTTCAGGCCAAGATCCACCACATACCATCCACACATCATAACTTTTCGCGCAGATACTCCATCACTGCGGGGCGCACGCTTTGCGCGCCGGCGCTGCGCTCGGCATGGATCACGTCGCGCAATTCGCCAAGGTCGATGCGCCGCAACACGCTCTTGACCGGGCCAATGGACGCCGGGCGCATCGACAGCGAGCGAAACCCGATGGCGGCAAGGCAGGCGGCCTCGACCGGGCGGCCCGCATCCTCGCCACAGAAACTGAGCGGGGTGTCGAGCGTGGCACAGCGATAGACGATACCTTCGAGGAAGTTGAGAAAGCTCACGTTGAGCGTGTCGTAGCGGCGGCGCACGCGCTCGTTCTCGCGGTCGGCGGCAAAGAAAAACTGCTTGAGATCGTTGCCACCCACCGAGAGGAAATCCACATCCGCGTAAAAGGAATCCGGCGCGAAGGCGAGCGACGGCGTCTCCAGCATCGCGCCCACCTCGATCACTTCGGGGATCGGATGGCCGAGGATGCGCTCGCGGGCCAGGGCCTTGTCCATCTCGGCGCGGGCGGCGGTGAATTCGTCACGCTGCGCCACGAAGGGGAACATGATCGTCAGCGGCCGCCCCTTGGCGGCGCGGATCAGCGCCTGAAGCTGCATCCGCATGACACCTGGTTTATCCAGCCCCACCCGGATCGCGCGCCAGCCCATCGCCGGGTTGGGCTCGTCGGTGGCCTTCATGTAGGGCAACACCTTGTCGGACCCGATATCGAGCGTGCGAAACACCACGCGCTGCTCTTTGGCGGCGTCCATCACGCGGGCATAAAGCTCCGACAGTTCCGCACGCTTGGGCATGTGGTTGCGAATGAGGAATTGCAACTCGGTTCGGAACAGCCCCACCCCTTCGGCCCCCGAGCTTTCGAGGCTCGGCAGATCGGCCATCAGCCCGGCATTCATCTTGAGCTTGACGTGCGCGCCACATAGCGTCTCGGCGGGCTTGTCGCGGATCGAGGCGTAGCGCTCCTGCGCCTGTGCCTGCATCGCCATCTTGTCGCGAAACGCCGAGACGACGGACTCTCCCGGTCGCAGATGCGCGAAACCCTGATCGCCATCCACAAGGATCAGATCGCCGTTGAGCGCCTCGGTGGTGATCCGCGCCGCGTGAATGATCAGCGGGATCGCGAGCGCGCGGGCGACGATGGCGGCATGACTGCCAACCGCGCCTTCCTCCAGCACCACCCCCTTGAGGCTGCGGCCGTAATCCAGCAATTCTGCGGGGCCGATATTGCGCGCCACCAGAATCGGGTCGGCGGGCATTTCCGCGCCGGTCTCGTGGCCCTGCCCGGTCAGGATGCGCAGCAGGCGGTTGCTCAGATCGTCGAGATCATGCAGCCGTTCGCGCAGGTAGGCGTCGCTGACCTGGCTCATCCTCGCGCGGGCGGCGGATTGTTCCTTTTCCACCGCCGCCTCGGCCGAGAGACCGCTGTCGATATTGCCCTCCATCCGGCGCATCCAGCCCTTGGAATTGGCAAACATGCGATAGGCTTCGAGCACGTCGAGATGCTCTTTTTCGCCACCCTTGGCGGAACTGAGCATCCGGTCGACGCCGACGCGCAGCGTCTCGACCGCCTCGTGCAGGCGCTCGAGCTCGCGCGCGGGATCCTCGGCGATCGGGTTGGTGACGACGACGCGCGGCTCGTGCAGCCAGACATGACCCTGCGCCGCACCCTCCTGCCCGCAGGCCCCGCGAAACAGCACCGCCTGGCTATGGCGGGCCGACATCGCGTCGCCCTCGCCCACGAAAGCGCCCAGTTCGGCCATTTCGGCCAGCACCATGGCCACCACCTCGAGCGCGTAGATCTCTTCCTCGGAGAACTGCCGCGCCTGTTTCGATTGCACCACCAGCACGCCCAGTTTTTCACCCAGTCGTTGCACCGGCACCCCGGCAAAGGAGGAATAGGCCTCCTCCCCGGTCTCGGGCATGAAGCGAAAGCCCTTGGCGGCGGGGGCGTTGTCGGTGTTGATCACCTCGCCCGCGCGCGCGACCCGGCCCACCAGACCCTCGCCCAGCCGCATTCGGGTCTGGTGCACGGCCTCCGCCTTGAGCCCTTCAGTGGCGCAGAGCTCCAGCGTATCCTCGTCGCGGAATAGATAGATCGAGCAGACCTCGGTATGCATCTCCTCGGCAATTAGCCGGGTAATCTGGTCGAGCCGCATCTGCCCGCCCGCATCCTCTGCCATGATCGCACGCAGGCGGCCTAGCATCTGGCGGCTGTCGGTCTTGAAGCTGTCTCTCATGGGTGGCGGTCCCCCCGGGGCCGTTTCAGGGCCGGCCTGCCCGGCGCGCCGCGCGCAGACTCAGGCCGATTTGTCCAACTCGAAGGCATCATGCAGGGCCTGAACCGCGAGTTCCATGTATTTCCGGTCGATCAGAACGGAAATTTTGATCTCAGAGGTTGCAATGACCTTGATGTTCACACCTTCGTCACTCAGCGTCTTGAACATCCGCGCCGCGACGCCCGACTGGCTGCGCATACCGATGCCCACAGCCGAGACCTTGGCCACGTCGGTGTCGGCGATAAGGTCGTGATAGTTGATCTGCCCCGCCTCCTTGGCCGCCTGCAACGCCTGTTCGGCGCGTTTGACCTGATCGGTCGGGCAAGAGAAGGTCATGTCGGTGCGGCCTTCCTCGGCGATGTTCTGCACGATCATGTCGACGTTGATCCCCGCCTCGGACAGCGGCCCAAAGATGGCCGCCGCAATGCCGGGCCGGTCCGCCACCGAGACGAGGGTCATCTTTGACTCATCCCGGGAATAGGCGATGCCACTGACAACATTCGATTCCATGATTTCCTCCTCGGCGCAGACAAGCGTGCCGGCCTCATCCGATTGTTCCTCGAAACTGCTGAGCACGCGCAGTTTCACATTGTAGCGCATCGCCAGCTCGACCGAGCGGGTTTGCAGCACCTTGGCCCCGAGCGAGGCCAGTTCCAGCATTTCCTCGAAGGCGATCTTGTCCAGTTTGCGCGCCTTGGAGCTGATCCGCGGATCGGTTGTATAGACGCCGTCGACATCCGTGTAGATGTCGCAGCGCTCGGCATTGAACGCCGCGGCAAAGGCCACGGCGGTGGTGTCGGAACCACCCCGCCCCAGCGTGGTGATGCGGCCCTCGGGGCTGATCCCCTGAAACCCCGCAACCACCGCCACGCGCATGCCCTGCGCGAAACGCGCGTTGATATTGTCGGGCGGGATATCCTCGATCCGGGCGGCGGAATGCGCCGAGTTGGTCTTGAGCGGCACCTGCCAGCCCTGCCAGCTGCGCGCCGGAATATCCATTTCCTGCAAGGTGAGCGCCATCAGCCCGGCGGTCACGTTCTCGCCGGAGCTGACCACTGCATCGTATTCCCGCGCGTCGTAAAGCGGCGAAATTTCGCCCACCCAGTTCACCAGTTCGTTGGTCTTGCCCGACATGGCCGAGACGATGACGATCACGTCATAGCCCTTGGCCACCTCGACGCCCACGCGCTTGGCGGCGCGCCGGATGCGGTCGATATTGGCGACCGAGGTGCCGCCGAATTTCATCACGAGAACGGGCATGTGCGCGATCCTGAGGCTTTTTCACCGGACGGGGTTTACGCATGGTCGCACGCGCGCGCAAGTGCGCAGGTGTCGCGGGGGAATTTGCGTGCGGCGGTTTGGGGGTGGGACAGATTGGCCTGAAGCCGCCGCTGCCGCATCCCGCGCGAAACGCATCGGCTGGCCGCGTGCAACGAGCACTCCAGGCCAATCGCCCAAACACCCCGCCTCAATACGGGTGATCACGCCCGTCCCATGTCTGGAAACAGCCGGTCGCGGCCATGTCGAGCGCGGCAAAACGCGCAAGCAGCCCGTCGGCCGCCTCATCCACCGAGATCTCAGCCGCGTCGCCGCCCATATCGGTGCGCACCCAGCCGGGATGATAGATGCCCACGGCGATCCCCTCGGGCGCCAGATCGGCGGCGAGATTGCGCCCCAGATTGAGCGCTGCCGCCTTGGAGGCACGGTAGATATAGCTGCCGCCCGGTGCGAGGGTGTGACTGGCCATCTGGCTCGAAATGATGGCGATCTTGGCACCCTGCGCGGCGCGCAGATTGGGCAGCAGGCTCTGGATGCACAGGAACACGCCCGTGACATTGGTGGCAAAACTCTCGGCCCACATCGCCGCCGGATAGCCAGTTTCCAGCGGCTGGCCCTTGTCGGGATAGATGCCCGCGTTGCAGACCAGCAGATCGACGGGGTGGTCTTGCAAATGCTCGGCCAGCGCGCCGCAGGACACCGGATCGGTCACGTCGAGCGCAACTAGATCATCAACCGGCTCCCGCGCGGTGCCAGTGACCTGATGCCCGGCGGCACGGGCGCGCTCGGCCATCGCGTGGCCGATACCGCGATTGGCACCGGTGATGACGATATGCATGGGGATTGCCTTTCTTCTCGGGGTCAGTTCGCCTTGCGCCGGGGAAGGAACGGCAAGGGCGCGACCGGCACGCCGTCCTCGATCAGCCTGCGCGCGTCTTCCGGTTTGGCCTCACCATAGATGCTGCGCTCGGGCGTCAGCCCGTCATGCATGTCGCGCGCCTCGCGGGCAAAATCCACGCCGACATAATCTGCCGTGTCCTCGATCTTGCGGCGCAACTTGGCCAGGGCCTCCGCGACGGGGGTGCAATCGGTCTCGCGGGCCTCCTCCGGACCTGTGCCGCCCGACTGCACGCGCGGGGCCATCAACGCCTTGTCTACACGGGTCGACCCGCAGACCGGGCAACTCACCATGCCTGCGGCATGCAGCGTGTCGAAGGCGGTCGCCGACTTGAACCAACTGTCGAAGCGGTGATCCGCCTCGCATTTCAGCGAAAACTGTATCATCATTCGATCCATCTGATCATCCACGCATAATTACGCCCTGCGCGGCCAATATCAAGCGCAGTCGGCGTGGCCTATATCCCCAGCTTGCGCGGATCGAAGCTGCGGATCAGATGCGCCAGTTCGCTTTCTCCTACCCGTTTGGCGGCTTTCTTGGGGCGCAACCATTTATGCCGACGCTGACCCACCTCGGGAAACCTGGCCGCCATGGATTTGACCTGAACCGGATAGACCATCACCAGGCACGGCACGCCGCGCTCGGGCCCGACCACCTTGGTGTAGGAATAGAGCCCAAGCGCCACGCCATGTGCCACGCCGCGCACACCGGCCTCCTCCCAGGCCTCGCGCAGGACCATCTCGGCGGGCGTGCGACCCGGCATCGGCCAGCCCTTGGGAATGATCCAGCGGCCCGATCCCCGGCTGGTCACCAACAGGATTTCGGGTTTGCCGTCGCACATTCGATAGCACAGCGCGCCGAATTGCGTGCGCACCTCCGTCTTGGAGGCCGCAGGCAGGCTGAGCGGCATCTGCTTGATCGCCTGAAGGGTCATCGCTGGATCCGGTCGGGTTGCGCGGCTTGATCCCATCAGGGACAGAAAAACCCTAGCGCGCAAAAGCCCCGTCTGGCCAGCGGGAATTCAGCTTTTATTAATCCCGAGTGGAATTATCGGGAATTGACATTCCTTACGATAAAAGTCAGAAATAAGGGGCCAAGCCAGTCCGACCCAAGGCGAGCCCGGCGAAACGCGAACCGAAAGGGACTTACCAGCATGGCATATCCGATGACCGAACACGCGGGGGCTCAGACATGATCCGCGCACAAACCAGAACCGAACCCGACCTGCTGGCCGAGGCCGCCTGTCACGACGCCCGCGCGCTCACCGGCGGGGCGAACACCGCGCTGATCGTGCTCGACGGTCAGGTCTATACCCTGCGCATCACCCGCGCGGGCAAGCTGATCCTCACGAAATGAAACATGCGCGCACCTTCACCCCCGACGCGCCCGTGGCGCGGATCGACGAGATGACCGGCCTGCCGGGCATGGTCATCGCCTGTCTGCGCCAGTGGAATCGCGGCGGGGCCTCGGCCGCCCTTGGCCTGCTGCGCACGCAGATGGCCAATGCCCCTGCCTGCGCCGCCTTCGAGGCGTTGCAGGACCTGACCGAGGTTCTGGGCCCGCATATCCGCCGCCCGCTGCGCTGTCACGCGCCGCAATGCCGTTGCGTGGGGCTCGACGAGGCGGCCTTTGCCCGCTTCGTCGAAGAGGCGGCACTGGGCGAGCGCGAGGATGCGCTGATGCTGGCCAGCCTGCTGGTCGCGCCGCGCGGCATCATGCCATTGGTGGATGCGGCCGGCCGGTTTGGTCTCGCCCTGCACCGTGCGCTACTGCGCCAGCGGGCGCAGAGCATCCCCGACCCGGCAAACACGACCCGACACTGAGGCACAGGAGCACGACCCGATGATGATCTGTCACTGCATGGCGATCTCCGATGATGACATTCATCGGGCCATGGACTGGATGCGCGCCTCAGACCCCGACACGCTGATCACCCCTGGCAAAGTCTACCGCGCATTGGGCAAACGCGCCGATTGCGGCGGATGCCTGCCGCTCTTTGTTGACACCATGCGCAAGGCAGATAGCCTCGGGATACCTATGCAATTGTGCGGCCTCCGCCGCGCCACCACCCGGGGAGACGCATATGAAGGGCGACGCCAAGGTCATCGATTATCTCAATCAGGCGCTCAGGAGTGAACTGACCGCCGTCAGCCAGTACTGGCTGCATTACCGCCTGCAAGAGGACTGGGGCTATGGCCGCATCGCCGCCAAGTCGCGCGAGGAAAGCATCGAGGAGATGCACCACGCCGACACGCTGATCGAGCGGATCATCTTCCTCGGCGGGCATCCGAACCTGCAAAAGCTCGATCCGCTGCGCATCGGACAGACCCTGCGCGAGACGCTCGAGTCGGACCTCGCCGCAGAGCATGACGCGCGCACACTCTATATCGAGGCGCGCGACCATTGCGAGAGCGTGAGCGATTACGTCTCCAAGAACCTGTTCGAGACGCTGATCGCCGACGAAGAAGGCCATATCGACTTTCTGGAAACCCAGATCGACCTCTTCGACGATCTCGGCGCCGAACGCTACGGGTTGCTCAATGCCAGCCCGGCGGATACCGGCGCGTGACACCCGCGCGTCTTGCTCCAAAGGCTTTTGCAAAAGCCTTTGACGCGGCGTCCACGCCGCGTGCAAGCCGTTTGCAAACGGCTTGCGCCCCCCGCTCAGGCCGGTGACACGCCGCGCGCCGACCAGCCCCAGAACCGCAAGAGCATGAACACCCCCGCCAGCGCCAGCCCCGCCGCGAGGCCGAGCCAGATGCCCGCCCCGCCATAGCCGAGGGTAAACCCCAACACATAGCTCACCGGCACGCCGACGGCCCAATAGCTCAGCGCCGCGATCACCATCGGCACCCGGGTATCCTGCACCCCGCGCAAGAGGCCCAGCGCCATGACCTGCGCCGCATCGAGCAGTTGAAACAGCGCCGCCGCCGCCAGCAGCCCGCGCCCGATCTCGATCACCGCGGCGCGGTCGGGGTCACCGGGATCCAGAAACAGGCCGATCATCGGCTCCGGCACCGTCAGCAACAGGATCATCGTCACCAGCGCCACCGCCCCCGACAGCCCCAGCACCACCCGCGCCCCGTCGCGCAGCCCCTGCCCGTCGCCACGCCCATAGGCCTGCCCCGCGCGCACCGTTGCGGCATTCGACAGGCCGACATGCACCATGAACACCACCGATGTCACCTGCATCGCGATGCCATGCGCGGCCAATGGCAGCGTGCCCAGCCATCCCATCATCACCGAGGCCGCAGCGAAGAGCCCGACCTCGGCCAGATTGGTCATGCCGATGGGCCAGCCAAGCCGAAAGACGCGGCCCAGCGCCTCCCAGTCCGGGCGCCAGAGGCGGGTGAAAAGCGCGTGCTCGGGGGCCACCAGCCGCACATAGACCATCAGCGCCAGAAGCGAGCCGATATGCACGCTGAGCGACGCGACCGCCGCCCCCCGCACGCCGAGTTCCGGAAATCCCAGGTTGCCGAAGATCAACAGGTAGTTGACCACGATATTCATCGCCACCGCCGCCAGCGTGATCCACAGCACCACCGCCGTGCGCTCCAGCGCCGCGAGATAGGATTTCAGCACCATCACCATCAGCGCCGGCAGGATGCCCCAACCGGCAATGATCAGGTAATCGGCCCCCAGCGCCGATGTGGCCGGGGCCTGCCCGAGCGCACCGAACACCGTCTCCGAGCCCAGCATCAGCGGCAGCGTGACAAGACCGAAGAGCACCGACGCCCAAAGCCCCATACGTGTGATACGGCGCACCTGCGCGCCTTCGCCGCTGGCCTCGGCAGAGGCCACCATCGGCATCACCGCCCAGGCAAAGCCCGAGCCCATGATGAAGACCACGAAGAACATCGTACCGCCCAGAACCTCGGCGGCCAATGCCTCGACCGAATACCAGCCGAGCATCAACGCATCGGTCAGCGTGATGGCGAACTGCGCCACGTGGCTGCCCACCAGCGGCAGGCCAAGGCCCATAACGGCGCGGGCGTGCTGGCGATATGAAAGACGGTGTTGCATGGAATTGGCGTTAGCCGGGGCGGTGCGCGCGCGCAAGCCCTCTCAGAGCACCGCCAGCATCAGTTGCAGCGCCAGCGCCGCAATCACCACACCCGCCGCAATCTCCAGGAGCGGCAGCGCGCGGGCAAGGCCACCCCCCTGCCCCGCGCCAAACCGCGCCAGTGCCCCCTCGCGCAGCGTGACCGCGGCCAGCGCCACCGCGAGCGTCACGCTCGCCGTGCCCAGCCCCATGGCAAAGGTGCCGAGGATGCCCGCCATCTCCAGCCCCATGCGCCATGTCAGGATCAACAGGAACAGCGCCCCGGTGCAGGGCCGGATCGCCACGGCGGCAATCAGCGCCAGCGCATCGCGCCAACCGGTGACGGCGGCCGCCTCATCCGCCGTGGGGCCGTGCTTGTGCCCGCAACTGGAGCAGGTGCCGTCGTGGTCGTGGCTATGATCGAACCGAACCACCCGCGCCGCCCGCAACCGCCGCAGCCCGCGCAGCGCGAGCCATGCCCCCACGGCAGCAATCGCGCCATAGCTGGCAGGGGCCATGATATCCTCGGCCAGCCCGGTCATGCGCTGGCGCGTGAGATCAAAGACGAACACCCCCGCATAGACCAGCAGCACCGCCGATCCCGCCTGCGCCAGGCTGGAGGCGAGCGCCAGCCCCGACAGCCGCAATGCCCCCACGCGCGCGGCCATGCCATAGCCGCCGATCAGCAGCTTGCCATGCCCCGGCCCCGCCGCGTGGAAAAAGCCATAGGCGAAACACAGCGCCATGAGCCCGGTCAGCGCCCCCGGATCGCCCGCCCGCAGGCTGCGCAACAGCCGCGCCATCGCCTGCTGCGTCTCGGCCTGCCCGGCATTGGCCCAGGCCGACACCGCCCCGGCCCCGCCGAACCCCCAAAGCCAGATCACCAGCGCAAGCAGGCCAAGGGCCGCAAGGCTCAGGACGGGGCGGCGCATGACAGAACCATCGCCTGCGAGAAGAGATTGCCCACCTCGACGCCCTCATATTGCTCCTCGGCGCTAAGCTGCCCCAGCATCTCGCGGAAGGCGCGTTGCGACGCGTCGAGATCCGGCTCGCGTATCGTGTAGCTGCATCCTTGCGGCAGGCGGATCGGGCCGGTCAGCGTGTGCTCCACGTAATAGGTCGGATCATAGGCCTCTACCTTGAGCCCGTCACCGGGCACCGGGCCGAACGTGCGCTCATGCGTGGCGACGATGCGGCCCTTCTCCAGCGCGATGCCAGTGGGCACAGGATGGTCGAGCGCGATCTTGTCACCACCGTGATGCATATAGAGATCGCCCTCGAACCCCTCGGGCCATTCCACCAGATCAAAGCCCTTGAGCCGTGCCAGTTCCTCCTCGGACAGCACCCCGTCGCCATCGGGGTCGAGCCCCATATCGCTGAGAATGAGCAACGAGAAGAAATCGTCATAACTCCACGTCACCTCGACGCGGGCCAGATTGCCCTCCCCGTCGCCGGTGAACTCCAGCGCCACATCGACAAACACATGCGGATGCGCGGCAAGATTGCCGACGGGCAGGCAGAGGCAAAGGGCAAGCGCGGTGCGGCGGATCCAGATCATGGGCGCATGATTACGCGGGCCGCCCCACACGAACAAGCGCTCTCGCACCAGCCTCGACCTTGATCAGCAAAAATCAGCGCGGCTTGCGACCGTCGGGATGCAGCGACTTGCCCAGGATATGATCGCTCTTGTGCAGCACATGCTGCGCGGTCGAGACGATCAGCGGGTCGGGCGCGTGCGCCACTTTCAGGTCCTTGCCCGGATAATCCAGCGAATTGAGGAAATGCATCATGCAATTGAGCCGCGCGCGCTTCTTGTCGTCGGATTTCACCACGGTCCAGGGCGCATCGGCGGTGTCGGTGTAGAAAAACATCGCCTCCTTGGCCTCGGTGTAATCCTCCCACTTGTCAAGGCTGGCGCGGTCGATCGGGCTCAGCTTCCAGTGTTTCAGCGGATCGGTCTCGCGGCTGGCGAAGCGCGCGCGCTGTTCGCCCTGCGTGACTGAGAACCAGAACTTGAAGAGCCGGATGCCGGAGCGCACCAGCATGCGCTCCAACTCGGGCGTCTGGCGCATGAACTCGAGATATTCATGCGGCTCGCAAAACCCCATCACGCGCTCAACCCCGGCGCGATTGTACCACGACCGGTCATAAAGCACGATTTCTCCGGCGGTGGGCAGATGCTCCACATAGCGCTGGAAATACCACTGGCCCCTCTCCTGATCGGTCGGCTTGTTGAGCGCCACCACCCGCGCGGTGCGGGGGTTGAGATGCTCGGTAAAGCGCTTGATCGTGCCGCCCTTACCGGCAGCGTCGCGCCCCTCGAACAGCAGCACGAATTTCTCGCCGGTCTCCTGCGCCCATAGCTGCACCTTGAGCAATTCGGCCTGCAATTTCGCCTTCTGCGCTTCATAGCTGCGGCGGCTGAGCCGGGTCGCATAGGGGTAGTCGCCGTTCTCGAAGGCCAGCCGCAGCGCGGTCGTATCCTGCGGGCGGGTGGCGGTGGGGGTGATGTCGGTGTCGGGCGTGCCGTCCAAGGCCTCTGTCTGTGTCACGTGGCGGTCCCTCGCGCTTGTTGGTAAGATGACGCCAAGTCTAGCCGTAACGCGCGCGGCCCGCCTTGATGCGTGTCAAACCCGCGCCGCGCGCTACAGCACGGTCAGCCGCGCGCTCAGCCGCAGCGCGTGGCTCGGGTCCTGCGCGACGGCAGGCAGCACCGGGTCATAGCCCGCCCGAATAAGCGCGCCGATCTCGGGGCGCAGCATCAGCTCACCTCCCGGCAATGCCGCCAGCGGTGACCTGTCGGTAAAGGCACGGTCCGACCACAGCAGGATGGTCTGCACGATCTGGCTCAGCGCCAGCGTCTCGGCGGGCACCGCACTCAATTCCTCGTCCATCCGCAGGAACACGAAGGACGCCCGGATCGCGCCGCCGGCGTCAAACCGGAAGACGCGATACTGATTGGCCCCCGCCGCCACCAGCCGGTCCACCAACGGATCAAGATCGGGCACCAGCCGGTCCATATCCGGCACCTCGCGCAACTCTTCCCAGTCGCGAAAGAAAAAGATCATCAGGTTCGCGCCCAGTTCCGGGTCGGTCTCAGCCATCTTGTGTCCCGCCAGCGCCACCACCGCCTCGACCGCGCCCTTGACGATCCCGAGCGTCCGGTCATCGACGCCAAAGACGATCGGCGCGATGGGCCGCCCCCAGCGGGCAAACAGAAACGTCCCGTCGCTGCGGGTAAACAGTTCCTCGATCTCATCCGCGTTCAGGGTCTCGCTCATCGGTCAGCCTTTCGTTGCGGCCTCGCTCTAGCAGGCCCGCCCCGATCCCGCAAACCCATGTTTCTTTATGGCAAAAATACTCAAATCCGGCACCTGCCCCGGGGCACCGTCACTTGCCGAACAGATCGCTCTGGCCTTTGGGTCCCGGCGCTGGCAACCCCAGATGTGTCCAGCCCCCCTGCGCCAGCATCCGCCCGCGCGGGGTGCGCTGGATGAGGCCCTGTTGCAAGAGAAACGGCTCGATCACCTCTTCCAGCGCGTCGCGGCTCTCGCTCAACGCGGCACTCATGGTCTCGATCCCCACCGGACCGCCCTGATAGGCCTCGGCAATCAGCCGCAGATAGCGTCGGTCAGCCCCATCCAGCCCCAGATGATCCACCCCCAACCGGGTGAGCGAGGCATCGGCCAGTTCCCGGCTGATCTTGCCACCACCCTCGACCACCGCGAAATCCACCACCCGGCGCAGCAGTCGGCCCGCGATGCGCGGCGTCCCGCGCGAGCGGCGGGCAATCTCGCGCGCGCCATCCGGGTCGGTGGGAATGTTCAGCAGCTTCGCATTGCGCCGCACGATCTCGTGCAACTCGTCGATCTCGTAGAATTGCAGGCGCGTCGGAATGCCGAACCGGTCGCGCAGCGGCGTCGTGAGCAGCCCCAGCCGCGTCGTCGCCCCGACCAGCGTGAAGGGTTGCAACTCGATCCGCACGGTGCGCGCGGCGGGCCCCTCGCCGATCACCAGATCAAGCTCGAAATCCTCCATCGCCGGATAAAGCACCTCTTCCACCGCAGCGTTGAGACGGTGAATTTCGTCGATGAAGAGCACATCGTTGCGCTCCAGATTGGTCAGAATCGCCGCCAGATCCCCCGCCTTTGCCAGCACCGGGCCGGATGTCATCCGAAACCCCACCCCCAGTTCGCGCGCCATGATCTGCGCCAGCGTCGTCTTGCCCAGACCGGGCGGCCCGTGAAACAGCGTGTGATCCATCGCATCGCCGCGCTGCCGCGCCGATTGGATGAACACCGCCAGATTGGCCCGCGCCTCGCGCTGCCCGATGAATTCCGACAGCGCCTGTGGCCGCAGGCTACGGTCCTGATCCTCGGGCAGTGCCTCGGCGCGCAATGTCGGGTCCGGGTCGCTCACATCTTAGCCTTTCGGTGCCAGCAGGCGCAGGGCCGCGCGGATCAGCGCGGGGGTGTCGGCCTGCGCCGTCTCACCCGCCGCCTGCGCCACCGCGCCCGCCGCCTCGCCCGGGGCATAGCCCAGATTGGTCAACGCCGACAGCGCCTCGGCCTGCGCACCATTGCCCGCAGGCACCACCGGGGCCGCGACGGGGGCGGCAACGCTCTCCGCCTCGATCACCTCGCCCGCGTCCTGCGCGGGCGGCGGCGCGCTGCCCATGGCCATCACCGTGGGCGCCTTGTCCTTCAACTCGTTAATCACGCGCTGTGCGGTCTTGGCCCCCACCCCCTTGGCCGCCGTCACCGCGTTCCAATCGCCGATGGCAATCGCGCGGCTGACCCCATCGGGGCCGAGCGCACCCAGAATGGCCAGCGACGCCTTGGCCCCGATCCCCTGCACACTCATCAGCAAGCGGTGCCATTCCTTCTCCACCAGCGTCGGAAAACCGAAGAGCTGCAAAATATCCTCGCGCACCAGCAGATCGGTATAAAGCGCGGCCATCCCCCCTACGCCCGGCAGCGACGACAACGTCCGGTCCGAGCAATAGACGAGATAGCCCACCCCGCGCACGTCAATGAGCACGTGATCGCTCGCGCGATAGTCGATCCGCCCGGCAATCCGCCCGATCATGCGCCCGCCCTCGCCACTGCGCGCGCCAGCATGTCGCCCGAGCGCGCGTGATGCGCATGGCAAATGGCAATCGCCAGCGCATCCGCCGCATCCGGCCCGGCCAGCACCACGCCCGGCAGTTGCACCTTGACCATATGCGCCACCTGCTCCTTGGCGGCATGGCCCACGCCCACCACCGTCTTCTTGACCGAATTGGGCGCGTATTCGCCCACGCTCAGCCCGTATTGCGCAGGCACCAAGAGGGCGATACCCCGCGCCTGCCCCAGCTTGAGCGTGCCCGCCCCGTCCTTGTTGACAAAGGTCTGCTCGACCGCCGCCGCGGTCGGATCATAGCGATGAAAGATGTCCGTGAGTTGCTCATGCAACGACAACAACCGCGCGCCGAGGTCCGCGCCGGTCGAATGGCAGACGCCGTTTGCAACATGGCTCAGGCGGCTGCCCTCCACGTCGATCACGCCCCAGCCCATGTTGCGCAACCCGGGATCTATGCCCATTACCCGCATGTTTATCAGCCCTGCCCGCCTGTTTTCCGATGCAATAGCACGAAACAAGAACAAAGACCAAGGGGAATACGAGTTTTCATTTTGCACACCGCCGGGGCAAAGCGTTGCAGAATTGCCCCCACCGGCGGAATCACACTATGGTGTGAAAATATAATATATTTTTAAAACAATATCTTACGCCACAATGCGACCCATGCAGAGAATGCATAAGAACTATGCAATAATCCCGGCTTGCGGTAACGAGGATGTCTGACTAGCTGCACTGCAGAAACGGAATTTCTCCGTACCCACCCAGCCAAGGAACACGCTCATGGCCGCTCTCGACACCACCCGCACCCACGCCTCTCACGCCGGTTTCGGCGCTCTCGTCTCGCGCATCGTCGCCACGCTCTCCGCATGGAACGAACGCCGCGCCACGCGCAACGCGCTGTCGCAACTGTCGGACCGCGAACTTGACGATATCGGCCTGAGCCGTGGCGATATCGACGCCGTCGCCCGCAGCCTGTGATGCCACAGCGCGCGGTCCCGCCCCGTCAAAACGGCAAAAGCCCTGCACAGGCATGACCTGCGCAGGGCTTTTTCTTGTGTGCTGACCGGATCAGCGCAGGACAGGTGCCAGATAGCGCGCCATGATCAGCGTCAACGGGTCGGGCTGCATCACCAGCGCGCCCGCCTGCTCGACATGACTGCCTTCGGCCAGTAGCGCGATGCGTTCCTCGTAGGTCACCGACCCGAGATGGGCGAGCACGACAGCCTTGAAGAAGACGAATCCGAGAACGAGATACAGCAGGCCGCGCAGCGGAATGATCGGCATCCGCCGCCGGGGCTTGAAGACGATGAGGCCGTCGCGTCCGACCTTGCCGACATATCCGCGCTCGAAACGGGCACGCTTGCGACTGATCGACCGGAGCCGGGTCTGAAAACCTTGACGCACATCACTCATGGCAACATTTCCCTAATCACGACCCCCACCGCGATTGAGAAAAAACTACGCCTCAATTATGGCCATAACAAGGCAAGAAATTTGGATCGGTCCAATTTTCGACGTATTTTCAGTGGTTTTTAGACAACACCAGCGTCGTCCAGTCACCAATGCCCTCGCGATGATCGAGACTGTTTCCAGCCTGCGCATAAACCGAGATCACCTCGTCGGCCTGCTCGTTCAAGATGCCCGAGAGAATCACCTTTCCGCCCGGCCGCAGCCGCGCCGTGATCTCGGGGGCGAGCGCGATCAGCGGCCCCTTGAGGATATTGGCAAAGACCAGGTCATAGGGGCTTGCGGCCTGCAACTCGGGATGATCGAGCCCGGTCGCCTCGACACAACGCACCCGGTCGCCCAGATCGTTGGCCGTGACATTGGCCTGCGCCACCTCGACCGCGACCGCGTCGATATCCGAGGCCAGCACCACCCCCGGCCAGATCCGCGCCGCCGCCATCGCCAGAACGGCGGTGCCACAGCCCAGATCAAGCACCGAACGCCCAACAAAGCTTGCCCCGGCCAACCGGTCAAGCGCGCGCAGACAGCCCAATGTGGTGCCGTGATGCCCCGTCCCGAACGCCATCGACGCCTCGATCAAGAGCGGTTCGCAGCCCTCCGGCACGCGGTCTCCATCGTGACTGCCATAGACGAAAAACCGCCCCGCCTCGACCGGGCTCAGGTCGCGCCGCACCTTGGCGACCCAGTCCACCTCGGGCAGTTCCGATACGGCAAAGGGCCGCGCCTCGTGGATCGTCGCCAGCAGGGCCAGCCCCGCCTCGTCCGGGGCCTCCTCGAAATAGGCCCCGATCTCCCACAGGCCCGATCCGTCCTCCATCTCGAAGGCCCCCACGCCTGTGGGCTCAGGCGTCAGCCCCTCCAGTGCCTCGGCCAGCGCCTCGGCTTGGCGTTTGTCAGATAGTGTGGTGAGCGCGGTATAGGTCGGCATGTCGGCCTCAACTCTTGGGGATTATTCGGCGGGTGCGGGGATGAACCGCGCAAACACCGTCTCGTTGCCCGGCTCCGGGTGGCGCGGAATCAGCAACGCAAGGCACAGCGACACACAGGCCATACCCGCCGCCGCCATGAACACCGCCGCAGGCGAGACCAACCACAGATAGCCCAGAAGGGCCGGCAGGAACACCGCCGCGATGTGGTTGATGGTGAACGCCACGGCAGCGGTCGGCGCGATGTCCCCGGGATCGGCGATCTTCTGAAAATAGGTCTTGAGTGCCAGCGCCAGTGAGAACAGCACGTGATCCACCACATAGAGCGTCGCCGCCAGCACCACGCCCCAGCTAAAGAAATAGATGCCTCCATAGGCCAGGAATACCAGCGTCAGCCCGACATATTCAAAGACCAACGTGTTGCGCTCGCCAAAACGGAACACCGCGCGCCCCATCAACGGAGCCGCCACCATGTTGACCACAAGGTTGATCAAAAACAGCGCCGTCACCTCATGCACCTCGAAACCGAACTTCTCGACCATCATGAAGCCCGCGAAGACGAAGAAAATCTGCCGCCGTGCCCCGGACATGAATTGCAGCGCATAATACAGCCAGTAGCGCCGCCGCAGCACCATTTTCTTGATTTGCGGATTGGGGGCCTCGAACTTCGGATAGGCGATCAGGCAGAATACGGCGACACAGGCGGTGAACCCGCCCGAGATCATGTAAACCGTGTTGTAGCTGATATCGAACGCCCGCCATGTCAGCACGATCAGCACATAGGCGACCAGCGTGGCCCCCGACCCTGCCGCCAGAAGCCAGCCCAGCATCTGCGGCGCGCGCAGTTTATCCAGCCATTGCAGTTGCAGCGACTGATTGACCGTCTCGAAATAGTGAAAGCCGATGGAACTCAGCATGGTGACCGTCAGGATCCCGCCAAGGCTCGGGAACTGCGCGGTCAGCGCCGTGGCCACACCCAGGAGCAAGAGCGAGACCAGCCCCAGCACCTGTTCATGCATGAACATAATGAGCGCGATCACCCCCACCGCAAAGAAGCCGGGAATCTCGCGCAATGTATGCAGCCAGCCAATGTCCGATCCGTCGAACGCCGCCACCTCGATCACGAAATTATTGAGCAGCGCCAACCACGTGGCAAAGGCCACCGGCATCGCGGCGGCCATCAGGAACAGCAGCGTGACGGGACGCCGCCAGAACGGCAGATCCCGCGCGCGCCCAAGGGGGAATTGCGCACTCATGCTCAGGTCTTACGCCCAACGCGCGGCTTTGGCGAGAGGCCAGGCCCCCGAGATCCGAAATCTTCAAGAGATTTTGACCCGCTTTCTTTCCAGGAAAGCGCCGTCCCGCCTACCCCACCCAGCGCCGTCAATCGTACCCCTGCGTCCCGTCATCCTCGCGCCCTGCGCCCCGCGATCCTCTTCGCGGGCCGCTTTCTTGAACGCATCGTCGCGCAAGGCAAGCGCCTCCTCAACGGTGACGATCTGAATGCGCGGCACCGGCTCGAATCCCTCCATCTCGAACTGCCCCGCCGCCGCCTCGGCGATCATGGTCTTCTTGGGTTCGATCAGGGTGAGGAAAATGCCGATCTCGGCGCGCTCTCGTTCCCTGACGGCCCGCGAAACGGCACGTTGTAAGAGGCGTTCGATTTGAACGGCGGGTCGAGATAGACAAGGTCCACCGAACTCGCGCGCGGTGCTCTCGCGCAGCACGCTCAGGTTGTCGCCGTATTAGAGGTGATTGCCACCGCTGAACTTCATGCCGCCCATACCGCCCGCCCCTCGCGCTCGCCCGAGTAAAGCCCGGTTTTCGTCAACATCGAGTGTAGGCGGGCGCGGGGACGGCTGTCCACCGGGTGCGGGAGGACGCGGGAGACCCAACATTCTCGGCCACGTCCGTCATCCCCGGGTTTGACCCGAGGATGACCCGGGCGCGGGGGGACGGAGGACGGCACAGCCGCCGCTCAGCCCGCGCCGTGATCGGCGCTCGTGCCGCTCATGTAATTGGTCATGAAGGCGGGCTCGCCCATCTTGCGCAAGAGGTCAAGTTGCAGGTCGAGCCATTCCCAGTGGCCCTCCTCGTCCTGCACGATCCGCTCAAAAAGGGCGCGCGTGCCGATATCGTCGCTCTCGAAGGCCTGCCGCGCGGCCTTGGTGTAGAACTCGATCGCCCCGGCCTCCTCGCCCTTGTCGGCCTCGAAGAGCGCCTTGAGGCTCTCGGCCTTATGCGGCGTCTTGGCCGCCTCCAGCTTCGGGATTCCCCCGAGGAACATGATCCGGTCGATAAAGGCTCCGGCATGGCCCAACTCCTCGTGCATCTCCTCGCGCATCTTCGCGGCCAGCTTGTCGATGCCCCAATCCTCCAGCGTGTGGGTATGCAGCAGGTATTGATGCACCGCTGTCAATTCCATCGACAGGGCGGTTTGCAAATTCTCGATACTTGTCGTGCGGTCGGCCATGGGGCTCTCCTTCGGTCTGTTTTCAAGGTCAAGGATCATCTATTCACGAAACCGCCATTTGCAACACCACGCACCGACGCAATACCGACGTGCTACAGACAGGATACAGATACCGGTTTTCGGGTCGTTTCAGTAAAAACTCTGCGGGTCGATATCCACATTCAGCCGCGCCTGCGCGGGCAACCGCAGTTGCCCCACCCATGCCGCCAGCGCGGATTGCAGCGCCACGCCCTTGGGCGCCTTGACCAGCAACCGTACCCGGTGCCGCCCCCTTATTCGCGCAATCGGCGCAGCCGCGGGGCCAAAGACCTGCGCCCCCACCGCCCGGATCGGCCCGTCCCGCCGCGCCAGTTCCGATCCCAGATCGAACACCGCCTGCATGTCGGGTGAGCTGAGGATGATCCCCGCCATCCGGCCATAGGGGGGCACCCCCGCCTCGCGCCGCGCCCCGGCCTCGGCGCGCCAGAAGCCTTCTTCGTCACCCGCCAGGATCGCGCGGATCACCGGATGCTCGGGCTGATAGGTCTGGAGCACCGCGCGTCCTGCCCGCTCGGCCCGCCCCGCGCGGCCCGCCACCTGCCGCATCAGTTGAAACGTGCGCTCGGCGGCGCGCAGGTCACTGCCCTGCAGGCCAAGGTCCGCATCGATCACGCCCACCAGCGTCAGCAGCGGAAAATTGTGTCCCTTTGCAACAAGTTGCGTGCCGATGATGATGTCGGCGGCCCCCTCGGCAATCTCCACGATCTGCTCCTTGAGCGCGCGGGCAGAACCGAAGAGATCCGACGACAGCACCGCGATCCGCGCCTGCGGGAAAAGCGCGGCCGCCTCTTCCGCCAGGCGCTCCACCCCGGGGCCTACGGCGGCCAGCCGGTCCTCAGCCCCGCAGGACGGGCAGGCAGTTGGCACCGGCGCGCTCTCGCCGCATTGATGACAGATCAGGCGCTTCTGAAAGCGATGCTCGACCATCCGCGCATCGCAATGCTCACAGCCGATCTGATGCCCGCAGGCGCGGCAGATCGTGGTCGGCGCATAGCCGCGCCGATTGAGAAACAACAGCGCCTGTTCGCCCGCCGCCACGCGGGCGTTGACCATGGTCTGCAGGCTCGGCGACACCCACCGGTTCGAGGGCAGCGTCTCGGCCCGCATGTCGATCGCCGCCAGCTCCGGCATCACCGCCGCCCCGTAACGCGCCTCCAGATCCAGCCGCTCGTATTTCCCGGCCTCGGCATTGGCCCAGCTCTCAAGGCTCGGCGTGGCCGAGGCCAACACCACCCGCGCATCACAGAGCGACGCCCGCAGCACCGCCATGTCGCGCGCATTGTAAAGCACGCCATCCTCCTGCTTATAGGAACTGTCATGCTCTTCATCGACCACGATAAGCCGCAGGTTCTGAAACGGCAGGAACAGCGCCGAGCGCGCGCCCACCACCATCTGCGCGGCCCCCTGCCCGACCATCTTCCAGGTGCGCCGCCGCTCGGTCATGGTGACGCCGGAATGCCATTCGGCGGGGCGGGCGCCGAACCGGGCCTCGACCCGCGTGAGAAACTCTGCCGTCAGCGCGATCTCGGGCAGGAGCACCAGCGCTTGCCCTCCCTGTCGCAGCGTCTCGGCCACCGCCTCCAGATAGACCTCGGTCTTGCCCGACCCGGTGACGCCGCGCAGCAATGTGGTGCCGTAGCCCCGCGATCGCACCCCGTCGCACAGCCGACCTGCGGCCTGTGCCTGATCGCCGGTCAGGCTTTTCGCAGGCAGATCCGGGTCAAGCCGAGCAAAGGGCCGGTCGCGCGGCGTATCCTCCTCGCGCACGGCGCCCTGTTTCACCAGCCCCTTGACCACGGAAGGCGTCACCCCCGCCATGTCGCTCAACTCTCGCAGGGTGAACCCCAGCCCGCCATGCGCGCGCAACACCTCCAGTACGCGGGCGCGGGCGTCGGTCATCCGCGCGGGCGCGTCCTCGCCCGGCCGGTAGATCTTCTGCATCGAGGGCGGATCGCTCAACCCCGGCGCGCGTGTGGCGAGCCGCAGCATCGCGGGCAAAGGCGTCAGCGTGTAGTCCGCCGCGCGGCACAGGAACGCCTGCATTTCGGCGCGCATCGGGGCCACATCGAGCACCCGGATGATACTGCGTGCCTTCTTCAGATCGAACCCGCCGCGCCCCGCGCCCCAGACCACGCCCAGCACCTTGCGCGGCCCCAGCGGCACCTCGACGAACGCGCCGTGCAGGCACCCCCCCTCGGGCGCGCGGTAGTCCAGTGGGCCGTCCAGCGGCTGCGCCGTCAGAACCGCCACGAGCGCGCCTTCGTGATGAAACTCCGGCGGCTGTTCAGTCACGGGGCGGCTCCTTGCCTTGGGTGTCATGAGGGGTTTCGGCAGGTTGATCTATGCGGTAAACGCGAAGCTGAAACAACCCAACCCGCCAGAGAGGGCCGGCCCATGAAATTCTTTGTCGATACCGCAGAAACCGATCAGATCGCCGAACTCAATGAGCTTGGCATGGTCGATGGCGTCACCACCAACCCGTCTCTGATCCTGAAATCCGGGCGCGACATTCTCGAAGTGACAAAGGAAATCGCCGGCATGGTCGAGGGCCCGGTCAGCGCCGAGGTCGTGGCGCTGAAGGCCGACGAGATGATCGCCGAGGGCCGCAAACTCGCGCAGATCGCCGACAATATCGCCGTCAAGGTGCCGCTGACATGGGACGGGCTCAAGGCCTGTAAAGTGCTCTCGGGCGAGGGCAACATGGTCAACGTGACGCTGTGTTTCTCGGCCAATCAGGCGCTCCTGGCGGCCAAGGCGGGGGCCACCTTCATCTCGCCCTTCATCGGGCGGCTCGACGACATCAATCTCGACGGGATGGAACTGATCGCCGATATCCGCCAGATCTACGACAATTACGGCTTCGAGACGCAGATCCTCGCGGCCTCGATCCGCACGGTGAACCACGCATTCCAGTCCGCCCAGATCGGTGCCGACGTGATGACAGCGCCGCCTGCGGTGATCAAGGCGATGGCGAACCACGTCCTCACCGACAAGGGGCTCGAGGCCTTCATGGCCGATTGGGAAAAAACAGGGCAGAAAATCCTGTAACCTCGTGCTATAACACCCAAAAGAAAATTCGAGGCCCCAATGAGCAGCAAGCCCGAGATGAATGATCACCTGCGCGAAAAGATCATCGCGCAGCCCGATGTTATCCTTGACGATCAAGACCTTATGCGCGCCCTCATAGCCGCGAATGAGCGTGCCATGGGGGGCAATATCGTCGATCTGCGCGGCATCGCGATGGAACGGCTCGAGGCGCGACTCGACCGGCTCGAGGATACGCACCGCTCGGTGATCGCCGCCGCCTACGAAAATCTCGCCGGCACCAATCAGGTGCATCGCGCGATTCTGCGCATGCTCGACCCGGTGGAGTTCGAGACCTTCCTGCGCGATCTCGACGGCGAGGTGGCGCATATCCTGCGGGTCGATTCGGTGCGCCTCGTGCTCGAATCGGTGCAGAACGACAGCGATCCCGCAGTGCGCCGTCTGGGTGATGTGCTCTCGGTGGCCGAACCCGGCTTCATCAAATCCTATCTGACGGGCGGGCGCGACGTGCCCGCACGGCAGGTGACCCTGCGCCAGATCGAAGAGGGCGACATGCGGATCTATGGCCGCGACGCCAACTTCGTGCGCTCCGAGGCGTGTCTGCTCCTGGATTTCGGCGCGGATCGCCTGCCCGGCATGCTGGTCATGGGGGCCGAGGACCCGCATCAGTTCAGCCCGCAGCAGGGCACCGACCTTCTGGCCTTCTTCGCAGGCGTGTTCGAGCGAACGATGCGCCGCTGGCTGTCATGATCTCGGCCGCCGCCCGCGACGCCCTGCAGGGCTGGCTGGCGGGGCAGAAGGCGCTCAAAGGGGCCTCCGACAATACGCTCGACGCCTACGCGCGCGATGTGGCGGGCTTTCTGGCCTTCATGACCGAACATCACGGCCAGACACAAGGATTGGCCGCGCTTTCACGGATCAGTACCGCCGACATGCGCGCCTGGATGGCCTTCACGAGGGGGCAGGATATCGGCTCTCGCTCGCTCGCGCGCAAGCTCTCGGCGGTCAAGAGCTTCTATCGCTGGCTGTCCGAGCGCGAGGGCTTCGAGCCGACCGCTGTCTTGTCGATCCGCGCGCCCAAGTTCCAGCGCAAGCTGCCCCGCCCACTCTCGCCCGAGGCCGCGAGCGAGGTGATCGAGACGCTGGAAATGCAATCCCTCACGCCGTGGATCGCCGCCCGCGATCAGGCGGTCGTGACGCTGCTCTATGGCTGCGGGCTGCGCATCTCCGAAGCGCTTGGCCTCACCGGCGCGGCGCTGCCGATCGGCGACACGCTGCGCATCATCGGCAAAGGCAACAAGGAACGGCTGGTCCCGGTGATCGCGCCCGCCCGCATGGCGGTGGCGGCGTATGCGCGGATCTGCCCTTATGACATCGCCCGCACCGGCCCGCTCTTTTTCGGCGCGCGCGGCGGCGCGCTCGGGCCCCGCGCGGTTCAAAAGGTGGTGGAGCGCACCCGCGCCCAGCTTGGCCTGCCCGCCAGTGCCACGCCCCATGCCATGCGCCACAGCTTCGCCACCCACCTGCTCAATGCGGGCGGCGACCTGCGCGCGATCCAGGAACTACTCGGGCATGCGTCGCTGTCGACCACGCAGGCCTATACCGGCGTCGATACCGCCCGCCTGATGGAGGTCTATGCACGCGCCCACCCGCAGGGGCGCGGCTAGAGGTCTCACCCTGGTGAAGGCAGGGGACCGGGCACGAAGCCAGCGTCCTCGCGCGGAACGGCAGAAAGACGACTCGGAGCCCAACTTGCGCATCGCGGTGCATTGGGGCGGGGGAATTTGGCCCTTAGTGGATGAGGTGGATGTATATGGACCCCGCCTGATTGCAACGGTCTGGATCGGTCTGGATCGGTGATCACGATTGCTGACGTATATCCGGCTTATCAGGGCGGCCCGATACATCGTCGCAGCGAGCCCCGATGGATATCCCCGCACGTCCCCCTCATCACACAACTGGTTTAGTAGATATCCGCACCGCCCCTGGTGGCGATATAGGTCGGGCATTCGGGGCGCGCGGTGTTGATTATCAGGTACCACACCACCTCTCCGGGCCGGCCGGTGCGCGAATATTCGCAGCCACTGGGGTGGGTCCACCATTGTCCCGCATGGTTGGCGGGCGGCATGACCGTGCTGGTCCCGCCCTTGATCGCGGTGGTGTAGCCGTAGCTTGGGGCGGATTGCGCCGTCGCGGCCGTCGCGAGGGCAGTCATCGCCACGGCAGTGGTGAACAGGATCTTTTTCATGTCTTCATACTCCGTTTTCTGACTGAGGCCGCACCGGCCAGACGAGTGAGGCGGCGCAGCGTGATCCCGATTGCACCTGCCTTGGGCGGCGGATGCAGGTCGGGTTCGTGTCAGGAAAACGGCGTTTAGAGAAAATTATTCCCAACAACTCACAAGAACGGTCATCGCACTTGCGTGGTCGGTCAGGGATTCGGGCGTAAGCGTGTCGATCTGGGCCGTCTTGCGCGGGGTGATCCCGCCGCGCACAAGCACGTCCTGCAAGGCCCCGTTGGTGGCGGCGAAGCTGACCCCGTCGGGCAGGCTGCGCCCGTCCAACTCATGCGGCAACAGCATGCCAAGCACCGCGCCCCCGGTGTCGAGCACCGGGCCGCCCGCATCGCCGTCGAGCGAGGAGAGCGTGAGACGCTTGAGATGGCTCTCGCCATGCAGCCCCTTGAGGTCGGACACCTGCCCGAAGGTCACGGTTGGAGCACCCAAAACGCCGCCATAAGAATAGCCCGCGACCGCCACATCGGACATCAGGCGCGGGGCAAGCTCCTGAAAGGTGGCGACCTCCATCGGGGCAAGGGTCTGTTGCGGTTCCAGCACCGCCACGCCGAGCGCCTCATCGGTCAGGGTCACGCGCGCCTCATAGCTGTCATCAATGGTGATCCGTCCGCATTGGCGCACGGCATCCGCCGTGGTCAGAACCGCGCCGCCACTATCGACATAGAACCCCGACCGGGTGAGGCGCGGCTTGCGCACTTCAAGCCCGGCGATCAGGTTGATGCGCTGCTCCGATTGGGCACCCTCGGCCGGATCGAGCGTGCCGGGCAGCCATTCGAAACTGTCCTGCATCTTCTGGATCAGGCGGTTGCGGCGTTCCTCGTCCCCGGCGGGCCAGATCACGGTGAACCCCTTGATCTCGCCGTCGCGGTGCCAGACCTGGGTGTGGGATATCCGAAGCGCGCCCTCACCGATCAGGGTGAAACTGTCCGCCTCAAGGCTGCGTGGTCCGGTTTCAGGCACGATCTCAAGCGTCTGCATGATGTCATAGAGCCCGGCCATTGTGTTGCGGTCGCCGCCCTGGCTGATCAACAAAACGCGCGCATCCAGGTCGCCCAACGGATTGAAATGCGCGAAGGGCGGCTCGTAGCGGTCGAATTTGACCACTGAAGTCGGGACCTGCATCGCGATACCGGTGGCATTGTCGGCAACGCGCTCCAACCCCAGCCCGTCGAATACGGCGTTATACTGGCGCAGAAGTTCGGCGCGCTGGCGGGTCGTCAGGATACCGGTGGCGTCAAAGCCGTTCTCATTCTGCCAGCGGGCCATCGCCCCGCGCGTGCCCTGCCCGAAAGCCGCATCGATGGCCCCGCCATAGACCCCGGCCCATTTGAGCGCGGTCTGCAATTGCTCGCGCTCTTGGCGGTCGAGCAGGCTTTCGCTGGCGCGAGCCTCGCGCGGGGTTTCGTCGACGGGCGCGAGCGCGGGCTCTGATGTGGCGATGGCCTCGTCGGGTGGGTCGTCAGGGGCGTCTGCCGCCGCAATCGTCGGCTGCTCCAGCAGGTTGGCCCCGATGGGCCAGAATTGGCGCTGATAATCAGAGGTTTCGGCAATATAGCTGTCGCGCGCGATCACGCCTTCGCGGCGATAGACCTGCAGCACGCGTTCGGCCTCTTCGCGCCGGTACGGTCCGAGCGCGATCGCGTACCACCCCCGTCCGAGCGAGAAGCCGTTCACGTCCGACAGATCACCCGCATAGCCGCGCGCGCTTTGCTGTGCCTCGGCAAGGCTGGGCTGAGCCTCGATCTGCACCCAGACCAGAGGATCGCTGGTGGTATCGGTGAGCGGCAAGCCTTGCGCGCGCGCGAGCGTCGGGTAGAGCAGAACTGCGGCAAGAAGTGCCAGAACGATACGCGCCATGAGATTTCCTTGGTCAAGACCGGTTGCTACAGAAATAGTCCCCTCAGGGCGTTGTAGCAAAACTGCCGGGCGATGCACCCAAAATATGCACCGCCGCGCGATTGACCCTGCCGCCCGACACGCCTAGAGAAAGGCGGCAATTTCAGGGCCAGGACCCGGGGGAGAGCATGACGCAGGCCACAGACAAACCGCGCAGTTTTCAGGAGATCATCCTGCGGCTGCAAAGCTATTGGGCCGCGCAGGGCTGTGCCGTGATGCAACCCTATGACATGGAAGTCGGGGCAGGCACCTTCCACCCCGCAACCACGCTGCGCTCTCTGGGGTCCAAACCCTGGGCCGCCGCCTATGTGCAGCCCTCGCGCCGCCCCACCGACGGGCGCTATGGCGAGAACCCCAACCGGCTCCAGCATTATTACCAGTACCAGGTGCTGATCAAACCCTCGCCGCCCGACCTGCAGGATCTCTATCTCGGCAGCCTGCGCGCCATCGGCATCGACATGGCGCTGCATGATATCCGCTTTGTCGAGGATGACTGGGAAAGCCCCACGCTCGGGGCCTGGGGCCTCGGCTGGGAGGTCTGGTGCGATGGCATGGAGGTGAGCCAGTTCACCTATTTCCAGCAGGTCGGCGGGCATGACTGCCACCCTGTCTCGGGCGAGCTGACCTACGGGCTGGAGCGGCTGGCGATGTATGTGCTGGGCATCGACCACGTGATGGAGATGCCGTTCAACGACCCCGCAGCACCCATCCCGCTGAGCTATGGCGATGTGTTCCGCCAGACCGAAGAGGAATACAGCCGCTGGAATTTCGACGTCGCCAACACCGAGGTGCTGCTGCGCCACTTTGAGGAGGCCGAGGCCGAATGCGAGGCGATCCTCGCGCAGGAGGCCACGGACCCCAAGACGGGCAAACGCATCATCATGGCGCATCCCGCCTATGACCAGTGCATCAAGGCGTCGCATATCTTCAACCTGCTCGACGCGCGCGGCGTCATTTCCGTGACCGAGCGGCAGGCCTATATCGGCAGGGTACGGGCACTGGCCAAAAAATGCGCCGATGCCTTCGTGCAGACAGAGGCCGGGGGGCAGGCAGCGTAATGGGAAAATTTCTGGCGGGGGCGATCTTGATATCCGCATTGGTGGCCGGGGCGGCCATGTATTATCTGCAGGTCTATCACTTCTACGAAGAGGTGGCGGCCACAGGCACCGACGATGTGCAACTGACCTCGCTCGTCACCGGCGCGCCCGAACCGGTGCTTTATGACGAGTTTCAGGCGATCGACGCCGACAGCAGCCCGATCCGCTACCGCGCCTGTTTCACCACCACTATGAGCCATCCGATGCTCACCGAGACCTATGAGCTGTTCGAGCGCGCTGAGCCGCTGAACGCCCCCGGCTGGTTCGACTGCTTCGATGCGCAGGCCCTCGGGGCCGCGCTCGAGGATGGGCGCGCGCTGGCGTTTCTGGGCCAAAAAGACATTCAATACGGCATCGACCGGATCGTCGCCATCACCGACGACGGCAAGGGCTATGTCTGGCACCAGATCAACCGCTGCGGCGAGGTGGTGTTCGACGGTCAGCCCGCCCCCGAGGATTGCCCCGAACCGCCGCAAGGATACTGAGCCACATGCCTGATCTGCTGATCGAACTCTTCTCCGAGGAAATCCCCGCGCGCATGCAGGCCAAGGCGGCCGAGGATCTGCGCGCGCGCCTGACCGATGCGCTGGTCGAGGCGGGGCTGACCTATGCCGGTGCGGCGGCGTTTTCCACGCCGCGGCGGCTGACGCTCACCGTGCAGGGGCTGCTCGCAACCAGCCCCACCACCCGAGAAGAGCGCAAGGGCCCGCGTATCGATGCGCCCGAAAAGGCGATCGAGGGATTTCTGCGCGGCGCAGGTGTGGCACGCGAGGATCTCGAAATCCGCGATGAGAAAAAGGGCCAGGTCTATTTTGCCACCATCACCCGGCCCGGTCGTCCTGCGGCGCAGATCGTGGCCGAGGAATTGGAGAAGCTCATCCGCAATTTCCCCTGGCCCAAGTCGATGCGCTGGGGTGCGGGCAGTCTGCGCTGGGTGCGGCCCCTTCATTCCATCCTCTGCATCCTGACCAGTGACGACGGCGAGGCGCAGGTGGTGGAGATGGAGGTGGACGGCATCCGCGCAGGCAATACGACGCGCGGCCACCGCTTCATGGCCCCCGACGCGTTTTCCGTGACCTCCTTCGACGACTACGCCACCCGTCTCAAACGCGCGCATGTGGTGCTTGACGCCGCCGAGCGGGCCGAGGCGATCTGGCAGGACGCCACCAATCAGGCCTTTGCCGCCGGTTGCGAGGTGGTCGAGGATCGCGGGCTCTTGTCAGAGGTTGCGGGGCTGGTGGAATGGCCCGTGGTGCTGATGGGCCGGATCGACGACGATTTCCTCGATCTGCCGCCCGAGGTGTTGCAGACCTCGATGAAGGAACACCAAAAATTCTTCTCGGTGCGCAACCGCAAGAGCGGCCGCATCGAACGCTTCGTCACCGTCGCCAATGTCGAGACGGCAGATCACGGCGCGACCATTCTGGCGGGCAATCAGAAGGTGCTGGCGGCGCGGCTCAGTGACGCGAAATTCTTTTGGGAGAATGACCTGCGCACGGTGCGGGAAGAGGGCCTTGAGGGCATGGCCGAGGGCCTGCGCGACGTGACCTTCCACAACAAGCTGGGATCACAGGCCGACCGCGTCGAGCGCATCGCGGCACTCGCGCGCGAGATCGCTCCGCTGGTGGGCGCCAAGCCCGATCTGGCCGCCGAGGCCGCGCGCGTGGCCAAGGCCGATCTGCAATCCGAAATGGTCGGAGAATTCCCCGAATTGCAGGGGCTGATGGGGCGCTATTATGCGCAGGCCGCAGGCCATGACGACGGCGTGCCGGAGGCCTGCGAGGAGCATTACAAGCCGCTGGGGCCAGGCGACGCCGTGCCAAGCGCGCCGGTCTCGGTCGCCGTGGCGCTCGCTGACAAGATCGACACGCTGACCGGGTTCTGGGCGATTGACGAGAAGCCCACCGGCTCGAAAGACCCCTACGCGCTGCGCCGTGCGGCCTTGGGGGTTATCCGGTTGGTGTTGGGGAACGAGTTGAGAATTGATTTAACAAATGGCCTCCTGATTTCAGGAAGGCGAAGCATGGCCTCGATGCTTTGTAGAGCTGTAGAGGTTGGCCAACATTCGATTAAATTCCCACTTCTTGAGTCCTTGGGGATCGCAAAGGGTGATTCTTCTATCGAGGAACTCAACAAGAAATCATTGGAAGCTGCCGACCTTCTAGCGAAAGGTTTCGGTTCAGGCGTCCCACCTCAGTCTTGGGAGGTTGAGAGATCCAATGACCTACTCGCCTTCCTCCACGACCGCCTCAAAGTCCATCTCAAGGACGAAGGCATCCGCCACGACGTGATCGACGCCTGCCTTGCGATGGAGGGCAATGACGACCTTACCCTGCTCGTCCACCGCGCCCGTGCGCTCGGGGCGTTCCTGAGCACCGATGATGGCGAGAACCTTCTCCAAGGCTTCAAGCGGGCCAACAACATCCTGACGCAGGCCGAGGACAAGGACGGGGTGGAATATTCCTTTGGCGCGGATGTGAAATTCGCCGAGACCGATGAGGAAAAGGCGCTCTTCGCCGCCCTCGACACCGCAGAGCCGCAGATCGGCCGTGCGCTGAAGGCAGAGGATTTCGCCGGGGCGATGCGGGCGATGGCCGCCCTGCGCCCGGCCGTCGATGCGTTTTTCGAGGCGGTGCAGGTCAATGTCGAAAACGCCGTGCTGCGCCGTAACCGCCTCAACCTGCTCAGCCGCATCCGCAGCATCTGCCTGCAGGCCGCCGACCTCACCCGCGTGGAAGGGTAGGACGACACACCGGCGGTGATGCCCTCAAGCTGCGGGTTGCGACCCGAAGAAAGTGCCGCGGGGTGCGGCAACGGCAGCCAGAGGCCATTGTTAACCTTGAGGCTATTTCGGCAATAGGCAGAAAAACCTGCAATGCCACCCCTCGAACCAACGTCCGAGCGGCCTGAAGCGCCCCGGAGCAGGACTGGGACACTCCTGACAGGTGGCGAACACTCGGGCAAAGCCCGCGCGCGCGCCGACCGTCAGTCGCCGGGCGGCACCAGCTTGCCAGGGTTCATGATGCCCAACGGGTCGAGCGTCGCCTTGATCGCCCCCATCATCGCCCATCCAGCCCCATGCTCGCGCGTCATGTAGTCGAGCTTGCCCACACCGATCCCGTGCTCGCCAGTGGCGGTACCACCCAATGCGAGGCTGCGCTCGACCATGCGCGCGGCGGCGGCCTTGGCGCGGGCGAGTTCATCGGGCTTGCTCTCATCCACCAAGAGCACCGCATGAAAGTTGCCATCCCCCACATGGCCCAGGATCGGCCCCGGCACCCCGGCCTCGTGCAGGTCGGCGCGGGTTTCCTCGATGGCCTGCGCCAGCTTCGAGATCGGCACGCAGATATCAGTGACGACCGCGCGCGCGCCCGGCCGCATTGCGAGGATCGCGTAATAGGCATTGTGCCGCATGGTCCAGAGCGCAGTACGCGCCTCGGTCCGTGTCGCCCAGTCAAAACCCGATCCGCCATGATCGGCGGCGAGCGCGCCGAAACTTTCGGCCTGTTCGGTCACGCCGTTGGCACTGCCATGAAACTCCAACAGCAGATGCGGCTTTTCCGGCAGATCCATGCCCGAATAGGCGTTGACCGCCCGCACGCTTTCGATATCCATCAATTCGATCCGCGCCATCGGCACCCCGCATTGGATGGTGTCGATCACCGTCTGCACGGCGTCGCTCACGCTCTCGAAGGCGCAGACCGCCGCCGAGACCGCCTCTGGCTGGCCATGCAACCGCAGCGTCAGTTCCGTCATCAACCCGAGCGTGCCCTCGGAGCCGACGAACAGCCCGGTCAAATCATATCCGGAGGAGGATTTGCGCGCCCCCGTCCCGGTGCGCAGGATCTTGCCCGCTGCCGTCACCACCTCGAGCGCCAGCACATTGTCGCGCATCGTGCCATAGCGCACGGCGGTGGTGCCACTGGCGCGGGTCGCGGCCATCCCGCCAAGCGAGGCATTGGCCCCGGGATCGACCGGGAACATCAGCCCCGTGGCGCGCAACTCCTCGTTCAGCGATTCGCGGGTGACACCGGGTTGCACGCGCGCGGTCATGTCCGCCTGGGCGATTTCCAGCACGCGGTTCATGCGGCTGAAATCCACCGCGACACCGCCCTCGAAGGCCTGCGCCTGCCCCTCTAGCGACGTGCCGATGCCCCAGCCCACCACCGGCACGCGATGACGCGCGCAAATCGCCACGATCCGCGCGACCTCCTCGGTATTTTCGGGATAGGCCACCGCATCGGGCGGGGCAGCGGGGAAATACGACTCGCTGCGCCCGTGCAGGTCAAGATCGGACTTGGACCGGGTCAGCCGTTGGCCTAGACAGGAGTGGAGTTCGGCGATTGCGTTTTCGATGTCCATGGCGTGGCTTTCATCCGTGAAGATGCCCACACACTAGGCGATGCGCGCGCGATGCGAAAGCCGGGGCTGGACCGCCACGAGGGGAAGATGCAGGCAGAGGACCCGTCCTTTTTCCGTCAGTTGTACCGCGCGGCGGTGCAGGGTCTGCGCGATGGCTGGCGCGTGTTGCGCAAGCGCGGGCCAAGCCAGTTCCAGTTCTGGCTGATCGCGCTGATAATCGGCATCGCGGCGGGCTTTGCCGCGCTTTTCTTTCGCAAGGGGATCATCGCGCTGCAGGGGTTCGTCTATGGCACCGGGGACGTGACCCGGCTGCACAGTCTGGCCGTATATCTGCCATGGTACTGGATCCTGCTGGTGCCGGTGGCGGGCGGTCTGGTGGTGGGGCTGATCCTGCACCATTTTACGGATGATGCTCGGGTGCGAGCGGTGGCCGATGTAATCGAGGGTGCCGCGATGGCCGAAGGCCGGGTTGAGCGACGCGAGGGGTTGGCCTCGGTGGCCGCCTCGCTGATCACGCTCGGCACCGGCGGGTCGTCGGGGCGCGAAGGCCCGGTTGTGCATCTCGCGGGCGTGATCTCAAGCTGGGTCAGCGACAGGATCGACGCCAACGGGGTGACCGGGCGCGACCTTCTGGGCTGTGCGGTGGCGGCCGCCGTTTCGGCCTCGTTCAACGCGCCCATAGCCGGCGCGCTCTTCGCGCTCGAGGTGGTGCTGCGGCATTTCGCGGTCCACGCCTTTGCGCCGATCGTGATCGCGAGCGTGGCGGGCACGGTGATCAACCGGCTCGAATTCGGCGATGTGACCGAATTTACCCTGCCGCAGGCCAGTGCGCTGGAATTCTACGCCGAACTGCCCGCCTTCCTGATCCTCGGACTGGTCTGCGGCGTGGTCGCGGCAGCCTTGATGCGGGCGATCTTTCTGGCTGAGGACGTAGCCAGCCACGTGCAGCTGCGACTGCGCCTGCCGCGCTGGCTGCGCCCCGCCGGGGCGGGGCTCTTGCTGGGCGCAATCGCGATCTGGTTTCCGCATGTCATCGGCGTGGGATACGAGACCACCTCGGCGGCGCTGACCGGCGAGCTTTTGTGGCACGAGGCGGTGGTCTTTGCCGTGCTCAAGGTTGCGGCGGTGGCGATCACCTTCGGCGGGCGCATGGGCGGCGGGGTGTTCTCGCCATCGCTGATGGTCGGCGCGCTGACGGGGTTGGCCTTTGGTCACATGGCAACGGCGGTCTTTCCCGACGTGTCGGGGGCCTACACGCTCTATGCGCTGGCGGGCATGGGAGCGGTCGCGGCGGCAGTGCTGGGCGCACCGATATCGACCACGCTCATTGTGTTTGAGTTGACCGGCGACTGGCAGACCGGTCTTGCGGTGATGGTGGCGGTCTCGATGTCGACCGCTCTCGGCTCCAAGCTGGTGCGGCGCTCGTTCTTCCTGACCCAGCTCATGCGGCGCGGCATCCGGCTGGCGGCGGGACCGCAGGATTACCTGCTGGCGATGTTCCAGGTGCGCGCCCTGATGCGCCCCCCCGATCACGAGCGCGCGGCGGATGAGGCGCAATGCTGGTCGCTGATCGAACAGGGGGTCTATCTCGACGTGACCACCACGCTCGAGGTCGCCATGCCGATGTTCGAACGCGCAAGCGTGCCGTTCCTGCCCGTGGTAATGCTGGCGGGGGGCGATCAGCCGCCCGAATTGCAGGGCGCGCTCTTTCACGTTGATGCACTCAAGGCCTATAACCGCGCGCTCGCGGCGGTGTCGGAGGAAGAGCATAGCTGATCCATGCCCCGCCCCGGCATGGTCGGGCTGTTGCGGGTCCGAATGTCAGTTGTCGATCTCGGCCAGTTCCCGCAGCGTCCCGGCATCGAGAATACGCACCACGCCGCGATCAAGCGCCACGATCCCGCGCCGCGCCAGCGCATCAAGACGACGCGACACCACTTCGCGGGCGGTGCCGATCATCACCGCAATCTCGGCATGGGTCGCCTTCAGCACGCCATCTCCGGCGCGCTCCAGTAGGCATTGCGCCAGCCGCGTCTCGATCCGTTGAAAGGCGACGCGATCCAGCAGGTGCATCATGGATTGCAGCCGCTGCGCGAAGGCGGCGAAGACGAATTTGCGAAATACATCCGATAGGTTCATCAGATGCAGAAACGTGTCGCGCGGCACCAGAACGATCTCGCTCTCGCTGCGCGCGACCGCCTCGCCGGAATAGTCCTCGCCGCCCATCAACCCGAGCGTGGATTGCACGCAACTTTGCCCCGGCTCCACCGCGTAAAGCAGCATCTCGCGCCCCGAGGCACCGGTCAGGAACACCTCGACCCGGCCCTTGAGCACAATCACGAAGCCCTTGACCGTCTCGCCGGGGCGAAACAGCACCTGCCCCGCAGGTACGCGCATTGGGGTCAGCCGGTCGAGCAGGGTCACCGCCTCCGGCTCCAGCACGGGCAGGCCGGGCGCACCGGCCACCCATCCCATCAGCTGCGTCCGCGCGTCTCGAATCGTGGCAGCATGGCCGAGAAATCACGACCCTTGCCGTCCTCTTGCTCGACGAACCGAGCATAGAGATCGCAGGCCGCACGGCCCATCGGCGTGTCGGCATCGACCGTCTCGGCGGCCTGCTGCGACAGGCGCAGATCCTTGAGCATCAGATCGGCGGCGAAACCAGGCTGATAGCCGTTATCGGCCGGCGATTTTGGGCCGATCCCCGGCGCCGGGCAATAAGCGTTCATCGACCAGCTATAGCCCGACGAGGTCGAGACCACGTCGAACATCGCCTGCCGCTCCAGTCCCAGCTTGTCGGCCAGCGCAAAGGCCTCGCACGTGGCAATCATGGTGGCCCCAAGGATCATGTTGTTGCAGATCTTGGCCGCCTGACCATTCCCCGACGAACCACAGTGAACAGCCTTTTGCCCCATGATGTCAAAGAGTTCTTTTGCGATGTTAAAGCCCGGCTCATCGCCGCCCACCATGAAGGTCAGCGTGCCGCCTGCGGCACCGCCGACACCGCCCGACACCGGCGCATCCAGCGCCGAAAGCCCTGCCGCCTGCGCTTGCGCGGCGACGTCGCGCGCGGATCGCACATCGACGGTCGAGCAATCGAGCAGCACCGCACCCTTATCCATCGCCGGGATCACCGCATCCGCCACGCGGCGCAGGATATCGCCATTGGGCAGCATGGTGATCACCACTTGCGCGCCGTTAGCGGCCTCTGCCGCGCCGCCCGCCATGCGCACGCCCTCGATCTCGACGTCGGCCATGTCGAACCCCGTCACCTCATGCCCGGCCTTTGCCAGATTGGCCGCCATTGGCCCGCCCATATTGCCCAGCCCTATAAACCCGATCTTCATGTGTCTGCCTCCTTGTCGAATATCAGCGTGTCTTTGCCCAAGGGCATCAGCATGCGCGAGACTGCGTTGTCCGCCAGGCTGTCCAGCGCGTGTTGCCAGTTCGGCGCGCGGTCCTTGTCGATGATCGCCGCGCGAATACCCTCCAGGAAATCGCCCTCTTCCATCGCACGATAGGTGAAACGGTATTCAAGGCCAAGGGCGCGGCGGATATCCGCGCCGGGGCCGCGCAGGCGACGGATCACCTCGATCGCGCAGGCCATCGACAGCGGCGAGCCACGCGACAGCGCCTTGAGCGATTGCTTGGCAAAGTCGGTGTCCTCGGCACGCAGGGAATTGACTATATCGCCCAGCCGCTCGCCTCCGAAATGCGCGGCGACCTGCGGTTCGTTACTGCGCAGAGTGCCGGTTGGAGGCGTCTCCGCTACGGCGTCGATCATCGCCGGATCGCCTGTCTCAGCCAGTGCCGAGATCAATTCTCTCCACTTCAACCTCGGCACATAAACATCTGCAAAACCGCAATATACTGCGTCTTCCGGCCCCATACGCGTGCCAGTGGCCCCCAGATATTCCCCCATCCGTCCCGGTGCCCGCGCCAGTAAGAGCGAGCCGCCTACATCCGGCACCAGACCGATGCCGCATTCAGGCATGGCGATCTGTGTGCTCTCGCAAGCGACGCGATGCGAGCCGTGACAGGAAAGGCCCACACCCCCGCCCATGACAAAGCCCTGCATCAGCGCCACATAGGGTTTGGGATACTCGGCGATCTTGGCATTCAGGCGATACTCATCGGCCCAGAACCGCTGCCCATAGGCGAAATCCCCGGCACGACCCGTGTCGTATAGCTGTTGAATGTCGCCGCCCGCGCAGAACGCGCGATCCCCCTCGGCGTCGATCAGCACCAGCGCCACGTCTTCATCCACGCGCCAGATGTCCAGCGCCGCCTCGATAGCCAACGCCATGTCGTAACTCAGCGCATTCAGGGCCTTGGGCCGGGTCAAGGTGATCCGCCCAGCACGGCCTTCCTTGCGAATGTGGATGTCACCGCTCATTGGTCCGCCAGCATCTGCCGCGCCACGATCAGGCGCATGATCTCGTTGGTGCCTTCGAGAATTTCATGCACCCGCAGGTCGCGCACCAGTTTCTCGATCCCGTAATCGGCCAGATAGCCATATCCGCCATGCAGTTGCAGGCACTGGTTGACGATGCGCGAACCTGCCTCGGTCACGAATTTCTTGGCCATGGCGCAGAACTTGGTGGCGTCGGGTGTGTCATTGTCCAGCTTCCACGCCGCCTGCCGCAGAAAGGTACGCGCGGCCTGCAACTCGATCTCCATGTCGGCAAGACGAAATTGCAGCCCCTGAAACTGATCGATGGGTTTGCCAAAGGCCTTGCGCTCGGCCATGTAGCTCAGCGTCATGTTGAGCGCCTGCTGTGCTGCGCCCAGCGAACAAGCCGCGATGTTCAAACGGCCGCCATCAAGCCCGTTCATCGCATAAATGAAACCTTTGCCCTCTTCTCCGACCAAATCGGACGCCGAAATGTTGCAATTGTCAAACTGCACCTGCCGCGTCGGCTGGCTGCGCCAGCCCATTTTATCCTCCAGCCCGCCATAGCTGAGGCCCTCCGCGCCATCCTCGACATAAACGGTCGAGATGCCCTTGGGTCCATCCCCCCCGGTGCGCACCATTACCACGTAAGCGTCGGAATATCCGCCGCCAGAGATGAACGCCTTGGTGCCATTCAGGGTGTAGCCTTCATTGGTGCGCTCGGCCCGGGTCTTAAGGGCGGCGGCATCAGAGCCAGAGCCGGGTTCGGTCAGGCAATAGGACAACACCGTCTCCATTGTCATGGCCTTTGGCAGCACCCGCGCCTTCATCTCATCGCTGCTGAACTTGTCGATCATCTTCGCGCACATGTTGTGGATCGACAGGAACGCCGCGACAGACGGGCAGGCCATCGACAGCGCCTCAAAGACCAGCGTGGCATCAAGGCGCGACAACCCCGCGCCGCCGGACTCTTCGCTCACGTAAAGCCCGCCAAAGCCCAAAGCGGCAATTTCCGGCCACAGATCCTTGGGGATGGTGCCCTCGCGCTCCCACGCGCGGGCATGCGGGGCGATGCGGTCCTGCCCGAAAGCATGGGCCATATCGAAAATGGCGGTCTGTTCCTCGCTGAGGGCGAAATCCATCGGCGGCTCCTGTTCGTTGAAATGAACAATTGTTTAATTAACAACTATTGCATAATTGTTGCAAGCGCCAGTCCCCAGCGCGCGTCACCGGCAAGGTGGCCGACGGCACGCGGCACCGCAAGCAATTCCGCGCGGTGCGGGCTTTACCTTTGACGCGGTGCCGGGCAAAACCGGCGCATGACAAGGCTTCCCCAACCCCGGGGCCGGTTGACGCCCGACCGCCCGCTTTCCGATCTGACATGGCTGCGCGTGGGCGGCCCGGCAGAGTGGTTATTCCAGCCTGCCGACCCGAAGGATCTCGCAGAGTTCCTGGCGGCACTCGCCCCGGACATCCCGGTTTTCCCGATGGGGGTGGGCAGCAACCTGATCGTGCGCGATGGTGGGATGCGCGGCGTGGTGATCCGCCTTGGGCGCGGCTTCAACGACATTCGCATCGAAGGCAACCGCGTGATTGCCGGTGCGGCCGCGCTTGACGCACATGTGGCGCGCCGCGCGGCGGAGGCGGGGGTGGATCTTACCTTCCTGCGCACCATACCCGGCAGTATCGGTGGCGCGGTGCGGATGAATGCGGGCTGCTACGGCGCTTACGTGGCCGATCACCTGATCGAGGCGCGGGCGGTGACGCGCAACGGTGAGTGCCTGACCCTAACCCCGCAGGAGCTGAACTTCGGCTACCGCCACAGTGACCTGCCCGAGGACTTCGTGATCACCGAGGCCACCTTCGAGGGGGCGGCGGGCGCGGCGGAGGTGCTAATCGCCCGGATGGAGGAGCAACTCGCCCGTCGCGACGCCACTCAACCCACCAAGGACCGCAGCGCGGGCAGCACCTTTCGCAACCCCGCCGGGTTTTCCTCGACCGGCCGCGCTGACGATGTTCATGATCTCAAGGCTTGGAAAGTCATCGACGATGCCGGTTTGCGCGGCGCGCGGCGCGGCGGCGCGCAGATGAGCGAGAAGCACCCCAATTTCCTGATCAATACCGGCGGGGCAAGCGCCACCGATCTTGAAGGTCTGGGCGAAGAGGTAAGAAAAAGGGTTTTCCAAAACAGCGGAATAGCGTTACAGTGGGAAATCATGAGGGTTGGTGAACCGGCCCCGGGCGAAAGCCTACAGGCAGACTAGACAAAACGATAACCGAGACCGTCCGAAACGGTCCGACATATTGAGGTACACGGTGGTTGGTTCGAGCAGAACAGCCTCCAAAATTGCGGTGATCATGGGCGGCCCCTCGGCGGAACGCGAGGTGTCGCTGTCAACGGGTCGCGAATGCGCCGCCGCATTGAAGGAGGCAGGGTTTCAGGTGGTCGAGGTCGATGCAGGCCGCGATCTTTCCGTTCGACTTACCGAAATCTCCCCCGATGTCGTATTCAACGCCCTTCATGGCCGCTGGGGCGAAGATGGCTGCGTGCAGGGCCTGCTCGAATGGCTGCGCATTCCCTATACCCACTCGGGCGTTCTGGCCTCGTCGCTGGCGATGGACAAGGAGCGCACCAAATCCGCCTATCGCGCCGCCGGGCTGCCGGTGGTGGATAGCGTGCTGGCCCTGCGGGACGAAGTGCGTGCGGGTCACGTGATGATGCCACCCTATGTCGTGAAACCCAACAACGAGGGTTCTTCGGTCGGTGTCTACCTGGTGCAGGAGGCCGCCAACGGCCCGCCGCAGCTTTCGGATGACATGCCCGAGACGGTGATGGTCGAAACCTACGCGCCGGGGCGCGAGCTGACCACGACCGTGATGGGCGACCGCGCGCTGACGGTCACGGATATCCTGACCGACGGCTGGTATGATTACGATGCGAAATACAAACCCGGCGGCTCTCGCCACGTGGTGCCCGCCGAGGTCCCGCAAGAGATTTTCGACGCCTGCATGGATTACGCCCTGCGCGCGCACAACGCGCTCGGTTGTCGCGGGCTGAGCCGCACCGATTTCCGCTGGGACAAGGCGCGCGGCCTGAACGGGCTGATCCTGCTCGAGACCAACACCCAGCCGGGCATGACGCCGACCTCACTCAGCCCCGAACAGGCACAGATGGTGGGAATATCCTTCCCCGAGCTATGCCGCTGGATGGTGGAGGATGCCTCATGCGACAGGTGATCCCCCGCGTCGATCCCGCCCCCTCGCGGCTTAGCTACCGGGTGCAGCGCCTGATGCTGACGCCGCTTTATCGCAGGCTGATACGCTTTGGCCTGCCGGTGCTACTGCTGGCCGGAGCGGCGGCGATCTATCTGTCGGATGAAGGGCGACGTGTCGCGCTTGCGGACCAGGCCACAGAAATCCGCCGCCAGATCGAGACGCGCCCCGAATTCATGGTGCGCCTGATGGCCATCGACGGCGCGAGCGAGAGCGTGCAGGCGGATATCCACGAGATTTTCCCCTATGACCTGCCCGCCAGTTCCTTCGACCTCGACCTGCCCGCGATCCGGACCATGCTTGAGGATTTGCCTGCGGTAGCGCAGGCCACCGTGCGCATCCGGCAGGGTGGCACCCTGGCCGTCGAGATAACCGAGCGCCAGCCGGTCGCGCTCTGGCGAACGCGCGACGGGATCGAGGTGGTCGATATCGAGGGCGAGAGCATCGCCAGCGTCGCCACCCGTGCCGCCCGCCCCGATTTGCCGGTAATGACCGGCGACGGCGCACCTGCGCATGTGGCGCAGGCACTGGAGATCCTTCAGGCGGCGCGCCCGCTCGGTCAGGACATTCGCGGGCTGGTACGGATGGGCGAGCGGCGATGGGATCTGGTCTTGCAGGACGGCAAGCGCATTCTCTTGCCAGAGGCGGATCCGGTGCGCGCGCTGGAGCGGGTGATCGTGCTCAGCGGCGCGCATGACATGCTGGAGCGCGACCTCGTCGCCATAGACATGCGGATCGGCACGCGTCCGACGATCCGCCTCAGCGAATATGCCACCGAGGAATGGTGGCGGATAACAAGCATGACGTCAGGGGCAGACTGAAGATGATCGAGCTTTACGAATCCCAAAGGGCAATGCGCGCGATGCGCAAGGCAGCCTTGCAGCGCGGCGTGGTAGCGGTGCTGGATGTGGGCACCTCCAAGATTGCGTGTCTGGTACTGCGGTTTGATGGCACCGGCAGCCTTGGTGAGGCCGAGGAGATCGGGCGCATGGCCGGGCAGGCCGGGTTCCGGGTGATCGGGGCTGCGACCACCCGCTCGCGCGGGGTGCGCTTTGGCGAGATCGACGCCATGGTCGAGACCGAGCGCGCCATTCGCACCGCCGTTCAGGCGGCGCAGAAAATGGCCAATATCCGGGTCGACCACGTGATCGCGTGTTTCTCCGGGGCAGAGCCGCGCAGCTACGGCCTTGCCGGTCAGGTCGAGCTCGAGGGGCATACCGTCAGCGAACATGATATCAGCCGCGTGTTGAGCGCCTGCGACGTGCCCGATTACGGCGACGGGCGCGAGGTGCTGCACGCGCAGCCGGTGAATTTCGCGCTCGATCACCGTTCCGGGCTGATCGATCCGCGCGGGCAGATGGGTCAGGTGCTCTCAACCGACATGCACATGCTGACCGTGGACGGGGCCACGATCCAGAACCTAGCGCACTGCGTCAAGCGCTGCGACCTGGAACTCGCGGGTGTGGCAAGCTCGGCCTATGTGTCGGGCATCGCGGCCCTTGTCGAAGACGAACAGGAACTGGGCGCGGCCTGTATCGACCTTGGCGGCGGCACGGCCGGGGTGTCGATCTTCATCAAGAAACACATGATCTACGCTGACAGTGTCCGGATGGGCGGCGATCACGTCACCAGCGACATTTCCATGGGGTTACAGGTGCCACAGGCCACCGCCGAGCGGATCAAGACCTTTTACGGCGGCGTCGTCGCCACCGGCATGGACGACCGCGAGATGATCGAAATCGGCGGCGATACCGGCGATTACGAGCATGATCGCAGACGGGTCAGCCGCGCCGAACTCATCGGCATCATGCGCCCCCGGGTCGAGGAAATCCTCGAGGAGGTGCGCGCCCGGCTCGATGCCGCGGGCTTTGATCATCTGCCCAGCCAACAGATCGTGCTGACCGGCGGCGGAAGCCAGATCCCCGGCCTTGACGGGCTGGCGAGCAAGATTTTGGGACAGCAGGTGCGGCTGGGACGGCCATTGCGGGTGCACGGGCTACCGCAGGCGGCGACCGGCGCGGGTTTTGCCAGTGCCGTGGGCATGTGTCTCTTCGCGGCCAACCCGCAGGACGAATGGTGGGATTTCGAGATACCCGTGGATCGCTATCCGGCGCGCTCGCTCAGGCGGGCTGTCAAGTGGTTCAAGGATAACTGGTAACCGCAATATGTGGCATTATCGGCGAAATCCCGCGAAAGCAGTAAGAAAACTGGCCATATTTGGTGGTCAAAAGCTGTTTTTTTGGTGACGATTGGGGTATCCATCGGTAAGAATGGACCCAATCAGGCAGAAATCGGCCCGAAAACGTGGCCATAACGACAGGCGGACAGAGCAATGACACTCAACCTTTCAATGCCCGGACATGACGAGCTGAAGCCCCGGATCACCGTGTTCGGTGTCGGCGGGGCGGGTGGCAATGCCGTGAACAACATGATCGAGAAAGAGCTCGATGGTGTGGATTTCGTGGTGGCCAATACCGACGCGCAGGCGCTTAGCCAGTCGAACGCGGAACACCGCGTGCAGCTTGGCGTGAAGGTGACCGAGGGTCTGGGTGCGGGCGCACGCGCCTCGGTCGGGGCCGCCGCCGCCGAAGAGAGCATCGAACAGATTGTCGATCATCTGGCGGGGGCGCATATGTGCTTCATCACCGCCGGTATGGGCGGTGGCACCGGCACCGGGGCGGCACCGATCATCGCGCAGGCCGCGCGCGAATTGGGTGTGCTGACCGTCGGCGTCGTGACCAAGCCATTCCAGTTCGAGGGTGCCAAGCGCATGCGTCAGGCCGAGGACGGGGTCGAGGCGCTGCAAAAGATGGTCGATACATTGATCATCATCCCCAATCAGAACCTGTTCCGTCTGGCCAACGAAAAGACCACCTTCACCGAAGCCTTCAGCATGGCCGATGACGTGCTCTATCAGGGCGTCAAGGGTGTGACCGACCTGATGGTGCGTCCAGGCCTCATCAACCTCGATTTCGCCGATGTGCGTGCCGTCATGGACGAGATGGGCAAGGCGATGATGGGCACCGGCGAGGACAGCGGCGAGGACCGCGCCATCCAGGCGGCCGAAAAGGCTATAGCGAACCCGCTTCTGGACGAGATCAGCCTGCGCGGCGCCAAGGGCGTGCTGATCAACATCACCGGTGGGCATGACCTGACGCTGTTTGAGCTCGATGAAGCCGCTAACCGCATTCGCGAGGAAGTGGACCCCGACGCCAATATCATCGTCGGCTCCACGCTCGATCCGTCGATGGAAGGCTCGATGCGCGTCAGTGTCGTAGCAACGGGCATCGACGCGACCGAGACGCTCGAGACGCCGCTGCCGCGCCGCTCGCTGGCGCAGCCGCTCAAGCAGCCAGAGACGGTCGAGATCGACACGCCCGCCGTCGCCCAAGATCCCGTCGCAGCCCGCAGCGAAGAGCCCGAACCGTCACTGTTCGAGCAGGAGGAAGCACAGCGCGCCGCCGCCGAGGAGCAGATGGAGGACATATTCGAAGAGGATGACGCCGGTCTGCCGCCGCCCGCCTATCAGCCGCGTGTCGAGGAGGTAGCCCCGGCGACGCATAGCGACATGCAGCCCGAAGACGACGCCGAGAGCTTTGTCGCGCCGCGCGCGCCTGCGCCCGGCACCCCCTCGCCCGAGGCCATGCAACGCCTTCAAACCGCCGTGGGCCGGGCCGCCTCGCAGCAGCAGCACCCGCGAAACGAGGGCGCTGCCGCCACGAGACCGACGGCCGGGGAAGAGCGTCAGCAGCGCTTTGGGATCAACTCGCTGATCAACCGGATGACGGGCCACGGTACCGCATCGGAGGCCCCGCGCCCGGCACGTCAGCAACCGCAGGTGCAGTCCGCGCCGACGCAGCAGGCCGCGCCGCGAGCGCAAGAGGAAGACGAGCAGATCGAGATCCCGGCCTTCCTGCGTCGTCAAGCGAACTGACACCCTGCCCCGAACTCTCCTGAAAGGCCGCCCGGGGGGCGGCCTTTTTCTTTGCGCGGGTCGAGGGATCAGGTAGCGCGCCGACACTAACACGGCGCGATGTTTCAGTCGGTTACAAAGATTGAATTGAGCGCGCGCCGGTCCCGACGTACAAGCCCTCAAACCGCCGCGATGTGTCACGCCCCGTAAGAGGCTGACATGCCCGGATCCGGTGCGAATGAAGCAACTGGCCGCGCCCGGGGGTAACCGTGCAGAGAACGATCAAATCTCCGTTGATCTTCGAAGGGGTCGGGCTGCATGGTGGCCGTCAGGCCAGGATGGTACTGCATCCCGCAGCCCCCGGCACCGGCATCGTGTTCCGCCGCACCGATCCCGGCGTCGCGGCAAGCGTCATCCCCGCACTCTGGCACCGGGTCGCGCCTTCGGCCCTCTGCACGCGGCTGGTCAATGCCGATGGCGCATCTGTCAGCACGGTGGAGCATCTGATGGCCGCGCTCACGGGGTCTGGCATTCACAATGTCATGGTCGAAGTTGACGGACCCGAACTGCCGATCCTCGATGGCAGCGCGACGCCCTTCGTCGAGAAGATTCTGGCGGTCGGCCCCCAGACCAGCCCGGCACCGCTGCGGGTTTTGCGGCTGCGCCGCCCCGTGCACGTGACGCGCGGTCAGGCGTATGCCAGCCTGTCCCCTGCCCCGACCCTGCGGATCGAATTCGACATCGCCTTTGAGGATGCGGCGATCGGTGTGCAGCGCAAGTCGCTCGACATGTCCAATGGCAGTTTCGTCCGCGAATTGTCAAATAGCCGCACCTTTTGCCGCCGCGCCGATATCAGCACGATGCATGCGAACGGGCTGGCGCTCGGCGGATCGCTGGACAACGCGGTGGTGGTCGATGGCGACCGGGTGCTGACCCCGGGTGGCCTGCGTCACTGGGACGAGGCCGTGCGCCACAAGATGCTGGATGCGATGGGCGATCTGGGCCTCGCAGGGGTGGCAATCCTGGGCCATTACCGGGGCTATCTGGCGGGGCACGCGCTGACCAATGCCTTGCTGCGCGCGGTTTTCGCAGATCCGGCCAATTACTGGATCACCCCCTGCGACAGCCGCACCGCAAGCTGGCTGCCGGGGGCCGGGCTCTATTCCGAAAGCCTTGCCCGGGCGGCCTGATGGCGCAGGTCGGCAAAATGCGGCAAAGACGTTTTGCACCGCGAATTTCTGTGCTAGGAGCAGGGGCAATGCGGGGTCCGTCCCCGCCCGGACGAAACCTGGAGAATGAACGCGCATGAGTGAGGGCAAGCCCCGGGCCAGGCTGATCGGTACCGCCATCGCGGTTCTGGCGCTGGTCGGCTGCGGTGATCGCGAAAGCGTCGAACGCGGCACGGTGAATTACGAAAACTACACCGCGCAGCAGATTTTCGAGCGCGCGGAATACGATCTGGCGCAGAACGATCCCGATCTTGCCGCGCAGAGCTTTGCCGAGGTCGAGCGTCTCTACCCCTATTCCGATCTCGCCAAGCGGGCGGTGATCATGCAGGCCTTCTCCCATCATCAGGACCGCGATTACGAACAAAGCCGCGCCGCCGCGCAGCGGTTCATCGACTTCTACCCCACCGACGAGGACGCGGCCTATGCGCAATACCTGCTTGCGCTCAGCTATTACGATCAGATCGACGAGGTCGGGCGCGATCAGGGCCTGACCTTCCAGGCGCTGCAATCCCTGCGTGAGGTGATCGAGCGTTACCCCGAAAGCGAATACGCCAATGCCGCGATCCTGAAATTCGATCTTGCCTTCGATCACCTGGCCTCGAAGGAGATGGAAATCGGGCGCTACTATCTCAAGCGTGACAACTTCGCGGCGGCGATCAACCGCTTCCGCGTCGTGGTCGAGGATTTCCAGACCACGACCCACACCGCCGAGGCGCTACACCGGCTGGTCGAATCATATCTCTCGCTCGGCCTGGTTGACGAGGCGCGCACCGCCGGGGCCATTCTTGGCTACAACTTCCGTGGTACGGAGTGGTACGAGGACAGCTACAAGCTCCTGACCGGGCGCGGGCTGACGCTGGAGGCGGCGGGCGACAACTGGCTGCGGCAGGTCTATCGTCAGACCATTCAGGGCCGCTGGTTATAAGGGATGGCGGGGAGAAACCCCGCCCTACGGGTTCACTGCATGCTCTGTGCGCTTGAGATCCGCGACATTCTCATCATCGACCGGCTGGAATTGAATTTCCGGTCGGGTCTCAACGTGCTGACCGGTGAGACCGGCGCCGGGAAGTCGATCCTGCTCGACAGTCTCGGCTTCGTGCTGGGCTGGCGCGGGCGCGCCGATCTGGTGCGCGCCGGGGCCGAGCGCGGCGAGGTGGTCGCAGTGTTCGATCTTGGTCCGGGCCATCCGGCGCGGGCGGTGCTGGAAGAGGCGGGCTTTCCCGACAGCGACGAGTTGATCCTGCGGCGCGTCAACACCGCCGACGGGCGCAAGACGGCCTGGGTCAACGACCGGCGGGCCTCGGGTGAGGTGCTGCGCCGGCTCTCGGCGGAGATGGTCGAGTTGCATGGCCAGCAGGACGATCGCGGCCTTCTCGACCCCAAGGGGCATCGCGCGATCCTCGATGCCTATGGCAATCTCGGCACGCAGCGCAACAGCCTGCGCGCGGCATGGGGCGCGCGGTCGAAGGCGCGCAAGGCATTGGACGACGCCGAGGCGGCGCTCAACAAGATGCGCACCGAGGAGGATTTCCTGCGCCATGCGGTGGCGGAACTCGACACGCTCGATCCGCAGCCGGGCGAAGAGGAAGAACTCGATATCCGCCGTCGGCTGATGCAGGGGGCCGAGCGCATTCGCGAAGACATCGCGCGCGCCGCGAGCCTGATCGGATCGGACGGGGCGGAAGGCGCGGCGGGTGATGCGCTGCGCTGGCTCGACGGGGTCGCGGATCAGGCTGAAGGGGCGCTTGACGCCCCGCTCGCTGCGCTTGGCCGTGCACTCGTGGAACTGGACGAGGCCGGGCGCGGGGTACAGAGCGCGCTCGAGGCTATGAGCTTCGATCCACTGGAACTGGAACAGGCCGAGGAGCGGCTCTTCGCGATACGTGCGCTGGCGCGCAAGCACGGCGTGCAGCCTGACGAGCTGGGCAGGTTTGCCGACGATTTGCGCGGTCAGATCGCGGCCCTTGATGCGGGCGATGCGGATCTTGAAACCCTGCGCGCTGCGCTCGACGAGGCGGACCGCGCCTATGAGGCCGGGGCGGAGGCGTTGAGCGCAGCCCGACAGGAGGCCGCAACCGCACTTGACCGCGCGGTCATGGCGGAACTGGCCCCGCTCAAGATGGAGCGCGCGGTCTTTACCACTGCGATCCGACCGGTCGAGCCGGGGCCATCGGGCCGCGACGAGGTGACCTTTACCGTCGCAACCAATCCCGGCGCACCGGCGGGGCCACTCAACAAGATTGCCTCGGGCGGGGAATTGAGCCGCTTCCTGCTGGCACTGAAGGTCTGCCTTGCGGGCGCCGACAGCGGCCTGACGATGATCTTCGACGAGATCGACCGCGGCGTCGGCGGGGCCACGGCAGATGCCGTGGGCCGCCGCCTGGCACAGCTAGCCGAGAACGGCCAGGTTCTGGTGGTCACGCATTCGCCGCAGGTGGCCGCGCGCGGCGCGCATCACTGGCGCGTCGAAAAGCGCGTGCAGGACGGGATGACGCTTTCAACCGTGACGGCGATGGACGGGGGCGACCGCCTCGACGAGATCGCCCGGATGCTCTCGGGCGACCGCATCACCGAAGAGGCCCGGCTGGCGGCGCGGGCGCTGATGCAAGGCTAGCTGCATCGGAGGTCAGGCATCTGTCACCGGGATGGGATGGGTGTTGGGTCGCAAGCAACCCGGTGCGACAACAACGACCGGATGTTCACTTGATCGCCGCGCCGCGCGGGCATTGATAAATGCTAATGAAGCCCATGATCCTCAGCACCCTGCCCGTCTATACCGCGCCGATGCTGCGCGCCGACATCCTTGCCGGGATCACCGTGGCGATGGCAGCGCTGCCGCTCAGCATCGCCATCGCCATTGCCTCGGGGGCGGATCCGGCGACGGGCTGACCACGGCGATCATCGGCGGTTTCCTGATTTCGGTGCTGGGCGGCAGCCGGGTGCAGATCGGCGAACCAACGGAGGCGTTCACCGTCGTGGTCTACGGCGTCATCGCCGCGCATGGCGATGGCGGGCCGGTTCTGGCCACGCTGATGGCGGGGGTGATCCTGCTTGTCGCGGGCGCGCGCCCGGCCTGACCTCAGCCCCGCGCGGATCATTGAACTACTGCCCTCGGCCCTCGTGATCGCCTTCCTCGCGGGGATTGAATCGCTGCTGTCGGCCTCGGTTGCCGACCGGATGATCGGCGGCAGATACCGACCCAATGCCGAGGTGATCGCGGGCGGTGCCGCCAATATGCGCGCGGGCAGGCTCATCCCCGCCGCGATCACCCGGTCGAAATCGCTCTCTTCGGGCGGGGATCGTGCAACCCGTCCCAGTCATCGGCAGAGAGATAAAGCGCGTCGCAATCCTGCATTGCGGCCCCCCGTGGCTGGCTGGGATTGGGACCTCTTGGCAAATGACTGGTTCCCGCGGAATGCGTGCATCACTACCGCATCCAACCGATCCCCGCCAATTCACGCAACAAATGCAAAGAAAATACCCCATCCGGCGACATTTTATCCGCCATATCGCCTTGACGCCCCCCGCTGCCAGACCTAATGTCGCCGCCACGCAGCAAAGGAGTCGCGCGGGATGGACACGCTAGTAGACATCGCAGGCACGTGGCGCATGGGCCGGTAACGGACACCCTGATGGTTCCCCATGCGCCCCCGTTTCCAACCGGGGGCTTTTTTATGCGAACTGAAATGACGTCATACACGGAGCACAAGCACATGACACGTCAGATGACCGGAGCGAAAATGGTGGTTCAGGCCCTCAAGGATCAGGGCGTGGACGTCGTATTCGGATATCCCGGTGGCGCCGTGCTACCGATCTATGACGAAATCTTTCAGCAAAACGACATTCGTCACGTGCTCGTGCGCCACGAACAAGGCGCGGTGCATGCCGCCGAAGGTTACGCACGCGCCACCGGTCGCCCCGGCGTCGTTCTGGTGACCTCAGGTCCAGGTGCCACCAATGCCGTCACCGGCCTCACCGATGCGCTGATGGACAGCATCCCGCTGGTGGTGCTGACCGGGCAAGTGCCTACGTTCATGATCGGCAACGACGCCTTTCAGGAGGCAGACACCGTGGGCATCACCCGTCCCTGCACCAAGCATAACTGGCTGGTCAGCGACACCAAGAACCTGTCGGACACGATCCATCAGGGTTTTCACGTCGCCACCTCGGGCCGTCCCGGCCCGGTGCTGATCGATATCCCTAAGGACGTGCAATTCGCCAGCGCCGAGTATGTCGGCCCGGAGAAGGCGCGCACGCATCACTATCAGCCGCAGATCAAGGGCGACATCGAGGGCATCACCGATCTGGTGGCGGCCATCGAGAAGGCCAAGCGCCCAATCTTCTACACCGGCGGCGGGGTGATCAATTCGGGCCCCGAGGCAAGCCGGTTGCTGCGTGACCTGGTCGCGGCGACGGGCATTCCCGTCACCTCCACGCTGATGGGGCTCGGGGCGTATCCCGCCTCAGGCAAGAGCTGGCTGGGGATGCTCGGCATGCACGGGCTTTACGAGGCCAACATGGCGATGCATGGCTGCGACCTGATGATCAATATCGGCGCACGCTTCGACGACCGGATCACCGGGCGACTTGATGCGTTCAGCCCCGACAGCATCAAGGCGCATATCGACATCGACCCCTCGTCAATCAACAAGGTGATCAAGACCGATATCCCGATTGTCGGCGATATCGCCGACGTGCTCGGGGATGTCCTCGAAGTCTGGAAGGCCCGCGGCGGCAAGGTCAATCGCGAGGCGATCTCCAAATGGTGGGGCCGGATCGAGGAATGGCGCAAGGTTGACTGCCTGAAGTTCAAACAGGCGGGCCCGACGATCAAGCCGCAATACGCGCTCGAACGGCTTGAGGCGCTGACCAAGGGGCATGATCGCTACATCTGCACCGAAGTGGGCCAACACCAGATGTGGGCAGCGCAATATCTGGGCTTTGAGGATCCCAACCGCTGGATGACCTCCGGCGGCTTGGGCACCATGGGCTACGGCTTTCCCGCCTCCATCGGGGTGCAGATGGCGCATCCGGAAGCATTGGTGATCAATGTCGCCGGAGAGGCGTCGTGGCTGATGAACATGCAGGAAATGGGCACCGCCGTGCAATACCGCCTGCCGGTCAAGCAGTTCATTCTCAACAACGAACGTCTCGGCATGGTCCGGCAATGGCAGGAACTCCTGCACGGCGAGCGCTACTCGTCCTCGTGGTCCGAGGCGCTGCCCGATTTCGTGAAACTGGCCGAGGCGTTTGGCGCCAAGGGCATTCTGTGCAAGGACCCCGCCGATCTCGACGACGCGATCATGGAAATGCTCGATTACGACGGGCCGGTGATCTTCGACTGCCTTGTCGAGAAGCACGAGAACTGCTTCCCGATGATCCCGTCGGGCGAGCCGCATAACAAGATGCTCCTGGGCGAGGCCTCCACCAAGAACGCGATCAAGGAAGGCGGCGCGGTGCTGGTATGAGCCCGTTTTCTTGAAAAGAAAACGTCCCGGAATTTTAAAAATTCCGGGGCAAAACCGCCTCAACAAGGAACCCGACATGTCCCCCCTGAAAATCAAAAAAGGCTCGTCCAAGCATTCCGCCTATAACCTGCGGCCACAATTCTCGGACGTGCAGGAAACCCACACTCTCGCCGTGATCGTGGATAACGAGCCGGGCGTGCTTGCGCGGGTGATCGGCCTCTTCTCGGGGCGCGGCTACAATATCGACAGCCTGACCGTGGCCGAGGTCGACCATACCGGCCACACCTCGCGCATCACCATCGTCACCACCGGCACGCCACAGGTGATCGAGCAGATCAAGGCGCAGCTTGGCCGCATCGTGCCGGTCCACGAGGTGCACGACCTCACCGTCGAGGGGGCGAGCGTGGAGCGTGAACTGGCGCTGCTGAAGGTCGAGGGCGAAGGCGAAAAGCGCGTCGAGGCGCTGCGGCTGGCGGATATCTTCCGTGCCAATGCAGTCGACAGCACATTGGGCAGCTTCGTCTTTGAGATCACCGGCGCGCCGGAGAAGATCGACGCCTTCGCCGATCTGATGCGTCCCCTGGGCCTTGTCGAGATGGCGCGTACCGGCGTCGCCGCCATGTCGCGCGGCACCTGAATTCAGATTTTCGCCAATGCGGCACCGTGGCGTGCAGCCTCGCGCAGAAGCATCTGCGGCACCTGTGCGGCAGCCCCTTGTGCGACCAGCTGAACCGCGCGGGCGCGCCGCATGGGGCCAGTGCCCGGCACCTCCTCCACCTGTACGACATCCCCGGCGCTTGCGTCGGGGATCGGCCTCTCACGCGACCCGTCGTAATAGGCCAGCCCGCCTTGATCCTCGCACCAGATCAACAGCCGCAGACCGGGCGCATCGCTCCACAAGACGATCCCGACCATATAATTCCCCTGCCATCCGTTTCGCCGTGAGCCTTGCACAGTGCGACGCTCACGCGGAATGCACATATACGTGATCGGATACAGCGCATCCCGATGTCGCCTTGAGGAAAGCCGAAGGTCGCAGACGGACGGCCCCGACGCCCTGATCGCGCCTAATCTGCCTCAGGCTTGATGTTCAGGAGACGATGCGATGCCCCCTTCCTTGACCGATCTCTCGCAGGTACGCGCTTCCGTTGCGCAAGCGCATGGGCTGCCCAATGCGCATTACATCGACCCCGCGGTCTATGACGAGGAAAGGCACGCGCTGCTCTTTTCGCAATGGGCCGGGCTCGCCGTGGCCGCCGATGTACCGGAACCGGGCGATGCCAAGCCGCTCGAATTTCTCGGCATGCCGCTGCTGCTGATCCGCGACAAGGACGGCGATGTGCGGGTCTTTCAGAACATCTGCCGCCATCGCGGCATGATCCTCGTCGAGGAACCGCGCAAGATCGAAGGTGCCATTCGCTGCCCCTATCATTCCTGGTGCTATTCGACCAAGGGCGCGCTCGTCTCCACGCCGCATGTCGGCGGGCCGGGCCACAACACCCATGACAGCATCAAGCGGAATGAGCTTGGCCTCAACGAGGTGCGCAGCCATATCTGGCGCGATGTCGTCTGGATCAACATCTCGGGCGACGCCGCCCCGTTCGAGGAGGCGATGGCCGATCTCATCGCGCGCTGGTCCGAGTTCGACCTGCCGCTCTATCACGGCGGCCATGACAGCCGGTTCGAGCTCGAGGTCCGGACCAACTGGAAACTCGCTGTCGAGAATTACTGCGAGAGCTACCACCTGCCCTGGGTACATCCCGGCCTCAACAGCTATTCCAAGCTGGAGGATCACTACCACATCGAGAAACCCGGCGAGTATTCCGGTCAGGGCACGATGGTCTACCGCCAGCTCACCAACGAGAACGGCGAGAAATTCCCCGATTTCGAGGATGTCGGCGCGAAATGGAACGAGCAGGCCGAGTATATCGCGGCCTATCCCAACGTCCTCTTGGGCGTGCACCGCGACCATGCCTTCGCCATCATACTGGAGCCCAAGGGCCCGGAACGCACGGTCGAGCATATCCACCTCTATTATTCGGTGCCGCACAGCGACGAAGGGCTGCGCATGCGCAACACCCAGCTTTGGAAGACGGTGTTCGAAGAGGATATCTTCGTGGTCCAGGGCATGCAGCGCGGCCGCCACGCCGAGGGGTTCGACGGCGGGCGCTTCTCGCCGGTGATGGACAGCCCCACGCATTGCTTTCACGAGTGGGTGGCAGGCAAGGTCGAGGCGCATCGCGCCCTCGCGAGGGCGGCGGAATGAAGGAGCTCGACGCACGGATGATCCGTGCGCATGAAGCAGGCGATCGCCGCGCGCTGATCAGGCTTTATGCCCAGGCCGCCGATACGGTGAACGATCTCGACGCGTCCTGCTTCTACCTCACCCATGCTTATGTCTTCGCGCTTGAGGCGGGCGCACACGAGGCTGGCGCGTTGCATGCCCGACTCAAGGCACACGGGCGCGAGGCGTGATGTGACCTGCCGACAAATTACTTGAGAGACAGCGTTTTGAACATCGCCGCACCGATCTTGGCGATGGCGGCATTGCGCGCGGACATGTCCGCATCGTTCTGTGTCATGTAGATCGCGGTCAGAACCGGGCGGTCGGGCGACGGCCAGACCACCGCGATGATCGAGCGCGAGCCATGCCCGCCGGCACCGGACTTGTCACCGATAATCCAGCCTTCGGGCAGGCTGGCGCGCAACAGATCATCGGCGACCGCATCTGCGATCATCCAATCGGAAAGTTGTCGGCGCGAGGCCGGGGACAGGCTGTCGCCAAAGAGCAGGGTCCTCAGCGTGGCCAGCGCAGCGTGCGGCGTCGTGGTGTCGCGCACATCGCCCGGCCTGCCTTCATTGAGCGTGGTCTCCCAACGGTCGAGGCGGGTCGTCCTGTCACCGAGGCCGCGCAACGCGGCGGTAAACCCCTCTGGCCCGCCGACCGTAGCCAGCAGCAGATTGCCCGCCGCATTGTCGCTGATCGTGATGGCGGCCTCGCACAGATCTCCGACGGTCATCCCCTTGTCGATGCGGGCTTCGGTGACGGGCGAATAGGTCACCAGATCGTCGCGTCCAAAGGCGATGCGACGGTCGAGCCGCTCCTCTCCGGCATCGACGCGCATCAGGATCACCCCGCAGAGTAGAGCCTTGAACGTGCTGGACATCGGGAACCGCTCATTGGCCCGGTGGCCCCAGCTCTGACCGCTGGCAAGGTCAGCCATCGCATATCCGATGCGCCCGCCGATCCGGGCCTCGACCTCTTGCGCCATCTGTTGCAGCGCATCCTGGGCAAGGGTGCCGTTGGCAGAGGTCAGCAGCATCAGCGCCAGCCCTCCGGTTTTGAGAAGGGCGCAGAGGCGAGTTGGCATGAACGTCATGGCGTCCTCGTTTGGTGGTGACAACAGGAGGCGGCCCCCCGCCCGATACCGCATACAATGTCTCACTCCAAAAGAGAAAACCGAAATTCCGGACCCGCAATTCGACGACCAGAGCCTAAAGCGCCGGTAAGACCCAGAAAGGACCGGCCCGATTGAAAGGCGTCCGCATCGCCCCTTTCCCGCGCCGCCCGCGCGGGATAGCCTGTGCTGCATGGAATCGACCCTTACACCGGATGCAGCCCTTGCCAGCCTTGCCTGGCAGATCGAACTCGGCGCGACCGAGGCAATCGGGGATGCGCCCGTCAATCGTTATGACTTGCCCGACAAGGCGGCGAAACCTGCCGCCAAGACGGACACCGCAACGGTCACGCCCGTGATCCCCACGCCACAGGCCAAGGCCGACCCGCTGGCAGAGGCGGAAAGAGCCGCTGCAGCCGCGCCCACGCTCGACGCGCTGCGCGCGGCACTTGCCGCCTATCCACATTGCGACCTGCGGCGCGGCGCGCGAAATCTGGTGTTCTGTGACGGCATCCCCGCCGCCCGGCTGATGATCATCGGCGAGGCGCCGGGCCGCGACGAGGATATTCAGGGCAAGCCCTTCGTCGGTCGTGCCGGGCAGTTGCTCGACCGGATGTTCGACGCCATCGGCCTCTCGCGCGGTGCCGAGACACCCGGGGCCGCCCTCTATATCTCCAATATCCTGCCATGGCGACCGCCGCAGAACCGCGACCCCAATGCAGACGAGATCGCGATGATGCGCCCCTTCATGGCACGGCATGTGGAACTGGCCAACCCCGATGTGGTTGTCCTGATGGGCAATATCAGCTGCGAGGCGGGGCTGGGCAAGCGCGGTATCACCCGGCTGCGCGGGCAGTGGATGCAAGCCTATGGCAAACCCGCCCTGCCGATGTTTCACCCGGCCTATCTCTTGCGCAACCCGGCAGCCAAGCGAGAGGCCTGGGCCGATCTTCTGGCGCTCAAGGCGCGACTTGCGGGGCGGGCATGATCGTCGACCCGCTGACCCTGCTGGCCTTTGTCCCCGCCGCCCTCGCTCTCAACCTCACACCTGGGGCGGACATGATGTTCTGCCTCGGTCTCGGGCTGCGGGCGGGCCCGCGCCCCGCCATCGCCGCGAGTGCGGGGATCTCGGCGGGCGGTATCGTGCATGTCACGCTGGCGGGGCTGGGCCTCGCCGCCGTGATCGCCGCCCTGCCGCTGGCGCTCGATGTGATCCGCTGGCTTGGCGTGGGCTATCTTCTGTGGCTGGCATGGGGGGCCTTGCGCCAGGGGCCGATGCGCCCCGACGCGCCACGGCTCGGCCCCGCCCGCGCGTTTCGCGAGGGCATGCTGGTGAACCTGCTGAACCCCAAGGTGATCCTCTTCGTGCTGGCCTTCGTGCCGCAATTCATCGACCCTGCCCGCGCCATCCTGCCGCAATTCCTCATCTACGGTCTCGTTCTGGCTGTGGGTGGGTTTTTCATCAACGGTGCGATTGGGGTCTTTGCCGGCGGCGTTGGCCGCCGACTTGCCACCTCGGCGCGCTTTAATCGCGGGCTGGGCTATGCCTCGGCCGCAATCTTCACGGCGCTGGCCGCCCGCCTCGCCCTCATGTCCCGGAGTTGATCAACCATGTCCCCTATTGATGAGACCAGGGAGTTCATTCCCGTCCGCATTGCCGTTCTCACCGTCTCGGACACCCGCGACATGGCCGATGACCGCTCGGGCGACACGCTGGTCAAGCGGCTCGAGGCGGCGGGTCATATCCTTGCCGACCGGATGATCGTGCGCGACGAGCGCGATCAGATCGCCGATCAGCTGCGCGAATGGGTGGCAAGCCTGGAGGTGGACGTGGTGCTTTCCACCGGCGGCACCGGCCTAACCGGTCGCGATGTCACGGTCGAGGCGCATCGCGATGTCTACGAGAAAGAGATCGACGCCTTCGGCACGGTCTTCACCATGGTCTCGATGCAGAAGATCGGCACCTCGGCAATCCAGAGCCGCGCCACGGGCGGCGTTGCGGGCGGCACCTATCTCTTTGCCCTTCCCGGCAGCCCCGGTGCCTGCAAGGACGCCTGGGACGAGATCCTTGGCCCGCAACTCGATTACCGCCACCGTCCCTGCAACTTTGTCGAGATCATGCCACGGCTCGACGAGCATCAGCGCCGGAAATAAAACGGACGGGCGTATAACTCTCCCGTGACTTGGTTTTTGCCCTGTCACGGTTAAATGTAATCCATCCGCCGACCAGCCGGGCCGGTGATACGAGAGTGGTACGCCATGCGGTTTCTGCGACAGGGGCTTTTCGGCCTCTTCCTTCTGTCACTGACCCTGGGTCTGCTGGCTTATGCCGGTCAGATCGTGGTCAGCGCCGTGCAGGAGCGCATGGCACAGGAGCCCCGCGCGCCCGAGCGCCGCGAGCGCGTCTTTGCGGTGCGCACTGTGACGGCCGAAGAGGCGCGGATCACACCCATCCTGACGGCCTTTGGCCAGATCGAGAGCCGCCGCACGCTGGAGATTCGTGCGCAGGTGGCCGGGGTGATCACCGAACTGTCGCCGGATTTCGTCGAGGGCGGCATGGTTCAGACCGGGCAGTTCCTCGCACGGATCGACCCTGCCGACTCTGAGACCGCCGTAAGCCGCGCGCGCACCGATCTTGACGATGCCCGCGCCGAGGAGCGCGAGGCGGCACGCGCCCTTGATCTGGCGCGTGACGAGTTGGCCGCGCGACGCGATCAGGCCGAAATTCAGGACCGGGCGCTAGCCCGTCAGCGCGATCTTGAGGACCGTGGCGTAGGTACTCTGACGGCAGTGGAAACCGCCGAATACAACGTGGTGCAGGCGCGGCAGGCGATACTGGCCAGCCGTCAGGCCCTGGCCCTCGCAGAGGCCCGCGTTGATCAGGCCAAGACCGCGACTGCCCGCGCCGAACTCGCCCTGTCCGAGGCCGAGCGACGGCTGGCCGAGACCCGCATCACCGCCGGATTTTCAGGCACGCTTAGCGATGTGACGGTGATCGAGGGGCGGCTGGTGACGGCCAATGAACAGATGGCAACGCTGGTCGATGGCACAGCGCTCGAGGTTGCGTTCCGCGTCTCGACCTCGCAATATGCCCGCCTGCTGGGTCAGGACGGCACGCTTCTGCCTGCGCCCGTCACCGTGACGCTCGATACCGGCGGGCTCGACCTGACCGCCGCCGGAGAGATCACCCGCCAATCAGCCAGCCTCGCCGACGGCGAAAGCGGCCGTATGCTGTTTGCCACGCTCCGCGAGGCACCCGCCATGAAGCCGGGCGATTTCGTTTCCGTCAACGTCGAGGAACCCGCGCTTGACGCGGTGATCCGCCTGCCCGCCACGGCGCTCGGGCCGGAGGGCACGGTGCTGGTGCTCGGGCCGGATGAGCGGATTGAACGCCTGCCGGTCACCCTTCTGCGCCGTCAGGACAACGACATCCTCGTGCGAGGCGCGGGGCTTGCCGGGCGCGAGGTGGTGAGCGAACGCAGCCCGGTTCTCGGCCCCGGCATCAAGGTGCGCCGACTGCAACCGGAGGCCAATGCCGGGGCGACCCTCACGCTCGACCCCGACCGCCGCGCCCGCCTGCGCGCCTATGTCGAGGGCGACCGTGCCATGCCCGAGCCGATGCGCGCCCGCCTGCTGGCCGAACTGGAGCGCCCGGAGGTGCCCATGCAGACCGTCGAACGGCTTGAACGCCGGATGGGGGGCTGAGGCCGATGCGCGACCTGATCTCATGGTTCACCCGGCACCGCACGGCGGCCAACCTGCTTCTGGTGCTGCTGATCGCACTTGGCCTGATGGCCATGCCGCGCATGCGCGCGCAGTTCTTTCCCGACATCATTATCGACAACGTTTCCGTCTCGGTCACCTGGGAGGGGGCCAGCGCCGAGGATGTGGACAATGCGATCGTCCAGATCATCGAACCCGCCCTGCTGGCGGTCGAAGGCGTCGAAAGCTCGAATGCCACGAGCCGCGAGAACAGCGCCTCTATCGTGCTCGAATTCGAACCCGATTGGGACATGGGCCGTGCCGCCGACGAGGTGCAGGCAGCGCTTGATCAGATCACCACCCTGCCCGACGAGGCCGAAGAGCCGGTAGTACGACGCGGCGCATGGCGCGACAGCGTGACAGATGTGGTGATCACCGGCCCGGTGGGCACCGGGCAACTGGCCCGCATCGCAGACGAATTCGTCACCCGGCTATTCGATGCGGGCGTCACCCGGACCACGATCGAAGGTGTCGCCGCGCCCGAAACGGTGGTCGAGGTGCCCGGCTCCAACCTAATCGCGCATCGCATCACGATGGAGGAAATCGCCACCGCCATCGCCGCCGAGATCACCACCGATCCGGCAGGCGACATGGAGGGCGCGAATACCCGCGTGCGTACCGGCACCGCCAAGCGCAGCCCCGCCGAGATCGCCGAGATTCCGCTCCGAATGGAACGTGACGGCACTGCCCTCACCATCGGCGACGTGGCGCGCATCCGCGTGGCGGGGGCGGCGCGCGAGGTGGCCTATTTCGTGGGCGACCGGCCCGCCATCTCGGTCAGCGTGGCCCGCTCGGCCAAGGGCGACGCGCTCGAGATCGAGGCGCAGGTGCGCGACGTGGCGGGCACCATGCTGCAAACCCTGCCCGAGGGCGTCTCGATCGACCTCATCCGCACCCGGTCCGAGGCCATATCGGGCCGACTCGATATGCTGCTCGACAATGCGCTGACCGGACTTGCGCTCGTGGTCGGGCTGCTCTTTCTCTTTCTCAACGCGCGCACCGCCTTTTGGGTGGCAGCGGGTATTCCGGTGGCGATGCTGGCGGCGGTGGCCATCATGTACGCCGCCGGGCTGACGCTCAACATGATCTCGCTGTTCGCGATCATCATCACGCTTGGCATCGTGGTCGATGACGCCATCGTGGTGGGCGAACATGCAGACGCACGTCACCGCCGCTATGGCGAGCCGCCGATGGTCGCCGCCGAACGCGCCGCCGGGCGCATGGCACTGCCGGTATTTTCCGCCACGCTAACCACGCTGATCGCCTTTTTCGGCCTTGCGGTGATCGGCGGGCGGTTCGGCGACCTGATCTATGACATTCCCTTCACCGTGATCGCCGTGCTGGCCGCGAGCCTTGTGGAATGTTTTCTGATCCTGCCCAATCACATGGCCCACGCGGTAGCCCATTCGGCCAGGAATCACTGGTACGACCTGCCCAGCCGGGTGGTGAACCGCGGCTTTACCTGGGTGCGAGAGCGCGCCTTTCGCCCGCTTCTCGGGCTGCTGGTCCGGGCGCGCTACGTGGTGCTTGCAGGCGCGGTGCTTCTGCTTGCCACGCAGATCGGCAGTTTCTTGCAGGGTGATGTGACGTGGCGGTTCTTCAACGCCCCCGAACGCGGCAGCGTGTCGGGCAACTTCGCCATGGCCCCAGGGGCAAGCCGCGCCGACACGCTGGCGCAGATGCGCGAGATGCAGCGCGCGACCGAGGCACTTGGCGCTGAATACGAGGACCGCTATGGGGCCAATCCGCTCAGCTATGTGATCGCCCAAGCGGGCGGCACCTCGGGGCGCGGTCTGTCGGGCGCGGACACCAAGGATGCAGATCTTCTGGGCGGCATATCCATCGAATTGATCGACCCCGACCAGCGCCCCTATTCCAGCTTTGCGTTTGTCGCCGACCTGCAAGAGCGCGTCACGCAACTGCCGCTCACCGAGACGCTCAGTTTTCGCGGCAGCCGTTCGGGGCCAGGCGGCGATGCGCTCGACGTGGAACTGCACGGAGCGACGGCAGAAGAGCTCAAGCAGGCCGCCGAGGCGCTCAAATCCGCGCTCGCACGCTACCCGGAGGTCTCGGCGCTCGAAGACAACCTCGCCTATGACAAATCCGAACTGATCCTCGATCTGACGCCGCAGGGCGCCGCCATGGGCTTTACCATCGACGATCTGGGCCGCATCCTGCGCCACCGCGTGAACGGGATCGAGGCTGCCACCTATCCCGACGGGCCGCGCTCGGCCGAAGTGCGGGTCGAACTGCCACGCGGCGAGCTGACCGCCGATTTCCTCGACACGATGCAATTGCGCGCGCCCTCGGGCCATTACGTGCCGCTCGGGGATGTGGTCAGCGTGACCGAGCGCACCGGTTTTGCCACCGTGCGGCGCGAGAACGGGCTGCGGCTGATCAACGTGACCGGTGACATCTCCGAAGACGACCCGGCCCGCGCCGCCGAGATCAGCCGCACATTGGAGGCTGAGATCCTGCCCGAGATCGCCGCCACCCATCAGGTCGAATACCGCCTCGCGGGTCTGAGTGAACAAGAAGATGAGTTCATGGCCGACGCCCGCATGGGGCTGATCCTGACGCTTCTGGGCATCTATCTCGTGCTGTCGCTGGTCTTTGCCAGCTGGACCCGGCCCATGGTGGTGATGGCGATCATCCCCTTCGGCCTTGTCGGCACCATCTGGGGCCACGCGCAATGGGATGTGCCGTTGTCAATGTTCACCGTGGTGGGCCTGTTGGGCATGACCGGGATCATCATCAACGATTCAATCGTTCTGGTTACCTCGATTGACGAGCACGCCGAGACACGCGGGCTGATCCCCGCCATCATCGAGGGCACGTGCGACCGGTTGCGGCCGGTGCTGCTGACCACGCTCACCACCGTTCTGGGCCTTGCACCACTGCTGTTCGAGCGGTCCACGCAGGCGCAATTCCTCAAGCCGACGGTGATCACGCTGGTCTATGGCCTGGGTTTTGGCATGCTGCTGGTGCTGGTGGTGGTGCCTGCCCTGATGGCCATCGGGCGGGATCTGTCGCAGCCCGTCATCGCCCTGCGCCGGGGCCTGCGGGTGCGCCGCGCGGGGCTGCGCGCGCAGCTTCGCACGGCGACGGCGATGATCCTCGGCTGGTTCGCGGCCACGATGGGTTGGACGCTGACCACCGGTGCCCTGCCGGCGCCCTTTGCCACGCTCCTGCCGCTGGCCCCGTTGATGGCCGCACTCGCGCTTTTCGTGACCGGCGCGGCGGTTCTCCTGGTGCTGGTCTATCTGGCCTCGTCGTTGCGCCGCCGCGCCGCCTGATCGCCCTTGCGCAAGCCGCCGCGCGGCGCTAGGCCATGGCCTATGCGTATCATCCGGGATTACACCTATGTCACCGAGGCCGATCGCGGGGCCTCCGTCGCCATCGGCAACTTCGATGGCGTCCATATCGGCCACCTGTCAGTGATCGATCAGGCACGCGCGGCGGGCGCACGCAGCGGCGCGCCCCTGGGCATCCTGACATTCGAGCCGCATCCACGCGAATATTTCGCCCCCGAGGCCCCCCCGTTCCGCCTGATGGGCCGCGAGGCGCGCGCGCATCGGCTGGAGAAACTGGGCGTCGAGCGGCTCTATGAGATCAATTTCAACGCCGCGCTTGCCTCGCTCAGCCCCCGCGAGTTCGCGCAGACCGTGATCCGCGACGGGCTGGGCCTTGCGCATGTCGTCGTCGGCGCGGATTTCTGCTTTGGCAAGGGGCGCGCGGGTAATGCCGCGATGTTACAGGCTTTTGGTGCCGAAATGGGCTTTGGTGTGACCATCGCGCAGTTGCTGGAGCGCGATGCCGGTCAGGTCTCTTCCACCGCCATCCGCCGCGCGCTCTCGGACGGCGACCCACGCGCAGCCGCCACCATGCTGGGCCATTGGCACCGCATCGACGGCCCGGTGGTGGGCGGCGAACAGCGCGGCCGCACGCTTGGCTATCCCACTGCCAACATGTCCATCGAGGGGCTGCACCCACCCAAATTCGGCGTCTACGCGGTGCTGGTCGATGTGCTCGACGGGCCGCACAAGGGGCAGTATCACGGCGCGGCCTCGCTTGGGCTGCGGCCGATGTTCCACGGCGAGGTGCCCAATCTGGAAACTTTCATTTTTGATTTCTCCGGCGATCTCTACGACGCACCGCTTTCGGTGGCCCTTGTCGATTACCTGCGCCCCGAGGAGACATTCGACAGTCTTGACGCCTTCATCGCGCAGATGGATGCCGATTGCGCCCGCGCGCGCAGCATACTGGCGGCGCTATGAGCGATCCCATCGACCGCAGCGGATTGCGCCCGCGTTTTTGGGAAACCACCCGCCTCGACCGGATGACGCAAAGGGAATGGGAGGCTCTCTGCGACGGCTGTGGCAAATGCTGCCTCAACAAGCTGGAGGATGACGAGACCGGTGAGGTGGCGCTGACACGCGTCGCCTGTCGGCTCTTCGATGACACCACCTGCCGCTGTGCGCAATATCCCATCCGCCAGCAATTCGTGCCGGAATGCATCTCGCTCAAACCCCACACGATCGAGCGCCACGCCTACTGGCTGCCCGAAACCTGCGCCTATAAACTGCTCTACGAGGGCAAGCCCCTCTATGACTGGCACCCGCTGATTTCCGGCGATCCGCAGAGCGTGCATGACGCGGGCATCTCGATGCAACACCGCACGGTCCCTGAGTTCGACGTGCCAGAGGATGACTGGGAAGAGCATATCATAGAGGAGCCCACCTGATGCAATTCGCCTCCGATAATTCCGGCCCGGCGCTCCCTGCTGTCATGCGGGCCATGAGCGAGGCCAATGCCGGGCACATGCCATCCTATGGCGACGAGGCGCTGATGAACCTCGTCCGCGACCGGCTGCGCGCGCTCTTTGCGGCACCGCGGGCCAGCGTCTATCTGGTGGCCACCGGCACGGCGGCCAATGCGCTGGCGCTCGCCACCCTGTCGCAGCCGTGGCAGACGGTGTTCTGCACGCCGTTCGCCCACATCCACACGGATGAGTGCAACGCGCCCGAGTTCTTTACCGGCGGCGCAAAGCTCAGCCTTGTGGGCGAGACCGACAAGATGACGCCGGATGAGTTGCAGGCCGCGATCAGCGCCTGGCCGGCAGGCGATGTGCATAACCCGCAACACGGGCCGCTGGCACTTACGCAGGCGACCGAGCGCGGACGCATCTACACCTGCGCGGAACTCACCGCGCTCAGCCAAATCGCGCGCGATCACGGCCTGCCATGCTATCTGGACGGCGCGCGTTTCGCCAATGCGGTGGCGGCACTTGGTTGCACCCCGGCCGAGATGACATGGCAGGCGGGGATCGACGCGGTGTCGATGGGCGGCACCAAGAACGGCTGTCTCGGGGTTGAGGCGGTGATCTTCTTCAACCCTGAAAACGCCTGGGAATTCGAGTTGCGCCGCAAACGCTCGGCGCATCTCGTCTCCAAGCACCGCTATCTCTCGGCGCAGATGCTGGGCTATCTGGCGGAGGATCTTTGGCTGACCACGGCGCAGACGGCCAATGCACAGGCGGCCAAACTGGTGCGAGGGTTACGCGACCTGCCCGAGGCGGAGATCACATTTGAGCCGCAGGTCAACATGATTTTCGCCCGCCTGCCGCGTGCCACCCACCAGCGGCTGAAAGCGGCAGGCGCAGCCTATGCACTCTACGACGGCCCGCTCGATCAGGGCCCGGCGGATGAACCGCTCTTGGCGCGTTTTGTCTGCGACTGGTCGATCACCGAGGCGGAGATCGAACGGTTTCTGGAGGTCGCGCGCGGCTGAGGCGGCCTTTAGCTGCGCGTATAATCCGCGTCGCTCACCTGTTCGAGCCAGTCCGCCGTGCGCCCGTCCTGCCCCTCCTGGATCGCCAGATGGCACATCATCCGCTCGGGTGAGGCCCCGTGCCAGTGTTCTTCGCCGGGTGGAATCCAGACCGAGTCACCGGCGCGGATCTGCTCTACCGTGCCGTCCCGCGTGCCGATCAGGCCCACCCCCGACAGCACGTGCAGCGTCTGGCCGAGCGGGTGCGTGTGCCACGCGGTGCGCGCGCCCGGCTCGAAGGTGACGCGCAGCGCCCGCACCCGTGCAGGCGCGGGGGCCTCGGCCACCGGTTCCTGCCAGACCCGGCCGGTGAAATAGGCGGCATCGGCCTGCTTGCTCGTGACGTCTTGCGTTCTGACGATCTTCATCATGCTCTCCCCCTTTATTCTCCGCGATGCTAACATCCTTTGGAGGAATTGAAATGACGGTCTGCGAATGGCCTGGAGCGGAGTTTGGCGATTTCAGGGATGAGCCGCGCGGTGCCCGACTGCGGGTGGGTGCTGCATTCGTTCAGAGGAAGGCACTTAACATCAGAAGAATGATTCCGCATTTTCAATTTCTTGATGCGTTTCAAGAGCACCCAGCCGTCACGTCAGAGGCGTGCCGGGGTTTGCGGCGCATCTATTGCGACGGGGCGGCCCGGCGCAGCGGCGCGCTCCGCGCATTAACGCTAAAGGAGAACGGCAACGAGAGGCCAAAATCACCTACTCGCCCAAAATTTCCGCCACCCAGAGCGGCACCACCTCCGAGGCGCGCCCCTGCCGCGTCTCCTGAAAATCCGCAGCCATCACTGACGGCTCAAGATTGATCTCCACGCACTGCGCCCCAGCCATGGCCGCCTCCTGCGCGAACCCCGCTGCCGGATAGACCTGCCCGGAGGTGCCGATCGCCGCGAATACATCTGCCGCCGCCAGATGCGCCAGAATCTCCTCCATCCGGTAGGGCATCTCGCCGAACCAGACCACATCCGGGCGGCAGGCACAGGCACCGCAATCCGGACAGACATCACGCACGCTCATCTGCGCAGCAGCCTCCCACCGCGCGCCACAGGCGGCACAGAGCGCGCGTGCCAGTTCACCATGCATATGAATCACGTCCCTTGTGCCAGCCGCCTCGTGCAGCCCGTCCACATTCTGCGTCACGATCACCACCTCGCCCGGATGCTCGGCCTGCAACCGCGCCAGCGCGCGATGCGCCGCATTGGGCCGCGCCTCTGCCGCCTGCACGCGACGGGCGTTGTAGAATCCGTGCACCAGATCAGCATCGCGGGCAAAGGCCGCGGGCGTGGCCACATCCTCGATCCGGTAGCGTTGCCAGATCCCGCCGGCGTCACGGAACGTGCCCAGCCCGCTTTCCGCCGAAATCCCCGCACCAGTCAGTATGACGATCTTTTGCATCGCGTCCTCCTGCCCTAATCTCTGCCGGAAAGGACGCGCCATGACCACCCGAATCCTCTTTGTCTGCCTCGGCAATATCTGCCGCTCACCCGCCGCCGAAGGGGTGTTTCGCAGCCTCGCCCCGCAGCTGCATATCGACAGCGCGGGCACCAGCGACTGGCATATCGGCGATCCGCCCTACGGCCCGATGCAGGCCGCCGCCCGCGCCCGTGGGATCGACATTTCCGATCTGCGCGCGCGCCAGTTCGAGACGGCGGATTTCAGCCACTTCGACCTGATCGTCGCGATGGACGCAAAGAACCTCGCATCCATCGAGGCGCTACGTCCCTCGGGTTGCTCCACTCCGCTGCGCCTGCTCACAGATTACGCGACCGACCAGGGCGCGGATCACGTACCCGACCCCTATTACACCCGCGATTTCGACGGCACGCTTGACCTGATAGAGGTCTGCGCGCGCGGGCTCGCGGCGCGGCTCTGATCGGCAGCGGCAGCCGCGCCGATCACCCCCTGCCGCGATAGGGCGGCACACCCTGATCGGGAATCCAGACGCCCTCGGGCATCGCGCCGGTCTGCCAGAACACGTCGATCGGAATACCGCCGCGCGGATACCAATAGCCGCCGATGCGCAGCCATTGGGGCGCAAGAAACTCAACCAGCCGCCGGGCGATGGTGAGCGTGCAATCCTCGTGGAACGCCCCGTGGTTGCGAAACGAGGTGAGATAGAGCTTGAGCGACTTGCTCTCCACCAGCCAGTCGCCCGGCACATAATCGATCACCAGATGGGCGAAATCGGGCTGGCCGGTCATCGGGCAGAGCGAGGTGAATTCCGGCGCGGTGAAGCGCACGTTGTAGGTGACATCGGCCTGCGGGTTGGGAACCCGCTCAAGCTCGGCCTCTTCGGGGTGTTGCGGCACCTGCGTTGTGCCGCCCAACTGTTTGAGATTCTTATAGATATCGTCGCTCATCGTCCTATCTCCTTCAAACCCCGCGCTTGTTGCCCCAGAGCATGACATGCAGTTGCGGCAGCACCTTTGCCGCGAACCAGCCATCGCCGATGACCCGATCCACCAGCCAGCGCATGCGGGCATCTATGCCGTCCTGATCCACGCGTGCGCTGTCATCCTCGGGCGGCGGCGGGGTGTGGTTGCCCGGTTGCAGATAGAGCGGCAGCGCCGGGTAGCGCGCTGCCACGTCGCGGGCCCAGAGGTAATCCACCTCGTCGAAAATCACGATCTTGAGCACGGTCGGCGCGTTGTGCGCGGCGGTCAGACAGTCCTCGAATGCCGCCCAATCGACGGTCATGCCCGACGAGGGCGGCTTGGGGCTGAGCACCAGCATGCCCAAGCCTGCGAACCAGTCGCGTGCGACGCTGCCCTGGGTTTCCATGGCGAAGCGGTAGCCTTTTGATTGGCCCATCTCGATCAACGGCCCCAATGGCTGAATCGCCGGATTGCCGCCCGAGAGCGTGACCATCAGGGGCCGGTCGCCGGAAAGGCGCGCCACCTCGGCCATCACCGCGGCGGATGGCATCGGCACCCACGTGGCGCGATACTCCGCATCGACCGCATGCAGGCTGTCACACCACGAACAGCGGTAATCGCAGCCGCCTGTGCGCACGAAGACCGTGGGCTCGCCGATCAGCGCGCCCTCGCCCTGAATGGTGGGGCCAAAGATCTCGGAGACGCGAATCATCTCGCTCACGGCCGGTATTCCGCCCATGTCTTGGGCGTCTCGCTGACCTTGATCGCCGTCACTTCGGGCCAGCGGGCGCGGCACCAGTCAAAGAGATGTCTCGCCATGCGCTCTGCGGTCACGCAATCGTCGCCCAACACGTCATTCAGATGACGGTGATCCAGCTCATCGTCGATATAATGCTTCAACTCGGCCAGATCGAGATAGTCGCGCACGAAGCCATGCGGATTGAGATCGGCCGCAGTCAGTTCGACCACGACGATATAGTTATGCCCGTGCAGCCGGGCGCATTGGTGCTCGGGCGGCAGGCCGAACAGTTGATGCGAGGCGGAGAAGTGGAATTCCTTGGTGATCCGGTACATCAGTGCCCCTCCACCGCCTGCCGCCAATAGTCGGGATCGGCGTAGTCGGTTGGATCATCCACCCCCGCCAGATGAAACGCCTCGCGCCGCTCCACGCAGGTGCCGCAGCGCCCGCACTGCCGCGCGCCGCCCTTGTAGCAGGACCATGTCTGCGCAAATGGCGTGCCGTGGCGTGCGCCATCAGCCACGATATCGGCCTTGGAGCCGTGCAGATAGGGGGTGTATAGGCGGATGTCGGCGTAACCCTCCAATGCTGCATCCTGCATCGCCTGAAACGCAGCGACAAAGCCGGGACGGCAATCGGGATAGATGAAGTGATCCCCGCCGTGCACGGCGGTGGCGACCGCATCCGCCTTTTCCGCCGCGGCCATGCCGAAAGCAATGGCCAGCATGATGGCGTTGCGGTTGGGCACGATGGTGATTTTCATCGTGTCCTCGGCATAATGGCCGTCAGGCACGTCCACATCATCGGTAAGCGCCGAGCCCGAGAGCGCGGCCCCGATCTGGCGGATGTCCACGACACGGTGCGGCACGCCAAGGCGGCGCGCGCAGGCGGCGGCGAATTCCACCTCCTTGACGTGGCGCTGTCCGTAATCAAAGCTCAGCAGCCCCGCCAAATCATGCTCGGCGGCGGTTTTGTGGGCAAGCGACACGGAATCGAGCCCGCCCGAGCAGATAACTATCGTCTTCATGGTGTCGTCCTTGTTTTTTAAAGCGGGTAGGCTGCGACCGCTTGACGCCGGGCATCTAACGCCTTTGGGCCGCAGGAACAAGTGCGGATTGCAGGGAAAGGCCGCTTGCAAGGGCCTTCTGACGCGCCTTGCAAGGCGCGTGACACGCCGTTTGAAAACGGCGCGCCGATCGGTCTTGAACACCTTGCCGTAATTGTTCCTGGGCAGGCTGTCGGCGACGATATAGCGTTTCGGCCGTTTGAACCGGGCGATATGAGCGCGACAGTGGGCGTCGAGCGCGACCTCATTGAGGTGGCCGTCCTTGACCACGAAGGCCACCAACCACCTTGCCCCACTCAGGATCAGGCACGCCGGCCACCTCGGAGACCGAAGGATGGCTGCGCAGCACCTCCTCGACCTCACGCGGATAGATGTTGGAGCCGCCCGAGATGATCATGTCCTTCGAGCGGTCCTGCAACGCGATATGGCCCTACGCGTCCATCCGCCCCAAATCGCCGGTCCAGAGCCAACCGCCGCGCAGCGCGGCATCGCTGGCGTCGTCGATGATCCAGGCGGCCACGGTGCCGTGCAGCCTGGCGTTGATCGGTACGGCGGCGGCACCGACATACCATATGCGGTAGAGCGCCAGCAGGTTCGGGCGCATTGCCCATGAAGAGCGCGACCCGGTCGCCGGGTGTCACGCCCTGCACCACAAGTGCGGGCACGGCCGGTGCGGTGCGTTCGAGCCAGGTACCGAAATTCATCGGCGGTCATCCCAACGCTCAGAAAAGCACCTGCGGGTCCCGCCGACAATTTCGTATACCTACGCAAAGCCCTTGGCGCGGCGCGGGCGGCGCGGCATAAGGTCGGGCATGGAGATCGCACACCTCGCCTTTGATCACGCGCCCGTGGGGCTGGCCCTGCTGGAGCATCGCATCATCCGCGCCTGCAATCTGCAATTCGCCACCATCTTCGGCGACACCCCCGCCGATTACACCGATATTCCGCTGGCGCGCTATTACCCCTCGATCGAGGATTATCGCCGCATCGGGGCAGACGCGCTGGCGGTGATGCGCAAGACCGGGCGTTATTCCGACGAGCGGGTGATGAAGCGGCGGGACGGCACGCTGTTCTGGTGCCGCGTGCGGGGGCAGTCGCTGACCGCCGAGGCCCCGTTTCAGCGCGGCATCTGGTCGTTTTCCGATCTGTCGGAGGAACGCCCGCTGGTGGCATTGACACAGCGCGAGCGCGAGGTGGCGATCCTGACCTGCCGGGGCATGACCTCCAAGGAAATCGGGCTGGAGCTGGGGCTGAGCTATCGCACCGTCGAGGTCTATCGCGCGCGCCTTCTGGAGAAATTCCACGCCCGCAAGCTGGCGGAACTGGTGGCGAAACTGTCGGGCATGCCGCTCTGATTCGCGCCATCCTCGCAAATTTGCACGTCAAACCCCAAGTTGCAGGGCAACGGCCGCTTTTCTCAGGCTTTGACTTGCCCTATAAGCGGCGAAAACAAACGCCATGGGCCCGCGCGCGGGCATCATCGCTGTGGTCGAGGAATCCTATGTCGAACAAATCCCATGAATCGGACGTGGCCTTCATCAAGGCGCTTGCGGAACTGTTGAACGAGAATGATCTGACAGAACTGTCGGTCAAGCGAGAATATGGCGAGGACGACACCCTCAACGTGCGGGTGAGCCGACGCGGTGAGGCGGTGACCACGCAGATGAGCGCCGCGCCTGCACCTGCCGCAGCCCCTGCCGCCGCACCCCACGCAGCCGCGCCCGCCGCCCCTGCCGAGGACCCCGCCAGCCATCCTGGTGCCGTGACCTCACCGATGGTGGGCACCGTCTATGTGCAAGCCGAGCCGGGCGCGCCGGCCTTTGTCAGCGTCGGTCAGCAGGTGGCCGAGGGCGACACGCTGCTGATCATTGAGGCGATGAAGACGATGAACCATATTCCCGCGCCGCGCGCCGGCACCGTCATGCGTATCCTGATCGAGGATGGCGCGGCGGTGGAATATGGCGCGCCGCTGATGATCATCGAATAAGGCATCTGCGCATGTTCGAGAAAATCCTGATCGCCAACCGCGGCGAAATCGCCCTCCGCGTCATCCGCGCCGCGCGCGAGATGGGCATTGCGACGGTTGCCGTGCATTCCACCGCCGATGCCGACGCGATGCATGTGCGCATGGCTGACGAATCGGTCTGTATCGGCCCGCCCTCATCATCCGAGAGCTATCTGTCGATCCCTGCGATCATCGCTGCTTGCGAGGTGACCGGCGCGCAGGCGATCCATCCCGGCTATGGCTTTTTGTCCGAGAACGCGAATTTCGTGCAGATTGTCGAGGATCACGACCTGACTTTCATCGGCCCCTCGGCCGAGCATATTCGTATCATGGGCGACAAGATCACCGCCAAGGACACGATGAAGGCGCTTGGCGTGCCTTGCGTCCCCGGATCGGAGGGCGGGGTTGCGACCCTGAAAGAGGCGCAGACGCTTGGCGAAGAGATCGGCTATCCGGTGATCATCAAGGCCACCGCCGGCGGTGGCGGGCGCGGCATGAAGGTGGCGCGCGATGCCTCTGAAATGGAAAGTGCCTTTCTGACCGCGCGCTCTGAGGGCAAGGCCGCCTTTGGCAATGACGAGGTCTATATCGAGAAATACCTGACCACGCCGCGCCATATCGAAATTCAGGTATTTGGCGATGGCAAGGGCCAGGCCCTGCATCTGGGCGAGCGCGACTGCTCGCTGCAACGCCGTCACCAGAAGGTTCTGGAAGAGGCCCCCGGCCCCTGCATCACCGAGGAAGAGCGCGCGCGCATCGGCAAGATCTGCGCCGAGGCCTGCGCCAATATCAATTATCGCGGGGCGGGCACCATCGAGTTTCTCTACGAGAACGGCGAGTTCTTCTTTATCGAGATGAACACCCGGTTGCAGGTGGAACATCCCGTCACCGAGGCGATTTTCGGCGTCGATCTGGTGCAGGAGCAGATCCGCGTGGCCGAGGGGCTTCCGATGTCCTTCACCCAGGAGGACCTGCTGATCAACGGCCATGCCATCGAGGTGCGAATCACCGCCGAGAAACTGCCCGATTTCGCGCCGCGCCCCGGCACGATCACGCAGTTTCACGCACCGGGCGGTCTGGGCGTGCGGATGGATAGCGCGCTCTATGACGGCTACAAGATCCCGCCCTATTACGACAGCCTGATCGCCAAGCTGATCGTCCACGGCAAGGATCGTCCAAGCGCGCTGAACCGTCTGGCGCGGGCACTTGGGGAGCTGATCGTGGACGGTGTCGATACCACCGTGCCGCTCTTTCATGCGCTGTTGCAGGAAGAGGACATCCAGACCGGAAATTACAACATCCACTGGCTGGAACACTGGCTGGAAACCAACCTGCAAGCCTGACCATGTCGCAGGCCCTGACCCCCGCGCTGTTGCTTCAGGCCTATGCGGCGGGCGTCTTTCCGATGGCCGAGCATCGCGACGACCCCGAGGTGTTCTGGGTCGATCCGCGTATGCGCGGGGTGCTGCCGCTCGACGGGTTCCACATTTCGCGCAGTCTGGCGCGGCGGATGCAGCGGGGCGGCTATTCGGCAACGCTCGACGCGGATTTCGAGGGCGTGCTGCGGGGCTGTGCCGACCGCGATGATACATGGATCAGCGCGCCCATTCATGCGGCCTATATGGCGCTGCACCGCACGGGGCAGGCGCATTCGCTCGAAATCCGGCAGGAGGGCGCATTGGTGGGCGGGGTCTATGGCGTGGCGCTTGGCGGCGCATTCTTCGGCGAGAGCATGTTTTCGCGCGCAACAGATGCCTCGAAACTGGCGCTGGCGCATCTGACAGACCACCTGCGGCGCTGCGGTTTCATCCTGTTCGATACGCAGTTCCTCACGCCGCATCTGGCGCGGCTTGGTGCGGTCGAGATCCCGCGTGCAGAGTATCGCGGGCTATTGCGCCAGGCACTTATGCTTGATGCGGACATCCATGCAGAACCGTTTTCGAGCGACCCCGCTCAGATCTTGCAGCGCAGGACCCAGATGTCGTAGCGGGCATGTTCCAGCGGGTTGAGCGCGGGCGAGGAGGCCAGCATCCAGCCCGAGAAAATCTCGCGATTGCGCCCGGTCTCGTGAATCGTGACAAACGCATAGGCATCGCCGTCGGGATTTTCCACCGGGTAGCGGCATTCGGCAACTTCTACCGTAAGGCTGCCGAATTCGGTCGCTGCCCCGTTGTTCAGATCGAGATCACGGGCCTGCCCGTTGACCTTGTCGAGACCGCGCAGAATGGCACCCTGCCCCTGCACCGCCGCCTCCTGCGCCGGGCTGGATGAGGCAACTGCGATCACGACCGAGGCGGCCAGCGCGCGGATCATTGCGCCGTATCTTCCTCGCTGCCAGAGACGAATTTCATCAACAGCGACACCAGGCTGACCGACCCTTGGGTGAATTCGATCTCATCGCCGGGCTCGAAATAAAATGGCGAGCCGCCGGGCATGATCTCGACATAGTTGCCGCCCAAGAGCCCCTCCGAGGAAATCGCGACGGCGCTGTCGTCAGGCACCTCGATGCCCTCCTGCACGGTAAAGATGGCCTTGGCGCGGTAGGTGCCGGGATCGAGCACGATATCGGCCACCCGGCCCACCTTGACGCCAGCCAAGCGCACATCGGTGCCGATGCTGACGCCATCGGCACTGCGAAAACTGGCGCTGAGCGTGTATTCATCGCCCGCGCGTGTCATGCCGGTGGTCTTGCCCGCATAGACGAGAAAGCCGATGGCCACAGCCAGAACGATCCCGCCGACCAGAACTTCGGTTTTGCTTTCAGACATGTGTCGCGCCTTTATTCCGGGGTCCAGGCTTCGTAATCGCGCCGTTCCGTCGGCTCGGGTCGCCGGATCGAACCTGCGGGCGCATAGGCCAGCGGTGTGCCAGTCAGGTTCTCTCTATGCGGCTTTTCCCACGGCTTGTGCGCGAGCGGGCGGTCGGTGGGCGGCTCCTTGTAGGTGTGGTGCAGCCAGCCGTGCCAGTCGGCATCGACGCGGCTCGCCTCGGCCTCGCCGTTGAAGATCACCCAGCGGCGCTTGCCGTCATGGGTGCGGTAAAAGGCGTTGCCCTGCGCGTCCTCGCCCACCTTGACGCCCTTGCGCCAGGTGTAGAACTGCGTGTTGAGCGTCTGCCCGTGCCACCATGTCACGGCGCGCAAAAGCGTGTTGAGAATGCCCATCAGACCCTCCGGCGTTATCCTGTCTCGATATGGCGGATTTGGCGACAAAGGTCCAGTGCTGCATTGCCGCGCATGCCGGTCGGGGCCTCGCCACCTCCGTACCGCGATGCGGGGTATCACAATAATGACAGCGTTGTTGATGGAACTACAAACTCAGTTATGGTTGCGCCTATCGGTGCGTGCGCCCGCGCGCGTCGACAGAACAGGGAGACAATCAATGAAAACGACACTTCTACTGACGGCGGCGCTTTTGGCAGGGACGACCCTGAGCGCCTCCGCCGAGACGCTGCGTTGGGCGCGGGCCGGCGATTCGCTCACGTTTGACCCGCATGCACAAAACGAGGGGCCGACGCACGCGCTGGCCCACCAGATCTACGAGCCACTCATCATCCGTGACATGACCGGGGCCTTCGAGGCGGCACTCGCCACCGACTGGGCCCCTAAGGAGGGTGATCCCAACGTGTGGGTGTTCAACCTGCGTCAGGGCGTGACCTTTCACGACGGCGCGGATTTCACCGCCGAGGATGTGGTCTTTTCGATCAACCGCGCGCAATCCGAACAGTCGCGCATGAAGGAACTGCTGTCCTCGGTCGTGGAGGTGCGCGCGGTGGATGATCACACCGTCGAATTCGTCACCGACGGGCCCAACCCGATCCTACCTTCGAACCTGACCAACATGTTCATGATGGATAGCGGCTGGGCCGAGGCCAATGGCGTGGTCGAGGTGCAGGACGTGGATGGCGGCGAGACGACCTTCGCCACCACCAACGCCAACGGCACTGGTGCGTTCAAGGTGGTGAGCCGCGAACCGGATGTGAAAACCGTGCTGACGCGCAATGACGCCTATTGGGGTATGGACCAGTTCCCGATGGAGGTGAGCGAGATCGTCTATACCCCGATCCAGAACGCCGCCACGCGGGTGGCAGCCTTGCTCTCGGGCGAGGTCGATTTCATTCAGGATATGCCGGTGCAGGATCTCCAACGGGTCTCGGGCACCGACGGGCTGGTGGTCAAGACCGCGCCGCAGAACCGGACCATCTTCTTCGGCCTCAACCAGGGTCCCGATGACATCCCGAACGACAATGTCGAGGGCAAGAATCCGCTCGCGGATGTGCGCGTGCGCGAGGCGATGAACCTTGCGATCAACCGCGATGCCATCCGCCAGGTCGTGATGCGCGGGCAGAGCCAGCCCGCGGGCATCATCGCGCCCCCCTTCGTCAATGGCTGGACCGAGGAGATGAATCAGGTCGAGACCGATATCGACAAGGCCAAGGCGCTGATGGAAGAGGCGGGCTACGGCGACGGCTTCTCGATCCAGCTCGATTGCCCGAATGACCGCTATGTCAACGACGAAGGCATCTGTCAGGCCGCTGTCGGCATGTTCGGCCAGATCGGCATCACCGTCAATCTCGATGCCAAGCCCAAGGCGCAGCATTTCCCGCTGATCTCCTCGGGCGGCACCGATTTCTACATGCTGGGATGGGGTGTTCCGACCTATGACAGCGAGTATATCTTCAACTTCCTCGTGCACACCCGCGGCGAAGAGCGCGGCAGCTGGAACGGCACCGGCTATTCCAACCCCGATCTTGACGCCAAGATCGCGAGCCTTGCCTCGGAAACCGATCTCGACAAGCGCAACGCGACCATCGCCGAGATCTGGAACACGGTGCAGGACGAGGTGCTTTACCTGCCGATTCACCACCAGGTGCTGAACTGGGGGATGAAGGAAAACGTAGGCATCGAGGTTAGCCCCGAGGACGACCCGAAGGTGAAATACTTCACCATGAAGTAAGACCCGATGGGCGGCGGGCCTTTTGTGCCTGCCGCCCTCCCCCTTTCTCCTCGCGAGCCGGAGCCATTCATGCTGGCCTATATCATTCGACGCGTCGCCCAATCGGTGCTCGTGCTTCTGGTCGTGGGCCTTGTCGCCTTCGCCATGTTCCGCTTCGTGGGCGATCCGGTCGATGCGATGCTGGGGCAGGAACGCACCCAGGCCGATATCGCGCGGCTCACCGCCGAGCTTGGCCTCGATCAACCCTTTCCTGTGCAATACTGGCGGTTCCTGGAACAGGCGGTACAGGGCAATTTCGGTCTGAGCTACCGGCAGGGGCGGCCCGTCTCGGAGATCCTCGTCGAACGCCTGCCAGCGACGCTGGAACTGGCCTTCGTCTCTGGCCTCATGGCGCTGGCGGGGGGGATCGCCCTCGGGATCTTCACCGCGATCTGGCGACGGGGAATTTCGGCCAATATCATCATGACCGTCTCGCTCATCGGCGTGTCGCTGCCTACCTTCCTCATTGGCATCCTGCTCATCTACCTCTTTTCGGTGGAACTTGGCTGGCTGCCCAGTTTCGGGCGCGGTGAGGTCACGCGCATCGGTTGGTGGACCACCGGTTTTCTCACCGAAAGCGGCCTCAAGGCATTGATATTGCCCGCGATCACACTTGGCCTCTACCAGATGACGCTGATCATGCGGCTGGTGCGCACCGAGATGCTGGAGGTGCTGCGCATGGAATATATCCGCTTTGCCCGGGCCCGTGGCATCCGCGAGAAATCCATCAATTTCCGCCACGCGCTCAAGAACACGCTGGTGCCGGTGATCACCATCACCGGGCTGCAACTGGGCTCGATCATCGCCTTTGCCATCATCACCGAGACGGTGTTTCAATGGCCCGGCGTCGGGCTGCTCTTCATCAACGCGATCCAGTTCGTCGATATCCCCGTGATGGCCGCCTATCTGATGCTGATCTCGGTGATGTTCGTCGGCATCAACCTGATCGTCGACATGCTCTATTTCGCGATCGACCCGCGCCTGCGCGTCGACCGCACCGCAGGGGGGCACTAACATGACCGAGACCCGAATCGAGACACCTGCGGCCCCGCGCCCCTCGCGCCCGCGCCGCGTGTGGGAAAGCGATTTCATCTGGTCGTTCCGGCATTCGCCGGTGGCGGTGGTGTCCTTCGTGGTGGTGCTGCTGATGATGCTGGGCGCGCTATTCGCGCCGCTCATTGCACCGCATGACCCGTTCAACCCCGCCACGCTCAACCTGATGAACGGGTTCACCCCGCCGGGGGAGGCCAACCAGTTCACAGGCGAATTCTTTGTGCTGGGCACCGACGATCAGGGGCGCGATGTGTTCTCGACCATCCTCTTCGGAATGCGGATATCGCTGTTTGTCGGCCTGTCGGCGGTGTTCCTGGCGATGCTCATCGGGGTCACCGTGGGCCTGATGGCGGGCTATCTCGGCGGCTGGACCGAGACCCTCATCATGCGCCTCGCCGATGTGCAGCTGACCTTTCCGGCGATCCTCGTGGCGATGCTGATCTTCGGCATCGCCAAGGGCATCACCCCGCCCGAACACCGCGACGCGATGGCGATCTGGGTGCTGATCCTCGCCATCGGCCTCAGCGACTGGGTGCAGTTCGCCCGCGTTGTGCGGGGCGCCACGCTGGTGGAAAAGAACAAGGAATACGTGCAGGCGGCACGCCTGATCGGCCGCACGCCGTTCTCGATCATGCTGCGCCACATCCTGCCCAACGTGCTCAACCCGGTGTTGGTGATCGCGACGATTTCATTGGCGCTTGCCATCATCGCCGAGGCGACGCTGTCGTTCCTCGGCGTCGGCGCGCCCCCCACTAAACCCTCGCTCGGCACGCTTATCCGCATCGGGCAGGAATTCATGTTCTCGGGCGAATGGTGGATCCTGTTCTTCCCCGCCGCCACGCTGCTGGCGCTGGCGCTGTCGATCAACCTGCTGGGCGACTGGCTGCGCGATGCACTGAACCCGAGGTTGAGATGATCAATACCCCCGTCCTCTCCGTCCGCGACCTGGTCGTGGAAATCCCCACGCGGCATGGCGTCCTGCGGCCCGTAGATCATGTGAGCTATGACATCGCGGCGGGCGAAATCCTCGGCGTGGTGGGCGAATCCGGGGCTGGTAAGTCCATGACCGGCAATGCCGTGATCGGCCTTCTGGACCCGCCCGCGCGGATCACCTCCGGCGAGGTATTGCTGAGCGGTCAGCCCGTGCACAGCTTGCGCGGCGAGGCGCTCCGGCGACTGCGGGGCAAACGGATGGGGATGATCTTTCAGGATCCGCTCACCTCGCTCAACCCGCTGCTGACCGTGGGCGATCAGCTGGCTGAAACCATCATTGAGCATCTCGACGTGAGCCAGTCCGAAGCCCGCCGCCGCGCCGTCGCGGCGCTCGATGAGGTAGGCATCCCGGCGGCGAGCCAGAGGATGGGCAGCTATCCGCATGAATTCTCGGGTGGGATGCGGCAGCGGGTGGTGATCGCGCTGGCGCTCTGCGCCGAGCCTGATCTGGTGATCGCGGATGAGCCGACCACCGCGCTCGACGTGAGCGTGCAGGCCCAGATCATCGTGCTCTTGAAACGCCTCTGCCGCGAGCGGGGCGTGGCGGTGATGCTGGTCACGCATGACATGGGCGTGATCGCCGAGGCCGCCGACCGGGTTGCGGTGATGTATGCCGGGCGGCTGGCAGAGCTTGGCCCGGTGCGCGAGGTGCTGGGCCGCGCGCGCCACCCCTATACCGCCGGGCTGATGGCCTCGACCCCGCTGGCGAGCCAGGGCCGCGCACGGCTGCGGCAGATCCCCGGCGCGATGCCGCGCCTCGGCAACCTGCCCCCCGGCTGCGCGTTCTCGCCACGCTGTGATCGGGCGCAGGCGCAGTGCCATGAGGAGCCGGGACCGACGCTGAAGCGGTGCGACGGGCGCGCGGCTTGCTGGTTCCCGCTCAATACCGACGCGACAGAAGAGGCCGAGGCATGAGCCCGATCATCAAGGTTGAGAACCTCACCCGCATTTTCGACGTCTCGAAACCCTGGCTCAACCGGGTGATCGAGCGTCAGCCCCGCGCACTGCTGACCGCCGTCTCGGAAGTGAGCTTCGAGGTGCCCGAGAACAGCGTCTACGCGCTGGTGGGCGAGAGCGGGTCAGGCAAATCCACCATCGGCAAGATCATCGTGGGTCTTGAGCCACCCACGCAAGGCATGGTCGAGATCGAAGGCGTCGATCTGGCCAGCGAAACCGATGCAAAGAAGATCGACGCCGTGCGCGCCGATATCCAGATGATTTTCCAGGATCCCTATGCCAGCCTCAACCCGCGCTGGCGGGTGCGCGACATCATCGCCGAGCCGGTCGCCGCGCGCGGCGGAAAAACCGATGGTCTGGCCGAGCGTCTGCTGGAACAGGTGGGTCTCTCGGCTCAGGACGCAAACAAGTATCCGCACGAGTTCTCGGGCGGGCAGCGGCAGCGCATTTGTATCGCCCGCGCGCTCTCGTCCGAGCCCAGGATCATCGTCTGCGACGAGCCCACCTCGGCGCTTGATGTCTCGGTGCAGAGCCAGGTGCTCAACCTCATGTCGGACCTGCGCGAAGAGTTCGGCCTCACCTATCTCTTCATCAGCCACGATCTGACGGTGGTGCATCACATGGCCGACGTGATCGGCGTGCTCTATCTGGGAAGGCTGGTCGAGGAGGCGACACGCGACGCACTTTTCAGCGACCCCAAGCACCCCTATACGCGGATGCTGTTCGATGCGGCCCCCCGGATGGATGCCTATGGCCGCGAGGTCGATCCGCCCAAGGGCGAGATCCCCGACGCGATCAACCCGCCGCCGGGCTGCGCCTTTCACCCGCGCTGTCCGCTGGCCGTTGAGCGCTGCCGCACCGAGCGCCCCGAGATGCGCCGCATCGGCGACACGCGCGTCGCCTGTCACATGGCCGAATAACGCGGGCCTGCCGCGCCATTCGGCCCGCGTGCATCACATCTTGCACTCGGACGCATACGCGTCCGCATGATCCTCGAGCGCGGTGCCGATGATCTTGTTGGTGAACACGTCCCCCTCCTTGATCACCTCGCGCACGTAGATGTCCTGCACCGGGTGATGGTTGGGGCCAAAGGCGAAATCGCCGCGCGTGCTGTCGAACTCCGCCGCCTTCAGCGCCGCCCGGAACGCATCCGCGTCCGACACGTCCGCCTTTTCCATCGCGGAAATCAGCAGGTTGGCGGTGTCGAACCCCTGGCTTGCATAGAGCGAGGGCAGACGGTCATACTTGGCCTGAAAGCTTTCGACAAAGGCGGCATTGGTCGGATTGTCGATATCCTTCGACCATTGCGAGGTATTCACCACGCCAAGCGCGGCCTCGCCCACGGCCTGCAGGATGCCCTGGTCAAAGCTGAAGGCCGGGCCCACGACCGGCAGATCGACGCCACTGTCGGCATATTGCTTGAGGAACGAAATCCCCATCCCGCCGGGCAGGAAGAAGAACACCGAGTCGGCACCGCCGGCCCTGATCTGTGCAATCTCTGCGGCGTAATCGGTCTGGCCCAGCTGGGTATAGATCTCGCCCGCCAATTCGCCCTGATACATCCGCTTGTATCCGGTCAGCGCATCCTGACCCGCCGGATAGTTCGGTGCGAGGATAAAGCTGTTTTCATAGCCCGCATCGTTGGCATAGGCCCCCGCCGCCTCGTGCAGGTTGTCGTTCTGCCAGGCGACGTTGAAATAGTTCTGGTGACAGCCTTTGCCCGCAAGCGCCGACGGCCCGGCATTGGGCGACAGATAGAACTTGCCCTGCGCGACCGCGCCGGGCACCACCGCCATGGCAAGGTTCGACCAGATGATGCCGGTCAGCACATCGACCTTTTCGGCCTGGATCATCTTGTCGGACAGTTGCACCGCGATGTCGGGTTTGCGCTGATCGTCCTCGATCACCACCTCGATATCGTCGCGCCCGGATTGCTCAACCGCCAGCATGAAGCCGTCGCGCACGTCGATGCCAAGGCTCGCGCCCCCGCCCGACAGCGTGGTGATCATGCCGACCTTGATCTCGGCCTGCGCGCCCATGGCGGCCAGTGACATGGCCCCGGCCATGGCGAATGTCTTGAATGTCATGTCTCCGTCTCCCTGAATGCGGGCGGGTTGCGCCCCGCCCGGTTTGTTCCGCGCCCCGCAGGCCGCCTGCCCTTGCATCCCACAGCTTTTGCAAAAGGTCCAGATGCCACGCCATCCCTTGCATCCGCCGACACCTGATTGCACGATCCCTGACAGCCCCCAATGACAAAGGCCACCCATGTCCCGCGATCCCCTGCTCCAGCCCTACACGCTCCGGCATCTGACCCTGAAGAACCGGATCATGACCACCGCACACGAGCCCGCCTATCCCGAGGACGGGCTACCCACCGACCGCTACCGCGCCTATCACGTGGAGCGGGCAAAGGGCGGCGTGGCGCTGACCATGACCGCCGGGTCGGCAGTGGTGAGCCGCGACAGCCCACCCGCCTTCAACAACATCCTCGCCTATCGCGACGAGGTGGTGCCATGGATGCGCAAGCTCGTGGACGAGTGCCATGATCACGGCTGCGCGGTCATGATCCAGCTGACCCATCTGGGCTGGCGCACCCGTTGGGATACCGGCGACTGGCTGCCCTCGGTCGCGCCCTCGGCGCGGCGCGAACCCGCGCACCGGGCCTTTCCAAAGGTGCTGGAAGACTGGGACATCACGCGCATCATCGCCGATTATGCCGATGCAGCCGAGCGCATGCAGGATGCCGGGCTCGACGGGATCGAGCTTGAGGCCTATGGCCACCTGATGGATGCTTTCTGGTCGCCGCGCCAGAACACGCTCGACGCCCCTTGGAACGGCGATCTGGATGCGCGAATGCGCTTTTCGCTCGACGTGCTGCGCGCGATCCGCGACCGCACCGGCCCCGATTTCATCGTCGGGCTGCGCTATACCGCCGACGATCTGGCCGAAAACGGCATCGGCACCGAGGAGGGCGTCGAGATCGGCAAGCGGCTGCGGGATAGCGGCATGGTCGATTTCCTCAACGTGATCCGGGGCCGCGTCGATACCGATGCCACGCTCACCGACGTGATCCCGGTACAGGGCATGAAATCCGCCCCGCATCTCGATTTCGCAGGCCGGATCAAGGCCGAGGTCGGCCTGCCCACCTTTCACGCCGCGCGCATCCCCGATGTCGCCACAGCCCGCCATGCTGTGGCCAGCGGCCAGCTTGACATGGTCGGCATGACCCGTGCGCATATGGCAGAGCCGCATATCGTGCAAAAGATCATCGAGGGGCGCGAGGACGAGATCCGCCCCTGCGTGGGGGCCACCTATTGCCTCGACCGGATCTACCAGGGCGGCGCGGCGCTCTGCATCCACAACGCCGCCACCGGGCGCGAGCTGAGCCTGCCGCATGTCATCCCCACCGCCGCCTCAGCCCGCCGCGTGGTCGTCGTCGGGGCTGGTCCGGGCGGGCTGGAGGCGGCCCGCGTCGCCGCCGAACGTGGCCATCGCGTCACCGTCTTCGAGGCCGCCGACCGGCCCGGTGGGCAGGTGCGGCTGACGGCCCAGACCAGGCGCCGGTCCGAGATGATCGGCATCATCGACTGGCGCATGACGCAATGCGCCGCGCACGATGTCGAGTTCCGCTTCAACACACTGGCCGAGGCCGCAGATGTCACCGCGCTCGACCCGGACGTGGTGATCATCGCCACCGGCGGCTTGCCACAACAGGACATCCTGCGCGCGGGCAACGATCTGACCGTCACCGCATGGGATATCCTGAGCGGCGATGCAAAACCGGGCCGCGAGGTGCTGCTTTTTGACGATGCGGGCGATCACGCGGCGATGCAGGCCGCCGAAGTGTTAGCCAATTCCGGCGCGCAGGTCGAGATCATGACGCCTGACCGCAACTTTGCCCCAGAGGTGATGGGGATGAACCTGGTGCCCTACATGCGCAGCCTGCAGGACAAGCCCGTCACCATGACCGTCGCACGCCGCCTGTTACGGGCCGAACGCGCCGGCAACCGCCTGCGGGCCACCATCGGCACGGATTATTCCGATCACAGCTATACGAGGGAATTCGACCAGATCGTCGTCAATCACGGCACGCTGCCGCTCGACGATCTCTATTTCGATCTGAGGCCGCTGTCGCGCAATCTGGGCGCGGTGGATCACGAGGCACTTCTGGCCGGGCAGCCGCAAACCCTCGCCCCCAACCCCGAGGGCAACTTTCAACTGTTCCGGATCGGCGATGCGGTCAGCGCGCGCAACACCCATGCCGCGATCCACGACGCGCTGCGGCTGGTCAAGGATATCTGACCGCTACGGCGCGCCCGCGGCAGGGCCCGTGGGCTTGAAATACACGACGAGATGACCGCCCTCGTCGCCCTCGACATGCACCTGTTGCCGGGGAATTCGCACCACCGGCTGGCGCGCGTCATCCCCGGCCTGCCAGACGCGATCCGAGACGATGCACCCGGCCTCCGAGCCACCATAATCGGCCACCGGTGGCACTTCGCGCATAAACAGAAGCCCGCGCACCAGCGTCTCACCACCAAGAGAGACATTGCCGCTGCCCAGCACCTTAGGCTCAACGCCGTTGGTCAGGGTGGATTGCTGACGGCTCTGCGCCCAGACGCCACAGACCATGGTGCGCCCGTTCTGCTCGCGAATATCGGTGGCCACGGTGATGCCACCCCCGCTGGTATAGCGCCCCCCGCCCAGGGCCGGATCGGGCCCGAGCCGTGCGACCACTTGCGGCGCCAGCGTCGTCATGCAGGCGGCAAGCCCGCCCAGGGCTGCGATCATGGTGAAAACGGGCCGGATCATCCTGCGCTCCACTTGTTGCATTGCCTGAATATCCTAGAGATATGCGAATCGTCGCACAATGCCAGCCGTGCCGCGCTCACGCCTTCGCGACAAATGCGCCGGTTTCCTTGAGCATCTCGGGATACCACTCTTCCAGCACCGGCAGAAATGCCTCGCGCAGCCGCGCGACCTGCGCGGGGCTCAGATCGTCGCGCCAGACCCCGGCCTGCCCCTTGGCGAAGAACGCCGTCATGCCCTGTGGACGTTCCGTGAAACCCAGGGTTTCTTCCTGCGTCTTCATCGCCTCGAAACTCGTCGCCTTGACCGCGCGCGCCAGCTTGGGTCCGTCCACCTTGACGCGCAGGAACTTCTCCAGCAGCCCGCGCATGGTCTTGCCGGGGCTTTTCAGCATATCCTCGTAACGTACCACGTATTTCGGCAGGCCCGGTGCCTGCGTCCAGACCCGGATATGATCGTCCCACCGGCCCAGCAGGTCGATAATGCCAGTGGGCGTGCCGGTCAGCGTCTCGGGATTGCACATCTGGTCAATCGCCGTATCCAGATCGCAGGACTGATGCCGCGCGAAAGACGGCGCAAGATCGAACGGATTGCGTATGATATAGATCGCCGCCGCCGTCACCTCGGGCGGGATCACGTCCTGATCCAAGACGCGGATAGTCTGGCAATGGGTCTTGACGAAATGGTGGTCGGGCTTTGACGCCGCGATCAGCCGCAGCGCGCGGCCGCGCACCCGCATCCAGTCCTCCAGCCCCTGCCCCCGGAACGGCGCGCCATTGGCCGCGTCGAAGAAATCCTGCCGCGTGTCGCCGGTGGTGAACTGGCGCAGGTTGTTGATGTCGGGCGCCTGACCGGCGGGCATGAAATAATGCGCCAGAAGGCTGCGCATCCAGGTGTTGCCCGATTTGGGATAGCTTGCCAGCCAGATGATACGTTGCAGATTGCTCATTCCAGATACCCGTATCTCGTCATCGTCTCGGCGAAGCGCTCGCGCAGTTGATCGGCAAGCGCGGGATCAAGATCGGTCTTCCACTGATCCTTCTGCCCCTTGCTGAAGAACTTTTCGCTCTCCTCGGAACGCTCGATAAACCCTTGTTTTTCTTCCTGTTTTGACAACTCATCGAAACTCGAGAACCGAATCGCCCGGGCCAGTCTCTCAGGGTCGACCGGCACGCCAATATGTTCCAGCATCTTGCCGAAATGGGTCTCGGGATCGTCGAGCAGATCCTCGTAACGCACCAAAAGCCGCTTCCACGGCGCATAGGTCATCCAGCTGCGCACGTGATTATCCCAGGAACTGAGATATTGCGCCACCGTGCGCTCGGTCGGCAGGTTGGCGTTTTCATGATGCGAGATTTGCCGCGCCGCCTCTTCCGGGGCGATACCATAATGGCGCGCATAGGACAGCACCATGTCAAGCGGATTGCGCAGAATGTAGATGGCGGAACGGGTGTAGCGGTCGGGGATCAGATCCATGCCACCGGCGGCCAGCCGCGCGTTATGCGTCTTGACGAAATTCACGTCGGCATTGTTGGCCACGATGCCGCGCAACACCTTGTCGCGCAGCCGCAGCGACAGGTCGAGATCCTGCGGGTCGATCGCGCGCCCGGCCACCTGATTGTACATCTTGACGATCGCGTCGCCGCTGGCAAAGCGGTGCGCCTGATTGATCGGAAAGGGCTGCGACGCGTTGGCAAGGTAATTGGCGAGGAAAAGCCGCGTCCAGGTGTTGCCGGATTTCGGATAGGAGGCCAGCCAGATGATGCTTCGCTTCATGCCCCGAAATCCCCCGTCCATTGGCACGTGTTGCGGCACAAATAGAAAAGGCGGGGGGAAATGTCACCCCCCGCCCTCAAGTCTTTTGACCGGTCGATCAGAACGACAGGTTGACCGAAGTGCCGATCAGCGTGCCTTCGACTTCGCTGGCCGCCGCGAGGCCACCACCGAACGAACCACCGGCGTTGTTGGTGTCCGAGTCGACATACATGCCATAGACAGCCCAGGTCACGCCCGAGCCGAGCGAACGGCTGGCAACCAGCTGATACGCTTCGTAGTCGGACTTGTCGTTGGTGCCGTTCACGCCGTTGTATTCACCCTGGTAGGTGTCGAAGCCAACCGACCACGGACCTGCGATGTCGTAGGTCGCGCCGAGGCTCCAGCCTTCGGAGTTGAACGCACGCAGGCCACCGTTGTTGTTCTCGGCGTAGGAGCCGCCGAAGGTGAAGCCGGCATAGCCGAACTGTGCACCAACCGCCCAGACTTCCGGATCGCCGGTGCCTACGACATTGCTGTCAGCGGTGCCGTAGCGGGCCGACAGGCCGATGTCGAAGCCGTTGAACGTCTGGCTGTAGTTGGCACCGATGTCGAACACATCAGTCACACCGACGTTGCGGTTCACGCCGAAGTTATTGCCGGCGTTGTTGCCACCGCCGACGGTCGCGGCGGGTGCCACGGCGTTGACGGTTGCGGCATAGGACACACCGACGGTCAGGCCGTTGAAGGACGGCGTGTAGTAGGTGATGCGCGGAACGTCGTTGTTGGCCAGAACTTCGGCGTAGGACGAGATGCCCGAATCACGGAACAGCCAAGGCGAGTTGCCGCCGGAACCGATCGAGATCGGAACGAAGCCCGAGAGCGACGGCGAGTTGATGCCGATACCGCCGGAAACCTGGGGAGCAGCGAGCGACAGCTTGTAGCCAGCCGAGTTCTCGTTGCCGAGGTCAATGCGGCCCAGCGTGTCGCTGGAGACCGACAGATAGGTTTCGTCGATACCGACGGCACCGCCGCCGTTGTTGGTGCTTTCCATCTGCACGTTAATGCCGAAGGTCATGCCGTTGTCGAGCGTGACGGACGGGGTGAAGATGATTTCCGCGTTCTGGAAGACATCAACGCCGTCAAAGTCGGTCCCGACCGCGACGCCGGTGGTGTCGACTTCGACATAACCCACGTGTGCGTTGTGGAAACCGCCCCAGTCCATGTCCCATTCCTGGGCCGATGCCGGTGCGGCCATTGCGACGCCGAGTGCGATCGCGCTGGTGCTCAGAAGTTGCTTTTTCAAGGGTGTCCCTCCTCATAAGCAGGTTTTTCGGATCCGCCGCACCAGTCATTGGAAACGGCTTGGACGAAGAAATGCGCCAAGAGGGACCAAACTGTCAACGCAACCCCCCGCCGGTTTCCGCTTCACGCCGGACATGTGACGTAGAAACCACACAGGGTGGATCAGCAACTTGGTGAATCCGGCACACGACAGCTTTGCTTTGTGTCGCGCGCCGGATCTTGTTCGCGAGCGGCAGGGGAATGTTCCCGCGCCTCTCCTGTCCTGAGGGACTTGCTTTAGAACGTCAGGTTGATCGAGGTGCCGATCAGATACCCTTCGACCTCGGTATTCGCCAGGGCGCTGCCTGCGAGGGTCGAGAAGGTGCCCCCTGCATCCCCGTTCACGCTCGTTTCAGCGTAAACACCATAGACCGACCAACTCACCCCCTGACCGAGCGTGCGGTTGGCGATGATCTGATATGCTTCGAATTCAGACTGGTCGTTGGTGCCGTTGACGCCGTTGTATTCGCCCTGGTAGGTATCGACACCGAAGGTCCAGGGACCTGCGAGGTCATAAGTTGCCCCCAGTGCCCAGCCTTCGGAGTTGAATGTGCGCAGGCCGCCATTCTTGTTCTCGCCATAGGATCCGCCGAAGGTAAAGCCTGCGTAGCCGACGCTCGCGCCGAAGACGTAGACTTCCGGATCGCCGGTGCCCGCGACATTGCTGTCGGCGGTGCCGTAGCGGGCCGACAGGTCGACATCAAAGCCGTTGAAGCTCTGGCTGTAGGCGACCGCGACATCGAACACGTCCGTCACGCCGATATTGCGATCGACACCAAAGCTGTTGCCGGCGTTGTTGCCGCCGCCGACAACGGCCGCGGAGGCGACCGAGTTGACGGTCGCCGCATAGGACACACCCACGGTCAGGCCGTTGAAGGAGGGCGTGTAATAGGTAATGCGCGGCACGTCGTTATTGCCCAGAACCTCCGCCCAGGCCGAGATGCCCACATCGCGGAACACCCAGGGCGAGTTACCGCCCGCGCCGATCGAGAGCGGGATGAAGCCCGACAGCGACGGCGAGTTGATCCAGATGCTGCCATCGACCTGCGGCGCCGAGACGGTCATCTTGTAGCCGGCCGAGTTTTCGTTGCCGATGTCGATGCGGCCCAACGTGTCGCTGGAAACCGACAGGAAGGTTTCGTCGATACCAACGGCGCCGCCGCCGTTATTGGTGCTTTCCATCTGCACGTTAATGCCGAAGGTCATGCCGTTGTCGAGCGTGACGGACGGGGTGAAATGGATCTCCGCCTCGGTGTAGATATCGACACCGTCGAAATCCGCGCCGGCATGATTCGGCGTGTTGGTGTCGACATCGACATAGGCGACATGGGCGGTGTGAAAGCCGCCCCAGTCCATGTCCCATTCCTGGGCTGTTGCCGGCAGCGCCGCGCCCACGGCGAGGGCAATCGCGCTGGTGCTGAGAAGTTTTTGTTTCACGGGTCTTCCTCCTGAATAGCCGGGCAGTGAGTAATGAGAGATGCCCGAAGGTTGCGATAAGCAGTGAACTCCGGGCGTTGCGCCCGACGCAGGAAAAGCGATGCTGATGCAACCCTGCCTTGTCCAAACACGAACAGGTGCACTTTCCGTGAGCGCGGTTGGTTTGGCAATTTTGTCACAGCGACGACCGCAAGCTGATTTATGGATTTCATAATCATATCAACCATATGTCGATTCTTGCGGGATTACCTCCATGCGCATGACAGGCGCACCCGCGTAGCGCGCAACGTCGCAGGATCAGGCGTGGCGAACCCTCCGCCGACTCACCCCGCCGCCGGTCTTGCGGTCTGCTCCGCGCAGACCGGGCACGGCTGCATCTGCGCCGTGATCGCCGACTCTGGTGCAAGGCATGGACTTTCCCCCGACAAGGGCGCAAAATTCAGACGAGGTGACACAATCCGTGTCTGAATCAAGGTAGGCTGAATTTGTCCATCAAGATCGAAATGCTCCGTTGTTTTCGCACCGTGGCCGATCACGGCAGCCTCGCCGAGGCTGCGGCCATCCTGGGCCGTACGCCATCGGCGGTGTCGATGATGCTCAAGCAGTTCGAGGAGCACATCGGCGCACCGCTCTTCGAGACCGCGCGCAAATCGCGCCTCACCCCGCTGGGTGAGCTGGTGCTGCATGAGGCCGGGCGCGGGCTGTCGCATTTCGATCGAACGCTTTCGGCCATCGAGGGGCTGTCGCGCGCCGAGCGCGGGCATGTCCGCCTCGCGGTTACCCCCTCGGCGGCGCAGGTCATCATGCCGCCGGTGCTGGAGCGGTTCCTGCGCGAGCGCCCCGGCGTGCGGATCGACCTCACCGACAGCGATTCCGCCACCGTGCAGCAGGATCTGCTGGCCGAGCGCGCCGATATCGGGCTGGCCAGCCTGCCGCCCCTGCCGGGGCTGGAGCGAAATCTGCTGTTAACCGACGCGTTCGGCCTTGTCTGCCGCGCCGACGATCCGCTGGTCGAAACGTGGCCCATCAAGGGCTGGACCGCGCTCGGGGACACACCGTTCATCGCCAACGGACTCTGCCAGTATATTTCCGACCCGGATTTTACGCCCGTCCTCTGCACTGCGCCACTTATGGTGCGCAACACCGCCTCGATCCTCAGCCTCGTGCGCGCGGGCGTCGGCGTGACGGTGCTGCCCGAACTCACCGTGATGCCGGGCAATCACGATCTGGCCTTCCTGCCCCTTCCAGGCGCGGGCGCACGGCGCGAATTGTGGATGGCGACACAGCCCGCTCACCTGATGACCCCGGCGGCCCTTGTGCTGGCCGACGCGATCCGCAGGGCCCATCCCAGCCTTGCACAAAACGACGCCTGAACCACCGTCGCCGGATTGTGAACTGGAGATATGGCGCAGGCGTGCTAGTTTGTCGCAGGCAAGGGTGCCACGGGATCGGGCCCCTCCCGGCCCGCGCGCGCCGCGATGAAAGGGAGGCCAAGCATGACACGGACCATTGGAAACCCCCTCAGCTGGATGGCGGATGCCGCCTTTGGCGTAGGCCGCACGGCGGGCGAGGCGACAGAGGCGCTGCGCGGCACGGTCACAGCGCCGCCCGACGTGCGCCACCTGACTATACAGGATTTGCGCGTTGCTTTGCGCAAGGGCGTCGACGATTTCACGTCGCTGCGCAGCGACGTGATCTTTCTGATCGCGATCTACCCGATCATCGGAATCGCGCTCGCGCTCGTGGCCTTTCACATGGCGCGGCTGCCGATGCTCTTTCCATTGGCCGCCGGGTTCACGCTGCTCGGCCCGGTGGTCGCCACCGGGCTATACGAGATGAGCCGTCAGCGCGAAGCGGGCGGACAGGCGGGTTGGGGGGCGGCATTTTCGGTGATGACCGCCCCGGTGATCGTGCCGGTGCTGGTGTTGGGGTTGGTCCTGATGGGGCTGTTCATCGCGTGGATGTTCGCCGCAAGCCTGATCTACAATGTCACGCTCGGGCCGCAACCGCCCGCCTCGGTCAGCGGCTTTATCGGTGAGGTGCTGACCACCGCACCCGGCTGGGCGATGACGGTGCTGGGCATGGGCGTCGGCGCGGTTTTCGCCGGGGCGGTGCTGGTGCTCAGCCTGATCTCATTTCCGATGCTGATCGACCGGCGCGCCGGCGTCACGGTGGCGGTGCTTACCTCGGTGAAAGTGGCGCGCGAAAACCCGCGCATCGTGGCGACATGGGGTTTGCTGGTCGCCGTGGCGATGGTGCTGGGCACCCTGCCCGCTTTTCTCGGCCTGGTGATCATCCTGCCGGTGCTCGGCCATGCGACCTGGCATCTCTACCGCGCCGCCGTGCCCGCAGAGGCGTGACGCAGTGGAATAAGGCGTGGTCGATTCGGCCCTGAAACAGGCAGGTTCGGCCCGCCTTTAGCCGTGATGCGCCGCTACCGTCTTGAGGGTCGAGAAGCCGTAAAGCGCCTCGAAGCCCTTTTCGCGGCCATGGCCGGATTTGCCGGTGCCGCCGAAGGGCAGTTCGACACCGCCGCCCGCGCCGTAATTGTTGACGAACACCTGTCCCGCCCGCAGCGCCCGCGCCAATCGCATCTGCCGCGCCCCGTCGCGCGTCCAGATACTGGCGACAAGGCCGTAATCGGTGCCATTGGCGATGGAAATCGCCTCGTCCTCGGTGTCGAACGGGATCATCACCTGCACCGGGCCAAAGATTTCCTCCTGCGCGAGCGGGTGATCGGGCGACACCGGCCCGAACAGCATCGCGGGCACGTAATGCCCGCCCGCTGGCAGATCGTCCCCCGGCACCGCCTGCCCAATGACCGGCAGGTCGCCTGCCCGGTCAAGATAGCCCTCGACACGGGCTTTCTGGGTGGCGTTGATCAACGGGCCGATCCCCGGATCCTGCATCGCCGGGCCGATGCGCTTAGCCCCGTAAGCCTCGGCCATGCGCGCCGCCACCTCGTCAAACACCGCGCGCTGCACCAAGATCCGCGAGGAGGCCGAACAGGTCTGGCCTGCGTTCTGCAACCCTGCATTGACGAGAAACGGCAAAGCGGCATCGAGATCGGCATCGGCAAACACCACCTGCGGGGATTTGCCGCCCAGTTCCAGCGTCACCGGCACCACATTGGCCCCCGCCGCGATCTGCACGGCAGACCCGGTGGCGACCGAGCCGGTAAAGCTCAGATGCTGGATGCCGGGATGCGCCGAGAGCGCGGCGCCCGCCTCGCGCCCCAGCCCCGGCACCACGTTGAGCGCGCCCGCCGGAAATCCCGCCTCCTGCGCCAGATACGCGAAGAGCAGCGCCGTGAGGCTCGCATCCTCGGCCGGTTTCAGCACGCAGGCATTGCCCATGGCAAGCGCCGCCCCGACTGAGCGACCGATGATCTGCATCGGGTAGTTCCAGGGCACGATATGGCCGGTCACGCCGTGCGGCTCGCGCAGGGTGTAGACTGTGTAGCCGTCGAGATAGGGGATGGTCGTGCCATGCACCTTGTCCGCCGCCCCGCCGTAAAATTCGCAGTAGCGCGCGAGCGCCCGGGCATCGGCGCGGGCTTGCGACAGCGGCTTGCCCACGTCACGCGCCTCGACCTCGGTCAATAGATCCTCATGCGCCTCGACCAACTGCCCCAGCCGGGCCAGCAGCCGACCGCGCTCTGCCGCCGTGCAGCGGCCCCATGCGCCGCCGAGTGCCGACTGCGCAGCAGCAACCGCCTCGTCGATATCCTCCGCACCACCCCGCGCGATCCGTGCGATCTCCTGCCCGGTGGAGGGATCCTCGACGGGCAGCGTGTCAGACGCGGCACGCCAGACACCGTCAATCAGGATCTGCGCGGGATCGATGGGCAAGGCTAGCGGCATGGGTCTCTCCGACAGGTAATCTCGACGCGGATGCCCCCGGGGGTGCGACGGGCAACACTGGCCCGCCTGGGGCGGACGTGCCTGTCATGGCATCCGAAACCGGGGGCGTCTAGCTGCCGCTCGCAGCCATCGACGGGGCGGGCGCGCCGTCTTCGAGAAGGCTGCGGAATCCGGCGAGCACCTCGTCGATATCGGCCTCGCTATGGGCCGCCGACACGCTCAGACGCAACAGGGATTTGGACTGCGGCGTCGCGGGCGGCACCGCGAGATTTACATAGACACCGGCATCCATCAGGCGGTTCCACTCGGCAACCGCGACCTGTTCGTCGGGGCGCGGGATCGCGATGATCGGCGCGGCCGGCGAAATTGGCTCGAAACCCGCCTCGGTCAACCCGTCATAGAGCTGATGCACCCGGTCCCACAGCGCCTGCCCCAATTGCGGCTCTCCGGCGATCTTGACGAGCGCGGCCTGCGCTGCGGCCACGTTCGAGGGCGAACCGGAGGCGGTAAAGAGATACGGGCGGCTGACCATGCGGATCAGTTCCAGTTCAACATGCCGCGACACGCAGAACCCGCCGATCGAGGCAAAGCTCTTGGAGAAGGTGCCGGAGATGAAATCAACCTTGTCGGCCACGCCCTGCGCCTGCGCCACGCCGCGCCCGCGCTCGCCGTAGCAGCCGACCGAATGCGCCTCGTCGACGAAGAGCATCGCACCATGGGCGTGGGCCACCTCGACGAATTCGGCCACCGGGGCCACATCGCCGAACATCGAATAAAGCCCCTCGATCACCACCAGACGCCCGCCTTCCTTGGGCAGGCGCGACAGGCGCTTGTCGAGATCGGCCGGGCTGTTGTGGCGGAAGCGGATGGTATCGGCATCGCTGAGCCGGGCCGCGTCATAGATGCAGGCATGGCTGTCGGCATCGAGCAGCAGGTGATCGCCACGCCCGGCAAGCGCGCTGATCGCCGCGAGATTGGCCTGATAGCCGGTCGTGCAGACAATCGCCGAGGGCACCTCGAAATACTCCTTAAGCCTTTCCTCAAGGTCGAGATGCGCGGCGTAGGACCCGTTGGCCAGCCGGCTGCCGGTGGTCGCGGTGCCCTGCGCGTCAATCGCCGCCTTGGCGGCCTCCATCACGTCAGTGTCGAAGGTCAGGCCAAGGTAATTATTGGTCCCGGCCAACAAAACCTCGCGATTGCCGATCCGCGCGCGGGTCTGCGAGAGCATCTCGTCCATCTGCAAGCCGAATGGCAGCCGCCCGGAAACGCGCAGCGTGTCAACTCGCTCGGCCAGTTTCTGAAACTTGCCGAAGATACTGGTTTTCATGTCATCACTGTCAGACATCGGTGATACGCTCGATTGCTTCAATCAGGGATTGGACGGTATCGATAGCAGAAGCCTCCTCTATCGGGAAGCTGATATCATAGACTTCCTCGATCTCCATCACCAGATCAAACATCTCGACCGAATCGATGGCAAGATCGGCGGCGATCTGCGTATCGGGCGTGATTTCCGTATCGGCCTCGGCATGCGTCTTGAGAATAGCGCAAACCTTGTCGAATATGGCTTGGTTATTGGCTTGCATTTCAGGCTCCAGTCTGTCGCGGGCAGGCATCATTCCTGCGCCTTCCCTAGTCTCAGAAACGGGGCGAGGCAACGCCCCATCGTCTCGTCAATCGGTGTCGTTGCGGCAATCGGCGTGTCTCCGATCCAGTCGCCTGCGCACATCTCGCGGACCTTGCCCGACGAGAACACCTGCGAGCGTCCGCTCAGCCGCGCCACCAGATCCGCACCGCGCCCCAGCAGCACGGCGGCGGCATGAGGCAGGACCACTTGGCGCACGCGCCGACCGGTCACCCGCTCGGCACTTTCTGCCAAATCGCCCCAACCAAGCGCCGCGTGGCCATATGGGGCGTAGGTCTGACGCTGTCCGGGCTTTGGCATATCCGTCGCGAAAACGAGCAGCAAAGCGGCGAGATCCTCCACGTCGATCACGGAGAATCGCGCGCTGCGCGTCTTTCCGCCGATCACCGGCATCCACCCCCGCGCCAGCATGGTGAACAGCGGCGCGGTGGCGGCATCCCCCGGTCCGACCACCGCCGGGGCCCGCAAGATCGTAACCGCCATCTCCCCCGATTCGGCCAGCAAGCGGGCCTCTCCGACGGCTTTCGAGGCGGCGTAATCCGACACCTCAGGCCGCGTGGCGGCCAGCGAAGAGAGCAGGATCACATGCCGCACCCCGGCCTTGCGCGCGGCCCGCGTCACGGCTGCCGTGCCGTCGGCATTGACGCGGTGAAACGTATCCCGTGTCAGCGCATTGGTTGCACCCGCGCAATGCAGCAGCACCTCCGCACCGTCCATCAGAGCCGCGAGCGCGTCGGGATCATCGAGCCCGCCCGGCACCCAGTCGAGCCCCGGCTGATGCGCCAGCGTCCGACCCGGTTTGGCCCGCGCGAGCGCCCTGACCGGCCGCCCGGCCCCATTGAGCCGCGCCAGAAGGCTGCGACCGACAAAGCCGGTCGCGCCCGTCAGTGCAAGTCTGGGATGAGGCGCGCTGACGGTGACCTGCCGCTCAGGCACCGCGCGCCGGGGCGGTTGCGGTCACGCGCTCGTCCGCAGGTGTCGAAGATGCGTAATCGCCCGCCAGATAACGCGCCCGCGCGGCAGCCCGGCTCAGCTTGCCGGAGCTTGTCATCGGCAGGGAGCGCACGCCGACCAGTTCCACCGAGACAGGGGCCCCGGTCGTGGCCCGTGTCGCCGCCGAGATGTCGCGGATCAGCTGCGCACGCACGGTTTCGTCGCGCGACCAGCATTCCGCCAGCAGGATGATGCGCGACCCGCCATCGGCATCGCCGACCTCGAAGGCACCTGCGCCCGAGATGTTCTTGCCGCCGGTATTCTGCGCGACCCATTCGATATCCTGCGGCCAGATGTTGCGGCCGTTCCACAGGATGAGATCCTTGGAGCGCCCAGTGATCACCACCTCGCCCTCAAACCAGTAGCCAAGATCGCCCGTCTCCATCCATCCGTCCGCGTCGGCGAGCGGCTGCAACGCCTCACCAGCGCGGAAATACCCGTCGGCGATGCTGGGGCTCTTGATCATGATCCGCCCGATATCGCGGCCTTGGGTTTCGCGCCCGTCGGTATCGACGATGCGCATCTCGAAGGATGGCAGCGGCCGTCCGCAGGACACGAAGCAGCGCGTTTGCCCGGGGCGGGTCTGCGCCGTGGCAGGCACCGCACGACCCGAGGTCTGCATCCGCCCGGTATCCACCAGATCGCGCTTCATGCCGGTATCGAGCGGCGCGAAGGCCACCCCGAGCGTCGACTCGGCAAGGCCGTAGCTCGGTACGAAGGCACGTCCGTCAAAGCCGCTCTGCGCGAAGATATCGGTGAATTTGACCAGCGCATCCTCGCGCACCATGTCGCCACCGATCCCGGCCACGCGCAGCGAGCTGAGGTCAAGCGTCTCGCCGCGATAGCGCCGCGCGCAGAGATCGTAGCCGAAGCTGGGGCTGTAAAAGATCGTGCCCCGGTTCTCGCTCACCAGCTTGAGCCAGGAGATCGGGCGCCGCGCGAAGGACGTGGGCGAGATGTAATCAACCGTAGTCTGGTTATAGAGCGGCACCATGAAGAAGCCGACCAGCCCCATGTCGTGATAAAGCGGCAGCCAGGACACGCAGCGGTCCTCGGCGGTCATGTGCAGCGCCTCGTTGATGATCGCATGGCAATTCGCCGACACGCTCTTCTGGGTCGCGTAGATACCCTTCGGCGCACTGGTACTGCCCGAGGAGAACTGGATATACGCCGGATCGTCCTTGCCATGCGGCACCGGCACGACACCGGTTTCGGGCAGGTCGCGCCCGCAGATTGCAATCAGCGGAATGTCGATCTCGGTCAATGCATTGCGCAGCACCTCGGCCACCTCATCGGTGGCCATGACGGCGGCAAGATCGGCGGTCTGGGCGGTGCGCGACATTTGCCATTCATAGACCTCGCGACGCCCGAAGGCCGCCTGCACGGTCAGCGGCGCGGGCACGAGCCCGGCATATTGACACGCCATGAAGGCGACCATGAATTCCGGCGTCGTTTCGGCAATCAGCCCGATCCGCGCATGGCGCGGATAGACTGCGGCAAGCCGACCGGCGAGGTTGATCGCCCGTGTCCGCAACTCGGCATAGGACAGCGTCTCGGTCAGGGTGGCGTCCGTCCCGTAAAAGTTCAGCCCGCACGCCCCCGCGGCCGCGTAATCAAGCGCTTCGGTCAGGGTCGCGAAATCCCCCTGACGATGGGTCACACCGCTGTCGGTCGTGCTGGGTTGCATTGTTTGTCACCTTTGCTTCTGCTCTCACGGGCTACAGGTTTAATGCCCGCCGCCTCTCGCATGTTCCCGGTCAGTTGCCACAATCCCGCGCCCGTTTCCACATAACATTTCTGTTACACAAATGCTTCAAGTGTGTGAGCCTAAAGGTAAAATCGAGCCACGAAAGGCGTCATCCGGCGCGCATGAGACGGTCGATCCGAGTTTACGCGACATGGGCCGGACGGTCCCAGCGACACGCGCACCGCCCGCGGGCTTAAATCAAATGACAACCATAACAACGACTTAAAGGTGGCAGAAAAAGACATGTCCTAGATGTAAAATTCAGCCGACAGCAAAATAGCCATCGGCTGCGCGGCCCGGCCTTGACCGTGCAAACCGGCGCACAGTCGGCATTGCGCGGCTTGCTGTGCCACGCGGCGAATGTTACGCTTTGTAGCACTTTGTGTCCTGCGGTATCCCCGGATCACGCCGCAATGCAGCATGATCCCGTTCGAAGAGCGTCGGATGCCGTCGCCCTTCAGGCGACCCACCAGCCTCAATGCAGGGTGAATTCGCCGGTCACGTTGCGCCATTCCCCGGGTGCGATCAGCTTGCGGTGGGTAAACCGCACCGAGTGCAGCGGCCCCTCGATCTCGCGCTGCCAGAATTCTATGAACTCGAACAGTTTCGGATGATCCGGGGCCAGATCATAGTCCTGCCAGAGATAGCTGTTGAGCACGCTTTGATAATCGGGCATCCGGTAGAAGAACTCCGCCGTGGTAAGCCCGTATCCCTTGAGCATCAGTTCAGTTTCAGACATCTCCATCTGTCGCTCCTGTTACTGCCTGTCCTTCGATGATGCCCGAAAGAAATTACTTTTCAATAAAAACAGTATGTTGGCACTCTGCGCGTGTGGCTGACAAATGCCGCTCCCTTGCACCATTGCACCCCATATCATGGCTCTGATATAGTCGCCCCAACAAGATATAGCGCCAGATCACAGGACGGTAAAAAACGTGAGCGATACGCCTCAACCCCCTGAAAACACGGATGATTTGCCGCCCGCATATGACGGGCCCACGGTTTCCATCACGCATGAGATGAAGACCTCCTATCTCGATTACGCGATGAGCGTGATCGTCAGCCGCGCGATCCCCGATCTGCGCGATGGCTTAAAACCTGTGCACCGCCGCATCCTTTATGCCATGCACGAGGGTGGCAATACCCACGACAAGCCCTATCGCAAATCCGCCCGTGCCGTTGGCGACGTGATGGGCAAATATCACCCGCATGGTGACAGCGCGATCTATGACGCGCTGGTACGCATGGCGCAGGATTTCTCGATGTCGCTGCCGCTCCTGGACGGTCAGGGCAATTTCGGCTCTATGGACGGCGACAACGCCGCCGCCATGCGCTATACCGAGGTGCGCATGGACAAGCCTGCGGCCTTCCTTCTCGCCGATATCGAGAAGGAAACGGTGGATTTTCAGGACAATTACGACGGCAAGGACCGCGAACCGACTGTCCTGCCCGCGCGTTTCCCCAACATGCTGGTCAACGGCGCGGGCGGCATCGCGGTGGGCATGGCCACCAACATCCCGCCGCACAACCTGGGCGAGGTGGTGGATGCCACGCTGGCTCTGATCGACAATCCCGATCTCGAAACCGAGGACCTGATCCAATACGTGCCGGGCCCCGATTTTCCGACCGGCGGCATCATGCTGGGCCGCACGGGCGCGCGAAAGGCCTATCTGGAAGGGCGCGGCAGCGTCGTCATACGCGCCAAGACGCGCACCGAGGAAATCCGCAAGGATCGCTACGCCATCGTCATCGACGAAATCCCCTACCAAGTGAATAAGGCCACGATGATCGAACGCATCGCCGAGGCCGCCCGCGAAAAGCGGATCGAGGGCATCTCCCATGTGCAGGACGAGAGCGACCGCAACGGCGTGCGCGTCGTGGTCGAACTCAAGCGCGACGCGACGCCCGAGGTGGTGCTCAATCAGCTGTTCCGCTTTACCCCGATGCAGACCTCGTTCGGCTGCAACATGCTGGCCCTCAACGGCGGCAAGCCCGAACAGCTGACGCTGCACCGCTTCCTTTCGCTCTTCGTGCAGTTCCGCGAAGAGGTGGTCGCGCGCCGCACGGCCTTTGATCTGCGCAAGGCGCGGGAACGCGCGCATGTGCTCTGCGGTCTCGCCGTCGCGGTGTCGAATGTCGATGAGGTGGTGGCGACCATCCGCGCCTCCGCCGACGCCGCCGAGGCACGGAAAAAGCTGATGGAGCGGCGCTGGCCCGCAGGCGATATCCTGGAATATATCGCGCTCATTGACGACCCCACCCATCGTGCCAACGAGGACGGCACCTATAACCTGTCTGAGACGCAGGCCCGCGCCATTCTCGACCTGCGGCTGCAACGCCTCACGCAACTGGGCGTCAAGGAAGTCACCGACGAGTTGCAGGAGCTGGCAGGCAAGATCAAGAATTACCTCGCCATTCTCGCCAGCCGCGAACGGATCATGCAGATCATCCGCGACGAATTAACAGAGGTGCGCGAGCAATTCGCCGTGCCGCGCCGCACCGAGATCGTGGACTGGTCCGGCGACATGGAGGACGAAGACCTCATCGAGCGCGAGGAGATGGTCGTCACCGTCACGCAGGGCGGCTATATCAAGCGCACCGCGTTGACGGATTTCCGCGCCCAGAAACGCGGCGGCAAGGGCCTTAGCAGCATGGCGACCAAGGATGAGGACGTGGTGACCACGCTCTTCGTGGCCAATACCCATACGCAGCTATTGTTCTTCACCACCGAAGGCATGGTCTACAAGCTCAAGACATGGCGTCTGCCGCTTGGCGGGCGCACCTCCAAGGGCAAGGCTATCGTCAACATCCTGCCCATCCCGACCGGTGTCTCGATCGCCGCAATCATGCCCGTGGACCGCGCCGAAGAGGAGTGGGACGACCTTCAGATCGTGTTTGCCACCTCGGCAGGCGACGTGCGGCGCAATGCGCTCAGCGATTTCACCAACGTCAAGCGCAACGGCAAGATCGCGATGGACCTGCCCGAGGGCGTGGAACTGGTAAATGCGCGGATCTGCTCGGAAGAGGATGACGTGATGCTGGTCACCGATTCCGGTCGCGCGATTCGGTTCCCCGTCACCGATGTGCGCGTCTTCAAGGGGCGCAAATCCACTGGCGTGCGCGGTATTCGCCTGCAAAACAGCGACCGCGTCGTGTCGATGTCGGTGATCAGCCATTTCGAAGCCACATCGGACGAGCGCGCCGCCTATCTCAAGATGCGCCGCGCCGCCGCCGGAGCCCCGGACGACGAGGGGTCAGAAGACGAAGGCAATGCCGATGCCACTCTGAGCGCCGAGCGGTTCGAGGACATGCAGGCCGCCGAGAACCTGATCCTGACGATCACCGCCAACGGCTCGGGCAAGCTGTCGTCGAGCCACGACTATCCGGTGCGTGGGCGCGGCGGAATGGGGGTGGCGGCCATCGACCGCGCGATGCGCGGTGGGCCGCTCGTGGCCTCGTTCCCGGTGACGCTGGAGGATCAGATCATGCTCGCCACCTCGCGCGGGCAATCGATCCGCGTGCCGGTCCAAGGCATCTCCTTCCGCTCGCGCAGCGCCGGTGGCGTCAAGGTGTTCAACACCGGCAAGGGCGAAGAGGTCGTCTCGGTCGCGTGGATCGCCGAGCAGGCCGAGGATGAGGCCGAGGCAGTACAGGACTGATACGCCTCTTCGGATAACCTATACCGCATCCCAACGTCCGTCGCCCAAGGCGACGGACGTTTCGATTTTCGGCGTTTCGATTTGCGGCGTGTTACTGCGACAGGTTGTTGGCGGTCGCGCCAAAGCCGACCACGGTGCCGAGAAGACCGAGGACGGTCTGGACCCGCGTCACAGGCGATTCGGTGGCAAGCAGCGTATCACCCGGATTGATCTCGAACTTGCGCGCGGCGAAAAGACCGTCGGCCGTGGTGAAATCCAGCGTGAACACCACCTGATCCATATGTGGGCCGGCAGCAAAAGGCTTGCGCAACTCTTGCGTATAGTCCCGCAGCACCAGAAGCCCCTTGGGATTGGCCCGCGACGCCAGCAAGCCGCCCATCTGCGAGACTGCCTGCATCGCGGTGATGGATTCCTCTTGGAAATAGATCACACTCTGCTGACCTGCCGCACCCAGGGCGTTGAAATTGCGATCGTCCTCAACCACGGCAATGCGATCGCCACCGCGCAGCAGAATGTCGCGTTGCGGATCGTTCAGAAGGTCCTCTGCCCGCGTCTCGTAGCGTCTGCCATCGCGTTGCAGGACGATCAGCGGATGGCGCAGGGCCGGGTTAATGCCGCCTGCTTCGGAGATCACGCTGAGGATCGAGGTATTGCGCGACTCGAGCATGTATCGCCCCGGTGCACCCACCCCCGACGCCAAATCGACCGCGTTATTGCGACCCTGCTCAACCATGAGTTGCACCTGCGCCGTCGGCGCAATATCGGCCAGCGCCTCCTGCAGGCGGGTTCGCGCTGCCTCTGCGGTCAGGCCACGCACGTTCACCTCACCGACATAAGGCATGAAGATCGTGCCCGATGCGCTTACAGGGGTGGGCGGGACCGAACTCACCCGGCTTTCCGGCGTGGCAAGCAAAGAGTTTTCCTGCGTGTCCCAGATCGCGATCTGAAGCGTATCACCGGTCTGGATCAATGCCGAATCCGGACCACGCGAGGCCGACAACCAATTGTATCGCCCGCTCCAGCCGGTAGTCGGCCATTCCGCCAGCATTGAGACGTTGCTGCGCGAAACCGGCACGACTTGCAGGCTCGGGTTCTCACCGCTGCCGGCGCTGACAACGCTCGACTGCAGCGCCGCACCACTCGGAACAGTGCAGGCGGCAAGAGTGAGAGCGCAGCCTAAAAGCAGGATCACGCGGAATTTCAGCAACAAAACGTATTCCCTCGATCTCAAACGCCAATGTCATTCTCTAGCGGCTTACTACCCCGTGTAGCGCATGATAGACAATTGCAAAATCGTGATTTCACCAAAACCCGGAGGACACATGCCCAATCCCGGTCCGTCCTGCCTTCTGACAGGCGCAAACGGACGCCTTGGTCGGTTGCTCCGCAAGGTCTGGCCGAGGGCTGGGGCGTGTCGGCCGATCTGGCTGTCACGTCTTCCGCCCGCTGACCTGTGCTGGTCGCCGGATGTCGCCTTACCGGAATGTCCGCCCTGCAGTGCGGTGATCGCCCTCTGGGGCCGGACGACGGGGGATGCGCAGACCCTCGCGCAGAACGTGGCACTGGTGGCGCAGGGTGTGCGGCTGGCCCATGCCTGCGGGGCGGGGCGGGTGCTGCACCTGTCCACCGCCGCGATCTATGGCCCGGGCCGCGATATGCACGAGACCGGCAAACCCGCGCCGGTCAACGCCTACGGCCTGTCCAAGCTGGAGATGGAACACGCCATCGGCGCGCTGCCGCCCGACGGATTGCACCACGTCATCCTGCGCCTGGCCAACGTGGTGGGGGCCGACAGCCTCGCACCGGCGTTGGCCGATCCCGCGCGCGGCGTCACGCTCGACCGGTTTGTGGATGGCCGCGGGCCGCGACGCAGCTATGTCGCGCCGGGCGATCTGGCGCGGGTGCTGGCCGGACTGGCCCGCCTGCCCGAGGGCGACCTTCCCGACATCCTCAATGTGGCGGCACCCGAACCGGTGGCCATGGAGGATCTCGCACGCGTAGCGGGTTGCCGGGTTACCTGGCGCACCGCCCCGCCCGAGGCGCAGGCCGAGGTGTCGCTCGACACCGACCGGCTGTCCCGGCTCCTGCCCGGCGCGCTGCGCAACATCACGCCCGCGCAAATGGTGAAGGACTGGCAGGGCGCGCGCGACGCCGGGTAACGTGCATGCTGCTGAAATCGTAACCGGTCACTTCACGCCCGCGCCCGATCCGGTCACGCCGTGGTGATGACCATTGCCCAGACACACCCGTGACAGCTATTGTAGGACAACGGCCTCGCGACACGCGCGGCCCTTCGAGTGGAGAGGACCATGGCCGATCGGTTGCTCAACCCGCCCCGCCCTGCCTTGGGGCGCGTCCGTCACACGCTGATCGAGGCGGGGCTGATGCTTTTGGCCGTCACCCTTGGCGCGCAGCTCGTCGAAGACCCGGTGGCGCTCGGGACGCGACTTCTCTGGGCGGTGCCGCTCCTGCTGATCGCGGGCGGGCTGGGGAGCGCGCTCGACCTGCACCGCGCCACGCCGATCCGCCACGTGATCAGCGATATGGCCAGGATCGCACTTGTGGCCGGGGTCGCCAGCCTCAGTGGCATGGCCGTGTCGGCAATCACCCCATCCGGCCCATCCGCACGGCTCTTCATCGTGGCGGGCATCGTGTATCTCTTGTTCTCAGGCGCACGCCATCTCTGGCGGCGACATGACGGCGGGACACGTCCCACCGGCCGTGCCGTCAACCCGGCCGCCCTTCTGGGACGCGACGCGCTGGAGAACGAATTGCCGGACGTGAGCGACGTCTATTCCGGGCGGCGCATCCTCGTGACAGGCGCGGGCGGCTCGATCGGCTCGGAGCTCTGCCGTCAACTGGTCCAATGCGCCCCCAAGACCCTGATCCTGATGGATCACGGCGAACATGTGCTGTTTCAGATCGAGCGCGAATTGCGCAGCCTCGCCCCCGAACTGGAGATCATCCCGATTCTCGGCTCGGTCTGCGACGCCGCCCTCGTCAATGTGCTGATGCGCGCCAAGAAGATCGACGTGGTTCTGCACGCGGCGGCCTACAAGCACGTGCCGCTGGTCGAATTGAACGCCATCGAGGGGATGCGCAACAACGTGCTCGGCACCCGTACCGTCGCCAATGCCGCGCGCGAGGCAGGCGTGGAACGTTTCATCCTCGTCTCCACCGACAAGGCAGTGCGCCCAACCTCGGTGATGGGCGGTTCCAAGCGCTTTGCCGAGATGATCGTGCAGGATCTCGCCACCCGGTCGGACAGGACACGGTTTTCCATGGTGCGTTTCGGCAATGTGCTGGGCTCGTCGGGGTCGGTGATCCCTGTCTTTGCCGATCAGATCGCGCAGGGCGGGCCGGTGACGCTGACCCATCCGGAGGTGACGCGTTATTTCATGACCATTCCCGAGGCGGTGCGCCTCGTGCTGCTGGCTGGGTCATTCGCCCGCGACGGTGATGTCTTCGTGCTCGACATGGGCAAACCGGTCGCCATTCAGGACATCGCGCGCCGGATGATCGAGGCCTCGGGCTATAGCGTGCGCGACGCCGCCAATCCGCGCGGCGATATCGAGATCGAGATCACCGGCCTGCGCCCCGGCGAGAAACTGCACGAGGAACTGCTGATCGGCTCGGACATGCTGACCACGCCACACCCCTGCATCCTGCGCGCGCAGGAGGGGCACCTGTCGGAGATAGAGCTTGCCAAGGCGCTCAAGTCGCTGTCCGAGGCGATCGAGACCCGCGACATGGCTTTGTTGCGCTCGATACTCGCGCAGTGGATCGAGCAGGTCGAGGAGGATGAGGCGGTGAATGACTGAAGGGGGCGACGGTTGAAATTGGCCTTGATCTGTCGTTGCAATGAGCCGCGCATCGACGGGCCCCGGTGCGGCGATCCAACGTCAATTTTTTAGCGCTTTATATCAGCCAAGTCCGAAAAAGGTCTGAGCATAGAGCAGGTTGCAGCCAAATCGCCGTGCCGGGGGCGGCCCGGCGATGCGCGGCGGGCTTCGCCCTTGATTCCGCGCAGGGGCACAACGGCAACGACCGCTTCAGGCCCCCTGCCCGCATCCGGATCTGCTACAACGCTTTTTCCATAAAAACCGACGACGGCGCATCGGGATATGCCCCGAACGGCCCGCAAAGGGCGAACCCGTGCCGGGCGTAGAGCCGATGTGCCGCGTCCAGTCCCTTGCCGGTTTCCAGCCGCAGCGCGCCAAGCCCCTCGCGGCGCGCCTCCTCCTCGATGCGGCGCAGGATCGCGTCGGCCACCCCGCGCCCGCGCGCGGCCTCATCGACGAACATGGATTTCACCTCGCCATAGCCATCGCGCAGCGCAAGCGCCCCAGTGCCGAGGCACTGCGCGCCCTCCATCGCCGCGAAAAACCGGATATCAGGCGCGCAGAGCGCCTCGATGTCGAGAAAGAAATTGTCCTCGGGCGGAAACAGCGATTGCATCAGCGCGTGGCTTGCGTCGAGCAATGCGCGCGCGCCCGGCTCCTTGGGGTTGGCCGCGGTGATGCGGTAAGGTGTATCTGTGACGGGTGCGGGCATTTGGGGTCTCTCCGACAGGACGACCCGTGCGACACTAGCAGACCCGTCGCACGGCGCAAGCGACCCAATTCCGGCGAGAATCCGCAATATCGTGTGGATAACCGACCTGTCTGCCCCATATCCTGTGGTTGGTCGTTGACAGAATCGCGACGGGCTGGTCACATTCCACCTTGATGGAATCGCCAGACCCGAGGTGCGCGTGCAGTTTTCCAAACTCCGACTGACCGGCTTCAAGAGCTTTGTCGACCCGACCGACCTGATCATCGCCGATGGTCTGACCGGGGTGGTGGGGCCGAACGGCTGTGGCAAGTCGAACCTGCTGGAGGCGCTGCGTTGGGTGATGGGCGAGAACCGCCCGACCGCCATGCGCGGTGACGGGATGGAGGATGTCATCTTTGCCGGGGCCGCGACCCGACCCGCCCGCAATTTCGCCGAGGTCGTCATCCATCTGGACAATTCTGACCGGCTCGCCCCCGCCGGGTTCAACGATGCCGATCATCTGGAGATCGTGCGCCGGATCACCCGCGACGTGGGCAGCGCGTACAAGGTGAACACCAAGGACGTGCGTGCGCGCGACGTGCAGATGCTGTTTGCCGATGCCTCAACGGGTGCGCATTCGCCCGCGCTGGTCCGGCAGGGGCAGATCTCGGAACTGATCAACGCCAAGCCGAAATCGCGGCGGCGTATTCTGGAAGAGGCAGCGGGGATTTCCGGCCTTTACCAGCGGCGGCACGAGGCGGAGTTGAAGCTGCGCGCGGCGGAGACCAACCTGACGCGCGTCGATGACGTGGTCGAGCAGCTGGCCAGCCAGCTTGCGCAACTGGCACGGCAGGCCAAGCAGGCGGCGCGCTATCGCCAGATCGGCGAGGAATTACGGCTGGCCGAGGGCCTGTTGCTTTATCGGCGCTGGAAAGAGGCGGACCAGGCGCGCGCGCGCGCCGAGGATGAACTGCGCGAGCGCACCACGGCGGCGGCGCGCGCCGAAACGGCTGCGCGCGAGGCCGCCCGCGCACGCACCAGTGCCGACGATGCCCTGCCTGCCCTGCGCGAGGAAGAAGCGATCGCGGGGGCGATCCTGCAACGGCTGACCGTGCAGCGCGACACCCTGTCGGAACAGGAAGCCAATGCCCGCGACCGGATCGAGACGCTGGAGGGGCGCATCGCGCAGCTGTCACGCGATATCGAGCGCGAAACCGGCCTCAACCACGATGCGGGCGAGACAATCAAGCGCCTCGACTGGGAGGCGGCTGAACTGGCCAAGGGGGCCGAGGGGCACGAGGCCCGGCTGGAGGCCGCGCAGGACGAGGCGCGCGACGCCGCCCGCGTGCTGCAGCAGCGCGAAAGCGATCTGAGCCAGATGACCGAGGACATGGCGCGGCTCTCGGCGCGGCACCAATCGGCGCAGCGCCTGATCGAGGATTGTCGCAAGACGCAGGCCAGGAGCGAGGCCGAGGCCGAGCGCGCCCGCGCGGCACAGACCGGGTCGCGCGAGGCACTGCGCAAGGCAGAGACCGATCAGGCGGCCGCCGCCCGGGCCGAGGCCGACGCGGTGGCAGCGGCAGAGGCCGCCGAGGCCGCCCTGATCGCCGCCGACGAGGCCCGCGCCGAGGCGCAGACCCGCGAGGCCGAGGCGCGCGCCGCGCGCTCCGAGGCCGAGGGCGAAGTCAACGCCCTGCGCGCCGAGGTCGGCGCGCTCGCCAAGTTGGTCGAGCGCGACACTGTCGAGGGCGGGCAGATCATGGACCGCCTGCAGGTGCAGCAAGGCTTCGAGAAGGCGCTTGGTGCCGCGCTCGCCGACGATCTGCGCGCGCCCGAGGTCGGGGCCGATGGCCCGTCGGGCTGGACCATCCTGCCCGGATACCAGACCCCGCAGCCCCTGCCCGAGGGGGTGACGGCGCTGACCAACCACGTTTCAGTGCCCGAGGTTCTGGCGCGGCGGATGTCGCAGATCGGGCTGGTGGAGGCCGAGGATGCGGCGCGGTTGCAGCCGATGCTTAAACCCGGTCAGCGGCTGGTCAGCACCGAGGGCGATCTGTGGCGGTGGGACGGGTTCCGGGCCTGGGCCGAGGATGCGCCTTCGGCGGCAGCACTACGCCTGCAACAGCTCAACCGGCTGGAAGAGTTGAAGCAGCAGCTGGAACATGCCACCGCGCGCGCCGAAGGGGCGCTGCGCGCGCATGAGGCGCTGCGCGATCAACTGACGGACTGCACAGAAAAGGACCGCGCCGCGCGCGAGGCGCGCCGGGCGGCGGATGCCGCCGTCAACGAGGCCAATCGCGCGCTGAGCCGGGCCGAGGCCGACAGCAACCTTGCCGGATCGCGGCTCGAGTCCTCAAGCCTCGCGGTGACGCGACATGACGAAGAGGCGATGGCGGCGCGCAAGGGGCTGGCGGAGGCCGAAAAGGGGCTGGCCGGTCTGGGCGATCTGGAGGCCACGCGCGCCGATCTCGAAGACATCAAGATGACCGTCGAGGCGGCGCGCATGACGATGATGGCCAAGCGATCGACGGCGGATGAGTTACGCCGCGAGGGTGAGCGGCGGACCCGCCGCAGCCAAGAAATCGCCAAGGAAATCAGCGGCTGGCGGCACCGGCTGGAAACCGCCGAGACGCGCAGCAAGGAGTTGGCGGAGCGCAAGGCGGCGTCCGAGACGGAACTGGCCGAGGCAAGTGCGACGCCCGAGATCCTTGCCGCCAAACGCACCGAACTGGGCGATGAGATCAGCCGCAGCGAGGCGAGGCGCGCCGAGGCCGCCGAGGCGCTCTCGACCGCCGAGAGCGCGGCGCGGCAGGCCGGACTCGATGAGCGCGAGGCCGAGCGGCAGGCCTCCGAGGCGCGCGAGGCACGCGCGCGCGCCGAGGCGCGCGTCGATGCCGCACGCGAAACCCGCGATCTGGCCGCCGAGCGGATCGGCGAGGCCATGGATACCACGCCCGACGCCCTGCTCGAAAGCCTTGGGGCCGATCCTGACACCATGCCCGGCTCCGACGCTATCGAGGCGGATGTGAACCGTCTGAAACGGCAGCGCGATGCGCTTGGCGCGGTGAACCTGCGTGCCGAGGAGGATGCCAAAGAGGTGCAGGAGGAGCACGACACGCTGGTCACGGAAAAGGCCGATCTGGAAGAGGCGATCAAGACGTTGCGCGGCGGGATTGCCAGCCTCAACCGCGAGGGGCGCGAGCGTCTGCTGACCGCCTTCGAGCAGGTCAATTCCAATTTCACGCTGCTGTTCCGGCATCTCTTCGGCGGTGGCGAGGCCAATCTTGTGCTGGTCGAGAGCGACGACCCGCTGGAGGCGGGGCTGGAGATCATGTGCCAGCCGCCGGGCAAGAAACTGTCGACGCTGAGCCTTTTGTCGGGGGGCGAGCAGACGCTGACCGCATTGGCGCTGATCTTCGCGGTGTTCCTCGCCAATCCCGCACCCATTTGCGTGCTCGACGAGGTCGATGCGCCGCTGGACGATGCCAACGTGACACGCTTTTGCGACCTGCTGGACGAAATGTGTCGCCGCACCGAGACGCGGTTCCTGATCATCACCCACCACGCCGTGACGATGAGCCGGATGGACCGGCTCTTTGGCGTGACCATGGCCGAACAGGGGGTCAGCCAGCTTGTGTCGGTCGATCTCAAGAAGGCCGAAGCGATGGTGGCGTGAGCCGCCGGGCGGCAGTCAGTCCTCCAGAAGACAGGCGAAGTGATCGCGCAGGCGGTCCCATGTAGCCTGATCCGAGGCGCAGAGCAGAAAACCCCTGGTGATCGCAGTGTTGTAGTCGCGCCCGTCGAGCATCCGCGCCACGCCGCCCGCCTGCTGGCAGATCAGCACACCCGCCGCATGATCCCACGGATTGAGCACACCGGACAGGGTGAAATCCACCGCCCCCTGCGCCAGCAGGCGGTATTCGTGGCACGAGCAACGCAGCGCGATGCAGCGCGACAGCGCAGGCAGCAGTGGCGCGACCCGCTCCTGCTGGTCCTGCGGCATGAGATAATAATGCATGTAGCCTTGCAGATCGGCCAGATCGCCGCCGCCTGAGACATGCACCGGGCGCTCGGAGCCAAGCGCTGCGACAAGGCGCGCCGGATCGGCCTCATCGGCGATGATCCAGTCGTCGGAGACCGGATCATAAAGCAGCCCCAGCACCGGGCAGCCAAAGCGGGTGACGGCGATGATCACACCAAAGAGCGGCAGACCGTGGACGAAATTCCAGGTGCCATCGACCGGGTCGATGATGAAGGCAAGCTCTGCCTCGGCCACCGCGTCGCGAAGCCCTGGGTTCCCGGCCACGGCCTCTTCGCCGACGATGAGCGCATGCGGAAACATGCGTTGCAACCCGCGCGCCAGCATCGCCTCCGCCTGACGGTCGGCTTCGGTCACCAGATCGGTCGGCCCGGACTTGGTATCGGCCTCGGCGCGGGTAACCGTGCGGAAGCGCGGCATGATCTCGGCTCGCGCGGCGCGCCGCACGAGATTGACCAGCGCGGTCTGCTGCGCGGGCGTCAGCGGCGGCAATAGCGGGATGGGAAGCGAATCGCTCATGGGCTCTCCTGTCGATGCGCGGATGCAGTGCCAGCCGGGGCGCATGAAATCAACGTCGGCTTTGGTGGCGGGATGATCGACCGGCTGACGCCGGCCGATCCGCCGGGGGTTTCACCCCCGGACCCCCGAGAGTACTTTTGCCAAAAAGAAGGGGCTATTCACGGGCGCGCAGGATGCGGGCGGGGCGGGCGCGCAGCGGGCGCAGGGCAAAGACGAGACCGGCGATGAGCGTAACCGCAATGCCGCCCGCGACGATGGCGAGCGCCGAGGGCCAGATCACCGTGAAGGGTGTCTCCATCACGAAATGACTGACCGCCCAGCCCCCGCCGATGCCCGCCGCCAGCGCCACGCCGCCTGCGGCGGTGCCCAGAAGGATGGCACGCAGCGCGATGCTGGCGAGGATCTGCGCGCGCGCCGCGCCAAGCGTCTTGAGGATCGCGGCCTCATAGGTGCGCGCGCGGGCATCCGCCGCCGCCGCCCCGATCAGCACCAGAAAGCCCGTGAGCAATGTCACCGACGCGCCCCATGAGGTGGCCGAGGCGAGGCTGGCCAGCAGGTCGATCACCCGCATCAGCGCGTCGCGCACATTGATCGCGGTGACATTCGGGTAGCGGTCGGTGACCTCTCGAAGGATCGCTTCTTCGGTGTCCTGGCTGTCGGCATAGACGGTGGCGATGAAGGTATGCGGCGCGCCGACGAGAGCGGAAGGGTTCATCAACATCACGAAACCCATACCGACGCTGGAGAAATCGACCTCGCGCAGCGAGGTGATGGGGGCCGTGATATCGCGCCCGAGAATGTTGAGTGTGATCTCGTCGCCGAGGCCAATGCCCATTTCCGCCGCCTCTTCGGCGGCGAAGCTGAGTTGCGGCTGCCCGGTGTAGTCAGTGCCCCACCACTCGCCTGCGGTGAGGGTGGTGCGCGCAGGCAGCGTCTCGGCATAGCTGATCGCGCGGTCACCCTCGACCACCCAATGCCCAGGGGCCACCTCGCGCGCCGGGCGGTCGTTGATGCGGCTGATGATGCCGCGCAGCATCGGGGCGTGGTCGATGCGGCTGACGCCCGGGTCGTTTTCCAGCCGGTCGAGGAACCACGGCATCTGGTCCTTTTGCAGATCAACGAAGAAGAAGGAGGGCGCACGCTCGGGCAGGTCTCCGGCGATGGCGCGGCGCAGGTTGCCGTCGATCTGCCCGACGGCGGCCAGCACCGTGAGGCCAAGCCCAAGCGAGAGCATGACCGGGGCCGCCGTGGTGCCCGGCCCGCCGATCGCGCCGAGCGCCCAGCCGAGCGCGGGACGGGAGCGCATACGGGGGCGCAGGCTGCGGGCGACGCGCTGCACGGCAAGGGCTGCAAGGCTCAATGCGCCAAGCGCGCCGATGATCCCGCCCGCCGTCCAGAGGGTGAGCGTCAGGTTGCCGGAAAAGAGCGCCGCTGCCGTCAGTAAAAGGCCGAGAAGCGCCAGCGTGGCGATGACATAGGGCGTGCCGGGCCAACCGTGGCGGGCGCCTGCCGCCTCGCGGTAGAGCGCCGCCGCGCGCACCTCCCGCGCGCGGGCAAGCGGCCAGAGGGTGAAGATCAGCACGCTGAGCACGCTGTAGAGCGTCGCCTCGACCATCGGGGCGGGATAGACGGCAAAGACCGCAGGCACCGGCAGGCGCGCGGCGATAAACGGCCCGAGCAGGACCGGCAGGCCGACGCCCAGGATCAGCCCGCCGATGATGCCCACAATGGCCAGAACGCCGACCTGAAGGAAGTATGTCAGGAAGATCGTCCGTTGATCCGCCCCGAGGCTGCGCAGGGTGGCGATGACCTGCACCTTAGCCGCGAGATAGCTGCGCAGCGCCGCCGAGATGCCGACGCCACCCACGGCAAGACCCGACAGGCCCACCAGAACGAGGAAGGCCCCGAGCCGGGTTACGAATTCGGCGACGCGGGGGCTGGCGTTGCGGGCGTCGTTCCAGCGAAAGCCACTGCCGTCAAGCTCTTCGGTGGCGCGGCGCTCCATCGCGGCGAGATCGGTACCGGGGGGCAGAGCCAGCCGGTATTTCGAGGTAAAGAGCGAACCGGGCGACAACAGCCCGGAGCCGTCGAGCGCCGTACCTGCGACGATGGTGCGGGGCCCGAGGCCGAAGCCCGCGCGCGAGGGGTCGGGCTCGCGAACCAGTTCGGCCATCAGGCGAAACTCCTGCTCGCCCAGGCGAAACGTATCTCCGATCCCGATCCCGAGGCGCGAGACCAAGAGCGGCTGCATCACCGCGCCGGGCAGGCCCGCCGCCCCGGCAAGCGCCGCCTCGAGCGGCATGTCCGGGGATATTTCCACCTCTCCGTCAAGGGGATAGGCACCATCCACCGCCTTGACCTGCGTGAGTTCGCGCGTGCCGTCCGGCCCGAGCACCATGGAGCGGAAATCGACGATCTCCGAGATGTCGAGGGCCACTCCCTCCATCCAGCCGCGCTCCGCCTCGGTGGCGAAACGGTAGGTCAGTTCGAGTTCCGCGTCGCCCCCCAGAAGCGCCGCACCCTGGTCGGCAAGCCCCGCGCGCACGCTCTCGCGCAGGGTGCCGACGGCGGCGATGGCGGCCACACCGAGGATCACGCAGGCCAGGAAGATGCGAAACCCGCGCAGGCCGCCGCGCAGCTCTCGCCGGGCGAATTTCGCCGCTGTTCTCACACTCATGCGGTGCCCTCGATGCGCCCGTCGCGCAGGCTGATCACGCGGTCGCAGCGGCTGGCAAGGTCAGAATCATGGGTCACCAGAACCAGCGTCGCGCCGTGACGGTCGCGCAACCCGAACAGCAACTCGATGATCGTCTCGCCGGTGTTACTGTCGAGGTTTCCGGTGGGTTCATCTGCCAGGATAATCGCCGGGCGCGGTGCGGCGGCGCGGGCAAGCGCCACGCGCTGCTGTTCACCGCCCGAAAGCTGCGAGGGGTAGTGCCCGGCGCGGTCCGCGAGCCCGACGGCGGCAAGTTCCTCAAGCGCGCGGGCATCGGCATCGGGCGCGCCCGCAAGTTCAAGCGGCGTTGCGACATTTTCCAGCGCGGTCATCGTGGGGATGAGGTGAAAGGATTGAAAGACGATGCCGAAATTGTCGCGGCGCAGGCGGGCCAGCTGATCTTCGGTCAGCGCGCAGAGATCGTGATCTAGCGCACGGACGGCGCCGCCGGTGGCGCGCTCCAGCCCGCCCATCAACATCAGCAGAGAAGATTTGCCGGAGCCCGACGGGCCGACCAGCCCGACGCTCTCGCCCCGGTGGACATCCAGCGTGATCCCGTGGAGTATCCGGACGAGACCAGTATTCCCCTCCAGCGCGAGCGAGGCATCGGAGAGAGACATTAGAGGAGAGTTCATGCGTTTGCGCCTGATTGAAAAGAGTTTTTCGACATATGGGACCCTGCGGGGGATGGGCAAGGTCTTAGCCGTGATAACGGTGTTTGTCAGCCCGGCTTGGGCCAGTGAGCCAGTCACGGTTTTGGCATTGGGCGACAGTCTGACCCAGGGCTACGGTCTGCCCGAGGAAGACGGTTTTGTCCCTCAGATGCGGAATTGGCTGCAAGATCAGGGGGTTGAGGCCGACCTGATCAACGGTGGCGTATCCGGGGACACCACAGCGGGCGGGGCCGCACGGGTGGACTGGAGCCTGACACCCGACGTGGAGGCGATGATCGTGACGCTTGGCGGCAATGATCTCTTGCGTGGCATCGACCCTGCGGTAAGTCGAGGAAACATCGAGACAATTTTAGAGGTGGCCGAAGCCCGGGAGGTCGAGGTCTTGTTGGTGCCGATGGCCGCACCCGGCAATTACGGGACCGCCTACAAGGCCGCGTTCGACTCGATTTACCCTGAATTGTCAGAAACTTACGGCGCGATGCTGGCACCGGATTTCTTTGCCGGGCTGGGTGAGGATGACCCGGCGTCCTTGCAGCGCTATTTTCAGCCCGACGGCATTCATCCCAATGCCGAAGGGGTGCGGCGGATCGTCGAGACGTTGGGGCCGCATTTGGCCGAGCTGATAGCCTCTGCGCAGTGAAAAAGGGCCCTCGCGGGGCCCAATTCCTTTATCGCCATCTACGCATTAGGCGAGGGTGATGTTCGCCGCCGATTCGCGGCCGTCACGGCCGGCTTCGATGTCGAAATTCACTTTCTGGTCGTCGGCCAGACCGGTCAGACCGGCGCGCTCAACAGCGGAAATGTGGACGAAAACGTCCTTGCCGCCGCCATCGGGCGCAATGAAGCCGTAGCCCTTGGTGGAATTGAACCATTTCACGGTGCCAGAAGCCATCGCTCTGTTCTCCTTCGGTTTTTGCTGCCCGCGGGAGTGCGGCAGCCCGGCTCTGTCGTGCAAGATCGAGTGACTGAGCCGTAAAGGAGCAGGTGGTCGATAGTGGTAACGTCGCACCCAGAATTATGGGGCTGGAAACTTCCAAAATCAAGACTCATCGAATCCGCAGTTTCGCAACTTGTGAAAAACGCGGCACGTTTTGGCAAGGTCGGGGACAGCAAACCGCCCACGTCCCAGAGCCGTGTGTCTCAGAGGACAGTCACCACCGTGCCGATCGGGACGCGCTGATAGAGGTCCTGCACATGTGCGTTGATCATCCTTATACAGCCATTCGAGACCGAGCGCCCGATCGAGGATGGCTGGGTGGTACCGTGGATCCGGTAATAGGTGTCTACACCGTTCTGGAACAGATAGAGCGCCCGCGAGCCGAGCGGATTCCCGGGGCCGCCGGGTTGCACGTAATCGTTGCCCTTGAAGCGGCCATAGGTCTGCGGCTCGCGTTCGATCATCTCATTGGTGGGCCGCCATGTCGGCCATTCCTTCTTGACGTCGATGGTGGCGGTGCCGGTGAATTCGAGCCCCGCACGGCCCACACCCACGCCGTAACGGCGCGCACGGCCCGGTTCGGTGACGAAATAGAGGAAATGCGCCCGTGGCAACACGATCAACTGTCCGGTCTGATAGACCGGGTCGAAACTCACCTCTTGCGGCACGAACTTTGGGTCGAGTTCAAGCGCCTTTGCAACCCCCGGCAAAATCGCCGGGGTCGCGGCCGCAAAGCCGGTAGCGAGGAAATGGCGACGATCAATCATGAGTAAACTCCTTTACAGGCATGTCGTGATTATACCCGGATGGCGCAAGAGGGCACAATCCAAATTAGATCGCGGCCCAGTCGTCGAAGCGCCAGGGCACAGGGCGACGACGGAGCAAGGGGGGACGGGCGCGGCCTGTGATCGGCGTCTGGCGGGACATGGTGACCTCCTGCTGGTGCTGTTGCCCAACCGAGATAGGGAGAGACGCGCGGCTTGCCAGACCAGGTGTGCGGAACGTGAGCGGATGTGAGCGCGTCCCGTGCGTGCGATCACCTCTTCTGCGTCGCTTGTCCAGCGTCAGTCGCCTCGGCCCGCCCCTCCAGCGCTGCCGCCAGCAGGGTGCGCGCATACTCGGTCTGCGGCGCGGTAAACAGCGTCTCGGCCTCGCCCTCCTCCACGACATCGCCATCCTTCATTACCATCACCCGGTGGCTCATGGCGCGCACCACGTGCAGGTCGTGAGAGATAAAGAGATAGGCCAGCCCGTATTTCACCTGCAAATCGCGCAACAGATCCACGATTTGCACCTGCACCGTCATGTCGAGCGCACTTGTCGGCTCGTCCAGCACGACCAGCCTGGGCCGCAGGATCATGGCGCGGGCGATGGCGATGCGCTGTCTCTGCCCGCCGGAAAATTCGTGCGGGTAGCGGTCCATCGTGGCGGGGTGCAGGCCCACCTCCTCCATCACCTCGGCGACCAGATCGCGCTCGGGCCGCCCGCCCGGATTGCCATGCACGCCCAGCCCCTCGGCGATGATCTGCGCGGCGGTCATGCGCGGGGACAGGCTGCCGAACGGGTCCTGAAAGACGATCTGCATCTGCGCCCGGCGCTTGCGCAAGTCTCGCGTCGACCAGCCATGCACATCCTCACCGACAAAGCTGATCTGCCCCTGCGACGCAATCAGCCGCATGATGGCAAGCGCCAGCGTCGTCTTGCCCGAGCCGCTCTCGCCCACAATGCCCAGCGTCTCGCCCGCCCGCACCTTCAACGTGGCGGCATTGACGGCCTTCACATGGCCGACAGTGCGCTTGAGAAAGCCTTTCTGTATGGGAAACCACACGCGCAGGCCTTCGGTCTCGGCCACCACCTGCGCGTCTTCGGGCACCGGCGCGGGCACACCCACCGCCTGCGCCCCCAGCAGTTTGCGCGTATAGTCGTGCTTGGGCGCGGCAAAGACCTCGTCCACCGTGCCTGCCTCGACGATCTCGCCATCCTTCATCACGCAGACCTTGTCTGCGATGCGCCGCACGATGCCCAGATCATGGGTGATGAACAACAGCCCCATCCCCTCGTCGCGCTTGAGATTGGCCAGCAGCTCCAGAATCTGCGCCTGAATGGTCACGTCGAGCGCGGTTGTCGGCTCATCCGCGATAAGGATGTCGGGCTTGTTCGCGAGCGCCATGGCGATCATCACGCGCTGCCGCTGCCCGCCCGACAACTGATGCGGATAGGCCCCCAGCCGGCTTGCCGCGTCCCGAATGCCCACCCGCTCCAGCAGTTCCACGATCCGCGCGCGCGCCGCATCACCGGTCAGCGCCTGATGCAGTTCAAGGCTCTCGCGCAACTGCTTTTCCAACGTGTGCAGCGGGTTCAGCGACGTCATCGGCTCTTGAAAGATAAAGCTGATATCGTTGCCACGCACCTGCCGCAGCCGCTTGTCATCCGCGCCGATCATTTCCTGCCCCGCATAGGTGACGCTGCCCGTCACCTCCGCCGAGCTGCCCAATAGCGACACGGTCGAGAGCGCCGTGACCGACTTGCCCGAGCCGCTCTCGCCCACCAGTGCCACCGTCTCGCCCCGGTCGACGCTGAACGACACACCCTTGACCGCAGGAATCAACTGCCCGTCCTGCCGGAAACTCACCCGCAGATCGCTGACCGTCAGCACACTCATTCAAACGTCTTTCTGGGATCGAACGCGTCGCGCACGCCCTCGAAGATGAACACCAAGAGCGACAGCATGATGGCAAAGGCGAAAAACGCGGTAAAGGCCAGCCACGGTGCCTGCAGGTTCTGCTTGGCCTGCAACGTCAATTCCCCCAGCGAGGGCGAGGACGACGGCAGGCCAAAGCCCAGAAAATCCAGGCCCGCCAACAGCGAGATCGTGCCGGTGATCACAAACGGCAGCATCGTCAGCGTCGCCACCATCGCATTTGGCAGCATGTGGCGGAACATGATGGTGACATTGCCGACCCCCAAAGCCTTGGCCGCGCGCACATATTCCAGATTGCGCGCGCGCAGGAACTCGGCCCGCACCACGCCCACCAGCGCCATCCAGCCGAACAGCACCGTGATCACCACCAAAAGCCAGAAACTGCGCGGCAGGATCGCGAAGAGGATGATGATCACGTAAAGCTGCGGGGTCGAGGCCCAGATCTCGATGATCCGCTGAAAGATCAGATCCGTCCGCCCGCCGAAATAGCCCTGCACCGCGCCGGCGAAAATCCCGATGACGCTCGAGGCCAGCGTCACGATCAGCGTGAACATCACCGACAGCCGGAACCCGTAGATCACCCGTGCCAGCACATCGCGCTTGGTGTCATCGGTGCCAAGCCAGTTCTGCTCATTGGGTGGCAGTGGGGCGGCACCGGGCCGGTCCACGGTGGTGTCATAGCTATAGGGGATCAGCGGCCAGATCGCCCAGCCTTTCATGATCTCTTCGCCGTCAACCACCCCATCCCCGGCATCCGCGATCACGCCCTCAGGGTCGTCGAAACAGATATCCATCCCTCCGCTCGCGATCAGGCATTGCACCTCGGGGTCGCGATAGATCGCCTCGGTCTGGAAATCCCCGCCAAAGGCGGTCTCGGGATAGAACCGCAAGATCGGCGCGTAGAACTCGCCGCGATACTGCACAAGGATCGGTTTGTCATTGGCCACGAACTCGGCAAAGAGCGTGATGGTGAAGATCACCGAAAAGAGGATCAGCGACCAGAACGCCCGCCCGTTGCGCCGGAAATTGCGCCAGCGGCGCTGGTTCAGAGGGGATAGTCGGATCACAGCACCCCTCCTTCAGCGTTCCGCAAATACTCCGGGGGAGTCGCGCCGCAAGCGCGGCGGGGGCAGCGCCCCCATGATGCCCGGCCCATCCTCAACCCTCCCGCTTCTCGAAATCGATGCGAGGATCAACCAGCACATACATCAGGTCCGACAAGATACCGACCACAAGGCCAATGAGACCGAACAGGAACAGAGTGCCGAACATCACCGGGTAATCGCGCCCCACCGCCGCCTCGAAGCCGAGCCGCCCCAGACCGTCGAGCGAAAAGATCGTCTCGATCAGCACCGAGCCGCCGAAGAACACCCCGATGAACACCGCCGGAAAGCCCGCGATCACGATCAGCATGGCGTTGCGGAACACATGCCCATAGAGCACACGCCCCTCGCCCAGCCCCTTGGCCCGCGCGGTCATCACGTAATGTTTCTTGATCTCGTCGAGAAAGCTGTTCTTCGTGAGCAGCGTCAGCGTCGCAAAGGCAGAGATCGTCGAGGCGATGACCGGCAGCGCGATATGCCAGAGGTAATCGGCGATCTTGCCGCCGAGGCTCAACTGCTCAAAATTGTCCGAGGTGAGACCACGCAGCGGGAATATCTGAAAATAGCTGCCGCCCGCGAACAGAACCAGCAGCATGATCGCGAACAGGAACGCCGGGATCGCATAGGCCACGATAATGAGCCCGCTGGTCCACGTATCAAACCGCGATCCGTCCTGCACCGCCTTGCGGATGCCAAGGGGGATCGACACCAGATAGGCGATGACGGTCGACCACAGGCCAAGCGTGATCGAGACCGGCATCTTCTCCAGCACCAGATCCAGCACCTCGATCTTGCGGAAATAGCTCTCGCCGAAATCGAAGCGCATGTAGTTCCACATCATGTTGACGAACCGCTCCAGCGGCGGCTTGTCGAGGCCGAATTGTTCCTCCAATTCCGCGATCAGTTCCGGCGGCAACCCTCGCGCGCCGACATATTGCTCGTTGCCGCCCGCAGCCCCCACCATGTCCTGCCCGGTATCGGAACCCGAGCCCGAGAAACTCTCGAAGACATTGCCCTGGCCTTGCATGTTGGCGATCATCTGTTCGACCGGGCCACCCGGCACGAATTGCACCAGCGCAAAGTTGATGACCATGATGCCAAAGAGCGTCGGCACGATTAGCAACAGCCGCCGCAGGATATAGGCCCCCATCTCAGTGGCTCTCCCCGATCAAAGCGCGCCCGCGTCTTTCAACGCCTGCGCCTTCTCTGCGTCATACCACCAGAAATCCAGCACGCCGGTGGCATAGGCGGGCAGCGGTTCGGGATAGTCGTACATGTCCCAATAGGCGACCCAGCTACGGTCGAGATACCAGGTCGGGATCATGAAGAACTCATGCCGGAGCGCCCGGTCAAGCGCGGTCAGCGCGACGTCCTGCTCTTCCTTGCTGCCCGACTCGAGCGCGCGGTCAATGATCGCATCGACCATCGGGCTCGCCAGCCCCGCCGGGTTGAACAGGCTGAACGCGGCTTCCTTGCTGCCATAGCGCTGATGCAGGCCGGTGCCCGCCTCCAGAAACGCCACGTAGCTGTCAAAGATCAGGTCGTAATCGCGGTCGCGCTCGCGGGCGGTGTATTGCGCGGCGTCGATTTTGTCGAAGCGCGCGTCAATGCCCATCAGTTGCAGGTTCGACACAAAACTTTCGACGACCGCCGACATGGTGGCGGAGCCCGAGGCGGAAATCGGGATCTCGATGCTCAGCAACTCGCCATCCGCGTTGCGCCGCTTGCCGTCGTCACCCACGGGCCAGCCCGCCTCGTCCAGCAGTTTCATCGCGCGGCGCAGGTTGCGCCGGTCGTTGAGACGATCGCCATTGGACTCGTGGGCCATCACTGCCGGTTCACTCAACATCTCCGGTGGCACGACATCCCCAAGCGATTTCAACAGCTCCAGTTCCGCCCCCTCCGGCACGCCCTCGGCCTGCAAGGGCGTGTCCTGCACGAAGGAGTGGCGCTGCTTGAAGAGGCCGTATTGCAGCGATTGGTTGGTCCACTCGAAATTGAAGCCAAGCGCAATCGCCTGCCGCACCCGCTTGTCCTGTAACACCTCGCGCCCGAGGTTGAAGACAAAGCCCGAGGGCGTCGGCGGTAGCCCGTCGGGCAACTCCTCTTTCACCACATGGCCCTGATTGGCCGCCGGAAAGTCATAGCCCGTCGCCCATGTCTTGGAATTTCCCTCGGGGCGGAAGGTGTAAATCCCCGCCTTGAACGCCTCGAAGGCTGCATTGTCATCGGCGAAATACTCGATCCGGATGCGGTCGAAATTGTGCCGCCCCTTGTTGATCGGCAGGTGCCAGCCCCAGTAATCGGGGTTGCGCTCATAAACGATATTGCGGTTCACTTCCGAGCTTTTGACCTGATAGGGGCCGGACCCCGGAGCCGCGTCCAGCTGCGGCTCATCCAGCCGCGCGCCGGTTTCCTCGTACCATTTTCGGGGAAAGACCGGCGTTCCGCCGACCTGATCGATCAATGACCGGCGCGAGATGCCCTCGGCAAAGGTGAACTTGACGCGGGTGTCATCCAGCGCCTCGGCGCTCAGCACCCGGCGCTTGACCGCCTCGGCATAAGAGCGCAGGCCCTGCTCCAGAAAGAGGTTATGGGAGAACACCACGTCATGCGCGGTGACCGGCGTGCCATCGGCAAACCGCGCCTCGGGCCGCATGTGGAAGATCACCCAGGTCTTGCCCTCGTCATACTCAAGGCGTTCGGCCAATAGCCCGTAACTTTCGTTATACCGATCCCCCGGCAGCGGCTCTCCGGTGGCCTCGGACCCGCCCAAGAGGCTCTCATAGACCATCCACGACAGCCGCCCGGCGCGCCCCTTGCGCGAATAGGGGTTCATCGAATCGAAGGTGCCAGGGGCGTAGAGCGAGATTTCACCGCCCTTGGGCGCATCCGGGTTCACGTAATCGAAATGTTCGTAATCGGCGGGATATTTGAGATCGCCGAAGAACGAATAGCCATGCGAGGTGATGACCTTTTCATGCTCATCCGCCGCAACCGCCTGCGCCATGAGCACCGCGATGCATAGCCCGATCAGCAGCACCACCCCCCGCCAAATCGCGAAAATTTCGATACCCGGGGCCTTGGCGGGGGCTTGCTGTCCGGTCATGTCATCCTCCTGCTGTCGCACCTATTCTGTATCTGGCGCTTGATCCGTCCCCGGCAAGCTAAGGAGGGGGGGCAGCTTGTTCAAGCGCCGATAGTCGTGGCCCATGAAAAAGGCCGCCGCCCGGTGGGGCAGCGGCCATCGTCGCGGCAAACGGTCCGGCTCAGTTGCCGATGGTCTGGAGATAGGCCATCAGATCGGCGCGGTCCTGCTCGTCCTTGAGCCCGGCAAAGCCCATCCGATTGCCCGGCGCGAATTCACGCGGATTAGCGATCCAGGCGCTGAGTTGATCAAGCGTCCACGCGCCGTCGATGCCCTTCAGCGCGTCGGAGTAATTGAACCCGTCGGCACTGGCAATGTCACGGCCCACGACGCCGTAGAGATACGGCCCGACGCCATTCGCGCCATCCTCCAGCTTGTGGCATGCCTGGCAGCGACGGAAAAGCTTTTCGCCCTTGCCCGCATCGGCGGAGGCAACCATGGCGGCAAATTCAGAGCCGCCTGCATCCGCGCTTTCGGTGGCCTCAGTGGCGACCTCTTCACTGTCGGCCTCTTCGGCAGGTGCTTCTTCGGCCGCTGCTTCCTCCGCAGGTTCTTCCTCTTCGGTCGCTGCTTCCTCGGCTGGTGCCTCTTCGCTGGCGGCGTCTTCGGCAGGTGCTTCCTCGCTGGCAGCGTCTTCGGCAGGCGCCTCGGCTGCGGCCTCGATTACGATATCCGTCTCACCATCGGCTTGATCGAGATAAGCGATCACATTCGCGCGATCCTCGGACTTGCCCAGACCGGCAAAGCCCATGCTGGTGCCCGGTGCATACCCTGCCGGATTTTCGAGGAAGGCATAGAGGTTCTCGGCAGTCCAGACATCCGCCGCCTCGCTCAGCGCACCGGAATAGCCGAACCCATCGACGGCCCCGACATCACGACCGACAACATCATAAAGACTCGGGCCGACACCGTTCGCGCCGTCCTCGAGCACGTGGCAGGCCTTGCACTTGTTGAACACGCGCTCGCCCTTGGAGGCATCTGCCGAGGCAAAGATCGCGGCCATGTCGGGGGCTTCGTCTGCAACCTCCCCGGCTGCGTCATCCTCGCCGGTGTCGACAACGTAGCCCTGTGCGTGATCCTCACCATGCCCGCCGCCCATGGAATAGATTGACTCGGCTGCCCAGTTGCCCAGCAGAAAGATGAGCAGGGCCCCGCAAAATGCCCCGGCGGTCTTGGTCAGTGTCATTGTGTCGAACATTGGCTCGCTTCCGTTTGCTCTGTCGCTTGGGCGCGTATCTATCCGCTTCCCCTACCGCCGCGCAAGGTGTAGTTTCCGCGACCAAACGCCCTTCCGGGCCGAAATTACGGAAAAACCGCATGACAAACCGCATCGCCTTTCAGGGAGAGCCGGGTGCCTACTCGCATCAGGCCTGCGTCGAGACATACCCGGGGATGGAGCCGCTGCCCTGTCGCACCTTCGAGGACGCGATCGCGGCGGTGCGCGAGGGGCGCGCGGATCTGGCCATGCTGCCGGTCGAAAACTCGACCTTCGGACGGGTCGCCGACATCCACCACCTGCTGCCCGAATCGGGGCTGCATATCGTGGGTGAGGCCTTTGTGCGCGTTCATATCAACCTGCTTGCCCTGCCCGGCGTACGGCTCGACCAGATCGAAAGCGCGATGAGCCACACCATGCTTCTGGGTCAGTGCCGCGCCTTTCTGGAGCGCCATGGCATCCACCGCGTGACCGGGGCCGACACCGCCGGATCGGCCCGCCACGTGGCCGAAGAGGGCCGCCCGGAGTTGGCCGCCCTTGCCAGTGAACTTTCGGGCGATATCTACGGCCTTGAGGTGGTCGCGCGCCACATAGAGGATCACGGCACCAATACCACCCGCTTTCTGGTGATGGCCCGCGAGCCCGATTTTGCGGAGCGCGGCGAGAACGGGATGATGACGACGCTGGTGTTCCGCCTGCGCTCAATCCCGGCAGGGCTCTACAAGGCGCTTGGCGGCTTTGCCACCAATGGCGTCAACATGACCAAGCTGGAAAGCTACATGCTCGGCGGCAATTTCAACGTCGTGCAATTCTATGCCGATATCGAGGGCCACCCGGACGAGCCCGCCGTGGCGCGCGCGCTGGACGAGCTGGATTACTTCACCTCCGACATCACCATCCTCGGCGTCTATCCCGCCGATCCGCGCCGCCACGAGAAAAACTGACGCCGAAACGACGAAGCCCGGCACAGGGCCGGGCTTCGCATGTCGCTCGCGCTCGCATCATACCAGATGTGACGCCCGGCAGCGGACAAAGTAGATGACCCCGCCCAGAATGGCCCCGATCACCCAGGCATAGCCCGCAAGCTGGCTCAACCCGGGCACCCAGACCGTCGCGACCGAGAACACCGCCGCGATCCCGAAAGCGATCAGCGCATTACGGTTCCAGCCGCTGCTGTAGTGATAGGTACCGCCCTCCATGTCATAAAGATCATCGCGCTTGAGCGCTTCCTTGCGCAGCAGGTAATAGTCCACGATCATGATCCCGTAGATCGGGGCCAGCGTCGCGCCCAGCGTGTTGACGAAGCCGCTGATCCCGAATTCGCTGATGAAGCTGGTCCAGAACCCGCCGATCACGAGGGCAAAGACCGAGGTGATCAACCCCGCCTTGCGAAACCCGATCTTCGAGGGCGCAAGGCTGGCGATGCCGTTCACCGCAGGGATGAAATTGGCAACCAGATTGATGCCCACGGTGGCCGCGAAAAAGGTGATCGCGGCGATCACGCCCAAAAGCACGCTGTCGGTGCGGCCCACGATCTCGGTGGGATTGATGATCGCCTCGCCATAGACAACAGCCGCGCCCGCCGTGGTCAGCAACGCCAGTGCCGAGAACAGGATCATGTTGAACGGTAGCCCAACGAGATTCCCCACGACCATCGCGCGCTTGTCCCGTGCATAGCGTGAGAAATCGCTGAAATTGATCATCACGGCGGCGAAATAGGCCACCATCGTGCCGATGATCGCGATAAACCCGTTGAACTCCGTGGCCCAGGTGCCGTCAGGATTGGCAAAGATCGTCTGCGCCTGCGACAGGAGCTGGCCGTCGGACTTCACCCAGAGCACCGCCAGAAGGCCGATCATAACCGCATAGACGAAGGGCCCGGCGACGTTGAGAAAGGTCTCGACCCAGTTCATGCCGCGCCAGAAAATGACGATGTGAAAGGCCCAGACCAACACGAAGGACAGCCAGTCAATGCCGGTCAGGCCCAGCATCTCTTCGCCGCCGGTGATACCCGTGACCGAGCGGATCAGCAGCGCCAGCGCGGTCGAGGCGAAATAGACCTGCACCCCGTACCAGAACACCGCCACCGTGGAGCGCAATACCGCCGGCAGCATCGCCCCCGCAGTGCCCATGCTGGCGCGCGCGAAGACCGGGTAGGGAATGCCGTATTTCTCGCCCGCCGCCCCCGAGAGGTTCACCAGGAACATCACGAAGAGCCCCGCGCAAATCAGCGCGGCAAAGGCCGTCCAGCCGCTCACCCCGTAGGAAATGAACAGCGAGGCCACCAATGAGTAGCCGAACAGCGACTGGATGTCATTCGCCCAGACGTTGAAGATGGCGAACCAGCCCCATGTCTTCTGATCCGGCGTGACCGGGTCGAGTGTGTCGTCGCCGCCTTGCGCGGCCTGTCCGTCGAGTGTCACCGTCTGCATCTCAAAACTCCCTGTTATGGCCGCGCATGGCGATGTGGCCCATCGCACTTGATTGAGTGGCGGCTGAGATCGTGCGTCTGATATTGTATCTGAAATGTTAGATGCTATGTTAGATTATGATAATGCGCGAATTGAAAAAGGACTTTCAAGGATTGCAAGATACTCGCGTCTCCTCCGCCACGGCTGCGACACCCTCGAACGGGGGCGAGGGCCTGACCGATCGGGCCCATCAGGCGCTGCTCGACCGGCTACGCGATGGCCGCCTGCCCGGCGGCAGCTTTCTGTCGATGCCGATGCTGGTCCGGCAGCTTGGCCTGCCGATGGCCGCCACCCGCGAGGCCGTCAAACGCGCCGAGGCGAGCGGCCTGCTCCGCATCCTGCCCAAGCGCGGGATCACGGTGATGGATGTCGGGCCCGAAACCACCCGCGAATGTCTAGAATTGCGCGCGATGTTCGATTGCGAGGGGGCGCGGCGGATCATCGAGACCGGCGCGCCATTTCCGCTCGCGGCGCTGCGCACCGCGCATGAACGCCTGCGCGACACTGCCGGTGCCGCGATCAGCGCTGACCTGCCGCGCCACGCGATCACGACAGACCTGTCCCTGCACGACGCACTCGCAGGCGGGCTTGGCTCGACGCTTGCCCGCCGCCTCTATGCCGAGAACCGCGACCGCATCGCCATCATCCAGAACAGCCGACCCTTTCTTGCCGACCGGATCGCCTCGGCGATGCGCGAACATCTCGCGATCCTCGACGCGATGGCGGCCGGGGATAGCGGGCGCGCGCAGGCCGAAATCCGCGAACATCTACGTCATACGCTGCGCTGGTGGGGGATCTATCCCGCGTGATGCAAGCCTCAGGCGTTGCGCTTGAACCGCTCTTCGATATCCACGGCATAATCCGCCACCCGCAGCCGAAACCGTTTGGTCAGATTGGCGCGCGCCAGCTTGAGCGACTGCACCATCAACCGGCCGGAAATGCTGCGCGGCTCCAGCACCAGATCGACCGAAAGGCGTGTACGCCCGCGCGACAGCGCCACCAGATCGACCTGCATGCGCCCCAGAACGGCGGGCGAGCGTCCCTCAAGCCCGATGCCGTTGGGCGGGTCATACGCCGTGAGGTCGATATCCATCTCGCGCCTGCGCCCGCGCAACATGAACCGCGCGTGCCAACTCATGCCGACAGCCGGGGCGTCGAGCGCGTCCGTGCGCTGCACCTCGGCGCCGCGCCGCAACACTGACCGCTCAAACGACTGGAAATCGGTGATTTCCTGAAAAACCGCGTCTATCGGTGCCTCAATGTCTTCCTTGCTGCTGAACTGCATGCGCTATCTACCTGCCTGCCTCATGACCACCTGAACCTCTGGTGCAGTGTCGCCTCAATCCAGCGTATCGGCAAGCCAGTTCTGTAACAGGAAATGCGCAATCGCCCCCTTGCGGGCGGGCAAGACATCCGGGTTCTCTCCGGCGAAGGCGGCCAGGATTTCCTCCCGCGTCATCCAGCGGGCGTCCTCGATCTCCTGCGGGTCGATGGTGATCTCGTGGCTCAGCGCCTCTCCGTGACAGCCAAACATCAAGGACGCAGGAAAGGGCCAGGGCTGGCTCGCCAGATAGCCCACATGCCCCACGCGCACGCCCGCCTCTTCCCAGACCTCGCGGCGCACGGCGGCCTCGATCGTCTCGCCCGGCTCGATAAAGCCCGCCAACAGCGAATACATGCCCTCGGGCCATCCCGGCGAACGGCCCATCAGAACCGAGTTACCGCGAGTAATCAACATGATGACCACCGGATCGGTGCGCGGAAAATGCTGCCCGCCGCAATGGTCGCAGGCGCGCTGCCATCCGGCGCGGATCATCCGGCTTTCGTTGCCACAGCGCGCGCAGAACCGATGCGTGACATGCCAGCCGAACACCGCCTTGGCGGTGGCCGCGAGTTCCGCCTCGCGCGGGCTCAGATGCGACATCACGCGGCGCAGTTCGGCAAAGGCGCTGCCCTCGGGCAGGTCGGGATGAACCTGCTCGGTCGCGTCGAGAAACGTATCGAGCTGATCTGGGGCCAGACCCGGCGGCACCCAGGCGGAAATGTCATGCGCAAGCAACAATTCACCGCTCTCGTCACGGCCCAAAAGGATCGGGGGAACATGATAGCGCGCCAGCACCGGATGATCGGCTGCCAAATAGATCAAGCGGTCCAGCCCGCCTGCGGCCAACAGCGGCTTGCCGCGCCAGAGCACGACCGAGCGCGCGCGCCCCTCGGCCACCGCTGCGGCAATCGCCTCCGCATCGCTGCGCAACTCGTCTGCGCGGTCCAGCCCCGATCCCCCGAATGTCACCCGTTCTGCCCGTCGCATCCCGCTCTCCTGCCCCTTTGTCGCGCCTTACTTTCACGGCTGGGCCAGAGAAGACAAGCCGATCTCTTGACTCGCGCCTTGCCCCTTGCGCAACAGAACACGATAAGTTCAACCCTAGGTATATTGAATTTTCTATCTTTAACCGCTTAAACTGTGCCCATGGGGGCTATCATCAAGACTTGGGCTATGCACATTTCGATCCGCCCCGCGATCCATTAACAATGTAGCCGCTTCACTTTGACCAGGACGCCATCCCCCCCGACCGAGCCTGACGACCCGCCGCCGGGTGTGACGCTGCGCATCCTGGCGACCACCGATGTGCATGGCCATATCCTGCCCTTCGACTATTTCACCCACGCGGACAACCGGCCGCACGGGCTCGCCCGCATCGCCACGTTGGTTGAGCGCGCGCGGGCCGCAATCGGCGAGGAAAACTGCCTTCTTCTCGATAACGGCGATTTCCTGCAAGGCACCGCACTCAGCGACATGACGGCCCAGCCCGGTCAGGGCTGGCTCGGGCCGCATCCGGTTCTGCGGACCATGAACCTGATGGGCTATGATGCTGCCACACTCGGCAATCACGAGTTCAATTTCGGTCTCGACTGGCTCCGCGAGACGCTGCGCGCGGCGCGGTTTCCGCTGACCTGCGCCAATGCGGTGACGCGGTTGGGCGATGACCCCACCGATGACGAAACGCTGATGCCCCCCTACCTCCTGCTCGACCGAGAGTTGCGCGAGAACGACGGCACGTGCCACGCGCTGCGTATCGGGCTGATCGGGCTGACCCCGCCGCAGATCACCACCTGGGATCACGCCTATCTGTCGGGCCGCCTGCGGGCGCGCGACATGGTCGAAACAGCGCGCGCCTGGATTCCGGTGATGCGCGCGCAAGGGGCCGACCTGGTGATCGCCCTGGCCCATAGCGGAATCGAGCAGGGCCCCGAGGCTCCGATGATGGAAAACGCGGCCCGTGCGCTGGCGCGGCTGCCCGGGATCGACGCGGTGCTGGCCGGGCATTGCCACCGGCGCTTTCCCGGACCGGATCACACGGGCACGCCGGGGGCCGATCTCGCGCAGGCCACGCTGCATGGCACGCCTTGCCTCAACGCGGGCTTCGGCGGCTCGCATCTGGGGCAGCTCGATCTCGAACTCGCGCGGCGGGATGGCGCATGGCACATCGCACGGCATCGTGCGGCGCTGATCCCGGCCGCCGACGCCCCGCCCCGCCGGGACATCACCCGGGCGCTTGCCCGGGCGCATGCCCATACGATCCGCCTGACGGATCGTGTGATCGGCGCGACAACCGCGCCGCTGCACAGCTATCTCGCGCTGCTGCGCAACGATCCGGCCACGCAACTCGTCAATGACGCGCAACGCACGGTCCTGGCCGAGGCGCTGCGCGACACCCCGCATGCCGATCTGCCGGTGCTCTCGGCCTCGGCCCCGTTCAAGACCGGCGGGCGCGGCGGGGCCGATCACTATACCGACATTCCCGCCGGGCCATTGCGGCTGCGCAACATCGCCGATCTCTACGGCTATCCCAACACGCTTTGCGGTCTGATCGTGACCGGCGCGGAGCTGCGCGACTGGCTGGAACGCGCGGCGATCTGCTTCAACCGGATCACGCCGGGCACCGCGCCGCAGCCGCTGCTCGATCCGCGCGTGCCGGGGCATGATTTCGACGTGATCGACGGGCTTGGCTACAGCATCGACCTGTCAGAGCCCGCACGCTACGATCTCGAGGGCAAGCTGGTCGCCCCCATGGCCCGGCGAATTCGCGACCTGGAGCATGCCGGACAGCCGGTGCAGGACGACGACCGCTTCGCCATCGCCACCAACAGCTATCGCGCCTGGGGCGGCGGGCCCTTCGCCGCGCTCGCCGCGGGCGGGCGAGTGCACCACAGCAGCCGCCCGATCCGCGACCTGATCGTCGATCACCTGGCGCGGCGCGGCACGCTCATCCCCATGGCGCGCGACACCTGGCGCTTTGCCCCCCTGCCCCGCGCCACAGTGGAGATCGAGACCGGGCCGGGTCTGCGCGCCCACCCGCAGGAGATCGCGGCACTCGGCGCGGTCGATGCCGGCCTCACCGAGCGCGGCTTTCTCCGCTTGCACCTGTCGCTGGCGCGAATGGCGTCGCAGCCTTCCCTTGCGAATCCCTTCAAGGGGGCCTATCTGAGGCATTGAGAGGTTGGCGCGGGCAGGCACCTCGCCAACCCGGTCAGATCCGGAAGGAAGCAGCCGTAACGAGCCACGCTTGGGTCGTTGTCCAACCTCTCACCCTTTCCTCCATGCCTGCACTGAAAGCCGTTCTCCCTGAGAACACGGTGGGCGTCGGCGGTTTTGAAGGTACGGTTCCCGGTAAGACGGCTGGCTGCACGCCTCTGCGGCGCCGGGACCGGCTCAGAACCCTGCCGCATGACCGTCCTTGCGCGGATCGGAACCGCCGCTCAGAATGCCTCGCTCATGGTCGATGAGAATGGCCTGACAGCCGCCAAGCGTGTCCTGCACCAAGGTGGGCAAGCCGTAGTAGATCAGCAGCAGAACGAGTTCGAGCACCCCGCGCACGGCCGTCGTATAGGCTTCGATCAGAACCCGTCCCGCCTCGGGTCCCAAGAGCTTTGCCGCAGCGGCGACAAGCCCCAGTATCAGCGCACCGATCATCGACGCGATCGCAACGCCGAGCGTCATCATCAGCCAGTCAATCAGCAGGCTGCCGCAACCCTGAAGCTCAGGCATTGGTGTTTCTCCGAATGGTGTTCGGTGTCATGCAGGATAAGACCCGGCGGTCAAAGCGATGACGGACAGCCGGGTCAGAGAGGTGTCAACCGCCGTAGACATTCAGGCCGAACCACTTGTCGGAGATCTCCCGATAGGTGCCGTTCTCGCGCAGCGCCGCGATCGCCTCCGAAAACGCGTCGGCAATCGCCTTGTCGTCCTTGCAGACCGCGACACCGGCCCTATAGCCGAACCACTCGGGACCGGTGAATTCCGGGCGGCGCATCTCGGAAACCCTGCACATTGCCGTCGGAGTCCACGTACGTGGAGGACGGATAGGTGCCTTCCGTGCCCATCACCAGTTTTTCGGGCAAGTCCTGCGCCCATGTGCCCCCGGGCGGCGACGTGCCGGGAAAGGCGACATTTTCTTGAAAACCCGTGCATGCGGTCATGGTCTCGGTTGCGACCGGCAGGACAGGTTATCGCAAATCCGGGGCCCTGTACGAATCGTGCGGGGCGCGCCCGGCACGATTTTCACGCGCCGCCGGGATGCAAACGCGCACTGTCTCCGTAAACGGGTGAAATGCGAGGGACCAGAAGAATGACGTCGCAGTTTCAGATCGACACGACAACGCTGCTCACGCCGGGTGATCCGGCACCCGGCTTCATCCAGCGCAGCGTGTCCAATCCGCGTTACGCCTTCAGCAGTGCGGCGGGGCGATATCTTGTTCTGTGCTTTTTCGGCAGTGCAGGCGAGGCCCATGCAGAGGCGGCCCTCAAGGCAGCCTATAGCAGACCGGACATCTTCGATGACGACCGTGCCTGCTTCTTCGGCGTCAGCATCGACCCCGAGGACGAGACGAGCGGTCGGGTTGCAAACCGCATCCCCGGTTACCGTCATTTCTGGGACTTTGACCTTAGTGCCTCTCGCCTTTACGGGGTCGCCGCCAGAGATGCCGATTCCGCAGCCGCTCAGGTGGCGCTCGCGCGGCAATGGGTCGTCATCGATCCCGGCATGCGCGTGCTGGCCGCGATCCCGTTCCGGCCGGATCAAGGCGACATCACCGAGGTCATGACCCTGCTCGGCGCGCTGCCGCCGCCGGAACGTCACACGGGCACCGAGATCATGGCCCCGGTGCTGTTCCTGCCTCGGGTGATCGAGCCTGACCTTTGCCGCCATCTGATCGGTCTCTACGAGGCGCAAGGCGGGCGTGAAAGCGGCTTCATGCGCGAGGTCGATGGGCGGACCGTGGGTATAAACGATCCGGGATTCAAGCGTCGCAAGGATTACAACATCGAGGATCGTGACCTCATATCGGCGTTGCAAGCGCGGTTCCTCCGCCGCGTCGTTCCCGAGATCGCGAAAGCCCATCAGTTCAAGGCTACCCGGATGGAGCGCTACATCGTGTCCTGCTACGCGGCCGAGGATGGCGGGCATTTCGCCGCGCATCGCGACAACACAACTCGGGGCACGGCGCATCGCCGCTTCGCGGTCTCGGTCAATCTCAACGACGACTTCGAGGGCGGCGAGGTCAGCTTTCCCGAATACGGTCCGCGCAGCTTCAAGGCGCCGCCGGGCGGGGCGGTGGTATTTTCCTGCTCGCTTCTGCACAAGGTCAGCAAGGTGACGCAAGGCAGGCGCTTTGCCTTCCTGCCTTTCCTCTACGATGATGCGGCGGCACGGATACGGCAAGAGAACGCCCGCTATATCGGGCAGAGCGGCTCGAACTATCGTGCAAGCGACAAAGACCCCAAGGAGAAATCCGCGTGATCCGCGCGCAACCGGAGATCTGACACCCATGGCCGGAAACGACCTCGATATCGTCGGACAGCTGGAGGCCTTGCGCCGCTACGCCCGTGTGCTCACCCGGGATGCCGAGGCGGCGGATGATCTTGTCCAGGCGACGTTCGTTCGGGCGCAAGAGCGGCGTGCCACGTTCCGCGACGGCGCGGATGTGCGGGTCTGGCTGATGGCTGTCCTGCACAATCTCTTTATCGACAACCGCCGCAGCATGCAGGCGGCCGAGGCGCGGGAAACTGCCTGGGCCGAAACACAACCAGCCTTCTCCGCTCCCTCGGGGGAAATGGCGGCGCGGCTGGCGCAGCTGCGCGCCGCGTTCCTTGCCCTGAGTGCCGATCAACGCGAGGCCTTGCACCTCATCGCGGTCGAAGGGCTCACCGTGGCCGAGACAGCGGAGGTGCTGGGCGTGCCGCCCGGCACGGTCATGTCCCGGGTCGGGCGGGCGCGCGCCGCGCTGCGCGCATTCGAGGATGGCCAGGCCGGGGCCGCCAACCCCTTCAGGATCGTGGGAGGACGCGATGAGCGACAGGATTGAGACAGACCCGGACCTCGAGGCCGATCTTCCGGCGTTCCTGCGGGGACAGTTGGACCCTGATCGCACCATCGCCGTTGCAGACTATCTCTCGGAACGACCCGACCGGATGGCAGATCTGCTCGCGGATGCAAGCAACGCCGCCGCGCTGCGCATGGCGCTTTTGGTGGACGGCGATCCCGCGCCGCCCCGGCTGCTGACCGAGGCGCACCGGCTTCAGGGTCGCCTGCGCGGACAACGATACCTGCGCCGCGCCGCCCCCTTCGCGGCGGCCTTCGTCCTCTTCGCGGCCGGCTGGGCCGGTAACATGGCGTGGCAAGCAAGCGGGCCGACGGGCGCGCCCCCGTTGGTGGAGGCCGCGCTTGACGCGCAGGCGGCGCTGGAGCTTCGGCACTGGATGGTGTCGCAACCCGAGAGCGCGGAGCTGAACCCGCAAGAGATCAACGCGGCGCTCGGTATCGACCTGCCACCCTTGCCGGCAAGCTGGACGGTCCGCGACGTGCAGGTCGTTGCGACCCCGACGCGTCCCGGCATCGCCATCGCCGTGGACGCGCCAGATCTCGGGCGGCTCCTGCTTTTGGTCGTGGCGCGCAGCGCAGGAGATGTCGAAGACCCGCTGACCGCCTTCGAATACGACGGGCGGACGATCGCATTGTTCGACCAGGGCCAATCGGCCTTCGTGCTGATCGACGAGTCGGGCCATCCGGCGCAACTTGCAAACGGCGCGACGCAGCTTTTGAGCACGTTGAACTGAGGGCGTGCCCGCCGCGTCATGTCTGCGGGCCTATCGAACGCCGCTCATGTCCGAAGCTCCGCCAGCAGGCGCGCCGCCATGGATGCGTTGATCTCGCCGCGCGCCTTCATCGCGTCCGCGATGCGGCTGATCTCATCGCCTTCGGCCCCGGCGGCGATGGCGATATTCTGCGCGTGCAGCGCCATGTGCCCTTTCTGGATGCCATCGGTCGCCAGCGCCCGGACCGCACCGAAATTCTGCGCCAGACCGACGGCGGCAACAAGCCGGGACAATCTCCCGGCGCTCTCGGCCCGCATGATCCCGAGCGCAAGCTGTGCCACCGGATGAATGCGCGTGGCCCCGCCGACAATGCCGAGCGACAGCGGCAGCTCGATGGACCCCGCCAGCCCCCCGTCGGCGGTTTTCTCCCAGCGGGTCAGCGGGCCATACTGGCCGGATTGGGCCGCATAGGCATGGGCACCGGCCTCAATCGCGCGGGTATCGTTGCCGGTCGCGAGCACAACCGCCGAGACACCGTTCATGATCCCCTTGTTATGGGTCGCGGCGCGGTAGGGGTCGATCACGGCGAACTCGGCGGCCTCCAGCATCGTGTCGACGACCGCCGCCCCGCCGATTTCGTCGGCGGGCCAAACCGCCTCGGCGCGGGTCAGACGTCGGTCGGCCAGGTTGGACAGGATGCGCAGCAGGGACCGTCCGCCGGTCCAGTCGGCCAGCACCGGGGCGATCCGTTCGGCCATCGTGTTCACCGCATTGGCCCCCATGGCATCGCGAGTGTCGACGATCAGGTGAACCACGACCATGCGCCCGTGCCGCCCGTCCAGCAGCCGCACCTCGACATCGCGCAATCCGCCGCCAAGCTCGACCAGCATCGGATCGACCTGATTGCACAGGTCGCGCATCTCCTCGAACCGGCGCAGGATTTCGAGACGCGCCCGATGCGGATCCGCGACGTCGAGGATCTGCACCTGCGCGATGGTCAGTGAACCCGCGTAGGAGGTGCGAAACCCGCCCGTGGCGCGGCACCGCTTGGCCGCGTTGCAGACGGCGGCGATGACCGAGCTTTCCTCGGTTGCCATCGGGATCAGCACATCCTCGCCATCCACAACCATATTCGTCGCGATGCCCAGAGGGACCGGCATGACGCCGATGGCGTTCTCGACCATCCGGTCCACCAGATCCCCCGACAACACCCCGGTATTGCCCAGAATACCCGAAGCGTCCGTGCCCTCCGGCAACCAGTCCTTCAGCGCGTCCAGCCGCTCCGACCGGCTCAGGGTTGCAAATCCAGTCAGTCTCGAACTGCGTTCCGTCATGTCATTTTCCGCCTTTTTCGCTGGTCCGCAGGCTAGGCCCGCATCAGATAGCCGCCATCGACCGGGATGGCTGTGCCGGTCATGAACCCCGCAGCCGGGGTCGCGAGGAACAGGATCGCTCCGGCGATCTCGTCCGGGGTTGCCCAGCGGCCCACGGGGGTGCGCTCGCACACCCGGCGGTCGAGGTCGGGCATGTCCTTGCGGGCCTGCCGCGTCAGCGGCGTGTCCACCCAGCCGGGAAGGATGCAATTGGCGCGGATGCCGTCTTTCGCCCAGGCCACGGCCAGGCTGCGGGTAAGCTGCACCACCCCGCCCTTGGCCGCCGCATAGGGGGCCGTGGCCTCATTGGCCAGAACCGACAGCATCGAGCCCACGGTGACGATGCGCCCCTGCCCCGCCTTGCAAAGGCCGGGGTAGAACGCCCGCGCCGTGACGAACGTGCCCCGGAGGCTCGCGTCCACCACCGCATCCCAATCCTCCAGGCTCAGATCCTGCGGCGCGCCGCGCCGGTTCATTCCGGCCGCGCAGACGATCGCATCGGTCCCGCCCATGCGCTCCTCTGCGGCCCGCGCCACTGCGACTGCGTCGCTCTCGTCCGCAGCATCGCCAGCGGCGAACCAGGCCGGGCCCCTGCCCTCCAGCGTCGTCAGCGCCTGCTGGCCACGTTCGACCGAGCGCCCGGATATCAGAACCTGCGCCCCCGCCTCGAGAAAGGCGCGCGCGGTGGCCAGCCCGATCCCGCTGGTGCCGCCGGTGATCACGACACGCTTGCCGGTCAGATCAAAAAGATCGCTCATCCTCGTCTCCTCAATTTGCCAGCGCGTCCGGCAACCACAGCACCAGGGACGGGAACAGGATGCACAGGCCCAATCCCACGAGCTGGATCAGCACGAAAGGCACGATCCCAGCATAAATGTCTCGGATGCCCAGTTCCGGCGGCGCGATCCCACGCAGATAAAACAACGCATAGCCGAAGGGTGGCGTCAGGAACGAGGTTTGCAGGTTGACCGCCACCAGCACGGCGAACCAGGTCAGGGTGATCCCGGAATGACCGAGCCCAAAATCCAGCCCCGCGATGATCGGAGCGAAAAGCGGCAGCACCACATAGCTGATCTCGATCCATTCGAGAAAGAAGCCCAGAACGAAGATCAGCGCCATGATGAGGAACAGCGTCTGATACGGACCCGAAGCGATGGCCATCACCGCGTCCTCGATCATGTAATCGCCGCCGACCCGCTTGAAGATCGCGCTGAAGACCGTGGCCCCGATTGCGACCATCAGGATCATCGCTGTCGTCAGCGCGGTTTCCTGAACGCAATCGATGAGGTTTCGAAACGTCAATTGCCGCATGACGGCGGCGAGCAACGTGGCACCGAGCGCGCCTATCGCGGCGGCCTCGGTCGGCGTGGCAATACCCGCCACGATTGATCCCAACACCCCGAGAATGAGGATGATCGGTGCGATCAGGTGCTTGATCAGCACCGCCAGCGCCTCGAGCGTCGAGACTTTTTCCTGCGCCGCGCTCGGCGGGGCCAGCGACGGATCGAGATGCGTGACGACGAGGATATAGATTGCGTAGAGCGTGCCCAGGATGAGGCCGGGGACGACCGCACCCATGAACAGATCGCCAATCGAGATTTGCAGGATATCACCGACCAGAACCAGCATGATCGATGGCGGGATCAGAATACCCAGCGTTCCCGCCGAGCAAATCGTGCCGGCCGCGAGACGCATGGAATAATTCTGCTTCAGCATGACCGGCAAGGCCATCAGGCCCAGCATGACCACAGAGGCCCCGATGATACCCGTGCTCGCGGCCATGACGACGCCGACGATCGTAACCGACAGCGCCAACCCGCCCGGCCGCTGCGCAAAGAGCCGTTCGAGCGACAAAAGCAGGTTCCTGGCGATATTCGATTTCTCGAGCATCAGCCCCATGAAGACGAAGAGCGGCACCGCCATCATCAGCCAGTTCGTCAGGGTGCCGGTAAATATCTTCGACGAGATCGTGTTCAGAAAGACCAGCGGCACATCGCCGATGAAGGTAAAGAGAATGCCGACACCCGCCAGCACCAGCGCCACAGGGTAACCCGAAAAAATCCCGAGGATGAGAGCGAGCACCATCGACAGCGGCAAGATATATTCAATCATGAGGTCGGTCTCCGCCGCCAAAGAGCACACCCAGATGCAGCAGAACCCGCCCGACCCCGCACAGGGCAAGCACGACAAAGCCGATCGGAAGAATGGATTTCACGAGATACCTGTCGGTCAGGCCGCCGTAATCGGATCGCTCCCCGGTACTGTAGGAGAATTCGACAAAGCCGAGGCTCAGCCAGCCGATGATGGCGCAGAACGGCAGGAGAAAGACCAGATCACCCAGCAAGTCGACCAGCGCCTTGCCGCGCGGCGTGAACCGGACAGAAAGCATGTCGACCTTGACATGCGCATCACGTGCCAAGGCATAGGACACGCCCAGCATGACGATGATCGCCTGCAGGTGCCATTGCAATTCGGCCAGTCCGGTCAGGGTCAGTTCCGATCCGAAGAGCGGCAGATCGGCCTCCCAGCTTGCGAGTTGGCCCCATTTCATGAGCGACCCGACAACCGCCACCAATACCAGCGCGATCATCGGAAGGACCAGCCAGGCCGCGACACGGCCAGGCCATGCGCTTGCTTGCACAAGCGCATGGCCGGCCCGCTCCAATGTGGAACGACGGGTCATTTACCCATTACTCCGACGGCTCGGGGATGGCCTGCAGCGACGTCCAGGTCTCGGCATCCGCGAGATAGGCCTGGATCGACTCATATGCCTCGGCAAAGATCTCGTCCTCGGCTGCCTGCTCAGCGAGCACTTCAGTCGCGGCCTCGCGCAGCGCCGCAAGCACGTCGTCGGGAAAGCGCTTGGTCTCGACGCCTTGAGCCCGGAACTCGTCGATGATTGCACCCTGCGGTTGGGGTGCGGCCGCCAGCGACCAATTCACCGTTGCCCGGCACGCCACCATGATCTGATCACGGGTCTGTTCGTCAAAGCCGTTCCAGACATCCATGTTCATGATGAGCGAGTTCCAGCTTGCCGGCTGGTGCCAGCCCGGAAAGTAGTAATACTTGGCGATCTCGGCAAAGCCGAGCGCCTTGTCGACCACCGGGAGCGAGAATTCGGTCGCGTCGATACGGCCACGCTCCAGCGCCACGTAAAGCTCGCCGCCGGGAATGAGCTGGGTCGAGACACCAAGCTTGTTGAGCACCTGACCGCCCATGCCGGAAATCCGCATGCGCAGGCCCTTGAGGTCCTCGACGCTGTTGATTTCCTTGTTGAACCAGCCACCCGGCTCAGGGGCCGTCACGTGGCAGGGCAGCAGTTTGACGTTGAGCGGGTCATAAGCTTTCTGGACGATTTCCATGCCGCCCCCTTCCCACATCCAGCCGACAAAGAGGTCCGGCCCCGGTCCGAACGGCATCGAGCCGGCCAGCGAGGCGACGGGGATCGTGCCACCCCAGTAACCGATATAGTCCCATCCTGCGGGAATCGCACCGGAACTCACCTGGTTGAGCACCTCGAGCGCCGGAACCAGATCGCCCGCGCCATGCACGCGCAGTTTGACGTCGCCGCCAGTCGCGGTCTCGATGTTCTTGGCCAGAACCTCGGCCCCTTCCCCGAGAAATGCTAGATTCTTTGGAAATGTGCTCGCCACGTCCAGCGTCTCGGCCTGCGCCGGAACACTGGCAACCGCCGCCACCGCAGCCAGTAATGTTGCCTTCAATTTCATGTTGGTCCTCCCTTCATGCAGCCCGGTCGATTCGGGCGAAATACGATCGCCGATGCAGGGGCTTGCTTGACTTCTTTCGTCTTGCGCTGCAATCTGCGATCTCAGATCAACGATAGCAACAGTAATCCGATATGCAAGACGTTTCCGAACCCCGCGCCACGCTTCAGGCTGGCAGCCTGAGACGAGACAGCCTGCAACAGCAGATTTTCGACAATCTGAGGGATGCGATCATGTCGGGTGTCTTTCGCCCGGGTCAGGTGCTCTCCAGCCGCGGGCTAGCCGAGGATCTGAAGGTCAGCGCGATGCCGGTGCGCGAGGCGCTGACCCGGCTCACCACCGAGGGCGCGCTCGAGAATACGTCAAGCCGCACGCTTCGGCTGCGGGTGCTGCGACCGCAGGACTTAGACGAGATCTGCGCGATCCGCATCGAGATCGAGGGCATGGCCGCGGAACGCGCCACCGCCGAGATGACAGCCAAGGACATCTTCGAGATTCGAAAGCTCAACGAAGAATTGACCGCCGCCGCCGACAGCGGCGACGCCGACTGGTATCTCAAGGCCAATGCGACCTTTCACGCCGCGATCTACAAGGTGTGCGGCTGGCCGCTTCTGCTCGGGATGATCGAGCGGCTCTGGCTCATGGTCGGCCCTTCGATTCGCGCCAGCGTGCCGGATCGCGCGCACATGGCCACCTCTCAGGGGTTTCACGATCAGATCATGGCCGCGCTGGACGCCCGCGACGGGGCGACCGTGCGCCGCGCCATCGTCGATGACATCACCACCGCCGCGAAGGACATTCGCGCCTTCCTGAATGTCGAGACAGACAAATCACCAAAGAAAGAGGCAAAACATCCATGACATCACCGTCCACCCTCACCCCACCACCGGGCCTGCGCGTCCTGATCACCGCCGGGGCCGCCGGAATCGGCAAGGCCATCGCTGACGATTTCGCGGCGGCCGGGGCCAGGGTCCATGTCTCGGACGTCGACGCCGAGGCCGTGGCCGCCGCCTGTTCAGGCACCATCAGCGGAACGGTCGCCGACGCCTCTGACGAAGCCGCCACGCGCGACCTTGTGGCCGAGGCCCGCGAGCGTCTGGGCGGGCTCGATGTCGTGGTGGCGAATGCCGGCATCGAGGGGCCGACCTCGACGGTCGGGGATATCAGCGCCGAGGATTGGGACCGCACCCTCGACATCAATCTACGCGGTGCCTATCTGGCGGCACGCTTCGCGGCGCAGGATCTGATCGCGAGCCGCGGCAGTTTCATCGCCATCGCCTCGGTCGCCGGGCGCCTGCCCTTTGCCTACCGCACGCCGTATGCCGCCTCCAAATGGGGGGTCATCGGCCTCGCGAAAAGCCTCGCCTCGGAACTCGGGCCGCAGGGCGTGCGCGCCAATGCGATCCTGCCCGGCATCGTCGAAGGCCCCCGGATCGACCGGGTCATCAACGCCCGCGCCAAACGGCTCGGCCTCAGCTATGCGGAAATGCGCGAACGCAACCTCGAGAAAGTCGCGCTGCGCCGCATGGTCAGCCCGCATGACATCGCGTCGATGTGCCTGTTTCTGAACACGCCGGGCGGGGCCAACATCACCGGGCAGGCGCTCAGCGTCTGCGCCGGGGTAGAGACGCTGTGATGGCCGACATCCCCAAGGCGGCAATCATCGGCAGCGGCCTGATCGGATGCGGCTGGGCGGTGGCCTTTGCGCGCGGCGGCTGTTCTGTCGCGCTCTACGACGAGAACGCCGACGCGGCGCATCGGGCCAGCGCAACCCTCGCGGCGCTGGCGGATGAGCTGGAGGCCGCAGGCATGCTTGACGGTCAAACGGCAGCCGACATCATCGGGCGCGTCGAGATCGCAGGCGATCTTGACGCAGCGCTCGCCGGGGCCGTTCACGTCCAGGAAAACGTGCCCGAAAAGCTGGAAATCAAGAAGGCGGTGTTTGCCGATCTGGATGCCCGCGCCCCGCGCGACGCGATCCTTGCCAGCTCGACATCCGCGCTACTGCCCTCGGCCTTTACCGAACATATCGCCGGGCGCGAGCGCTGCCTTGTCGCCCATCCGATCAACCCGCCCAGCCTGATCCCGGCGGTCGAGATCGTGCCCGCCCCGTGGACCAGCGCCGACGCGATGGACCGCTGCACCGCGCTGATGGGGCGGATCGGCCAGAAGCCCATCCGCATGGCCCGCGAGATCGACGGCTTCATCATGAACCGCCTGCAAGGCGCGCTGTTGCAAGAGGCGTTCCGCCTTGTCGCGAACGGCATCGCCTCGCCCGAGGATATCGATACCGGCCTGCGCGACGGGCTCGCCCCGCGTTGGGCTCTGCTCGGTCCGTTCGAGACCATCGACCTCAACGCCCCGGGCGGCGTGCGCGACTATGTCACCCGATACGGCCCAATGTATGCAAAGATCGCCGCCACGCAGCGCGAGCATCCCGACTGGACCGGCGAGACGCTCGACCGGATTGACGCCGCGCGGCGCGATAGATTGCCGCTTGAGCAGATATCCGAGGCACAAGCCGAGCGCGACAGCCGGCTGGTGCGGATGATGAAGCACCTCAGAGACAACGCCCCCAATTCCTGACTAACCGGAGAACCAACATGCCCAAACCGACCCGCAAGGTGATCATCAGCTGCGCCGTGACCGGGGCGATCCACACGCCCTCGATGTCCCCGCATCTGCCGGTCACACCCGAAGAGATCATCACCGACAGCCTGGCCGCTGCCGAGGCCGGCGCGACAATCCTGCACCTGCATGCCCGCGACCCCGAAACCGGCCGCCCGACCCAGGACCCGGATGCGTTCCGGGCCTTTCTGCCGCAGTTGAAACAGGCCACCGGGGCGGTTTTGAACCTCACCACCGGCGGCAGCCCGCATATGAGCGTCGAGGAGCGCATGCGCCCGGCGGCGGTGCTGAAGCCGGAGGTGGCATCGCTCAACATGGGGTCGATGAATTTCGGACTCTACCCGATGCTGAACCGCTTTACCGAGTTCAAGCACGACTGGGAGCGGCAGCATCTCGAAAACAGCCGCGATCTGGTCTTCAAGAACACCTTTGCCGATATCGAGCACATTCTGAACACCGGCAACGCCAATGGCACCCGGTTCGAATTCGAATGCTACGACACCAGCCATCTTTACAACCTGGCGCATTTCGTGGATCGCGGTCTGGTGAAGGCGCCGTTCCTCGTGCAGACGGTGTTCGGTCTGCTCGGCGGCATCGGCGCGCATCCCGAGGATGTGGCGCATATGAAGCGCACGGCGGACCGCCTCTTTGGCGATGCCTATGTCTGGTCCGTGCTTGGGGCCGGGCGCAATCAGATGCCGGTCGCCGCACAGGCCGCCGCACAGGGCGGCAATGTGCGCGTCGGGCTAGAGGATTCGCTCTGGATTTCGCCCGGCAAGCTCGCGCAGAGCAACGCCGATCAGGTGCGCAAGGCGCGTGAACTCCTGCAAGGGCTCAGCCTCGAGGTGGCGACACCCGATGAGGCGCGCGAGATGCTGGACCTGAAAGGCGGGGACAATGTCGCATTCTGAGCCCGGCCCCGTCATCGTCACCGGGGGCAGTCGCGGCATCGGCGCGGCGACCGTCATGGCGCTTGCCGGTGCCGGGCGTCCGGTGGTGTTTTCCTATGCGTCGAATGCAGACGCGGCGCAGGCCCTGACCCGGCGCGTGCAGGCCGCGGGCGGCACGGCCATCGCCGTGCAGGGCGATGTCGCCGACGACGTGGCGGTCACGGCCCTGTTCGAGACCTGCAAGGACGCCTTTGGCGCGCCAACCGGTGTCTTTGCCAATGCCGGCATCACCGGCCCCTCCAGCCGGATGGAGGATCTCGCCCCGGCGGACCTGCGCCGCGTCCTCGACGTGAACGTGACCGGTACCGTCCTGACCGTGCAGGCGGCAGCGCGGCTGATGTCCACCCGCCACGGCGGCGCGGGCGGCGCGATTGTCCTGATGTCAAGTCGCGCGGCAGCCCTCGGCGGTGGCAATGAATGGATCCATTACGCCGCCTCCAAGGGTGCGATCAATTCGATGACGATAGGCCTTGCCAAGGAGCTTGGCGCGGATGGCATTCGCGTGAACGCCGTGGCCCCGGGCCTTATCGACACCGACATCCACGCGACCGCCGGGCTCGTCGACCGGCTCGCCGCGAAGACGGGTGACGTTCCACTCGGCCGTATCGGTCGCGCCGACGAGGTGGCCTCGGCGGTGACATGGCTGCTGTCGGATGCGGCCTCCTACGTCAGCGGCGCGGTGCTCGACATCTCGGCCGGGCGCTGAGGTCTCCCCCAGTCGGGCGCGCGCGGCCCCATCCCATTGCAGCAGCGAACGGGAACGCGAGCTTTATACCCAAGGCCGCAACCTGATCGCCGGGCTTGCCCCGCTGGTCGGCGAGGCGCCCGGGCTGCGCAATTGCTGGATCGCGGCAGGGCTCAATTCGCAGGGCATCGTCTACGGCCCCGGCATCGGCAGGACGCTGGCGCACTGGATCGCCGGGGGGCACGGCCCGGTCGATCACACCGCGTTCAACGTCGACCGTTTCGCCGATGGCAGTCACAACACCCCCGCCTTTCGCCGCAGGCACCTGTTTCAGCGAAAGCCACAGCTGGGACCTGCCCGACTGGTTCGCGTCGCCCCCTGAAGAGGCCAATGTCGAACGCTATAGCTGGGGGCGGCAGAACTGGTTCGATTGACACGCCGCCGAGCATCACGCCGCGCGCGAGGACGTGATCGTGATGGACATGCCGACAATGGCCAAATTCCTCGTGCAGGGCCGCGATGCCGTCACCCTGTTCAACCAGATCAGCTGCACCCAGGTGGACGTGGCGCAGGGTGCCGCAGACGTGGGGGCCGTGGGCATCGGCTTTGCCGAAACCACAGCACCGCTCATCGCCGAGGTGGTGGCGAGCGACAATTGGCAGATCGACATCGCCGGGCAACGCGTGCCTGCCGCCGCCTCGCTCAAACCGTTCTTCGATCCCTCGATGGCGCGCGTGGAATCCTGAGCCCCGTCACGTCCGCAGCGCCCAGGCCAGTTGCGCCTCGGTCTCCACCGCGCAGGGGCGCATCGCACGCAGCCGCCGCAGCGCCGCCTCGGCCCCCTCGCCGCATTCCACCATCAGGCGCAGCGCCGCCATGCCGCTGCGCCCGCAACCGGCCCGGCAATGCACCAGCACCCGGCCACCGCCCCTGAGCGCCGCCCGCGCCACCGCACTCGCCGCGCGCCAGTCGGCGGCGCTCTCGCGATCCGGTACACCCATGTCCGGCACCGGAAAGGCGATCCAGCGCGTGCCCATGTCCTGCACCTCGGCCCCCACGTCTGCTGCACCCTGCGCCACCATCTCCGCCTCGGTGGTCAGCGAGAGAACGAGCGCCGGTTTCCAGTCGCGCAGATGCGCCATATCGGCCGCCCGGTTGCCGCTCGTGCCCGGCAATGGCGCAAGCGCCAGCGTGCCGCCCCCCACATGCAGGGCGTGGATCACGAACTCCGCCATCGCCGCACGCCTTTTCCCCCGCTACGCATCACACCCCTCCCACCGATACAGGACACAGCTTTGACGTGGCCTGCGCAAAAAGCAAGGTGGACGCCCCGCCTGCCCCGCTTTACCTTGCCCCAGACCTCCGAATCCGAAAGGCCCGCGCATGTCCGACACCCCCACGACCGGCTATCAGGTTCTGGCCCGCAAATACCGGCCCGAGACCTTTGCCGATCTGGTCGGACAGGATGCGATGGTGCGCACCCTCAAGAACGCATTTCAGGCCGATCGCATCGCGCAGGCCTTCATCATGACGGGTATTCGCGGCACCGGCAAAACCACCACCGCGCGGATCATCGCCAAGGGGATGAACTGCATTGGCACCGACGGCAATGGCGGCCCGACGACCGATCCCTGCGGTGACTGCGAGCATTGCCGCGCGATCATGGAGGGCCGCCATGTCGACGTGATGGAGATGGACGCGGCCTCCAACACCGGCGTCGCCAATATCCGCGAGATCATCGACAGTGTGCATTACCGGGCCGCCTCGGCGCGCTACAAGGTCTATATCATCGACGAGGTGCACATGCTCTCGACCGGCGCGTTCAACGCGCTGCTGAAGACACTGGAAGAGCCGCCCGCGCATGTGAAATTCATCTTCGCCACCACCGAGATCCGCAAGGTGCCGGTCACCGTCCTGTCGCGCTGCCAGCGCTTCGACCTGCGCCGGATCGAGCCCGAGGTGATGATCGCCCTCTTGCGCCGCATCTCTGACAGGGAAAGCGCAGAGATCACCGACGATGCGCTCGCCCTGATCACCCGCGCCGCCGAAGGCTCGGCGCGCGATGCCACGTCATTGCTCGATCAGGCGATCAGCCACGGCGCGGGCGAAACCGGGGCCGAGCAGGTCCGCGCCATGCTGGGGCTGGCCGACCGGGGCCGGGTGCTCGATCTCTTCGACATGATCATGAAGGGCGACGCGGCGGGCGCGCTCAGCGAACTCGGCGCGCAATATGCCGAAGGGGCTGATCCGCTGGCCGTGCTGCGGGATCTGTCGGAAATCACGCACTGGATTTCCGTGGTCAAGATCACCCCCGACGCCGCCAACGATCCCACCATCGGCCCCGATGAGCGCGCCCGCGGGCAGGAGATGGCCGAGGCCCTGCCGATGCGCATCCTGACCCGCATGTGGCAGATGCTGCTCAAGGCACTCGACGAGGTGGCCGATGCCCCTAATTCCATGATGGCCGCCGAAATGGCGATCATCCGCCTGACCCATGTCGCCGACCTGCCCACGCCCGAAGACCTCGTGCGCCGCTTGCACGACAGCCCGCCGTCGCCGGGTGGCGGAGGCGGCGGGCGTCCGCAGGCACAAGGCCAAAACACCTCGGCCCAGGGTGGCCCCCTGCCCCGCCCCACACATTCCGGCCCCTCGGGGCCAAGCGCACGGGGCACAGGACAGGTCACAGCCCTCGCGCAGGACGCGGAAGAGGCGCTCGCGCGCTATCCCACCTTCGAGCATGTGCTCGACCTGATCCGCGCCAATCGTGATGCCAAACTGCTGATCGAGGTCGAAGGCTGCCTGCGCCTCGCCGCCTACCGCCCCGGACGGATCGAGTTCACGCCGACACCCGACGCGCCGCAGGACCTCGCACAACGTCTTGGCGGCGCGCTGCAACGCTGGACCGGCAACCGCTGGGCCGTCACGCTGGTGAATTCCGCAACCACACCCACGATCCGCGAATCCCGCGAGGCCGAGAGCGACGCGCTGAAAACCGAGGCGCAGGCACATCCCCTCGTGCGCGCGGTGTTCGAGGCCTTCCCAAAGGCCGCGATCAAGGAAATCAAGACTGCCCGTGACATCACCACCGATGCCAGCGCCGATGCCCTGCCCGAGGTCGAGGATGAATGGGATCCCTTTGAGGAGGACTGATCCTGCCGCTTGCCTGTCGCCTTTGTCATGCCAATATGCTTAAAGACGGCGAAATCTTTCCCGGCCCGCCATAACGGGCCAAGATCCAGAGGAGATCATATCATGTTCAAGGGTTTGGGCCAGATGGGTGACATGGCCAAAATGATGAAGGCCGCGCAGAAAATGCAAACGAAAATGGCCGACCTTCAGGAAGAAATGCACAACATCATGGTCGAGGGACAAAGCGGCGCGGGCCTCGTCAAGGCGACCTGCACCGCCAAGGGCGAGTTGAAGGGCCTCGATATAGACCCCTCGATCTTCAATTCCGACGACAAGGAAGTGGTCGAGGACCTGATCCTCGCCGCCATCAAGGACGCGCAAGCCAAGGCCAGCGACCGCGCGCAGGAAGAGATGAGCAAGCTGACCGAGGGCATGGGCCTGCCCAAGGACATGAAACTGCCATTCTGACGCAGCGGTTTCATCGTTCTCCAAATATTCATCCCACCGGCCCAAGGCCCGCGAAACGGACATCACGCTTGAGCAGCACCCGCGACATCGACGCCCTGATCGACATGATGGCGCGCCTGCCGGGGCTTGGCCCCCGGTCGGCACGGCGCGCCGTGCTGCACATGATCCGCAAACGCGCTCTGCTGCTCACGCCGCTGGCCGACCTGATGCAGAGCGTCGCCGCCACCGCGCGCGAATGCGCCACCTGCGGCAATGTCGGCACCACCGAGACCTGCGATATCTGCGCCAGCGAGAAACGCGCCAACGGCCAGATCTGCGTGGTCGAGGATGTGGCCGATCTGTGGGCGATGGAACGCGGGCAATCTTTCAAGGGGCGCTACCACGTACTCGGCGGCACGCTGTCGGCGCTCGATCAGATCGGGCCCGAGACGCTGCGCATCCCGCAACTGGTGGACCGGGTCGAGACCGAAGAGATCAGCGAGGTGATCCTCGCGCTCAACGCCACGGTCGACGGCCAGACCACCGCGCATTACATCGCCGATCAACTTGAAGGCAAAGTTACGCTCACATCTCTCGCACAGGGTGTTCCCATTGGCGGCGAGTTGGACTATCTCGACGATGGCACGATCAGCGCGGCGCTCTCGGCGCGCAAAAACCTCTGAGCCGCCGCATCACACGGCACCTGACACACTCGAACATCTGAAAATACTGCCATGTCTCCGCTTGCTCTCGCCCTCACCTACATCGTCGGGCTCAATCTTGTCACGCTTGGTCTCTTCTGGTGGGACAAGCAATGCGCGATTCACAAACGCTGGCGCGTGCCCGAAAGCACGATGCTGACGCTGTGCCTCGTCGGCGGCTCGTTCGGGGCCAAGACCGGACAGGCGATGTTTCGCCACAAAACCCGCAAGGAGCCGTTTCGCACCTCGCTCAACGCGATCATCGTGCTGCATCTTGGGATTCTGTCGGCCCTCGTGCTGCCGGGGTTCCGCGCCTCGGTCGTGGCGATGCTGACCGACGCCTCGGCGGCACTCTTCGGCTGAGCGGGCTCAGCTGACCTCGTCCTCGAGATGCAACTTCATCTCGATCAGCACCTGCTGCAACTGCGTGGTTTCGCGCAATAGGCGCTTGGCCTCGTTCGCGGTGATCCGGCCGTCCTCGATGCTCTGCTGATATTCGGCCATCAGCAGCGCGAACCGCTGTGACAGGGCGATCACGTCGCTGTTCACATTGGCCTTTTCATCGGCGTTGCGCCGGGTGCCGTTCAGGCTTAGCTGGATGCCCTTCAACTCGGCCAATGCCGCCGTGACATGCGGATAGCGCGCCGCCTCTTCCAGTGCCGCCACCGCATCCACCGGCATGAAACGGTCCGCATGTTCCTCGTGATCCGAGTAATATCGGCCCAGCGTGGCCTTGGATTTTCCGGTCAGCCTGCACGCCGCCTCGATGCCCACATCCTTGACCAGCGCCTCGGTGTGCTTTTTCAGATAGCTTCGCATCGTCGACATACCCGACCCCCAATTCTCCCCGAACCGCCGGGGCACCAAAACCTGATTTTCCCTTAGTGACTTTGCCCCGCAATGTCATTTGCAAATTATTTCGCGGGCTTGCGGGGTCAGACCGTCACGCGGCCCCGGCCCGTTCCACCAGCACCGAGCCCACCGAATAGCCCGCACCGAACGAACAGATCAGGCCCTTGTCGCCGGGTTCGAGATCGCCCGAATACTGCGAAAACGCGATGATCGACCCGGCGGACGAGGTATTGGCATAGTCCTGAAGGATATTCGGCTGCTCGCCTGCCTCGGGCACGCGCCCCATCACCTTGCGGCCGATGAAATCGTTCATCGTCTTGTTCGCCTGATGCAGCCAGAGACGGCGCAGGTCGTCCGCCGTGACGCCTTCACCCTCCAGATGTTCCAGAATATGCGCCGAGACCATCGGCAGCACCTCCTTGAACACCTTTCGCCCCTCCTGCATGAACTGCATGTCGCGCCGGTCAGCCACTCCATCGGGCCGGGTGCGCCGCAGAAATCCATTATTGTTGCGGATATTGTTCGAAAACTTCGTAGCGCAGCGCGTCGAATGGATCAGGAAATGCGCGCCCTGTGCCTCCTCCGCCGGCTCGATGAGGACAGCGGTGCAGACATCGCCAAAGATGAAATGACAATCCCGGTCGCGCCATTCCAGATGACCCGAGCAAATCTCGGGGTTGACCACGATGGCGCGCCGCGCACTGCCCGCACGGATCATATCCGCCGCCGCCTGAATCCCGAAGGTGGCCGAGGAACAGGCGACATTCATGTCAAAGGCAAAGCCGCCCGCGCCCAGCAACTCCTGTATCTCGATGGCAATCGCCGGATAGGGTCGCTCGTGGTTCGAGGCGGCGCAGATGATCAGGTCGATCTCCGCCCCCTCGCGCCCCGCCTGCGCCAACGCCTTGCCGCAAGCATCGAGTGCCATTTCCGCCATGATCCCCGGCTCGTCATCGCGGCGCTGACGCAAGAGCGGATGCATCACCTCCGGATCGAGCACGCCGCTCTTGTCCATCACATGTCGCCGCTCGATCCCCGAGGCGTTGAGAATGAACTCCGGCGAGGACAGGCCCTTGGCCTCAACCTCGCCCGCCGCGATGGCCGCGGCATGGGCCGTGTTGAACCGCTCGGCATAGGCGTTGAACGCCTCGACCAGTTCCTCGTTACTGATCACCTCGGCGGGCGTGAACACACCCGATCCCGTTATCGCGGGCTGCGCCATAATCCGTTCTCCTCAAAGTTCCGGCCAGATCAACGCGTCCTCCTGCCCCCGTCAAGCACGACGTGGCGCAAAATCGGGCAATCGGAGTTTCTTCTTGGCAAAAATACTCAAAAACGCCCGCTGTGGCTCAGTTCACCTGATTGGGCGGGGTTTCTCCGTCGAAAAAGGCACGCAGGTTCTCCACCGCCATCAACCCCATGGCCTCGCGCGCCTCCAGGGCGGCGGTGCCCAGATGCGGCAGCAACGCGACATTCTCCATCGCCCTGAGTGCGTCCGGCACCTCCGGCTCGCGCTCGTAGACATCGAGCCCCGCGCCCGCGATGCGACCCTTTTGCAGGGCAGAGATCAGCGCTGCCTCGTCCACCACGTCGCCGCGCGCAATATTCACCAGATGCCCGGTTGGCTTCATCGCGGCCAGCACCCCGGCATTGATGATATGCCGGGTTTCGGCCCCACCGGGCAGCGCGATGACGACGAAATCCGCCTCAGCGGCCACATCCTCGATCCGTGACAATTGCCGCGCCTCGATCTCGACCGCCTTCTCGGAGCGGTTGTAATAAACTACCTTCATGCCAAACCCGAAATGACAGCGCCGCGCGATTGCCTGCCCGATGCGGCCCATGCCGATGATGCCCACGGTCTTGCCGGTGACATGCAACCCCAGCATCTGCGTCGGGTTCCAGCCCGGCCATTTTCCCGCGCGCACCAGCCGCTCGCCCTCGCCTGCGCGGCGCGCGCTCATCAGGATCAGCGTCATCGCGATATCGGCGGTGGCATCGGTCACAGTGCCGGGCGTGTTGGTAACGGCAATGCCCACAGACCGCGCGGCAGCGGCGTCGATATGGTTATAGCCGGCCCCGAAATTCGCCAGAATTCGGCAGCGGCTGCCCTCGGCCTCGGCGAACACATCCGCGCCGAACATGTCGCCAAGCGTCGGCAGGATACCGTCATAAAGCGCCAGCGCCCCGCGCATCTGCCCGGGCTTCAGCGGGGTGTTGTCGTCGCGCATCTCCACCTCGAAATGGTCGCGCGCAGCGTCGAGCACACGGGCGGGCATGGGCCGGGTGATCAGAATCCGTTTCAATGCAGTCTCTCTCCGATAGGAACGTCCATGTCAGGGCGTATCAGAACGATTTCGCCCTCGCTATCGCTCAGCCCCAGCACCAGCACTTCGGACAGGAACTTGCCGATCTGCCGGGGCGGGAAATTGACCACCGCCAGCACTTGGCTCCCGATCAGCGCCTCGGGGCTGTAATGCGCGGTAATCTGCGCGCTCGATTTCTTCTCGCCAAGCTCGGGGCCGAAATCCACCCAGAGCTTGATCGCGGGCTTGCGCGCCTCCGGGTATGGTTCGGCCCGGGTAACGCGCCCCACCCGGATATCGACCTTCAGAAAGTCGTCAAACGTGATCTCAGCCATTGCGCAACTCCCTTGAGCGGTCGGTTGCGGCCTTGACCGTGCGCACCATCAGCGGGGGCAGGCCGGTCGCCTCATCCATCAGCACCTCCAGCCCCGCCTGCGTGGTGCCGTTGGGGCTGGTGACGTTGCGCCGCAACTCTGCCGGTGTTTCATCCGCCGCCTCGGCCAGCGCGCCCGCGCCCGCCACCGTCGCCTGGGCCAGTTGCATCGCAAGATCGGGGGACAGGCCCTGCGCCTCGCCCGCCTTGGCCATGCATTCGATCATGTGAAAGACATAGGCCGGACCAGAGCCCGAGAGCCCCGTGACCGCATCCATCTGCCCCTCATCGTCGAGCCGGACGACCTGCCCGACGGCCTGTAACAGTATGTCGGCCAGATCGAGTTGAGCGGCACTCGCATGGGCATTGCCGATGATCGCGGTGATGCCGCGGCCCACGGCGGCGGGGGTGTTGGGCATCGCCCGCACAATCGGGGTCTTACCCCCAAGCGCGGCTTCAAACGCGGAAATCGGCGTGCCAGCGGCGATCGAGACGAAAAGCGTGTCGCCATTGCCCCGGTCGCGCAACACCGGCAGGGCGTCGCCCATCATCTGCGGCTTGACCGCGACCAGCACGATGGCGGGCGTTGCAGGCAGATCGGCGTTGATATGAACGCCCGTGCCCCGCAGCCACTCGGACGGGTTCGGGTCGATTACCCGGACCGAGGCAGGCGGCAATCCGCCCGCCAGCCAGCCCTGCAACATGGCGCTGCCCATCTTGCCGCAACCCAGCAGAACAAGGCCCTTCTCGGCCACGTGATCCATGGTCATTGTGATCCCCCGCGTTTGATTACATCCTGTCGCGGGGGGCAGTGTTACGCGCGCCCGTAGGCCTCTGCAATGGCGACTTGCATCGCCTGTTGCGGGGTCTGATCGCCCCAGATCGCCAGCTGAAAGGCCGGGTAATAGCGCTCGGCACTCAGCACGGCCGCGCTCAGCAGGGTGTCGATCTGCTCGGGCGAGGGGGCCTGCGCGCCCGCCATCACAAGGCCGTAGCGATAGACCATCAGCTTCTCCGCACCCCACCAGGTAAACGCACCCGACCAGCATTGATCGTTGATTTCATTCAAGATTTCATAAAGCGCGGGCAGCTTGTTCTCGGGTGGCTCCATGTCGAAGGTGCACACCAGTCGCAAGGTCTCGTCATGATGCGACCACGCGAGTGTCAGGGAATAGGTGCGCCATTGGCCCTCGACCGCCATGGCGATCTGATCGTCGCCGATCCGGTCGAAATCCCAGTCATGACCTTCGGCGATATGCTCAACGATATCAATGGGATGGAGATCTTCTTGAAAGAAGCTTTCGGAAAGTGCCATGGCGCCGCCTCATTTGCTGTAGCGCGGGGGATGGCGATGCACCCCCAACGCTAGGTGCCTGCTCTACAGGCGGGGGCCATTCCCTCCACCCATACAAGATATGGTGCGGGCATTCCGCCCCCCTGTAAAGCAAATTGTTGGGGATATCTGCAATATGTTGTGGATGGATTGTTCCCAGCCTCAAGGCGTGGCAGACCCGTGCTGCCGCGCCTATCTGCCGTGCCCGCCCTCATAGCCGTTGCGCGCCGGGCCCTGCCAGCCGCGCAACGCCCCGTCCACAGGCCGGAACACCTCGACCATCAGCGGATGGCAGGGGGCCGCATCGCTGGTATGCTCGGCTGAGCAATCGCCGCCCGGGCAGGCACTCAACGCCCCCAGCAGGTCGATCTCGGCAAAGAACTCCAGATGATCCCCGGGCCGCACCGGGCTCGCCTTCATGAAATACTGTCCCGTGTCGCGGGTGAACCCGGTGCACATGAAGACGTTGAGCACATCATGCACATGCCCTTCCGCTTCGGCCAGCGTCACACCCAACTCATCGGCCACCGCGCGCGTCAGGTTGGAATGGCAACAATGGTGATACTGCACCCCCGACAGCAGATTGCCGGTATAGGGATCGCAGCGCGTGCCGATCACGTCATGTACCGAGCCGCCAAATGCATCAATCCCGTACCATTCCAGCGTATCCGCGACAATCGTCGCCATCGGGCGCAAATGCGGGAACGACGACCACAGCCGTTCGCCCCGCGTCACATGTGTGCCATGCAGCGCCCGCGTCTTGCCGGAATAGAACCGCTCCGACAGATCATCCGCGTTCCACAGGTTGAGGTCACCCACCTGCGGCCCCTCGATGCTGGAGATGCGAAAAAACTCACCTGCACCGGCGCGAAAGCACGCCGCCTCACGTGGCGGCACGACCACCTCGGCCACCTTCTCCGCCCCCTCGCGCGCCGCCGCATAGAGCGCCAGATCGGGCCTGGGCAGCGTGTCGACGGGATAGCAGATCACGGGGGCTACGGCGCGACGGGCGTCGGCATCGGCGGGGGCTTGGTTCATCTCTGTCACGTCCTTTTGCGGCGGGGATCGTGACAGACCTTCGGCGCGGTCCCGTCGGATGTAAAGACCTCCGCGCCACAGGCCACGCACTGCCAGCGTCGCCGCAGATCGCAGCCACTCACCCGGTATTCGCGCCACCGGCACCCCCGCGTCGCCCGGTTGGAAAAGATCAGCACAAGGATAAAGGCGACAATCAGCCCGATGACGACGATCATGCGGCTCAGCCCTTGGCCATCGCCGCGATCCTGTCACCGAACTCGCCATAGCTCCGCGCCTGCGCCTCTGGCGAAGATCCCGCCGCCGGATGCCCATCGGGCGCGTCGGCATAATCGAAATTCACCCCCGTGCCCTCGATGATCCGGTTCATCATGTTGAAGAGCGCGCATACCTGCACCGCCTCATAAAGCGCGGCCTCCGACCAGCCCGCGTCATAGACAGCCCTGGCATCGCGCTCCACCAGCTTGCTCGGCAGGGTGTTGAGCTTGGCCACATAGGCCAGCACCGGGCGCAACCGCTCATCAACCGGCGCGCTTTCGAAATCCTCGATCAGCGCATCGATCAGCGCGCCGTCGATCCCGAACACCTCCGCATAGGCGCGATGCGCGCCTGCGCAGAACGTGCAGGCATTGAGCGCCGAGATATAGGTGGCAATCAACTCCCGCTCGCCCACGCTCAGCTCTCCCTCACCGCGCAACAGCCCGTCGGTATATTCCATCAAGGGGCGCACATTCTCGGGAAAACGCGCGTACAGGTCCTGCAGATGCGCGGGGTCGGGCAGGCTCGGCAAGAGCGGCATATCGGTGTCTCCTTTTCTGGGCACGATCCTCCCAAACGCCCGGACAAAAGAAAACCCCCCGCCGCATGCGGCAGGGGGCACATCTGCGTGAGCCTCATGTCACGCGTCGTAATAGGCGTACATCTGCTCCAGCAGGCTCAGGGTCGGGGCCTCGGGCCTGTTCGCCGGGGCCTCGGGGGTGTAATAGGCATCGACCCAATCGGGCAGCGCAGGGATCGGGGTCACAGGATTCTCTGCTGGGTAAGCCATAATCTTTTCTCCATTTTTCGGACAGGTCACAGGTAGTCTTCTGCGCTGCGGCGAAAAACCGACAAACCTGCATTCTGGCCATGCAGGATTTGCAACTCACCCGATCATCAAATCGCCCCACAACCCGAGACTGAACCCCAGCACCGCGCCCAGCGCAGGGGACCACGCCTGCCCCTCATGCGACTCGGGTGCCACGTCCTGAAAGATCAGGTAGAGGATACCGCCAGCCGCAAACAGCATGATGAAGCCCAGCACATCCGGCATCTCTGCCAGAAAGGTAAACCCGATGGCGGCACAGGCGGGGCCAAGAAGGGCAAGGCCGACAAACAGCAACACAATCCGCGCGCCCCTGACCGCCCCGCCCCTGACGATCTCGCGGAACGCGGCAAAGCCTTCGGGCAGGTTCTGCAGAAAGATCAGACCGGCCAGAAGAAAGGCACGCTCTTTCTGCGCCGACAGCAAGGCCCCGATGGCCATCGCCTCGGGCAGATAATCCAGCAGCATCGCCAGAAGCTGCGCCCCGCGCCCGTCCCCGGCCTCCAGCCGACGATCAATGCCAAAGAAGGTCACACCACCCGCCGCAAAGGCCAGCAGCGCGACCGGCGCAGACAGATCCTCCTGGCCATGCGGGACCAGCACCAGCGCGATGGCGGCCAAGAGCGCCCCGCCACCGAAGGCCATGATGCCATTCGTCACCTCGTCCGGCAGCTTGCGGCAGGTTGCCGACAAGGCAAGCACCGCCCCGATCGGCATCGCCGCCCCCGCCATCAGCGTCAGGAGCAGCGCAGACCAGATATCAGCCATGCTGCGACACTACACCAGCCTCACACGTGCCGCTCGACCATCATCTTCTTGATCTCTGCAATCGCCTTGGCCGGGTTTAGCCCCTTGGGGCAGGTCTTGGTGCAGTTCATGATCGTGTGGCATCGATAGAGCTTGAACGGATCTTCCAGATCATCGAGCCGCTCGCCCGTCGCCTCATCGCGAGAATCGATGATCCAGCGATAGGCGTGCAACAGCGCCGCCGGTCCAAGGTATTTATCGCCGTTCCACCAATAGGACGGGCAGGACGTGGAACAACACGCGCACATCACGCACTCATACAGCCCGTCGAGCTTTCCACGATCCTCGATCGACTGCTTCCACTCCTTCGCGGGCCGGTTGGTCTTGGTCTCAAGCCACGGCATGATGCTCTCATGCTGCGCATAGAAATGCGTGAGGTCCGGGATCAGATCCTTGACCACCGGCATATGCGGCAGCGGGTAGATCTTCACATCGCCCTTGATCTCGTCCATGCCGTAGATGCACGCGAGCGTGTTGATCCCGTCGATATTCATCGCGCAAGAGCCGCAAATCCCCTCGCGGCAGGACCGGCGAAAGGTCAGCGTCGGGTCGATCTTGTTCTTGATATAGATCAGCGCATCCAGAACCATCGGCCCGCAATCGTCGAGATCGACGAAATAGGTATCGACCCGCGGGTTCTGCCCGTCATCGGGCGTCCAGCGATAGATCTGGAACTTGCGCATCGTGCCGCCGGTGTCGGGCTTGGGCCAGGTCTTGCCCGTGATCATGCGCGAATTCTTGGGGAGTGTCAGTTGAACCATGATACGTCTCCTTAGAACGTGCGCTCTTTGGGCGCGATCTTCTTGAGGCTGATGCCGCCCTGCTTCTCAGGCGTAATCGGGTCTTCGATGATCGGGCGATAGCTCAGATCGACATCCGTGGCGCCGATCCGCGCAATCGTGTGCACGCGCCAGTTCTTATCGTCGCGGGTGCTGAAATCCTCATGCGCGTGCGCGCCCCGGCTTTCGTGCCGCGCCTCGGCACCAAAGATCGTCGCCAGCGCACAGGGCATCAGGTTGGTCAGCTCCAGCGTCTCCATCAGGTCGCTGTTCCACACAAGGCTGCGATCGGTGACCTTGATATCACCCATCTTGGCGGCGACGCCCTTCATCTTCTCAACCCCCTCGGCCAGCGTCTTGGAGGTGCGGAAGACGGCGGCATCCGCCTGCATGGTCTTTTGCATCTCCAGCCGCAGATCGGCGGTCGGCACCGCGCCATCCGCGTGGCGCAGCGTGTCAAAGCGATCAAGCGCGCGATCCACCTCGGCCACATTGGTCGCGGGCACCGCGCTTTCGGCATCCACCACTTTTCCTGCGCGAATGGCCGCCGCACGGCCAAACACCACAAGGTCAATGAGCGAATTCGAGCCCAGCCGGTTCGCCCCATGCACCGAGGCACAGGCCGCCTCGCCCACGGCCATCAGACCGGGCACCACCGCATGCGGGTCGTCCTTGGTGGGGTTGATCACCTCGCCCCAGTAATTCGCCGGAATGCCGCCCATGTTGTAATGCACCGTAGGCAGCACCGGGATCGGCTCCTTGGTCACGTCGACCCCGGCAAAGATACGCGCGCTCTCGGAAATGCCGGGCAGGCGCAGGTGCAGCGCCTCGGGCGGCAGATGACTCAGGTTCAGGTGGATGTGATCGCCCCCCGGCCCGACACCGCGCCCCTCGCGGATTTCCATCGTCATGCAGCGGCTGACATAGTCGCGCGGGGCCAGATCCTTGTAGTTGGGCGCATAGCGTTCCATGAACCGCTCGCCCTCGGAATTGGTCAGATACCCGCCCTCGCCGCGCGCGCCCTCGGTAATGAGGCACCCTGCCCCGAAAATGCCCGTCGGGTGGAACTGCACAAACTCCATATCCTGAAGCGGCAGACCCGCCCGAGCCACCATGCCGTTACCATCCCCGGTACAGGTATGCGCGCTCGTCGCGCTGAAATACGCCCGGCCATAACCGCCTGTCGCCAGAACCACCGTCTTGGCGTTGAAGACATGCATCGTGCCATCGTCCAGCTTCCAGCAGACGACGCCGGTGCAGGCCCCATCGGTCATGATCAGGTCAATCGCGAAATACTCGATGTAGAACTCGGCCTTTTCCTTCAGGCTCTGCCCGTAAAGCGTGTGCAGGATGGCGTGGCCGGTGCGGTCGGCGGCGGCACAGGTGCGCTGCACCGGGGGGCCTTCACCAAATTCGGTCGTATGCCCGCCAAAGGGACGCTGATAGATCTTGCCCTCTTCGGTGCGCGAGAACGGCACACCGTAATGCTCCAGCTCATAGACCGCCTTGGGGGCCTCGCGCGCCAGATATTCCATCGCATCCGTGTCGCCCAGCCAATCCGACCCCTTGACCGTGTCATACATATGCCATTGCCAGCTGTCGGGGCCCATGTTGCCAAGGCTCGCCGCGATACCGCCCTGTGCGGCCACCGTGTGCGAACGGGTCGGAAAGACCTTGGTCACGCAGGCGGTGCGCAGGCCCTGTTCAGCCATGCCGAGCGTGGCGCGCAGACCGGCCCCACCGGCCCCCACAACCACGACGTCGTAATCATGCGTCTCGTATTCATAAGCAGCCATTTATTCAGGTCCTCACAGCGCGATCTTGGCAAGGGCGAAAAGCCCGGTGGCGATCATTCCGTAACTTAGTACGGTCACGGCGATAATCAGGGCCCGGCGCATCGTGCCATGGGCATAATCCTCGATCATCGTCTGCGCGCCGCCCGCGTAATGGCGCAATCCGAAAAAGATCACGAGGCCGGTCAGGATCGCCATGCCGGGATGCGAAAAGGCTTCCAGCACCTCGGCGCGGTCGCCACCCAGCGCGCGCCCGAAGGCCACCAGAAACACCGGGGTGATGATCGCGAGCCCCACGCCCGACATCTTCATGTACCAGAAATGCTCCGTGCCGGTGCCGGATGCACCTTTGCCCTCGGCCCGTTTACGTGCGGTCAGATAACGCATTTTTCCCTCCTCAGACCAAGAACAGCGTAATAACGGTCAGCACGACCGAGCCGATGATGCAGCCCCATCCCAGCTTTTCCGCCGTGGGAATGTCGAGGCCCTTGCCTGCGTCGAAATAGAAATGCCGCAGCCCCGCCAGATAGTGATACCAGATCGCCCAGAGCGACAGCGTCATCACCAGATCGCCGAACCACGAGGTCAGGACTGCATCGGCCATCGCGAAATAGTCGTCCGAGGTCGAGGCCGCCAGTAGCCACCACACGATCAAGAGCGCCGCCACGATCAGCGCGTTGCCGGTGATCCGCGTCAGGATCGAGGTGATCGAGGTCAACTGCGGGCGGTAGACCTGCAAATGCGGGGACAGTGGGCGTTCTACCTGTTCGGTTTCGGCCATGGAGAACCTCCTTTACAGATGGCGGCGGCGCATGCGCCGGCTCAAGCTGCACCCGTTTTGAAACTTTTTCAGGGCGCTGTCACCTGCAACAGACCAGATTTCCCCTCAATCAGGGCAATTCGCCGCAAAAACTTTATCTTTGTGATCACATAAATAATCGTGTGATCACAATTAAGATGCGCTTGGCCCATTTCATGGCGCGACTCCCCGGTGAGTCTCTGCGCGACATGCGATCATATTCGCCAATAGGCACTTTTATTCCGTGATTTTGTGATCACATCCCTGCGACGCACAGAAAAGGCCCGGTCCGACGTCGGACCGGGCCCTTCAAATTCAGCATCGAACGGCTCAGTGCAGTTTCGCTTCAACCTCGGCAATGCCATTGTCGATCAGCGTATTGCCCTCGGCTGCGGTCATCTGCTTGGCGATCACGTCGCGCGCGGCGGCCACGGCGACAGTCACCGCCTGGTCCCGCACGTCCCGGATCGCCCGCGCCTCGGCGCTCCGGATCTGGTCTTCGGCGGCTTGCAAACGGCGCGCGATCGAGGCCTTGATCTCGTCCTTTGCCTCGGTGGCGGCTTGGGTCGCCTCCTCCTTGGCCTGCGCGATGATCCGCTCGGCCTGATCGTGCACGTCCTTCTGCTTGCGCTCATAGCTTGCCAGCAGAGTCTGTGCCTCTTCACGCAGCGCGCGCGCCTCGTCGAGTTCGGACTTGATGCCGTCCGCCCGCTCGTCCAGCTTCTTGCCGATCAGGCCCGGCACCTTCATGTAGGTCAGGAAACCGACGAACAGCAGGAACGCTAAAAGCACCACGAAATCCGTGTTGCTCAGCGAAAAGAACGGGCCCGAAGCGGCCAGCGCCGGGCTGGCGATCGCGGATGCGGCGACGGTCAGGGTCAGCTTGCGCATGGCAGTCATCCTTTCATCCGGGCGTTGATCGCCGCGTTGACGGTGCGACCATCGGCCTTGCCACCCATGGCCGAGACGATCTCGGCAGCCGTGCCCTTGGCCACCTCGCGCACGCTCTCCATGGCGCTTTCACGGATCTCCGCCAGCTTCTTTTCGCCCTCGGCGGTCCGCTCCGCGATCTCGGCATCGGCCTTTTCATTGGCCTTGTCGAGATCGGCTTTGATCTCGGCCCTGGTCTCGGCGATGATCTTCTGCGCCTCGGCACGGGCATCGGCCAGCGCCTTGTTGTAGGCCTCCTCGGCCTCGACGGCCTTGGCCTTGAGGTCTTCGGCGGCGGCAAGATCGTTGGTGATCGTCCCCTGACGCTCGGCCAGCACTGCCGCGATGCGCGGCAGGGCCACGCGCGACAGGATGAAGTAGATCACGACCAATGACACCAGCAGCCAGAAGATCTGGTTGGAGAATGTCGTGATATCGAGCTGAGGCAAGCCCGTTGCGGCCTCGGCCCCTTGCGTTTCGCTCGCCATGTCGTCCTCCCTGGGGAATGTTCCGGTTACACCGGAAGGCGGCGCATCGCCGCCCTCCGGCCGTAAGGATCAGATACCCGTAAGGCTCAGACGGCGAACATCAGCAGAAGCGCGATGAGGAACGAGAAGATCCCCAGGGCTTCGGCGAATGCGATGCCGATGAACAGCGTCGCGGTCTGACCGGCGGCAGCCGACGGGTTGCGCAGTGCGCCCGCGAGGAAATTGCCGGCCACGTGGCCCACACCGATCGCGGCAGCACCCGAACCGATGCCTGCGAGGCCTGCACCGATGAATTGACCCAGTTGTGCGATATCGCCTTCCATGAGATGTCTCCTTACGTTGGAATTGGCATTGCTAGGTTGGTCGTCAGGCGGGCGAACCCGCCGTCGTCTGGTTGTTCTGATGGTGAACGAGCCCCACCCCCTCAGTGATGCGGATGCAGCGCGTCCTTGAGATAGACGCAGGTGAGGATGGTAAAGACATAGGCCTGGATGAAGGACACCAGCACTTCGAGCCCGTACATCGCCGACACCGCGAGGATCGACAGCGGCGCGATCATCGCCACTTGGCTGAAGCCCGCGAAAACCTTGATCACCGCGTGACCGGCCATCATGTTGCCCGCCAGACGAATGGAGTGGCTGACCGGGCGCACGAAATAGGAAATCAGCTCGATCACCGCCAGGATGGGCCGCAGCGCCAGCGGCGCGGAACTGACCCAAAAGAGGCTCAGGAAGGCCGCGCCGTTCTTGACGAAACCGAGGATCGTCACCGTCAGGAAGACCATCACCGCCAGAACCGCCGTCACCGCGATATGGCTGGTGGTGGTGAACGCCATCGGCAACAGCCCCAGGAAATTGGCAAAGACGATGAACATGAACAGCGTCATGATATAGGGGAAGAACACCAGCGCCTCTTTCCCCGCCACATCCACGACCATCTTGCGCACGAACTCGTAGGCCAGCTCGGCCACCGACTGCATCCGCGACGGGATCGTGGCGCGGCCCGACGTGCCCATGACCAGAAGCGCAAAGATCGCCAGAATGGTCAGCGCCATCCAGAATGTCGCGTTGGTGAGCGTGAACATCCCCACCTCGCCGTCACCAAAGAGCGGCTTGACCAGGAACTGATCCATCGGGTGAAAAGCAAGCCCGCCTTCGCCGGCCCCATGCGCTTCAGTCGCCATCCTTGTCCCTCTCTTCCGCACCCGTCCCGGGCGTCATCGCGTCGCGTCGGATCTCCTCGGCGCTGCGCATCATCGTCTTGACGCCCGCCGCGAGGCCCAGAAATGTGAATATGACAAGGAATATCGGAATGGTGCCAAACAGCTGATCCAACCCGTATCCCATGCCAAAGCCGATCAGAAGACCGGCCACCAGTTCGATCACCATCCGCCAGGCAAGCTGCGCCTGTGAATAATGTTCTTCCTGATGGGGCCTCGGCGCATCCTTGCCCTTGAGCTTGGCAATCCTCGCGTCCAGCTCGGCCAGTCGCTTGCTCTGCTCGGGATCGGTCACGCCACGCCCCCTTCGGAATGTTGCGCCTTTGCTATGGCGCGGGGCCGCGTGAGTCAAGCGCCATACGCGCCAGCGTGGCGCAGGCTCAAGTCATTGTTTAAATGAGTATTTTTTCCATAAAGAAGCAGCAGCGCCCTTCTACCGCAACCGCCCCACCGGAACAATGAGGCGGTTTGCCCATATTCAACTTTGCGGTTGAGTATCAACGCACCACGAAAACCGAGCACTGCGCATGCTGCGCGATATAGCCGCCATGCGAGCTGAAGATATGCTCCAGAAAGCCGGGCTTGTGGCTGGCCATGATCACCAGATCGGCCCCGGTCTTTTCGATTGCCTTCATCAGTTCGGCATTGGTCTCGACCGCCGGATCATGCGCCATCAGCGGGTCGGCCTTGACGGTGACGCCGTATTTCTCGCGCAGCTCATCCGCAAAGCCCTGCAGGCGGTCGCCGAATTCCTGCGGCGTGTGACCCAACTGGCCAGGCAGTTCACCGCCCACGCTGACCACGTCGATCGACGCGCCATGGCGCTTGGCCATGTCCCCGGCCACATCGAGCGCCTTGCCCAACGTATCCTTGTGAACCAGATCGACGGGAACCATGATTTTGGAGAACATATTCTTTCCTTTCGCGTTTCCTTGGGTCGCTGTTTGAACCTAATGGGGCCAGCCTGACATTGCTTTGTCCCAGATCAAACCCCTTTTCCGGCCAAAGAACCCGGAAAAATGGCGCGTTTAGTGTGGCCCCGCCCGTGATCGCCGTTGACGCGCGGGGCGCGCTCGGGCCTATAAGCGGCATGGACAAATCCCCCGCCCTCGACAGTGTTTTCGCCGCCCTCGCCGACCCGACCCGGCGCGCGATCCTGTCGATGCTGCTTGAGGATGACATGGCCGTGACGGACGTGGCCGAGCCGTTCGAGATGAGCCTCGCCGCGATTTCCAAGCATCTCGGCATCCTCAGCCGCGCCGGTCTGATCAGTCAGGAACGGCGCGGCCGCGTGGTCTGGTGCAGGCTGGAGCCCGACGCGCTGCGCGACGCCTCGATCTGGATGCAGGGTTTCGGCCAGTTCGAGGCGGTGCATCTCGACGCGTTCGAGCGGTTCCTGCGCACGGAACTGCCCGATGACACCTGACGCCCACAACCTTTACCCCGGAACTGCGCCAATTGCGCGCCGATCTGCGCGCGGGCGGCGTTATCTGAGGGCTGCGCTCTCGTCCTTCAAGAGCAGCACCAGCGCCAGCACCGTCAGCCCGACGCCACCCAGCACCATCACCGGCGGCAGCGCATGGCCCAGCGCCACCTGCCACAGCGCCACCCATGTTGGCACCAGATAGGTATAGGCCATGACCTTGGCGCTCGGCAGGTTGAGGCTGGCATATTGCAACAACACGAAGGACATCGCCGTCGCGCAAACCGCCGTGTAAACCAGCGTGATCCAGACAATGCCGGGCAGCGCCGCCCAATCGGTCGCGCGGATCTCGGACCAGCCCGCCGCCGTCACCAGCAGCGCCGCGCCGATCATCGTGCCAAAGGAAAACGCCACCGGCGTCTCGCCTCGGTTGAGCCGCCGCACCAGCGGCGTATAGACCGCATGTGCCACGCAGCCCCAGAAGAAAATCGCCTCGCCGCGCCCGATCTCGAAGGCCATCAGCGCCACCGGATCGGCCCGGAAAATCACCCAGAGTGCCCCCGCCGCCCCAACCGCCAGCGCCAGCGCCATGCGCGGCGTGGTGATCTGGCGCAAGAGCACATAGCCCGCCAGCCCCGACACGATCGGCGTCAGGGTGAAAACGGCCGAGGCAGAAACCGGCGCCGCTGTTTTGAGCCCCTCGAACATCAGAACGAAATAAAGCCCCATCGCGCCACCCAGCAGCAGATACCGCCAGGGCGCGCGCCAGGTGGTGCGCGGAATGCCGGGGCCGAGTGCGGCCACCGCCCCCACGACCATCGCGGCCAGCACAAAGCGCGGAGCATTGAGGGCTGCGGGCGCGATATGCGGCGTCGCCATCGCGCCCAGCGCGAAGGACCCCGCCACCAGACCCGAGAAGCAGAGCATCGCCAGATGCCCGCGCAACGCCCCGCTCATCCGGTCTGCCACGCGCCCGCGCGCGCCTTGAGAAACGTGAGAAACGCCTGCACCTTGGTGGTGCGGTGCAGATCCATATGGGTCACCAGCCACAGCGGCGCCGCCCATTCCGGCCTGGGCGGCATCACCTGCACCAGCCCCGGCACCTCTTTCGCCTGCAACACCGAGGTAAACCCGATCCCCGCCCCTGCAAGGATCGCGTTGCGCTGCGCATGCACGTCGCCCGAGCGGAACACGATATTCTCGCCCGGTACATTGTCCTGCAACCACCGGTAAAACGGTGCGCGCGTCTTGGGGTCATCCGCCCCGATAAAGCGGTGCTGCCCGAATTCCTCGCAGCCCCCGGGCAGCCCGTGCCGCGCCGCGTAGCCCTCGCTGGCATAGAGCGTGAACTGCTGATGAAAGAACGGCTGCACCACGTTGTCGGGCTGATCGGGCACACTGCCTGCCCGAATGGCCACATGCGCCTCGCCATATTCCAGCCGAAACAGGCGATCCCCGGTCAGGTAGCGCACCACCAGTTCGGGATAGCCCTGCTGAAACTCCGCCAGCACCGGGGCCAGCAGATGGCTCAGCCCGCCAATGGATGTCACGACCAACTCGCCCGACACGTCATTGCCGCGCCCCTTGATCCGCCCCGCCAATTGGTTGAACTGATCGTCTGTCGCCTGCGCTACGCGCAGCAGGTCACCGCCCGCCTCGGTCGGCGTATAGCCCCGCGCATGGCGCTGAAACAGCTTCACCCCCAGCCGCTCCTCCAGCGCGTCGATATGGCGGATCACGGTGGCATGGTGGACGCCCAGCACCTCCGCCGCCCCGCTCACCGTACCCACGCGCGCCACGTTATAGGCGGTCCGCACCTCGTCCCAATTGTCCATCACCGCCCGCATCCTCGCTTTCTGTGCATCTCTCAACATGAAAGGCCGCCGTTCAATCTATACGTTCGCGCGCAAACCACAACGGCCCTGCCCCCGCGCTTGACTCCCCCGGCCCGCGCGCGTAAACGCCACCCCAACACCCCGGAAGCCGCATGCTTCCGGTCCCGGGCGCGGTCTGGGATCGCCCCCCGTCAGCGCGTTGCGCCCACGGGGGCGTTTATCGTTTGAACCGTTGCCCCTATATCGGGTGACAGATGAGTTAACCGGCGAAGGAGCCCGAGTGATGTTTGAAAATCTGTCCGAACGCCTCTCCGGCGTCCTCGACCGGCTGACCAGGCAGGGCGCGCTCTCGGAAGAGGACGTCAAGACCGCCCTGCGCGAGGTGCGCGTGGCACTTCTGGAGGCCGACGTCTCCCTGCCCGTCGCCCGCGAGTTCATCAAGAAGGTTGAATCCCAGGCCACCGGTCAGGCGGTCACCAAATCGGTGACGCCAGGCCAGCAGGTGGTCAAGATCGTGCACGACGCCCTGATCGAGACGCTGCGCGGGGCCGACGACCCCGGCGCGCTCAAGATCGACAACCCGCCCGCGCCGATTCTGATGGTCGGCCTTCAGGGCTCGGGCAAGACCACCACCACCGCCAAGCTTGCCAAGCGCCTGAAAGAGCGTGACGGCAAGAAGGTGCTGATGGCCTCGCTCGACGTCAACCGCCCGGCAGCGATGGAACAGCTGGCAATCCTCGGCCAGCAGATCGGCGTCGACACACTGCCGATCGTCAAGGGCGAAGACCCGGTTGCCATCGCCAGGCGCGCCAAGACCCAAGCATCCTTGGGCGGCTACGATGTCTACATGCTGGATACGGCGGGTCGCCTGCATATCGACACCGACCTGATCGCGCAAGCCGCCGCCGTGCGCGACGTGGCCAACCCGCGCGAAACCCTGCTCGTGGTCGATGGCCTGACCGGTCAGGATGCCGTCAATGTCGCGACAGAGTTTGACGACAAGATCGGCGTCACCGGCGTCGTCCTCACCCGGATGGACGGCGACGGGCGCGGCGGTGCGGCCCTGTCGATGCGCGCCGTCACCGGCAAGCCGATCCGCTTCGTGGGCTTGGGCGAAAAGATGGACGCCATCGAGACCTTCGAGCCCGAGCGCATCGCCGGCCGCATCCTCGGCATGGGCGATATCGTGGCGCTGGTGGAAAAGGCGCAGGAAACCATCGAGGCCGAACAGGCCGAACGCATGATGCGCCGCATGCAAAAGGGTCAGTTCAACATGAACGACCTGCGCAGCCAGCTTGAGCAGATGCAGAAGATGGGCGGCATGGAAGGGCTGATGGGCATGATGCCGGGCATGGGCAAGATGGCCAAACAGGTGCAGGAGGCGGGCTTTGACGACAAGGTCATCATCCGCCAGATCGCCCTGATCCAGTCGATGACGAAAAAGGAACGCGCCAACCCCGCCCTGCTGCAGGCCAGCCGCAAGAAACGCATCGCCAGGGGCGCCGGGCAAGAGGTCTCCGACCTCAACAAGCTGCTTAAGATGCACCGCCAGATGGCCGACATGATGAAGAAACTCGGCAAGGGCAAAGGCGGCATGATGAAACAGGCGATGAAATCCATGATGGGCAAGGGCGGCATGCCCGACATGAACGACCCCAAGGCAATGGAAGAGGCCGCGCGCGCCATGGGCGGCAAACTGCCCGGCGGTCTGGGCGGCATGGGTGGCGGCGGCATGGGCCTGCCCCCCGGCCTCTCGGGCTTCGGGAAAAAGAAATAAGCCGATGCTTTCACTGTTCCCAAAATACTCAAATGCAACCGTGCAACCGGCACAGCGCCGGGGCAAGGCACGGCCATGACCCTCACAGCCGCCCCCATAATCGACACGCCCCGCCTGATCCTGCGCGGGCCGGGCGCGCGCGACATCGAGCCGATGATCGCCTTCCTGCTGGATCAGGACCGGGCCGCAGGCTTTGGCCCGTCCCCCAACCGGGGCGACGCATGGCGCTGGTTCGCGCTCAACGTGGGCCACTGGCATATCCACGGCTACGGCTATTTCACGATAGAGGACAAGGCCAGCGGCCAACCCGCAGGCATCACCGGCATCTGGAATCCCGAAGGCTGGCCCGAACCGGAACTGGGCTGGGTGGTCTTTGACGGCTTCGAGGGGCGTGGCATCGCCTATGAGGCCGCACTCTGCGCACGCCAATGGGCCTACGAGGCGCTTGGCTTCACCACTCTCACCTCCAACATCGTGCCGGGCAACACCCGCTCCATCGCGCTTGCCGAACGCCTCGGCTGCTGGTTCGAGCGCGAATATGAAAATATCCAGATGGGCCGCGATTTCCTCTATCGCCACCCTGGCCCCGACGCCATCCTTGGCCGCGACGATGACAGCTCGGTCGAGGCCTGCGCATGACCACCCTCACCCTGCATATCCCCACGGTCGAGGCCGGTGACATCGTGCTGCGCGCCATCTGCGAAGACGATCTTGACCCGCTCGCCACCTTCTACGCGGGCGCGCGCAGCCACTTTGTCGGCGGGCCGCTGGAGCGGGCCGATTGCTGGCGGCTCATCGCGGGCAACCTCGGCCATTGGGCGCTGCGCGGTTATGGCATGTGGGTGATCTCGGACCGCGCCAGTGGCGACCCGATGGGGATCTGCGGCTTCATCTACCGCGAGGGCTGGGACGAGCCGGAACTGGGCTGGCAGGTCTGGGACGGGTACGAGGGGCGCGGCATCGCCTCTCGCGCCGCGCGCGCCGCGCGTGCGCACGGGGCGACGCAGTTCGGCCTCGATGGCGTGATCTCCTATATCGACGCGGGCAACACCCGCTCGCTGGCGCTGGCCAAACGTCTCGGCGCTCGGTTCGAGCGGGACGGCACGCTTCTGGGCAAGCCCTGTCAGGTCTGGCGCCATCCCAGGGCGTCGGAGGTGGCCGCATGAGCAGCTATCCCGACATCCCCGTGATCGAGACCCGACGCCTGCGACTGCGCGGCCCCGAGGCCGGGGACTATCCCGATTTCAAGGCGACTTTCGCCTCCTACCGTTCGCGCTTCATGGGCGGGCCGCTCAATCCTTACGAGGCGTGGATGCTCTACGCCGCCGAGATCGGTCATTGGGCGGTGCGCGGCTTCGGCATGTGGATGGTCCACGACAAGCTTACGGACGAGACCTACGGCATGGCCGGCGGCTGGTTCCCCGCCAAATGGCCCGAGCGTGAGATCGCCTGGATCATCTGGCCCGACAAGGCCGGCAAGGGATATGCGCTCGAGGCCACCCATGCCGTGCGCCGCCATCTCTACGAACGGCAGGGCTGGGACGGGGCGGTCAGCTATATCGACCCCAAGAACCTCGACAGCATCCGCCTGGCCGAGCGTCTGGGCTGCGTCAAGGACCGCGAAGCCGCCACCATCGACGGCTCGGATGCGGTCTATCGCCATCCCGCGCCCGCCGCCGCCTCGTCGGGGCAACTGCGCGACGGGATCGAGCTCGAAATAGACCATTACTGCGACCCGACGTTCAGACCGAAGGGGATGCCCATTGACTGACATGAGCCTGACCTGCGCACCGACGCGATACCGACGTGATACCGACGCGATACCGTACGGCAATCTCGCCCATTCGGAGCATCGCCATGACCAGTGACGCCACCCGCGCCGCCGCCCTTCTGGCCGAGCACCGCGAGAGCATCGACCGGCTCGACGCGATCCTCGTCTTCACCCTGGCAGAGCGGTTCAAGCACACCCAGGCCGTGGGCAAGCTCAAGGCCGAACACGACCTTCCCCCGTCCGATCCGGCGCGCGAAGCCGCGCAGATCGAGCGGCTAGAAGACCTGGCGAAATCCGCCGACCTCGACCCGGAATTCGCCCGTGAATTCCTCAACTTCATCATCGCCGAAGTTATTCGGCATCACCAGAAACACCAATCGTAGGGTGGGGCTCACCCCCACCAAACCCCTGCCATTAAAGGAGAATATCAAATGGCCATGAAAATCCGTCTCGCCCGTGGTGGCTCGAAAAAGCGCCCCTTCTATCGCATCGTGGCCGCCGACAGCCGCATGCCGCGCGATGGCCGCTTCATCGAGAAACTGGGCACCTACAACCCGCTCCTGCCCAAGGACAGCGAAGACCGCGTCAAGATGGACGTGGAGCGCATCCAGCACTGGCTGGCACAGGGCGCCCAGCCCACCGACCGCATCAGCCGCATGCTCGAAAACGCAGGCGTGATCGCCAAGAAAGAGCGCGCCAACCTGAAAAAGGCCGTCCCCGGCAAGAAAGCCCAGGACCGCGCCGAAGAGAAAGCCGCCAAGGCTGCCGCCGCCGAGGCACCGGCCGAAGAGTAAGACGGGCAAGGCGCTGGAATGTCAGAGTTTTCCGCAGACTTCCAGACCAGCCTGCGCGATCTCATGCGGTGGCGCCGCGACGTGCGCCGCTTCCGCACCGATCCCGTGGACGAGGCAATCCTGCGCGATTGCCTCGACGCGTTTCTGCTCGCACCCTCGGTGGGCCTCAGCGAGCCGTGGCGCGTGATCGAGGTGCAGAGCCCCGCCGCCCGCGCCGCAGCCCTGGCCAATTTCAGCGCCGCCAACGCACAGGCGCTCGACGGCTATGACGGAGAAAAGGCGCATCTTTACAGCAGCTTGAAACTCTCCGGCATGCAAGAGGCCCCGGTACAACTGGCGATCTGGTGCGACGACAGCACCGACAAGGGCGCGGGTCTGGGGGCGGCCACCATGCCCGAAACCCGGCGCTATTCCGTGGTGGGCGCGATCACGCTCTTTTGGCTCACCGCGCGCGCGCGCGGCCTCGGCGTCGGCTGGGTGTCGATCCTTGACCCGGGTCAACTGGCCCAAGACCTTGATATCCCACACGATTGGTCGCTCGTGGCCTATCTCTGCGTGGGCTGGCCCGAGGCCCGCAGCGACACGCCCGAGCTTGAACAAGCCGGATGGGAGACGCGCCGCCCCACCCTTCCGACAGAGACGCGCTGATGTCAGCCAACCCTTTGCAGAACCGCGATTTTCCCCTAACCTGCCCGGCAGGTCACAACCGTGAGAGAGCAGCATGACCGACGATCACCATATCTGCGTGGGGGCCATCGCCGGGGCCTTCGGCGTCAAGGGCGAGTTGCGCCTCAAGAGCTTCACTGCATCCCCCGAGGATATCGCCGACTATGCGCCGCTCAGCACCGAGGACGGCAGCCGCGACTTCGATCTTACCCTGACGGGGCAGACCTCCGGCGCGCTCACCGCGCGGCTTTCGGGCATCGCCACCAAGGAACAGGCCGACGCCCTGCGCGGCGTCCGGCTCTATGTGCCCCGCGAGCGATTGCCAAGCCTGCCGGATGACGAGTTTTACCACGCAGACCTGATCGGGCTGGAGGTGTTCGACACCGGCGGCACGGTGCTTGGCCGGGTCAAGGCGGTGCTCAACCACGGCGCAGCGGACCTTTTGGAAATCCACGGCCCCGGCCTCACATCCACGGTGCTCTTGCCCTTCACCCGCGACGCCGTGCCGACGGTCGATCTGGCAGCCGGGCGCATTGTTGCAGACCCGCCCGAGGGGCTGTTCTAGGCGGTGCGAATCCTGCTCCATCCCGGTTTTCACAAGACCGGCACATCGAACCCGCACCGCGGCGCGCGACTTTCTCGCACTCAACCGCTCTGCCGTGGGCGGCGAGGCACTGGCCGGGGCCAAACGCAAGATGCTGCGCCGCTACCGCCGCGCCGAGCAATCTGATCTCTGAACCAGTCAAACCCCTTGCCCGACCCCCGATTCAAAGGTTAAGCGGCAGCATCATGAGCGACACACCGAAATCCCACGGGCGCAAATCCATCCGCGCCACCCTGCAACCGCGAGAGCTGATAACCGCCGCGCCGGAGCTTGCCCGCGCATGGAAGGCGCAGGTCATTACGCTCGTGCCGCAGGCATTTCCGGGCGTTCTGGGCGAAAGCCTTACTGGCCGCGCGCTCAAGGACGGACTGTGGTCGCTCACCCCGATCGACCTGCGCCCCTTTGGCGAGGGCAAGCATCGCAATGTCGATGACACCCCCGCCGGGGGCGGCGCGGGAATGGTCCTGCGCGCCGATGTGATGGGCCGCGCCATCGACCGCGCGCAGGATAGCGCACCGCGCGGCGCGCCGCTCATTTACCTCAGCCCGCGCGGGCGGCGCTTCGATCAGGCCATGGCGCAACGCCTTGCCCAAGCGTCCGGCGTGACGTTGATCTGCGGTCGCTTTGAGGGGCTGGATGAGCGCGTGATCGAGCATTACGGGATCGAAGAGGTCTCCTTGGGCGATTTCGTGATGACCGGCGGAGAGATCGCGGCACTGGCTTTAATCGACGCCTGCGTGCGGCTCTTGCCCGGCGTTCTGGGCAATGCCGAGAGCGCCGTCGAGGAAAGCCATTCGAGCGGCCTTCTGGAACATCCGCACTACACCCGCCCCGCCGAATGGCAGGGCCGCCCGATCCCCGAGGTGCTGACCTCGGGCGATCACGCCAAGGTGGCGGCGTGGCGGCGCGAGATGTCCGAACGCCTCACCGCCGACCGTCGCCCCGACCTTTGGGAACAACACCTGAAATCGCGCCGCGACAAGGCTTGATCCGCCCCTCGAATGCGCCTATACACCGCGCTGTCTGGAATCGGCATCGCTGTTCCGGACGTGGTTCTTATTGGCACATCACACCGCCCGGGCTTCTTCGGCCCTGAGGGGTGCCTGCGGAAACGGCTGAACAAGACAAGGACGACCCTGATCTCTGGCGGGCGCGGCATGCGGACCCGGAAGAAGACCAAGAGCTCTGAGGGACGCAAACCACCTTTGCGGGGAAAACCGCAAGCAGATCAGGAGAATAGCGATGGATATTATCGCTCAGTTGGAGGCGGAACAGATCGCCTCGCTCGGGAAGACAATTCCCGATTTCAAGGCCGGCGACACGATCCGCGTCGGCTACAAGGTGACCGAAGGCACCCGTACCCGTGTGCAGAACTTCGAAGGCGTCTGCATCAGCCGCAACAACGGCAAGGGCATCGCAGGCTCGTTCACCGTCCGCAAGATTTCCTTTGGCGAAGGCGTGGAGCGCATGTTCCCGCTCTATTCGACCAATATCGAGCATATCGAGGTGGTGCGCCGTGGCCGCGTCCGCCGCGCCAAGCTCTACTACCTGCGCGCGCGCCGCGGCAAATCGGCCCGCATCGCGGAAGACACCCATTACAAGCCCCTCAAGGGCAAGTCGGCGTAAGGACTGGCAAGATGAAAAAAGAAATCCACCCCGATTACCACCTCATCGACGTCAAGCTGACCGATGGTACCGTCGTGCAGATGCGCTCGACCTACGGCGCCGAGGGTGACACGCTCTCGCTCGACATCGACCCCTCGGTGCACCCGGCCTGGACCGGCGGCTCCTCGCGTCTGATGGACACCGGCGGCCGCGTGTCGAAGTTCAAGAACAAGTATGCCGGCCTCGGCTTCTGAAGCCACGGGCACGACGCACACGGATCACGCCGTCCCTCGGGGCGGCGTTTTCTTTTGGCTCGGGCCGCGCTTTACTTTGTGCTAAGGAATCGGCGATATACTGAGTATTCGAAAGTTGTTTTCAGTCTGAGCACCGAAAACGTGACCCTGCGGAGGGCCAACTCCGCAGGGTCTTCTTTTTTCAGGAACTCAAAGCCCCGTCAAAAGCCGGATGACCGTGACCAACAGCGTTCCCGCTGCCAGAAAGACCATCCACCTCCGAAAATTGCTTTCATTCGGCCTGATCACCTCGTTCTGCCGCGATGGATTGCACCAGCACTACAGGCGGAATTTCGCTAACAGTCTCTCGACGGGCCCCTACTCCGCCGCCTCCGCGTAATCCTCTAGCGGCGGGCAGGTACAGATCAGGTGCCGGTCGCCATGGACATTGTCCACCCGATTGACCGGCGGCCAGTACTTGTCCACCCGGAAGGCCCCTGGCGGGAAACAGCCCTGTTCGCGGCTATAGGGCCGATCCCAATCGCGGATGAGATCCTCCATGGTGTGCGGCGCGTTCTTGAGCGGGTTGTTCTCCGCATCCATGCGGCCCTCTTCGATGTCGCGGATCTCCTGCCGGATGGCCAGCATCGCCTCACAAAAACGGTCCAACTCGGCCTTGGTCTCGCTCTCCGTGGGCTCCACCATCAGCGTGCCGGGCACCGGGAAGCTCATGGTGGGGGCATGAAAGCCGCAATCCATCAGCCGCTTGGCGATATCGTCCACGGTGATGCCCGCGCTCGTCTCGAAGGGGCGCGTGTCGAGGATGCATTCATGCGCCACCCGGCCCGTCGGCCCCTTGTAGAGCACGTCATAGGACCCCTCCAGCCGCTTGGCGATGTAATTGGCATTGAGGATCGCCACCCGCGTCGCCTGCGTCAGGCCCGCGCCACCCATCATCAGGCAATAGGCCCATGAAATCGGCAGCAGCGAGGGCGAGCCATAGGGCGCGGCACTCACCGGCCCCTCTTCGCCGCCCGTCTCGGGGTGCCCTGGCAGATGCGGCACCAGATGCGCCTTGACGCCAATCGGTCCCATGCCGGGCCCGCCGCCGCCATGCGGGATGCAGAATGTCTTGTGCAGGTTGAGATGGCTGACATCTCCGCCCACATCGCCGGGCCGCGCAAGCCCTACCATGGCGTTCATGTTGGCCCCGTCGATATAGACCTGCCCGCCGTGCTTATGCGTGATCTCACAGACTTCGCGCACCGTCTCCTCGAAGACGCCATGCGTCGAGGGATAGGTAATCATGCAGCCGGCAAGGTTTTCCGAGTGTTTCTCGGCCTTGGCGCGGAAGTCCTCCACGTCGATATCGCCATTCTCGGCGGATTTCACCACGACCACATCCCAGCCCACCATATGCGCGCTCGCCGGGTTGGTGCCATGCGCGCTCTTGGGGATGAGGCAGACGCGGCGATGACCCTCACCTTGCGCACGGTGATATGCGGAAATCGTCAAAAGTCCCGCATACTCCCCCTGCGCGCCGGAGTTGGGCTGCATCGAAATCGCGGCATAACCGGTGATGTCGCACAGCTTGGCCGACAGATCGTCGATCATCTCCTTGTAGCCGAGCGCCTGATCCGCAGGCACAAAGGGATGCAGAAGCGAGAACTCAGGCCAACTCACCGGCATCATCTCGGCGGCGGAATTGAGTTTCATGGTGCAGGACCCAAGCGGGATCATCGCCCGGTCAAGCGCGAGATCGCGATCTGCCAGACGGCGCATGTAGCGCATCATCTCGGTCTCGGCCCGGTTCATGTGGAAGATCGGATGAGTCAGATACGCACTCTCGCGTTGCAGCGCCTCGGGGATGCGATATTCGGGTGTGAAATCGCTGTCTTCCATGATGATGCCAAAGGCGCGCCAAACCGCCTCCACGGTCTTGGTGCGGGTGCGCTCATCCAGCGTGATGCCGATCTTGGTATTGCCGACGCGGCGCAGGTTCACGCCCTCGCGCACCGCAGATTGGAGCACACCACGCTGCAGAAGGCCCACATCGACGGTGATCGTATCGAAGAAATCACCCGGCTCGACGTGAAAGCCAGCCGCTTCCAGCCCCTTGGCCAGCCGCACGGTCTTGCGGTGAATGCGCTGCGCAATGGCGCGCAGGCCCTTGGGGCCGTGAAACACCGCATACATCGACGCCATGACGGCCAAGAGCGCCTGCGCGGTGCAGACATTCGACGTAGCTTTCTCGCGGCGGATATGCTGTTCGCGGGTTTGCAGGCTGAGGCGATAGGCACGGTTGCCGTGACTGTCCACGCTCACCCCCACAATGCGGCCCGGCAGGGCGCGCTTATAGGCGTCTTTCGTGGCCATATAGGCGGCATGCGGGCCGCCATAACCCACCGGCACGCCGAACCGCTGCGTCGAACCCACGGCGATATCGGCCCCCATGGCGCCCGGCTCTTTTAGCAGGGTCAGCGCCAGCGGGTCGGCGATCACGATGCCGATGGCCTTCGCCTCGTGCAAAGCCGCGATCTCGCCCGAGAAATCGCGCAGATGCCCATGAGTACCGGGATACTGAAAGATCGCGCCAAAGACCTTGTCGGCCTCCATGTCCTCGGGCGCGCCCACGATCACCTCTATATCCAGCGGGGCCGCGCGGGTCTGCATCACGGCGATGTTCTGCGGATGGCAATTCTCATCGACAAAGAACGCCCGCGCCTTCGACTTGGCGACGCGCTGCGCCATGGTCATCGCCTCGGCCGCCGCCGTCGCCTCGTCCAGCAGCGAGGCATTGGCAATCTCCAGCCCGGTCAGATCGCTGACCATGGTCTGGAAATTCAACAACGCCTCAAGCCGCCCCTGGCTGATCTCGGGCTGATAGGGCGTGTAGGCGGTGTACCAGGCCGGGTTCTCAAAGATATTGCGCTGGATCGCGGGCGGCGTGACGGTGCCATGATAGCCCTGCCCGATCAGCGAGGTCAGTACCTTGTTCCTGGATGCTGTCTGCGACATGTGATGCAGCAATTCGCTTTCCGACTTGGGCTTGCCGAAATCGAGGGGGGCCTCCTGCCGGATGGATTTCGGCACCGTCTCGTCGATCAGCGCATCAAGGGTCTCCACGCCCAGCACCTCGAACATCTCGCCCATCTCCTCGGGCGAGGGGCCGATATGGCGGCGATTGGCGAAATCATAGGGTAGATAGTCGGTCGCTGTGAACGGCATGGTCATGTCCTCATCGCATCCGGGGTCGGCGCTCGCCGGCCCCCTGATTCATCGTTCCGAAAATACTCTCACTGAGGGATAAAACTCAGCCGATGTATTTCTTGTAGGCGGCCTCATCCATCAGATCGTCCATCTGACCGGGCTCGGACGGCTTGATCTTGAAGAACCATGCTTCGCCCATCGGATCATCATTGACCTTGCCGGGCTCATCGGTGAGCACCTCGTTGACCTCGACGATCTCGCCGTCGATGGGCGCAAGGATATCCGAGGCCGCCTTGACGCTCTCGATCACCACGATCTCGTCATCCTTGGTGACCTGCGTGCCGACCTCGGGCAGTTCGACGAATACCACATCGCCCAGTTGTTCGCTGGCATGTTCGGTAATGCCCACGACCACGACATCGTCCTCTGCGCGCAGCCATTCATGTTCTTCGGTGAATTTCATCTTGTGCTCCCTGATGCTGGTTCAGCGTTTGAAATTGGCGGGGGTGAAGGGCAGCTTTGCCACCCGGACAGGCAGGCGCTTGCCACGCACCTCCCCGAACATCTCGACGCCCTCGGCGGCCATGTCGCACGGCACATAGCCCATCGACATCGGTCCTTCGATCGTCGGCCCGAAGGCACCCGAGGTAACATGCCCCACGGGGTCGCCGCCCTCGGCTGCGGCAAAGAGCGGCGTGCCCTCGCGCATCGGCGCGCGTCCCTCGGGGCGCAGGCCGACGCGGGTGCGCTCTGCTCCGGTTTGCATCTCTTCGAGAATGCGCGCCGCCCCCGGAAAGCCACCCGCCCGGTCGCCGCCTGCGCGGCGCACCTTCTGGATGGCCCAGTTGAGACTGGCCTCGACCGGGCTGGTGGTCGTGTCGATGTCATGACCGTAAAGGCACAGCCCCGCCTCCAGCCGCAGGCTGTCACGCGCCCCAAGACCGATGGGCTCCACCGCCTCATGCTCAAGGAGCGCACGCGCGAGCGGTTCGGCCTGATCCTCGGTCATGGAGATCTCATAGCCGTCCTCGCCGGTATAACCCGAACGCGAGATCCACAGGTCTCCGAAGTCGGTGTCGATGATGCCCACATCCATGAATCGCATCGCAGCCACGCCCGGCGCAACGGTCTCCAGAACGGCCTCGGCGTCGGGACCCTGAAGGGCCAAAAGCGCGCGGTCGGTGATCGCCTCGACCTCGACGCCCGAAAGCCCGGCCCGCATATGCGCGATATCGTCGGCCTTGCAGGCGGCATTGACCACGACAAACATGTGATCGCCGCGATTGGCCAGCATCAGATCGTCCAGAATGCCGCCCGCCTCATTGGTGAAGAAACCATACCGCTGCCGCATCACGCCCAGACCCAGCAGGTCGACCGGCACCAGCGCTTCCATCGCGCGGGCCACCTCCGCATGGCCGCCCGGCGCGCGCAGGATCACCTGCCCCATGTGACTGACGTCAAACAACCCCGCCCTCGCGCGGCAATGCAGGTGCTCCTTCATCACGCCCATGGGATATTGCACCGGCATATCATAGCCCGCAAAGGGAACCATCCTGGCTCCCAGTTCGCGATGCAGCGCGTTGAGCGGTGTAATCTCCAGATCGGCCATCAGCGTCATCCCCTATAGTTTGGGCCGGATCATGCGCTGATCGCTCCGGCACCGACAAGACGCAAGCCCACAGGCTGCGCCGCGATGCCCCCTCTGTCCTTTCGCCTGAGATCGCTATCCCTTCGGCGCCCCGCATGTCGCAGCCGGGTCTCTCCAGAGTTCACTTGACGGGACAGGTCCCTTTCGCCTGAGAGTTTCCGGGGCGGTTGCTCCTTCGGCACTGGCACGCGCCAGTTCTCCCTATCCAGTCAAGGTGCACGCTAGTATACCGCGCGCAGGCCTTCAAGCCCGTTTCATGCAGGGCACGGCTGAAAAGATCGTGAAGAGCGCTTCGTTGTCGCAAACCAGCGCGTCGAGCGTCACCTCGTCGAGTTGGGCATAGAACGCCTCGACCGCATCCACGAGGGCCACGCGCAGACGGCAGGCCGACGTCAGCGGGCAGGTATTGTCCACATCGGCAAAGCATTCGGCGACGGGGGTGTTTTCCTCCAGTCGGCGAAACACCTCGCCCACACGGATCTCCGACATCGGGCGACCAAGCGTCACGCCGCCGGCCCGCCCGCGCTGCGTGCGCAAAAAACCCATTTGCCCCAGTTTGTTGATAATCTGCGCCAGATGGCTCTCGGAACTGTTGCAGCGCTCGGCAATCTCGGATTTGGTGACCAGACGCCCTTCATTGGCGGCGCAGAACATGAGCAGGCGGATGGCGATATTGGTGCGTTTGGTGATCCGCATAGTATCCGGCTCCCTTGCTTGAATTCGCCGAGGATTGACCCGAGACTGATGTAAAACCATGATTCAGATCAAAGGAGCGACAAAACCTTCATGCAGGATGCATATTTCTTCGGCTATGGCAGCCTTGTGAACCGCGCGACCCATGTGTTCGAGGGCGCGCAGGCGGCGCATCTCAGGGGCTGGCGGCGCATCTGGCGGCATACCGATCTGCGGCCCGTGGCCTATCTCACGGTGGTGCCGGACGAGGGGGCCGAGATCGACGGGCTGATCGCGCCGGTACCGGGGGCAGACTGGCCCGTGCTCGATGCGCGCGAGGCGGCCTATATCCGCGCACCCGCCGCGCATCAGGTGCGCCACACCCTGCCCCATACGCCCGAGATTGCGGTCTATACCATTCCCGAGGGACATCACGGCGCACCGACCGAGACACATCCGATCCTGCTGAGCTATGTCGACGTGGTGGTGCAGGGCTATCTGCGCGAATTCGGCGAGGCCGGGGTCGCGCGGTTCTTCGAGACGACACACGGCTGGGACGCGCCCATTCTGGATGACCGCGCCGCTCCGCGCTATCCCCGCCATCAGGCATTGACCGATGAGGAGCGCGGTCTGACCGACATGCATCTGGCGCGGCTCGGCCCGTCCATCATCGCGGCCTGCGAATGACGCATGTTCCCGCCCGGACCGGCCCCGGCAGGCGCGCTACTATGGCCGAGCATATCGGCGACAGGGGGCACTCGCGGTGAAGTTCCATTTTCTCTCGACATGGGCGATGATCCTTTTGCGGTTCAGCCGCAAGCTGTGGTTAAGGGTCAGCCTCTTTGCCCTGCTCGCCGTGCTTGCGGCCGCCGTCTCCATCCTTCTCGAAGACCAGATCCCCGCCGCGTTGAAAGACCGCTTCACCACCGATTCGGTGATGCCGATCCTGTCGATCCTGGCCTCCGGCATGCTCGCGGTCAGCACCTTCTCGCTCAACGTCATGGTGACGGCGCATAACGCGGCGGCCCAGCAGGCCACTCCGCGGGTGCACCGCATTCTTCTGGCCGACACCACCACGCATACCGCTCTCGCGGTCTTCATCGGGGCCTTTGTCTACGCACTGAGTTCGATCATCCTGATCAAGTCGAACGTCTATCCCGAAGGTTCGAGCGTGCTGGTCCTGGGCTTCAGCGTGGCAGTCGTGGTGCTGGTCGTGCTGGCGCTCTTGCGCTGGATTCATCATCTCAGTGATCTCGGCAGCATGGACGCCACGCTTGCCGCGACCGAGGCCGCCGCGCGCGCCTGCCTCGTTCGGACGCGCCGCCTTCCGTCTCTGGGCGCGGTGGTGATGACGCAGGACACGGTCATTCCCGCGCATGCCACCCCGCTCACGGCCCACGCGACCGGTTACGTACAATTCATCGACATGCCGGGGATCAGTGAACGGCTGAAATCAGAGCAGACGCGCGTCTATCTCTATGCGCGTCCCGGCGACTACGTGATCGAAGGACAATCCATCGGACACGCCACGGGCCTGAAGGACCGCGAAACCGAGACCATCACGCGCCGTTTCACCATAGGTCCCCATCGCACGTTCGAGCAGGATACCTCCTACGGTTTGCTGGTGCTGTCCGAGACGGCGTCGCGCGCGCTCTCGCCGGGGATCAACGACCCCGGCACCGCCATCGCGGTGATTTGCCGGCAGGAGAAGCTGCTGCTCGACTGGGCGCATGCCGACCCGAAAGAGATCTCGCCGCTCTTCCCGCGCATTTTCTTGCCCGACATCTCGCGCCACGCGATGATCGAGAATGCGTTTGGCGGCGCCGCCCGCGACGGGGCCGGTCAGATCGAGGTGGCCTTGCGTCTGCGCGACGCGCTCGGGCGGATCGCCGATGCCCCGGACACGGACCTTGCCAAAGCCGCGCGCGAGATGAGCACGCGGGCGCTTGCTTATGCCGACGCGGCGCTGCCGCTCGACAGCGAGCGCACACGCCTGCGCGAGGCGTCCGGCGGGATCAGTTTCTTGCCTTGATCACCTGCAAGAGCGGCAGAACCTTCGCCATCTCCGGCCCGCGCGCCTGACCGGTCAAGGCCAGACGCAGCGGCATGAAGAGGCCCTTGCCCTTGCGCCCCGTCGCCTCCTTGACCTCGGCGGTCCACTTGCCCCAAGTCTCGTTGTCATGCGGCCCTTCGGGCAAGAGCGCAATCGCCTCGGCGATAAAGGCGCGGTCGTCCTCGTCAATCACCGGATCGGCACCGTCGCGGAACATCGCCCACCACGCCTCAAGATCTTTGAGCGTGGTGATGTTCTCGCGTGTGACCTCCCAGAATTGCGGGGCAAGATCGTCAGGCACACCAATCTCTGCGATGGTCCCGGCCACCGCCTCGTAGGGACGCGCGCCGATGATCCGGGCGGTTAATGGAAAGAGGTCGTTCTCGTCGAACTTGGTCGGGGCGGCACCGAACCGATCGATATCGAACCCTTCGATCAGCTCGGACATGTCGCTGCGCAACTCCACCGGATCGGCCGAGCCAAGCCGCGCCATCAGGCTCAGGAGCGCCATCGGCTCCACCCCTCGCGCGCGCAAATCGCGCAAGGAAAGTGTGCCAAGACGCTTGGACAGGGCCTCGCCCTGCGGGCCGGTCAAAAGCGAGTGATGCGCGAATTGCGGCGGCGTGCCGCCAAGCGCCTCGATGATCTGGATCTGCGTGGCGGTATTGGTCACGTGATCCGAGCCGCGCACCACATGGGTGACACCCATCTCCACGTCATCGACAACCGAGGCCAGCGTATAGAGCACCTGCCCGTCACCCCGGATCAGCACAGGGTCCGAGACCGACGCCGCGTCAATGGAAATCTCGCCAAGGATGCCGTCCTGCCAGACGATCCGCGCGTGATCGAGTTTGAAACGCCAGACCCCGTTGCCGCGCTCGGCTCGCAGGGCCGCCCTTTCCTCTTCCGAAAGACTCAGTGCCGCGCGGTCATAGACCGGCGGGCGGCCCATGTTGAGCTGTTTCTTGCGCTTGAGGTCAAGCTCTGTCGGCGTCTCGAACGCCTCGTAGAACCGGCCCATATCGCGCAGCCGCTCGGCGGCTTCGGCATAGCGGTCGAGCCGCTCGGATTGCCGCTCCACCCGGTCCCAATGCAGGCCCAGCCATTCGAGATCATACTTGATCGCGTCCACGTATTCCTGTTTCGATCGCTCGGGATCGGTATCGTCGATACGCAGGATGAAGGTGCCCCCCGCCTTGGCGGCGATCATGTAGTTCATCAGCGCGGTGCGCAGATTTCCGACATGGATATATCCGGTGGGCGACGGGGCGAAACGGGTGGTGGTCATGGGCGTCTCCTGACTGTCGCGCGGGCTTTGTCACAGGCGCGGGCGATTGTCCAGATTGCGGCGCGTTAGCCGTGGGTGGGCCAGACGTGATGCTCGTCGTCGATGACGAAGGCATGCGCGTGTCGCCGCCCGCCATGGGCGCGCAGATGCGGGTGATCTTCGGGCAGGTCCGGATGTTCATGCTCGGGTGCCTCCGGCAGACCGACTGGCCAGAGCCGCGCCGCCAGTGCCAGCCCCAGCGTCCCCACCCCCGCGAGCAACATCAACGCTGGCCCCATGCCCATCGCCTGCCCCGCCCAACCGGCCAGAGGGTATGTGAGCAGCCAGCAGGCATGGCTCAGCGCGAATTGCGCGGCAAAGATGGCCGGGCGATCCTCCGCATGGGCCGAGCGCCGCAAGAGCCGCCCCGAGGACGTTAGAATACTGGAGTAGAGAAAACCGATAACCGCCCAGACCAGCAGAAACACGCCCCAAGCGGGCAAACCGTCAAGCCAGATCATCGCCCCGATCACCAGCGCCACCATAATCAGGCCGCGCGCGCCCGCCATCATCACCCGCCGGTCCGGCAGGTGATCGAGCAGGCGCGGCAGGACCAGCGCCGCCGCCATCGAACCCGCGCCAAAACTCGCCATCGCAATCGCCAGCCCGGTCTCGCCCGCGCCATAACCGCCGCGCACCAGAACCACGGTGTTGACCAGCACGAAGGCCCCGACTGCGGCGGCCGCGAGGTTGAGTGCCAGGAGCCCGCGCAATCGCGGGGTCGCCAGATAGATGCGCAACCCCCGCGACAGACGCTCGCGAAAGGTGCGCTCTGCAGTCGTGCCGCGCAGCGCGGGGATGACCGCAACCGACACCAGAAATGCGGACGCCGCGAACCCGACCACCGTGCCCAGAAACAGCCAGTGATAGCTCGTCACCGTCAGCAAGAGACCGGCCAGGGCCGGGCTCGTGAGGTTCTCCAGATCATAGGCCATGCGCGATAGCGACAGCGCGCGCGTATAATCGCGCTCCTCGGGCAGCACATCGGGCAACACCGCCTGATAGGCGGGGGTGAAGGTGGCCGAGGCGGCCTGCAACACAAAGATCAGCCCGTAGACCTGCCACAGATCGCTGACGAAAGGCAGGCAGAGCGCCACACCCGCACGAATGAGATCGGCCCCGATCAGTACCGCCTTGCGCGGCAGCCGCTGCACCACCACCTGCGCAACTGGCGAGAGCCCCACATAGGCCACCATCTTGATCGTGTAGGCCGTGCCAAGAACCAGCCCGGCGCGATCCCCCGCGAAATCATAGGCCAGAAGGCCAAGCGCCACGGTCAGCAGCCCGGTCCCCACGAGCGCCACGACCTGTGCTGCGAACAGGCGTGCATAATCGCGGTTCTGGAACAGGGTCAACATGCCTTCAAGTTACCTTCGGCGCAGGTCATCTGAAAAAAGATGACCTGTCCCGCGCATACACCTCAAATTTGCGTGAACGTCAATCGCACTACCTACAACTGCGCTAAGGTTCATCAGGATATCAGAAATAGGAGTTTTTCATGTCCCGCACCACTCTCACCCGCCGCGCCGTTCTAGGCTCTGCCGCCGCCCTGCCGCTGGCCGGTGTGGTCGCCACATCCGCGCGCGCAACAGCGCCGATGATGGGCGCGGCCACCACGCGCTTCAACCGCGTGACGCTCGGCGATTTCGAGGTGACAACCTTGCTGGCCGCCACTATGCCACGCCCTGATCCGCATTCCATCTTCGGCCTCAACGTGGACAAGGCAACCTTCGACGACGCCTCTGCCGCAGCCAACATCCCAACCGATCAGGCGCAGTTCTTCTTCACTCCCACGGTGGTGAATACAGGCAGCGAACTGGTGCTCTTCGATACCGGGCTCAACCCCGAGGGCATCACCTCCGCGCTGGAGGCGGCGGGCTACACGTCCGATCAGGTCGATGTGGTAGTGATCACACATATGCACGGCGATCATATCGGCGGGCTGATGGGCGATGGCGGCGCGACCTTCGCCAATGCCCGCTACGTCACCGCAAGCGCCGAGTTTGACGCATGGGCCGCGATGGACAACGCAACCTTCGACGCCAAGATGCGCCCGCTGGCCGAGCAAACCGAGATGATCGGCGACGGGACCAGCGTCGCCTCGGGCATCACCGCGATGGCGGCGCATGGCCATACGCCCGGCCACACAGCCTACATGATCGAGAGCGGCGGCAGCCAGCTCCTGATCGCGGCGGATTTCGCCAATCACTATGTCTGGTCGCTGGGATATCCCGATTGGGAGGTCAAGTTCGACATGGACAAGGCCAAGGCCGCCGAAACCCGTCGCCGCCTGCTTGGCATGCTGGCAGCCGACAAGATTCCTTTCGTCGGCTATCACATGCCCTGGCCCGGCACCGGCTATGTTTCGACCAAGGGCGACGGCTTCGTCTATGAGCCGGCCAGCTACCAGCTGATGCTGTAACAGCCGGGCCGGGGGCGGATTTACTTTGCCGCCCCCGCGCCCCATATCTTCGGGATGAAAAACCCGGCACCCAACCTCGCAGAGATCGAAGAGATGGCCCGCAATGCCCTTGCGCAGCTGCCCGAAGCGTTCAGACGTGCGGCGTGCGACGTGGCGCTGATCGTGGTGGAATGGCCTCCAGCGCCTATCCTAGACGAGATGGAGATCGACGATCCGCTCGATCTGACCGGGCTTTACGAGGGCATTCCGCTCACCGAGAAATCCAGCTTCGACCAGCCGCTCGGCCCCGATACGGTCTGGTTGTTTCGCGCGCCGATCCTAGCGGAATGGCGCGACCGTGGGGATGTGAGTCTGGAAAATCTGGTAACTCATGTGGTGGTGCATGAGTTTGCCCATCACCTCGGCTGGTCGGACACGGATATCGCCATGATCGACCGCTGGTGGGAATGAGGCATTCCCGTTTCGAATGGCTGACGCCTTTCGACACTCCGGGGGCGCTGCCCCCGGACCCCCGGAGTATTTGGGCCAAAAAGAAACCTGGGTCAGCTCAAAGTTGGCCTGCCGCCTGCAACCGCTCCCAGGCGAATTTGACATAGCTGCTGCGGAACGAATGCCCGCCGGGATGCAGGCACAGATCGAGGATCTCGCCGCGCGGGTTGCGGCGGCTTTGGCATTCGAGATCCCCCTCGGTCAGTTCACCCGCCGGGCTGAAGCCTCCGAGATCTTCGTACATGTCCATCGACTCCGAGACCTTGCCCTGCCAGGTTTTGCGGATCGGCCGCCCGTCGAGCGGCACCGTGGGGTCGCTGCGCCCGTGGATATGCACAAGGCTCGCCGCCGGTGTCTCGCAGCTGTCGGGCGGGCCCTTCCAGAACGTTCCGGCAATGGCCGCAAAGCCAGCAAACCGCTCGGGCATGGTGCAGGCGAGGTTCCAGACCATCATGCCGCCGGCCGAAAACCCTGCCGCCATCAGCCGCCCTCTATCAATGGGAAAACGCCGCGCGACATCCTCGATCACCGTTTCGACATAGCGATATTCTACCGATCCATCAGCCTCCATATGGCTGGGAGACGAGGGAATAACCCAGTCGTCATCGGCGGATTTGAGCGCTATAAGCGCCAGCCCCATGTCCGAAACCATGCGGCGCAGGTTGGCGTTGCGCATCACCGCCGCCGCCGAGCCGCGATAACCATGCGCGAAGATGATCGCGCCGACCGGACGCTGATCCTGTCCCTCGGGCAGTGCGATCCGGTAATGCCGGTTGCCGATCAGGCAATCGGTATCGGGGCCGCAGGCCATCGCGCCGGATGCGGCGAAGAGCATGAAAAAGAATGTCGCACCAAGGCCATGTCGCATTACGGGGTTCCTCTCGAACTGACTGCAGGATGGGGCCGAGCATGGCCAGTGACAAGTCACAAGCGCGTGGCGCCCCCCGAATAATCACGGATTTGTTATCACCGTTCCCTGGAGCGTTAAACCGGTTGGTAACACTTTGCCCACCTTATGGAGGCGCGTCGCGGAATGGAGAACGGACCATGATGAAACGACTCGCTTGTTACGCGCTGCTCGCGCTCGCGGTTTGCGCCGCGCTCCCTGCACAGGCGCAATCGCGGACCGAACTGCGCACCCAGTTGCAGGCAGCCCTGCAGCGCAATCTAGGCCGGTCCATGCTGGCTGGTGCCTTGCCACATATCGATTTGCGTACCGGAGCCGTGACCCGCTATTATCCCACAGAGAACCATGAGATCATCCTGCGCATGGACGAGGTCTATGTGCTGTGCGCCACCTTGGTCACGGAGGACGGCACCGAGGCACTGGTCGACTATTACATGACGCAGAGCGACGGGCGCTTTGCCGTGATCCAAACCGAGGTCAACAACCGCGCACCCCTCCACGCCTTGATGGATGCAGGCCGGGCGACACGGCTTGACTGACGCAATGAGTATGGCCGACCAAGCGGATCCGCGCACCCCCACCCTCGGTCTCTATCTGCGGCTGACGGCCGTGATGGTACCGACCTTCCTGTTCTTCGCCGCCTCGGGCCTGTTGTGGCTGAGCGAGAAGAACCTGCTGCGCAGCGAAGAGGCGATGGCGATGCGCATCGGCAACGCCACCGCCCGGCTGGGCGGCGCGCTTGAGCGGTTCAGCGATCAGGGCAGCGGACCGGTCGATTGGCGGAACCCGCACGTCACCGACTTGATGCAGACCCTGCTTGGTGATCCCGCGATCCGCTGCGTGCAGTTGCGCGACCCCGAAAGCGGCAATGTCCTTGCCTTGGTTCCGCAGGGGCTGGGCTGCAAGGGAGCGGAAGAGGCGCTGGCATTGCCGTACGAAGTCTATTCCTGGCCGATCACGGAGCTGGTCACGCGCTTTGACGAGCGTGAGATCGCCACCGTCAGGCGCTATCAGCGTGATCTCCTGCTGCTGCTGCTGGCCGGGGGCATCCTGATCGCAACGCTCGCCAACTGGGTTTCGTTCAGGGTGATCGTGGGCCGACCGCTGCGGCGTCTCATCGGACGGCTGGAAAAGGCCCGCGAAATCGCCATCGCCGCGAATGAGGCCAAATCCGATTTCCTCGCCAAGATGAGCCATGAAATCCGCACCCCGATGAACGGCATTATCGGCATGGCCGATGTGCTCTCCGAGACCGATCTCACCCAGGAACAGGGTAGTTATCTGCGCACAATCACCCGCTCCGGTGATGCGCTGCTGACGATCATCAACGACATTCTTGACTTTTCCAAGATCGAAGCCGGCAAATTGACCCTGACCCAGGAACCCTATCGCCTGCGCGAGATCGTCGAGGATGTCACCCAGCTTCTCGCGCCGCTCGCCGTCCGCAAGGGGATCGCGATTTATGGACAGGTCTCGCCCGACCTGCCCGACGTGATGCTGGGTGATGCCGGGCGGCTGCGGCAAATCCTTGTCAATGTCGCGGGCAATGCGGTCAAGTTCACGCTCGATGGTCACGTGAGCATCGATGTCGTGCGTGGTGACCCCGGCGAGATCGTGCTGTCGGTCTGCGATACTGGCGTGGGCATTCCGAAGGATCAGCAGGACAAGGTCTTTGCCCCGTTCGAGCAGATAGACAACAGCGCCACGCGCAGTTTCGGCGGGACCGGGCTCGGGCTCGCGGTCAGTCGGCAGCTGGTGACACTCATGGGCGGACGCATCCGTATGCAGAGCCGCGAAGGTCACGGCACGCGATTCGAAATCACGCTGCCGCTGGTTCCCGATGGCGGGGCAGAGGACGGTATCTGTGCCGCGCCGCTCACTGGCTGCGCCAAGACCGCACCCGTGATCTGGCTGGTCGATCCGATCATCGAGCGGCGCGGTGGCATGGCCCGGCTGTTGGCGCATCTCGGCGCGCAAGTGGTGGAGGCCTGTACACCGGACATGCTGCCCCGCGAGGGCACGCCGGACCTGCTGATTCTGGATGATACAGTGGCTGATTCCGAATGCGTGACGTGGGCACCACAGATCCTGATGTCCGATACCGCGCCCGTCGCTCCGGGCCAAGGCACGGTGCTCCGAAAACCCTGGCGCGAGACACTGTTCATCGACACCGTGCGACAGCTTTTGCGGGGGGGCGCAGGGCCGTGCGAGCAGGTCACACCGGGTACCCGACAGGGACGCGCGTATCGTGGCGCACCCCCGGTCGTGAAGGGCTGGGCAGACGGCATCGAGGTGCTTGCCGTCGATGACAACGCCACCAACCGCCTTTTGCTCGAACGGTATTTCTCAGGTTCCGGTGCCCGGTTGCGACTTGCGGCCAATGGGATGGAGGCCGTCGCGCTCTACGCTGCGGACCGCGCCGATCTGGTGCTCATGGATGTCTCGATGCCCGGCATGGACGGCTATCAGGCCACCGGGCTTATCCGCACGCATGAGGCCGCGCATGACTGGCCCGCGGCGCATGTGGTGGCGGTGACCGCCAATGTGCTCGACCAGCATCGCGAGGCGGCGCATCTGGCGGGAATGGACGGCTTTCTCGGCAAGCCGCTGCGCAAGGCGGACCTCATCGACTATGTTACACAGTTTCGCGAAACGTATCCGAAACCCGTTGGCGCGCCGCAAATCGAAACGTCGCCACGCGCCGCCGAATGAGCGCCGTCATCCCTTGGCAGACCTGTCGCGCCAGCGGTTGACGATCGGATAGCGCCGGTCGAGCCAGAAGGCGCGCTTGCTCAAACGCGTGCCCGGCGCGGCCTGGAACCGCTTGTATTCACTGATATAAAGCAGATGTTCGACCTTTTCGGCATCCGCCGCGTCAAAGCCCGCCGCCACGCAATCCAAGGTCGAACCGTCCTGATCCACGAGGATATCGAGGATGCCGTCCAGCACCGGGTAATCGGGCAGCGAATCGCTGTCTTTCTGATCCGCGCGCAACTCCGCGCTCGGCGGCTTGTCGATGACGCGCGCAGGGATCACCGCGCCCTCGGGACCCTGCATCCAGCCCCGATAATGGGTGTTGCGCCAGCGGCAGATCTCGAACACACGCGTCTTGTAGAGATCCTTGATCGGATTGTAGCCGCCCGCCATGTCGCCATAGATCGTGGCGTAGCCAACCGCCACTTCGGACTTGTTGCCGGTGGTGAGCAGCATCTCGCCAAACTTGTTCGAGAGCGCCATCAGCAACAGACCGCGCAGCCGCGACTGGATGTTCTCTTCGGTCAGATCGGGCACCGTATCCTCGAAGAGCGGCGCAAGCGTCGCGGTGATCGCCGCTCGACCCTCTGCGATGGGAACAGAATCGTAGCGACACCCCAGGTTTTCGGCGACTGCCCTGGCATCCTCCAGCGACTCCTCGGACGTGTATTCAGAGGGCAGCATCACGCAGCGCACGTTCTCGGCGCCAAGGGCATCGACTGCGACAGTCGCCACGATCGCGCTGTCCACCCCGCCCGACAACCCCAGCAAAACGCGCGAAAACCCCGCCTTTCGCAGGTAATCGCGCAGCGCCAGCACCATGGCGTTGTAATCCTGCTCCAGATCATCCGGCAAATGCGCCAGCACGCCCGGAACGGCCTGCCAGCCCGCAGCGCTTCTTTCGAAATCGACATGCGTCACGGCCTCTTCGAACATCGGCAATTGCACGACCAACCCGCCCCCGGGGTTGAGCACGAAAGACCCACCGTCAAAGATCTGATCGTCCTGCCCGCCCACGAGATTGAGATAGACCAGCGGCAGGCCGGTCTCGATCACCCGCGCGACCATCAGGTTCTGGCGGGTATTGATCTTGTCGCGGTAATGCGGCGAACCGTTGGGCACGAGCAGCAACTCCGCACCCGTCTCCGCCAGCGTCTCGGCCACGTCCTCGTGCCAGGCATCCTCGCAGATCGGGCTGCCGACGCGCAAACCGCGCACGGTATAGGGCCCGGTGACATCGCCGCTCTGATAGAGACGCTTTTCGTCGAACACCGTCTCGTTGGGCAGGTGATGCTTGAGCACGCAGGCCGTGACCTGCCCGCCCTGCAGGATGTAATAGGCGTTATAGAGCCCGGTCCCCTCGAGCGCGGGACCGCCGATGGCGATCGCGGGACCGTCGGCGCAATCGCGCGCCAGCCCCTCGATTGCGGCGATCGCGGCCTGATGAAAGGCCGGTTTCATCACCAGATCCTGCGGGTTGTAGCCGGTGATGAACATCTCTGGCAGCGCCACGAGATCGGCCCCCGCTGCGCGCCCCGCGTCCCAAGCGGCCCGCGCGTGCGCCGCATTGCCCGCAAGATCGCCCACCGTGGCGTTCAACTGTGCCAGTGTCAGCCGAAACCGATCCGCCATGCGCGTGCCCCTTCATCCAGTCCTGCGCCTGATTTAGCAGAACGCCGCGCGAGGGAAAGCCGATTTGCCCGGAAACCCGTTGTCACGCCCGCCCGCGTCCACTAGATTTGCCGCACCCGTCAGGTAAATGGGCGGGATCGGGCATCGGGGCAGACATGACGCGCTTGTTGACACGGACGATGATTTTCACCGCCGCTCTTGCGGGCGCAGGCATGGTAGCCGCGCAGGATGGCGAGGTGCGCACCAAGCAATATGACGATGGTGGCGTCTATGAGGGTACGTTCAAGGACGGGCTTCAGCATGGCACCGGCACCTATACCCTGCCCAATGGCTATGAATATACCGGCGACTGGGTCGAGGGCGAGATCCGCGGCCGCGGCGTCGCCCGCTTTCCCAACGGATCGGTCTATGAGGGCGAATTCGCGCGCGGCAAGCCCGATGGCGTGGGCAAGATCGTGTTCACCGACGGCGGTACCTACGAAGGTGAGTGGAGCGACGGCAAGATCACAGGCCAGGGCGTCGCGGTCTACGCCAACGGCGTGCGCTACGAGGGCAGCTTTCTGAATGCCATGCATCACGGGCATGGCCGCATGAAAAGCCCGGGGGGCTATCGGTATGAAGGCGATTGGGTCAACGGTGTCAAGGAAGGCCAGGCCACGATCACCTATCCCGATGGCGCGGTCTACGAAGGGGCTGTCGCACGCGGTGCGCGCGAAGGTGAGGGCAAGCTCACCATGCCGGACGGATTGGTTTACGAAGGCACGTGGAAGGCGGGCCAGATCGACGGCACCGGCAAGCTGATCCAGCCCAACGGCGACGTCTACGAGGGCAATCTCGTGGCCGGGCGGCGTGAAGGAACGGGTCGTGTGACCTATGAAAACGGCGATGTCTACGAGGGTGAGTTTCAGGATGATCGTCGCCATGGGCAAGGCACGTTCGTTGGCACGGACGGCTACCGATACGAGGGCGAATGGCGCGCCGGCAAGATTTCCGGCGAGGGCCGCGTAACCTATCCCGACGGTTCCGTCTATGTGGGCGGATTCCGCGATGACCTGGCCAACGGTCAGGGCAAGATTACCTATCCCGACGGCTCCACCTATGAAGGCGAATGGGTAGGCGGCGTGATCGAGGGCAGCGGCACCGCGACCTATCCCAACGGTCTTGTCTACGAGGGCGAGTTCGTCGATGCCAAGAACCACGGTCAAGGTGTGATGACCTATCCCGACGGCTATCGCTATGAGGGCGAATGGCAGGACGGCCAGCGGCACGGCCAGGGCACCGCCACCTATCCCGACGGCACGGTCTATGAGGGCGGTTTCGCCGAAGGCCAGCGCCACGGGCAGGGCAAGATCACCATGCCAGACGGATTCGTTTATGAAGGCGAGTGGCAGAACGGCGAAATCTCAGGCCGGGGTGTGGCGTCCTACACCAATGGCGATGTCTACGAGGGCATGTTCCGCGCGGGCAAGCGTCAGGGCGAGGGCACGATGCGCTATTCCGGCGGGCAGGAGGCCAGCGGCACATGGGAAGATGGCGCGCTCACGAAGAATACCGAAGTCGCCGAGTGATCAGATGGCCCACACAGGGAGCCCGTTTCGGTAACGTGGAGGTGATCGGGATTAACCATTTGAAAACCAACAATCACAAATCAGCCTGATTTTCGACCAAACTTCGCTCCTTCTTCTCGCTTGGGTTGCAAACGTTGAGTGCACGGTATCCTGGTTTGCTCCCCTCACTTCTTGCAGGAACGAATGATGTCCAGAGTCGAAAAAATGGCCAGAGAACTATGTGACGAGATGATGGATGAGGCGTCCAAAGGCGGATTTGAATCCGTGATGGCGGCGGCCGTGTCGATCATAGAATATTCAGGCTATGAACTCGCGCGCCAAGGGCGGCCGTCCTCGTCAATCATGCTGTTCCAAGCGGCGCGGTATCTCGAAGAGCGCGCCACAGCCGAACGCCGGTCCCGGAAAACCTCGCAGGCTCAGCCAAGCCCCGAGCCCTTCGACCGAGAGCCGGGAGGAAGTGAGCCCCACCGACGGGTGAGTCTTTGTTCCTAAAGGGCGCGCCTCGCGTCGAGGTCCTCCAGCACCTGCGCGGCCCCGTCAAGCACGGCCTTGCGCCTTGCATCATCCATTTTGTCCCATGTGCGATAGACCGGCCCCATGCGCGGATTGCGCCGGAACCTTTCGCGGTGCCGAATCAGGAAATCCCAGTAAAGCAGATTGAAGGGGCACGCCCCCTCGCCCGTCTTCTGCTTTACCGAATAGGCACAGTTGCCGCAGTAATCGGACATCTTCGCGATGTAATTGCCCGATGAAACATATGGCTTGGAGGCGATGATACCGCCATCGGCGAACTGGCTCATCCCGATCACGTTTGGGGCCTCGACCCATTCGAACGCATCGGCGTAGACGGCCAGATACCACGCGTGCACCTGGCCCGGGTCAACGCCTGCCAACAGCGCGAAATTACCCGTCACCATCAACCGCTGGATATGGTGTGCGTAAGCCTCTTCCTTAGTCTGATTAACAGCTTGCGCGACGCAGTTCATCCGCGTCTCACCGCCCCAATAAAACCAGGGCAATTCACGGGTCTGGCCCAACGTGTTGCGCGCAGTATAGCCCGGCCCCTCGCGGAAATAGATACCCCGCATGTATTCGCGCCAGCCGATCACCTGCCGGATATAGCCTTCGGCGGCATTGATCGGCACGCGCCCGGCTTGCCATTCCTCAACCACGCGATTGCAGATATCCACAGGATTGATCAATCCGATGTTCAAATACATCGAAATGACCGAGTGATGCACAAACCGGTCATCCTCTAGCATCGCATCCTGATAATCGCCAAAGCCCGCCAGCAGATACTTGGCGAAATGGTCGAGCGCGTGCTTGGCCTGCGTCGAGGTCACACCGAACCAGAACGGGTGCAGATTACCGAAATTATCACCGAAAGACGCCTCAACCAGATCGAGCACGTCCGCCGTGATTTCATCTGGGGTAAACTGCATCGGGCGGGCGCGCAGCATGTCGGATTTCGCCGGCTTGCGGTTGTCGTGATCATAGTTCCACTTGCCGCCCGCCGGTTTGTCGCCCTCCATCATCAGGCCCGTCTTGCGCCGCATCTCGCGGTAGAAATATTCCATCCGCAGTTCCTTGCGGCCCTCGGCCCACTGATCGAATTCGTCCAGCGAACAGATAAAACGATCATCGGGCAGTTGCGTCACCGTCAGCAGGGCATTCCCGAGCGCCTCGATCAGCCGCCATTCGCCGGGCTGCGTGGCGATCACCTGCGTGGTGCCATGTTCTTGCCCCCGGCGCATCAATTCGCCGACGATGCTCTTGCTGGCCTCGGGATCATCCAGCCGCGTATAGGCGACCCGCCAGCCAGCCTCGCGCAGCTCTTGCGCAAAATGGCGCATGGCCGAGAGGATCAGGGCAATCTTTTTGGGGTGATGAGGCACATATGTGCCCTCGTCCATCACCTCGGCCATGACCACGGTATCGCGGGATTTGTCGGCCTCGCGCAGCGCTGACAGATCACGGCTCAGCTGATCGCCAAGCACCAGGACAAGACGCCCTACCATGGCACGCGCGCGCCCTGCCAATCAAAGAACTGCCCGCTATCCTCGACCGTCAAATCACCGATCACCGACAGCAGGTTCTGCGCTGCCTCCTCGGGCGGGACCGAAGGATGTCGACCGAGGTATTTCTCGGTGAACGGCGTCTGAACGGTGCCGGGGTGCAGCGCCACGCAAATAGCCTCGCGATGGCTGCGCCCCAACTCGATGGAACCCGTATGGATCATCTGGTTGAGCGCAGCCTTGGCCGTGCGATAGCTGTACCAGCCGCCAAAGCCGTTATCCCCGATCGAGCCGACCCGCGCCGAGAGTGCCGCGAACACGCAACGCCCGTCCCGCGGCAAGAGCCCCACAGCATGTTTCAGAACCAGCGACGGCCCGATGCAATTCAGCGCGAACTGATCCATCATCGCCGCGGGCGTCACCTGCCTGAGCGCCTTCTCGGGCCGCGCGCCGTCGATCTCCAGCGCGCCGGTCGCCACGAGGATCAGGTCATACGGCCCCGCAAGCCGCCCCAGGGCCGACCCGACCGACGCCTCATCTCTCACGTCGAGCCCGTCATCACTGCGCGACAGGCCGGTGACCGCCACGCCCCGCGCGCTCAGCGCCTCCGATACCGCGCGGCCGATGCCACCTGACGCGCCTATGATCAATGCCTTGTCCATGACCGCATCAGCTAGCCGGGTGCACAGCCGCTTCAAGCCTGTTCCGCCTCTGCCGCAAAATTTCGGGGTTTTCATCGGCGTGCGGCGCTCTTATAGTTTGCCCCATGTTGACGCAGAACCATATCGCCCGCCTGCCCCGCGCCCCCCGACGCGGCCTCCGGGCTGTTCTGCTAGGCCTAAGCCGCCTCTGAGCGTGCCGTCATGGCGCGACCGCTCAGAGGATGTGCCGTGTTCGCGCCGCAGGCTTAGGATTCATTGAAAGAGACCCGACATGACCGATCAGACCAAAGATAAAGTGGTGATCTTTGACACCACCCTTCGCGATGGCGAACAGTCGCCCGGCGCGACCATGAGCCACGCCGAGAAGCTCGAAATCGCGTCGATGCTCGACGAGATGGGCGTCGATATCATCGAGGCGGGCTTTCCCGTCGCCTCGGAGGGGGATTTCCGCGCCGTCAGCGAGATCGCCAAACAGTCCAAGGATGCCACGATCTGCGGCCTCGCCCGCGCAAATCTGAAAGACATAGACCGCTGTTGGGACGCGGTGAAACACGCGGCTAGCCCGCGCATTCACACTTTCATCGGCACCTCGCCGCTGCACCGCGCCATCCCCAATCTCACGCAGGATGAAATGGCCGAGCGCATCCACGAGACGGTGACCCATGCGCGCAACCTCTGCGACAACGTGCAATGGTCGCCGATGGACGCGACCCGCACCGAATGGGACTATCTCAAGCGCGTGGTCGAGATCGCCATCAAGGCGGGCGCCGCCACGATCAACATCCCCGACACCGTGGGCTATACCGCCCCGGTCGAGAGCGCCGATCTGATCCGCCGCCTGATCCACGAGGTGCCGGGCGCCGATGAGATCGTCTTTGCCACCCATTGCCACAATGACCTCGGCATGGCCACGGCCAATGCCCTCGCCGCAGTGGCGGGCGGCGCGCGTCAGATCGAATGCACGATCAACGGCTTGGGTGAACGCGCGGGCAACACAGCCCTGGAAGAGGTGGTGATGGCGCTCAAGGTGCGCGGCGACATCATGCCCTATGAGACGCGGATAGACACCCGCAAGATCATGAACATCTCGCGCCGCGTGGCCGCCGTGTCGGGCTTTGCCGTGCAGTACAACAAGGCCATCGTCGGCAAGAACGCCTTTGCGCACGAGTCGGGCATCCACCAGGACGGCATGCTCAAGAACGCCGAGACCTTCGAGATCATGCGCCCCGAGGATGTGGGCCTTGCCGCCACCAATATCGTCATGGGCAAGCATTCGGGCCGCGCCGCACTCCGGTCCAAGCTGCACGATCTTGGCTACGACCTTGCCGACAACCAGTTGGCCGATGTCTTCGTGCGGTTCAAGGATCTCGCTGATCGCAAGAAGGAGGTCTATGACGAAGACCTCATCGCATTGGTGAATGCCGGCCTCGACGGTGAGAGCGACCGCTTGCAGATCAAGCACTTGCAGGTGATCTGCGGCACCGACGGGCCGCAAAAGGCGACGCTGACCATGGTGATCGACGGCGCGGAAAAATCGACCGAGGCCACAGGGGATGGCCCGGTGGACGCGACCTTCAACGCGGTCAAGGCGCTCTTTCCGCATGAGGCGCGGCTGCAACTCTATCAGGTGGCCGCCGTGACCGAGGGCACCGACGCGCAGGCCACCGTGTCTGTGCGCATGGAGGAAGAGGGCCGCATCGTGACCGGGCAGTCCGCCGATACCGATACCGTCGTGGCCTCGGCCCGCGCCTATGTGCATGCGCTCAACCGGCTGCTCGTGCGGCGCGAAAAGACCGGGGCCGACAAGCGCGAAGTCAGCTACAAGGACGTCTCCTGACGCCAGTAAATCGCGCCCCTGCCGGCCTTGGCACGGCGGGGGCGCGCACCTCAGACGAGGAGCGTGGTGCCCACCACGAACGCCCCCGCGGCAAGGCCCGAGGCTGCCGTGCGCAGGTGGTTGAACATCGTCCACCGCCGCACGTAATGCTGCCAATAGATCAGCGTTTCTGGCGCATCGGTCATCATCATATCCAGCCGCTTGTTCATTGGCACGTTGCCCAGCATCGTCACCAGCACGGTGCCGATCACATAGAGCGCTGCCCCCGCGACGATCCAGAACATCGGCGCCCCCTCGACACGGGCAAGCGCGTAAAACCCAAGTGCCACCGCCACCGGTGCCAGCCCCAACAGGGCCAAGAGGAAGCCCGAGCCGTAGACCTCGCGATTGATTACCTGCATCGCCTCGATTCCGGCGACGCCCCGCGCCAGCCGGAGCGAGCGCATCACGAAATCGGAAAAGGCGAGAAGCACCCCCGCCACCAGCGCCATGCCGAGCGCGGTGCCACCAAAGACGATCAATTCCGCTAGATTTGTCATATCGTTGTCTCCTGTTCGAGTATTTGGATCTCAGGCTGCCGTGCGGCCCATGTCACGCGCGCGTTCGATCCAGCGGGTCCGCTTGGCCGCGTCCGAGAGCTTGACCGAGCCGAATTGCACCACCTTACGCGGCTTGATCCCGCAGAATTTCAGCACCTGATTGCGGATCACCCGACGGGGAGGCTTGAGATAGAGCAACGTGTCGATCAGCGTCGGCGCATCCGAGGTCAGGATCGCGTCGGCTGTGCGGCTGGTCAGTAACTTGTCCCACCCCATGCCGCGCCGATGATACTTGAAACCGAAGCCCGAGATCAGCGCGCGATCAAGCACCGCCTTGGCCCGCGCGGGCATCGCGCCCCACCAATAGGGATGCACGATCAGCAGGTGATCGGCCCAGGCGATATTGTCCTGCCACGCCAGCAGGTCAGGCTCCAGCGCGGGAATGTCCGGGCCATAACCCTCGAAATGTGGATCGAAGCGCATGGCATTCAGATCCATGCGCCGGATGGTAGCCCCGGCCTCGGCTGCACCGTCCTCATAGGCATTAGCAAGCGCGGAACAGAAGGAGGTGGCGCGGGGATGGGCCACCCAAATGAATATCTTGCGAGTCATAGTGATTTCTCCGTTGACTTTACATTGTGTAAATAGACACGGTGTCAATAAGCGAAAGGTTTACTCTATGTCAAGCAAAGATCTTACAACCCGCGACCGTATTCTGAACGCCGCGTGGACCCTGCTGGAATCAAACCCGGGCGTGGCTGCGCGCATGTCAGATATCGCAAAGAAAGCAGGCGTCAGTCGCCAGGCGCTTTACCTGCACTTTCCGAATCGAACGGAGTTATTCATTGCTGTGACGCGGCATCAGGATGCGGTCTTCGGTGTGCAGGACATGCTTGCGGCAAGCCGCGCGGCTGAAACCGGAGAGGAGCGGCTGCGGGCGTTCATCACCGCCTGGGGCAATTACATTCCGCGCATTTTCGGTGTCGCCAAGACCCTTCTGGTCATGAGCGAAACCGATGTCGATGCAGCGCAAGCCTGGAACGAACGAATGGCGGACATGCATGAGGGCTGTGCCGCCGCCGTGACCGCGCTCGCGCGCGACGGTGTACTTGCCATGGACGAGACCGAGGCGGCAGACCTCTTGTGGACGCTGCTCTCGATCCCGACATGGGAGTATCTTACCCGCCTCTGCGGCTGGCCGCAGGAGCGTTATCTGTCGGAAATCACCCGGCTCGCACGGCTGGGGCTGTGCTAAGTATTATCCGGGTTGCGGGCGGGTTTACTCCGCCCATTCCCAAGGGCGCACGAACTGACCCAGGATGTGACCGATGGCCTCTTCGTCCACGTCACCCTTGCGGGTCAGTTGCGCCACCAGCCCGCGTTTCTTGTCATCCACGACCGACGTGACATGCGCAGCGATGCCCGCCTTGTCCAGCGCCGAGTTGTATATGCGGGTGATCGCGTGCTTGCGCAGGTCGGGCTTGAACACCTTGCCGACGGCGGTTTTGGGCAATTCGTCCAGCACCTCGATATATTTCGGGATAGCCGCGCGCTCATGTACGTGGATCTTGCAATGCTCCAGCAGGTCCGCCCCGGTCGCCGTGCCGCCCTCGACCAGTTCGACATAGGCGCAGGGCATTTCACCGGCATGGGCATCGGGCTGCCCGATGGCCCCGGCCATGGCCACGTCGTGATGCGCCATCAGCGCCTCTTCGATATCCGCCGGGTCGATATTATGCCCGCCCCGGATGATCAGATCCTTGGCGCGCCCGGTAATCCAGAGATAACCATCGCCGTCGATCCGCCCCAGATCGCCGGTGCGCAGATAGCTCTCGTGGTGATAGAGATCGATGTTCTTGGCCGCCTCGGTATAGGTGTTGCCTGCATAGACGCCCGGGTTTGAAATGCAGATTTCGCCCACCTCTTCGGTATCACACTCCACCGGCTGGCCATCCGTCATCTTGTAGATGCGCACATCCGTGTATGGAAACGGCACCCCCACCGACCCCACCTTTTTCTGCCCCTGCGGTGGGTTGGCCGACACAAGACAGGTCGCCTCGGTCAGCCCATAGCCCTCGATCACGGTCATGCCAGTGGCACTCTCGAACCGGGTAAACAACTCCATCGGCATCGGCGCAGAGCCAGAAAACGCGTTCTTGACGGTACTGAGATCGGCATCCACCTTGCGCTGCATCAGCGCCGAAACGGCAGTCGGCACGGTGATCACGAAACTGATCTTCCAGCGTTCACACAGCTTCCAGAAATTGTCAAAAACGCCCTCACCGCGATAGCCCGCAGGCGTCGGAAAGACCACATGCGCGCCCGACTTGATGCAGGCCATCAGGATCACGTGACAGGCGAAGACGTGAAACAGCGGCAACGGGCACATCACGTTGTCTTGCTCGGTAAAGAGCAGCGTGTGCCCGATCCAGCCGTTATAAATCATGCCGGAATATTTGTGCTGCGCGACCTTTGGCATGCCCGTGGTGCCGCCAGTGTGGAAATAGGCGGCGACCCGGTCACCCTCGCTATCCTTGAAATTCAAGGTCTTGCTTTGCCCCACCATGGCTTTGTTGAAATCGAGCACATCTGCATGGTGGCCTGTCGGGTTCTTGGGGCGGACCAGCGGCACGATCCAGCTTTTCGGCGGGGTGAGATAGCGGTTGAGGTCGATCTCGTAGACCGTATGGACATCGGGCGCGTGGCGCACCGCCTCGGCAGTCTTCTGCGCGATGTCGGTCTTGGGGAATGCCTTGAGCGTTACCACCACCTTGGCCCCGGTTTCGCGCAGAATGGCGGCAATCTGTTCGGGCTCCAACAGCGGGTTGACCGGGTTGACGATCCCCGCGATTGCCCCGCCGATGGTGGCGACGGCAGTCTCGACACAATTGGGCAGGACGAGGGCGATCACGTCGTCTTCAGCCAGTTTCAGGCTGCGGAACAGATTGGCGGCCTGACAGCACTGATCGTGAAACTGCTGCCATGTCAGCGTCTGCGCCTTGTCGGCGGCCCCCGAAAGCAACTGATAGCTGAGCGCCGGACGATCCGGAAAGGCCTGCGCGGTTTCGCGCAGCATCTGGTAAAGCGTCGCCGGTCGGTCGCGCGCCTCCCAAGGCATCTCGTTCTGAATGTCGAGCGCATCCTGCCGCGATGTGAAACCCATCGGTCCATCCTCCCTGTAACGTCCCGCCTCTCCCGAGCGGGGCCTTGATTGCGCGACAGAATGTGCGGGAATGAAACGCAGCGCAAGTTTTACGCTGCGTATTTGGCATTGGCAGGTCCGAAGGTCCACGGATCATGCATGAGGATTACGTCGAGATGAGCGCAAAGTCATCTTCCGGCATGATCGAAAGATCTCCCGTCGCGCGCCCTTGTTTCGTTTGACCGGCATACGTCATCGTGATCCGAGCGATTTTGTCAGAGATTAGTATTGACTCTTTTAGTCAGCAATCCGTAGGAATAACCTACGAATTCACTCGGAAACCTGAAAGGAACCCCGATGCACCCGTTCAAAGCCGCGATGAGCGTCACCGCCCTCATGGCCCTGACCGCACCAGCCTTCGCGCAGGAGGTCAACCTCTATTCCAGCCGTCACTACGACAGCGACGACGCGCTCTATGCCGCCTTTACCGAGAAGACCGGCATCACCATAAACCGCATCGAAGCCAAGGCCGACGAGTTGATGGCGCGGATGGAGGCCGAGGGTGCCAACAGCCCTGCCGACGTGTTCATGACCGTCGATGTGGGCCGCATCTCGCGCGCCGAAGAGCGGGGGCTGCTCCAGCCATTCGAGTCCCCGACGATCGAAGCCAACGTACCCGCGCATCTGCGCGACGACGAGAATCTCTGGACCGGCCTCTCGCAACGGGCGCGCATCATCTTCTATTCCAAGGAGCGGGTCGAAAACCCGCCGAGCACCTACGAAGAGCTGGCTGATCCCACATATGAGGGGCAAATCTGCATTCGGTCTTCATCGAACATCTACAACCAGTCGCTCATGGCCTCGATCATCGAAAACCACGGCAAAGAGGCAGCCAGGGACTGGGCCGCAGGCATCGTCGAGAATATGGCGCGCGAACCGCAGGGCGGCGACACCGACCAGCTGCGCGGCATCGTTTCGGGTGAGTGCGACATCGCTGTTGCCAACACCTATTATTTCGCCCGCGGCCTCGCCAGCGACGTGGACGGGCTGACCAGTGGTATCGACGGCATCGGCTGGGTCTGGCCGAACCAGAGCGGACGCGGCGCTCATGTCAACCTCGCCGCTGCCGGCATAGCCGCCAACGCGCCCAACAAGGCCGAGGCAACCGCCCTTCTGGAATTCCTCGCAAGCGAAGACGCGCAGGCGCAGTTTGCCAACTCAAACAACGAATACCCCGTCATGTCCGGCGTGCCGATCGGCGAGCATGTCGCCAAGATGGGGCTGTTCATTCCTGACAACGACACGCCGACCGCATCATTCAAGGCACACGCCGCCGACGCACAGACCATCTTCAACGAGGTTGGCTGGGACTGATCGGACAACACCCTTTCACGGACAAACGAATGCCGGGTTCTGGGATGAACCCGGCATTTTCAATTGTGGCGCAGCGCGATCAGATGCCCCAGGCCGCGCATTTGCGATCCACGGTCTTGCGCGCGACGCCCAGACGGCGCGCCGCTTCGGCGCGGTTGCCGCCGCAGGCATCGAGCACAGCCATGATGTGACGTTGTTCGACCAGCTCAAGCGTCTCAATGGCCTGAGTGCCAGTGACCCGCCCGGAGCCGGCGAACTCCTCTGGAAACTCTCCCAGGATCACCGAGCGTTCGATCAGGTTGCGCAATTCGCGCACATTACCGGGCCAGTCGTAGCGGCTGAGCTTGAGCAGCACCTCCTCGTTCAGCTCCAGCGCAGGCATGCCGAGCGAGCGGGAAAACTCGCTCATGAACAAGGCGGCGAGTTCGACGATATCTTCGGCGCGTTCGCTGAGACGGGGCATCTCGACATTGACTATATTGATCCGGTGGTAAAGATCGACGCGGAAACGACCCGCTTGCACCGCCTCTTGCAGATCGGCATTGGTGGCGAAGAGAAAGCGCAGGTTGAGCGGGACTTCCCGTTCCGACCCCAAGGGCCTGATCCGCTTGTCCTCCAGCACCCGCAAGAGCCCGGCCTGCACATGTTCGGGCAGTTGCGCCACCTCATCGAGCAGCAGCGTGCCGCCATCGGCATGCAGCAAGAGCCCATCCTTGCGCGGCCGCCCATCCTCGACCACGCCGAACAGTTCCTCGGCGATGCGGTCTGCGGAAATGGCGGCGCAATTGACCGCGACAAAGGGCTTTTCCGCCCGGTTTGACAGCCCGTGCAGGGTGCGCGCGGCGATTTCCTTGCCGGTCCCACTCGCCCCGGTGAACAACACCGAGGTCGGCAAAGGTGCCAGCTTGGTCAGCATTTCGCGCACCGCCTGAATGGGCGCGGAATTGCCTAGCAGACGCCCGCGCGCCGCCTGCCCGCCCTCTGACAATTCATGTCGCAAGAGATAATTTTCACGCGCCAGATACTTGCGATCGAGCGCCCGCGCCACCGCGTTCAGGATCTGGTTGGCGCGAAACGGTTTCAGCACGAAGTCGCTGACGCCCGCGCGCAGCGCCTTGATTGCGGTATCGAGGTCGGCATAGGCGGTAATCAGGATCGTATCGGCGAAAAGCCCCACCTGCCGCTGCTCCTCCAGCCAATCAAGCCCGCTCTTGCCCGGCATGACGTTGTCGAGGATGACCAGATCGAAATGCACCTGGTCGAGGATTTCGCCCGCCTCCTCGGCGGAGCGCGCCTGTTCCACCCGCTTGCAGCGGGGCCCGAGAGTCTTGATCAGGAAATTCCGCATCCCCGGCTCATCGTCGATGATAAGCACGGCGGCGCGCGACAGGTTCACACCATAGTCGTCGCAGGCCTCGTCGGGCTTGGGCTTGGCCGTCATTCAGCCGGGTCACCCAACCGGACAGCATCGCCCGCGCGCTTGGCCTCGGAGGTATAGCCCAATTCTTGCAGCACCGTCGGTGCGGCGGCGGTGATGATCCCGCAGGCGACAAAGGCCGCAATCATGACTTTCATCTCTCAGTTCCCTTCTGTTGCAGTGGCCCGGCGCAGGTAGTCTATCATATCCTGCCGGTCGTCGGGGGCCGTGATCCGTTGCATTGGCATCTTGGAGCCGGGAATGTAGTGATCCGGTCCAAGGTCGAACAGCGCGTCTATGGTCTGTTCACTCCAGACGATCTCGGCACCGTCCAGCGTATCGGAATAGGCATAGCCCGGCAGCGTTCCGGCGCGTCGGCCAAAGATACCGTGCAGAGTCGGCCCTGCCTTGCGCGACGGTGGTGGCGTCAGTGCGTGGCAGATCGAGCATTTGCGCATGAATTGCCGCTCGCCGTTTTCCATCTCGTCCGCCGGGCGCAGAAAGCTGTGCTCGACAGCACCCACCGGGTCGTAGTCGTCGAGCAGGTCCACCGGCCAGCCATAGATCACCTCACTCAGGCCGCCGGCGTAGATCATGCCGCCATCGGGCGAAAATTCGAGCGCCCAGACCGGGCCTCGCGCCATGGCCTGAAAATCCCGCGCGATGTGCCAGTCGTCGGTGTCTATCACCATGATATAGCCGTGCCCGTCCCCCGCCGCCAATTGCGTTGTCCCGGCGTTATACGCGAGCGACAGGACCGGACGGCGATCTAGCGTGAAATCGGCAATCTCTCGCCCCGTCTTCGGGTCCACGACCCGCGTCGCGCCATCCACCGCGCCATAGGCCAGCCACGTATCCCCCGGCCCCAGCACTATGCGGTTGATGCCAAAGCCCTGGTTGAGCAATTCGCGCGGTGGCGCGCCCGCCTCGCGCCATTGCCATTCGCGCAGGGTGCCATCGGCGGAGGAGGAATAGAGCAGGTTGCCATCCTCACTGAACGCCACATCGGTCACCGCCGCATCATGCCCCATGAGAAACCGCGCCTCGCCCCCCGCCACGGGCCAGAGGCCGATGGAGCCGTCCCAACTGGCCGAGGCAATCCACGCGCCATCGGGGGATACGTCGAGCGCCGCGATTTTTCCCTGATGCCCTTCACGTCGCTGCCCGTCGCCGGTGGCCCGATCCCAGATGATGACCGCAAAATCATCCCCGCCACTGACGACGCGGTCTTCGCCCAAAGGCTCTACCGTGACGACCGCCGCAGTGTGCCCTTCGAACCAGCGCGGCGCACGGCCCTGCCAGAGGCCCACCGAATTGTCGAAACTCGCCGACACCACCTGTCCGCTGCCGGGCAAGACGCTCAGCCCCATCACCGGCCCGCCATGCCCCTTGAGCGTTGTGAACTCTTGCGCCGCCAGCGGGGAGCCCCCCGCCAGCCCCATGAGCCAGAAACCAAGCACCAACGCACGCATGGCTATTCCGCGGGCGTGCCGGCCTTGGTGCGATTTGGGCCGGGGTCGGGCGCATGGCCCTTCTCCTGCAACTCCTCAAGCCATAAACCGTGGTGCTCACGCGCCCATTGCTCCTCGACTTCGCCCGAGTGCATGGCATCGAACGCACCCTCCATCCCGACAGAGCCGATATAAATATGCGCGAGGATGATCGCCATCAGCACAAACGCCATGATCGAATGCCACAGCGTCGCCAGCTGCATTTCCTCATGCGGGGCAAGCATCTCGGGCAGCCCCCCGAAACCCACGGCCTGCGGCAGCCCGGTGTCGTTGAGAATGGCAAAGGTCTTGGCGAACATCGGCAACTCGAACGGAAACAGCAGCGACAGGCCCGAAGCCGAGATCGAGGCCCCAAACACGATGGTCGCCCAGAAGATCATTTTTTGCCCGGCGTTGAATTTCCTGGCGGGCGGATGCACGCCCTTGGTGAAGATGCCCCCACCGACAGCGAGCCATTTCAGGTCGGTCCGGTTGGGAATGTTGTGCAGAACCCACATGAAGAACACCATCACGAGGCCCAGCATGAAGGCCCATGAGATGTTGTTATGCACCCATTTCGACGCCACCGCGATGGTCGAGAACGCCTCATGCCCCAAAAGCGGAATGACGACCGTGCGGCCGAACAGCACCAACAGCCCGGTAATCGCCAGCACCACAAAAGAGCCCGCCATCAGCCAGTGACCAAACCGCTCCACCGCCTGAAAGCGGATGACGGTGCGGCCGGTCTTTTCGCCATCGATGCGGATACGACCCCGGATCAGGAGAAACAGCGCCAGCAGCGCGATTGTCACCCCCAGGAGCCAGGCCCCATAGGTCGCCAGCGGCCCCTTGCGGAACGCAAGCCAGGACATGCCGCCATCCTGAATGAGCACCCTTGCCTCGGGCCCGCCCGAGGAGACCTTGACGTCATCGAGACCATAGCGCAGCGCCCGCCAGACCTCGGCATCGGATGCCCCGCCAAGCGTGCCCAACTGCCCAGCCATACCGGCGGCATCGTCGCCGCCCGTGGCATTTCGACGGAACGAGTCGTCGACCGGCTCACCGCGCTGACGGGCCAGAATATCTTCGAGCGTCTGTGCCCCACCGGTTGCGCCGCGGTCTGGGCCGGACGGGGCGGACGTGTCCTGTGCCCCAGCGGGCAGGGCGAGCAGGAGACATAGAGCCAGGCTGAGTAAAGCGCGCATCATATCCTCGATCATTGTATAAGGCACCGATTTCCTTATAGGAAATCGGATCGGAAACTTTCAAAGTTTCCGATGCCGGGCGTCTCGGGGACACCCGGCATCGGTCACCGGCCGGGACCGTGCCCGGCCGGCCCGTAACGGCATTCAGCCGCCGCTTTGCTGGCCGTAGGCACTGCCCCAGCCCCACGCGCCCGAGCCAAAGCCACGCGCCACGACGCGTTCGCGGTAGATGCTCGAGACGACATTACCGTCGCCTGCCAGAAGCGCCTTGGTCGAGCACATCTCGGCGCAGATGGGCAGCTTGCCCTCGGCGATCCGGTTGCGCCCGTACTTCTGGAACTCGGCCTGGCTGTGGTTCTCTTCCGGGCCGCCCTTGCAAAAGGTGCACTTGTCCATCTTGCCACGGCTTCCGAAGTTGCCCGCCTGCGGGAATTGCGGCGCACCGAACGGGCACGCGTAGAAGCAATAACCGCAACCGATGCACAGGTCCTTGGAGTGCAGGACCACACCTTCCTCGTCCTGGTAGAAGCAATCCACCGGGCAGACGGCCATGCAGGGCGCGTCCGAGCAGTGCATGCAGGCGACCGAGATCGAGCGCTCACCCGGCTTGCCATCGTTGATCGTCACCACCTTGCGGCGGTTGATCCCCCACGGCACCTCGTGCTCGTTCTTGCAGGCGGTAACGCAGGCGTTGCATTCGATGCAGCGTTCGGCGTCGCACAGAAACTTTGCTCTTGCCATATCAGTATCTCCTTATGCTGCAACGATTTTGCAGAGAGTCGCCTTGGTCTCCTGCATCTGGGTCACGCTGTCATAGCCATAGGTCTGGGCGGTGTTTGTAGCTTCGCCCAGAACATAGGGATCGGCCCCGTCGGGATACTTGTCCCGCAGGTCCTTGCCCTCGAAATGACCACCGAAGTGGAACGGCATGAAGGCCACGCCCTGCCCCACACGTTCGGTCACCATCGCCATGACCTTGACCTTGGCACCTTCGGCACCTTCTACCCAGACCTGAGCGCCGTCACGGATGCCGATATCGTTGGCATCGCGCGGGTTGATCTCGACGAACATGTCCTGCTGCAACTCGGCCAGCCACGGGTTTGACCGCGTCTCGTCGCCGCCACCCTCGTATTCGACCAGACGGCCGGAGGTGAGGATGATCGGGTAATCCTTCGAGAAGTCGTTCTTCTGGATCGAGGCATACATAGTCGGCAGGCGGTAGGCGTGCCGGTCCTCGTAGGTCGGATAATCCGCCACCAGATCGCGCCGGTTGGTATAGAGCGGCTCGCGATGGAGCGGCACCGGATCGGGGAAGGTCCAGACCACAGCGCGCGCCTTAGCATTGCCGAAGGGGGCGCATTCATGGGCAATCGCCACCCGCTGGATACCGCCCGAAAGGTCGGTTTTCCAGTTGGTGTCAGGGCCCGCGACCGCGTCGATCGACGCGCGTTCCTCGTCGGTCAACTCGCTGTCCCAACCCAGATCCATCAGCATCTGCATGGTGAATTCCGGATACCCGTCCTGGATGTCGGAGCCCGCCGAGTAAACGCCTTCGGCCAGCAGGTTGTCGCCATCCCGCTCGACACCGAAACGCGCGCGGAAGGTCAGGCCACCCTCTGAGACCGGCTTGGACATATCGTAGAGGATATGCGTGCCCGGGTGCCCCATTTCAGGCGTGCCCCAGCAGGGCCAAGGCAGACCGTAGGTCTCGCCGTCAACAGGCCCGCCGACCGCGCGCAGCGTCGTGCGGTCAAAGGTGTGCTGATTGGCCATGTGCATCTTGAGCCGTTCCGGGCTCTGGCCGGTATAGCCGACGGTCCACATCCCGCGGTTGAATTCGCGCGTAATGCTCTCGACATTCGGCGTTTCCGCATCTTCCATTTCGATATTGCGGAAGAACCGGTCAGCCCAGCCAAACTTGTTGGCGAACTTGGCCATGATGACCTCATCCGGCTTGCTCTCGAACAAAGGCTCGACCACGCGGTCGCGCCACTGAAGCGAGCGGTTCGAGGCGGTGACAGAGCCGCGCGTCTCGAACTGGGTACAGGCCGGCAGCAGGTAGACGCCATCGGTGCGATCATGCATGACCGCCGAGACCGTCGGATAGGGATCGACCACGACCAGCATGTCGAGCTGTTCCATCGCCGTCTTCATTTCCTTGCCGCGCGTCTGGCTATTGGGCGCATGCCCCCAGAGCACCATGGCCCGCACCTTGTTGGGATTGTCCATGTTGGCAGGGTCTTCGAGCACGCCGTCGATCCAGCGGCTGACCGGGATACCGCTCAACTGCTGGAGCGACTTGTCCTTGCCATCCTTGTCCTTGATCGTGGCGAACTGGGCGTCGAGCCACTCCATATCCTCGCCCCAGACCCGGCCCCAATGCGCCCAGGACCCTTTTGCAAGGCCGTAATAGCCCGGCAGGGTGTGGCTGAGAACGCCGAGATCCGTCGCACCCTGCACGTTGTCATGGCCGCGGAAGATGTTGGTGCCGCCACCAGCGGTGCCCATGTTGCCGAGCGCCAGTTGCAGGATGCAGTAGGCGCGGGTGTTGTTGTTGCCGTTGGTGTGCTGCGTGCCACCCATGCACCAGATCACGGTGCCGGGCCGGTTATTGGCCAATGTACGCGCAACCCGACGCAGTTGCGAACCGGGGGTGCCGGTAACGCGCTCAACCTCTTCGGGGTTCCACTTGCTCACCTCGTCGCGGATCTGATCCATGCCCCAGACGCGGGTGCGGATGAACTCCTTGTCCTCCCAGCCGTTCTCGAAGATGTGCCACAGGATACCCCAGACAAGCGCCACGTCCGAACCGGGACGGAAACGCACATATTCGTCGGCATGCGCCGCCGTGCGGGTAAAGCGCGGATCGCAGACGATGAGGGGGGCGTTGTTCTCTTCCTTGGCCTTCAGCACATGCAGCAGGCTGACGGGATGTGCCTCGGCCGGGTTGCCGCCGATGATGAAGATCGCCTTGGAATTGTGGATGTCATTGTAGCTGTTGGTCATGGCGCCGTAGCCCCATGTATTCGCAACGCCCGCAACGGTGGTCGAGTGACAGATGCGCGCCTGATGGTCCACGTTGTTGGTGCCCCAATAGGCGGCGAACTTGCGGAAGAGATAGGCCTGCTCGTTATTGTGCTTGGCAGAGCCGAGCCAATAGACCGAATCCGGGCCGCTCTCTTCGCGGATCTTCATCATGCCGTCGCCGATCTCGTCGATCGCCTGTTCCCAGCTGATGCGCTTCCACTCACCGCCCTCTTTCTTCATCGGGTACTTGAGGCGGCGTTCACCATGCGCGTGCTCGCGTACCGACGCGCCCTTGGCGCAATGCGCGCCCAGGTTGAAGGGGCTGTCCCAGCCGGGTTCCTGACCCGTCCAGACGCCGTTTTGCACCTCGGCCACGACCGTACAGCCGACCGAGCAATGGGTGCAGACGGATTTCACCGTTTGCACCGCCTCTGCGGCGGCGCTTTGGGCATTCGCGCGGGTGACGGTGCCCCCAAGCGCGCCCACAGCAGCCAGGCCACCGATGGCCAGACCGCTACCGCGCAGGAACGCGCGGCGGTCGACCGATGTATCGGCGACCTCAGACAGGATACTGGTCCGCTGGGGGCGTCGCGCAACCCCGTTGGTCTTTTTCCTAAGCATGTTTCTCTCTCCTCCCTGGGCCTGGATTCAGGCTGGGTACTACGGTTTCCCCTGACAGTCGGGCGTCACGCAACCAGTCGTCAGCGGTGTTTTACGGCGTCCGGAACTTAGAACCGGGCGCTGTCGAAATAGGCGCGGGTATGCGCGGTGTCCTGCATCTTGTCCGATGTCAGGTCAGGCGCGGCTGCGGCCGTGCCCGCGGTCACCACGCTTGCGACCGCGACAGCGGGCGCGCCGGTGGCGGCCATTTTGAGGAAATCGCGGCGGCTGCTGCCATCCTCGGGTTTCCGGGTCATGAGGGTCCCCTCCTCTGGTTATGGCGGGCAGGTGCCCGCCGGTTACGGCGCGGGATCAGCCCACGCTCATCCGAAAGCCCTGCGCCTCGATCTCCATGAACACCCGGCCGACAGCACCGACCGAGGCATAGAGAACCGAATTGCGCGCGGCCTCCAAATCGCTGAAGAAATGCCCGGCCCAAGGGCCGACATGCTTGGCAAAAAACGTCTTTTGCTCGGCGAGCGTGGCGGGTTTGCCGAAGCGTCCCCGGATCAGCCCCGCCATCATCTCCATGCAAGACGCGATATTGTCCTCGGGCTCGTAGACGTTCTGCGCTCGCGTCATCCCGCGCGCGGCCATATCCCGGCGCAGCCCGGCGAGCGGCTTTTCATTGAGAAACCCGGTCAGATAGTAGCTGGCATAGGGGAGGAGTTCGCCCCGGCCCAGCCCGATGAAAAGCGCGTTGAACTCGCTCTCGACCGCGCCGGGCTTGCTCACGCGGGCGACGCGGGCCAGCGCCGCTATGGCCTGCCCCATGTCGCTCTGATCGCCGCTCAGCGCGGCGGTCTTGGCCAGCAGGTCCTGCCCCGGCGGGCGCGCCAGAAGGGCTGCAAGGAAATCATAGAGATCGGCGCGCAGCGCGTCCTCTTCGGTGATCTCCGGCGTGGCGGTCTGGTCTTGCATAAGGGCCTCTTGCTGGGTCATGCCGATGCTCCGGCGGTATCGTCAAACTCAAACCGCATGCGGCGGCGCGGCGGTGCGGCCTCCTCGGCCTCGGGCGTATCGGCCCAGGCATAGGGCTCTGCCATCTCCCGCGCTTCGTCGGCCTCGGCCACCTGCGGCGGGGTCTCGTCTTCGGCCTCCTGCGGGGCCTCTTCGGGCTCGGGTTCCGGCTCCTGCGCCGCCTGCGCCTCGGCCTCGGCCTGTCGCGCCATTTCCTCGACGTGGGCGGTCATGCCTTTGCCGACCTGATAGGCGGTCTGCATGTTCTCGATCACCGTGGCGCTGTCGGTGAAGTCCTCACCGTAATCGAGCAGCCCATCGAGATTGGCCAGAGCCGGGTTGCTCAGCCACAGCCGCCGCAGCGCGCGGCGGCGCAGCCGGTCGGGCACCGCCTTGGCCATGAAGGCGCGGAAATCATCGCCGGGCTGCAAGGTGTCGGGATCCGGCAGGCCCAGCTCTTCGCACAGATCCGCATCGCTCTTTTCCGCCTGCTCCGCGTCCTGCACGGCGCGCGCCTCGGCCTCGGCTGCGCGGGCCTGTGCCTCGGCCTCCGCCACGACCTGCGCCTTGCGGCGCGACCAGAAATCGCCCCCCCGGCTCAATGCAGCCTCCCTTTGCGCACCATCACCGGCGCGCGATAAACGTCGCTCATCTGCGGAATGCGCGGATCACCGATACCGTCCTGCGCATCGCCGATGGTGCGCCTGTCGCGCCTACGCTTCTTGAATTCTTCGTCTTCGTGATGCGCCTCGACGAAATCGCGCACCCAGGCGATCATCCCCTCAGGCATCGGCACCTTCTCGACGATCTCTTCGCCGGTATCGGCGTAATCCTGTGCCTCGAAGGGGGACGCGGTGGCCAGCACCACGTCGAGCGGCGCGCCGTCGCGATGTGCCGCCGCCCCATTGCGCATCACTACATAAATCGACGGCACCTTGGCCGATATGCCTTGCAGGTAGGCTTCTGTCTGGGTGTGATGCAATTCGACATGAACGGTCGCGGCATGGTATTCCACCGCCTCGCCCTCGCGGCGCAATTCGCGCCACTCGGCAGGACCAGCCCCGGGCAACAGCGCCACCGCCCGCCACGACCACGCCGCCCACCGGGTCACACCCGACGACTTTCGGATCACGATCCCCACCGGCATCGTCACCTCTTTTTCGTGGCTATGGGTCACGCGTCGTGCCATCCCCTTGCTGCGTTGAGATCAGATTGGTCCAGTTTTCTGACCGCGCAAAGCCTTTTCTGTGTGCACTGGTCCATTTTGAAACACGTCCGGACATTTTGGACCTGCACGACACGCGGCCAAAACCCTAAGGGTCAAATTGTCCACATTGCCCGTGCAATGCTGCAACGCCGCATTGCAAGATACTGAATCCAAACAGAATCAATCGGGATTAAAATTATCCACTCACCGTGCGCTCTCGCCGAACATCGTGATTCGAATTGCTGTTTACGAGGGCTTCGAATCATGCCTAATCTCGCGCCGAACCGACGAAAAACGTCGCCTACCCAGCCGTGCGAAACACTCGGGGTGAAAATGCCTAAGCAACTGATATTGTGTGATTGTTCCGCGTCTCAAGCGCTAGACGCCGCGGGGTTGGAGGCGGCCACCGGACTGCCCTGCTCGCGGCTGCACAGCGCGCTTTGCACCGACGAGATCGGGTCGGCGGCCAAGGCGATCGAGGGGGGCGAGGCAATTATTTGCTGCGCGCAGGAGGCCCGGGTCTTCGAGGAACTGGCCACCGATCTGGAGGCCGACGCCCCAGCCCTTGTCGACCTGCGCGACCGCGCGGGATGGTCCGATGATCCAGCCCCGAAACTACCCAAAATGGCCGCATTGCTGGCCGAGGCGGCCCTGCCGCCCCCCCCGGAGAAGACCCTCGACGTGGTCTCAGAGGGGCTGTGCCTGATCATCGGGGCCTCCGATGTGGTGCTGCCTGCGGCCGAAAAACTGGCCCCCCTTCTGGGGGTCACGGTGATGCTGACAGATGACACCGACCCGCCCGAGGCCCGCGAGTTCGACGCAATTCGGGGCCGCATCACGCAGGCAAGCGGGGCATTGGGCCAGTTCGAGCTACGCCTCGACGCGCTGCAACAGGTCAATCCCGGCGGGCGCGGCGTGTTGAGTTGGACCGCATCGCGTGACGGCGGGCAAACGCAATGCGACGTCATTCTTGACCTCACCGGTGGTACGCCGATGTTCCCCGCCCCGCAGAAACGCGAGGGCTATGTGCGCGCCGATCCGGGCAGTCTATCGGCGGTGTCGGACGCGGTGTTCGAGGCGGCGCAACTGATCGGCACCTTCGAGAAACCGCTTTACGTGGCGCTCGAGCCGCTGATTTGCGCCCATTCCCGCGCCGAGCAGACTGGCTGCAACAAATGCCTCGACATCTGCCCCACCGGCGCAATCTCACCCGATGGCGATCATGTCAGCATCGACCCGATGATCTGCGCGGGTTGCGGCGCCTGCGCCGCGCGCTGCCCCTCGGGCGCGATCACCTACGACGCGCCGCCCCCCGACATGACGTTTCGGCGCATGCAAACGCTGGCCTCTGCCTATCGCAAGGCTGGCGGTGAGGTGCCGCGCCTTCTGGTGCATGACGCCAGCTTTGGTGCCGAGATGATCCGCCTCGCCGCGCGCCACGGGCGCGGGCTCCCCGCCGATGTGATCCCGCTGGAGGTGTCGGCGTTGTCGGGCTTTGGCCATGCCGAGATCCTCGCAGCCCTCGCCTCGGGCTTTGGCGCGGTATGGGTTTTGCTGTCGCCGCGCACCGAGCGTGACGCGCTCGATCAAGAGGTGCCTCTGGCGCAGGCCATGGCGGGTGGCGCAGCTGTGGGGATGCTCGACCTCGGTGATCCCGACGCGCTCTGCGATGCGCTCTATGATGCGCAGCCTGCCCGGGCGCTGTCCGAACCGGTCCTGCCGATGGGCAGCCGCCGTCAGGTGGCGCGCCTCGCCGCCCGCGCGCTGAACACCGGGGGCGGCACCCTGCCCCTGCCGGATGCCGCCCCCTATGGGACGGTGCTGGTCAACACCGAGGCCTGCACGCTGTGTCTCTCCTGCGTCTCGCTCTGTCCCTCGGGCGCGCTGATGGATAACGAGGATCTGCCGCAGCTGCGCTTTCAGGAGGATGCCTGCCTGCAATGCGGCATCTGCGCCACCATCTGCCCCGAAAAGGCAATCACGCTGGCACCGCAGATGAACCTCGACGACAGCGCACTTACCCAGGTGGTGCTCAACGAGGAAGAGCCCTTTGCCTGTATCGAATGCGGCGTGCTATTCGGATCGAAATCGACCATCGAGCGGATCACCGAGAAGCTGGCGGGCAAGCATTCGATGTTCGCCACCTCGGATGCGGCAAAGATGATCCAGATGTGCGAAGGCTGCCGGATCAACGCGCAGTTCCACTCGCACGACAACCCGTTCGCCGCCGGCCCGCGCCCGCGCGTCCGCACCACCGAGGATTACCTCAGCAAGCGCAAGGATCATTGAACTTGAATCGGCGCGCCCAGATCGGCGGGGGCCATCTCCGCCACATAGGCCAGGATCGCCTCCACCTCGTCGAGCGTCACCTCGACGGGGACGATGGGCGACGGCCGGTTGATCGGGAACGGCGCTGTGACATCCTCGACCTGCGTGAAAGCAGCATGCGGCCTGAGCACGTAAAAACTTTGGAACCGCGCGGCCCAGTCGGGCATTGTGCGCAGCACGGCAAAGGACGGTGTGGAGCCCATGGCGTTCATCCGGTTTTCCGGAGCCACGACATGACAGCGCCCGCATTGCACCAGCGACACCCGCTTGCCCTCGGATGCGTTGCCGTCAAAATCAAGTGTGACCTCGGCCTCTTCGGCCACCTCCGCCAAGGTAAAGACTGCGCGGCCCGCGACCTCGTAGCTGGTGACGGTGCGCTGCCCGATCTCGGAGGTCAGCCAGTCGGCGAACCGCGCGGCCCCGGGGTGATCGCCGTCACGCGAGATGCGCCAAAGACCGCCTTCCCCCTTGAACACTGCGCGCCCCGCCTCGGGGCCGATGGTCATCTCAGCCGGATCAACCGGGCCGACCACCTCGATCCGCACCCCGGTCTTGAGCGAGAAGCGAGGCAGCAGGTAATCGAGCAGGCCAGTCTCCACGAGGGCGGCAGGCGCGCTCAGCCGAAATCGCTTGTCATCGGCGCGCGCCTGCTCCACGTCCAGCATGAAGCCAAGAGCCGCAAGCACGATCCACAGGCGGTTTGCCAGTTGAGAAATCACTCTGCGCATACCCAAGCCTAGAAAAGCGCCACTGTCGGCGTCAAGTAGTCTGAACCACGAAGGGAGAAACCGATGAGCGACGATTTCAACATGTCGATGCGCAAATTCCTCAAGCAGGTGGGGGTCACCTCGCAGCAGGCCATCGAGGAGGGGCTGCGCGAAAAGGGTGCCACGACAGGACAGGAATTCGAGGCCAAGGTGGTCCTGACCGTCGACGGGCTCGATATCGAGCATGTCGTGACCGGCACGATCAAGGGGCAGGGCTGACGTGGCATTGACACGAGAGAGCGTGCTCGCGGCGCTCAAGCAGATCACCGATCCGGTCAGCGGATCGGATATCGTGGCCGCAGGCGTGATGCGCGCGCTGACCGTCGATGGCGGCACGGTGCGCTTCGTGCTGGAGATCGACCCGAGCAAGGCCGAGGCCTATAGCCCGGTGCGCGACGCGGCCGAGGCGGCCGTCAAGGCGCTGCCGGGGGCCGAAACGGTTTCGGTCGTGCTCACCGGCCATTCGGCCAAGGCCCCACCCGATCTAAAACCCGGCAAAAAGGCCGAGCCGAAGGGCCCCGAAAAGGTGCCCGGCGTCAATCACCTGATCGCCATCGCATCGGGCAAGGGCGGCGTCGGCAAATCCACCGTCTCGGCCAACCTCGCCTGCGCGCTCGCCGCCGAAGGCCGCCGCGTTGGGCTTCTGGACGCCGATGTCTACGGGCCTTCGCAACCGCGCATGCTCGGCGTGTCGGGCCGCCCCGCCAGCCCCGATGGCAAGACCATCCTGCCGATGCGCAACCACGGTGTGACGATGATGTCCATCGGCCTGATGACCAATGAGGGGCAGGCGGTGGTCTGGCGCGGCCCGATGCTGATGGGCGCGCTGCAACAGATGCTGATGCAGGTGCAATGGGGCGCGCTCGACTGTCTGCTCGTGGATCTGCCGCCGGGCACGGGCGACGTGCAGATGACGCTGGCGCAAAAGGCGCAGGTGGATGGTGCGATCATCGTCTCCACCCCGCAGGACGTGGCGTTGCTGGATGCCCGCAAGGGGATCGACATGTTCAATCAGTTGCATGTGCCGGTGCTGGGCATGATCGAAAACATGTCGACGCATATCTGCTCCAATTGCGGGCATGAGGAGCATGTCTTCGGCCATGGCGGCGTTAAGGCCGAGGCCGAAAAACTGGGCGTGCCGCTGCTGGCGGAGATCCCGCTGCATCTCGACATTCGGCTCGCCTCGGATGGTGGCGCGCCTATCGTGGTGTCGAAACCCGACAGCGCGCAGGCACAGGCGTTTCGCGTCGTGGCGCGCCAACTCATTGCACAAGGCGTGGCATGAGCGCGCCCAACTTTCCGCCGCTGATGTCGAGCCTTGCCGTCGAGGGGGCCATCGACCCGTTCGAAAAGGCCTGCGCCATGGCGGCCTTGGGCTGTGACGCAGGCCTGATCGTGCATAACGTGACGGCCAATCACCTGCTGGCCGCGCTCGTCATGGCCCCCGAGGTTCCGCTCGAGGACGCGATGGCGATGCTGCCGGCCTGCGGCGTGGGCTTTCAGAACGCGCTCGGCGCGCTCGCCCCGCCCGAAGTGGCCGTGCACCTGGAATGGTCAGGCGGGCTGCGCGTCAACGGCGCGGCCTGCGGGCGGCTGCGGGTGGCGGCGAGTGACACCGCACCGGATGCCGAGCCCGATTGGCTCGTAGTCGGCCTTGAACTGCCGCTGATCCAGATCACCGAGCGGCCCGGCGACGCGCCCGACCAGACGGCCCTTTATGACGAAGGCTGCGCCGAGGTCGATCCCGTCTCCCTGCTGGAGGCATGGGCGAGGCATACGCTGGTCTGGATCAACCGGTGGGAAGAGGGCGGCACCAAGGTGCTGCATTCCGAATGGCGCGGTCTGGCCCATGGCATCGGCGAGGACATCACCCTCGACGGGTGCCGCGGTACCTATCTCGGCGTTGACGAACGATTCGGCTTGCTGTTGCGCGATACCGATACCACCCATCTCATCCCCCTCAGCACCCGTCTGGAGACCCCGTAGTGAAGCTTGCCCGCGCGATACATTTCGATGAAAGCGACCAACGCGTCTATCACAGCCCGGCCCGCACCGGCGAATGGTGCATTTCCGGCGGATTCGAGTTTTCCAACTGGTCCGAGGCCGACCTGACCGGCAAATCCCGGCAGGCATTCGCCAATGGCTGGCTCGGGCTGGAAACATTCGGCCGCGTGACCTTCATCGCGGTGACGCAGATCGAAGAGGCCGAGGTGGAGACGCTATCACGCGCTCTCGCGCAACATTTCGTGGACATCTACGGCGCGCCCTCGGTCGAGGCCGCCTTGCCCGTGGCGCGGGACGAACTGGCGCAGATGATCGAGCTTTGCGAGGATCACGCGCCCAACACGCTGCTCACCGTACTGCGTGAGTTGACCGAGGCAGGCGTGCGCGAGACGTTCAGAGTGATCGAGGCGCAGGAGGCAGAGCTCGAGCAATTCGCGATCCACGGCTCGCTCGACGAATAACGGCGCATTTCCAGCGGATGAAAGAGAGGGCGTGGTTGGCCCGGCACGGTCGCAGCCGTAAGCCGCGCATGGCCATAGCGGTCAATGGCAACAACAGACCAATCCAACCCGCCGACAGGAACGCGCCCAATGCCGCAAAGACCCGCACATGCCCGACCTGGCGGGGCATCTCGGGCGCGCGCCGCTCGCATGTCAGCGCGGCTGGCACCGAGGGGACGCGCGCGTCAAACCGGTTTCACCCGTCCCGGCGACTGAAATCGCCGAACTGTGCAATATTGCGACAGCGCCCTGCGCGCCCTCTGGCCCTTTGGGCGCGAGACAGGTAAACGCGAGGGCAATCAAAGCGACCCGGCAAAGGCAGACATACCCGATGGCACGTCATCTGATCACCTCGGCGATCCCCTATATCAACGGGATCAAGCACCTCGGCAATCTGGTGGGCAGCCAGCTTCCCGCCGACCTTTTCGCCCGCTATTGTCGCGCGCGAGGCGACGAGGTTCTGTTTCTCTGCGCCACCGACGAGCACGGCACCCCCGCCGAACTGGCCGCCGCCAAGGCGGGCCAGCCGGTAGCGGACTATTGCGCCGAGATGTGGCAGGTGCAAAAGCGTCTCTCCGACGGCTTTCGCCTGAGCTTTGACCATTTCGGGCGCTCCTCCAGCCCACAGAACCACCGGCTGACCCAGCATTTCGCCAAGCGTCTATACGAGCAGGGGTTGATCCGCGAGGTGTCAGAGACGCAGATGTATTCGCCCACCGACGGGCGCTACCTGCCCGACCGCTACATCGAGGGCACCTGCCCGAATTGCGGCTTTGACTCGGCGCGCGGCGATCAATGCGACAACTGCACCAAGCAGCTCGACCCGGTCGACCTGATCGAGCCCCGCTCGGTCATCTCGGGTGCGACCGATCTGGAGATGCGCGAGACCAAGCATCTCTATCTCTGCCAGTCGCAGATGAAGGACGAGCTGGAGGCGTGGATCGACAGCAAGACCGACTGGCCGATTCTCACCACCTCGATCGCCAAGAAATGGCTCAATGACGGCGACGGGCTGCGGGATCGCGGCATCACCCGAGATCTTGACTGGGGCATCCCGGTCAAGCGCGGTGACGAGGACTGGCCCGGCATGGAAGGCAAGGTGTTCTATGTCTGGTTCGACGCCCCCATCGAATACATCGCCTGCGCGAAGGAATGGGTCGACGCGGGCAAAGGCAGCGATTGGCAACGCTGGTGGCGCACCGACAAGGGGGCAAGTGATGTCACCTACACCCAGTTCATGGGAAAGGACAACGTGCCCTTCCACGCGCTCAGCTTTCCCGCCACGATCCTGGGATCGCGCGAGCCGTGGAAGCTGGTGGATTACATGAAATCCTTCAACTACCTCAATTACGACGGCGGCCAGTTCAGCACCTCGCGCGGGCGCGGCGTGTTCATGGACCAAGCGCTGGAAATCCTGCCTGCCGATTACTGGCGCTGGTGGCTGCTGAGCCACGCGCCCGAAAGCTCGGACGCCGAGTTTACATGGGACAATTTCCAGGCCTCGGTGAACAAGGATCTGGCCGACGTATTGGGCAATTTCGTCTCCCGCGTGACCAAGTTTTGCCGTTCGAAATTCGGCGAAGAGGTGCCGACGGGCGGGACCTACGGCGCGCAGGAAGAGGCTTTGCTTGAGCGCCTGACGACCCGCATTCGCGAATATGAACACCATATGCAGGCGATGGAGGTCCGGAAATCAGCCGCCGCGCTGCGCGCGATCTGGGTCGATGGTAACGAATATCTGCAAGAGGCCGCCCCCTGGTCCACTTTCAAGGAGGACCCCGAGCGGGCCGCGATGCAGATCCGCCTGGCGCTCAACCTCATCCGCCTCTACGCGGTGCTCTCTAGCCCCTTCATCCCCGACGCCGCCGCCGCGATGCTGGCGGCAATGCGGACCGATGACACCTCCTGGCCCGATGACGTGCCGGGCGGGCTTGACGCCCTCGCCCCCGGCCACGCCTTCGACGTGCCCGAGGTGCTGTTTTCCAAGATCACCGATGATCAGCGCGAAGACTGGCAGGCGCGGTTCTCGGGCGCGCGGGACTAGACCAATCCTTTCGGAAATTCCGAAAACGCCTTTAAGCGGCTGGAAAAACCCGATCACCTCTACGGCAATTCGCTTGCCCACGGACGCCCCGCACCCCATCCCTAGATGGGAAGGAGACCCGTGCCATGCCCATGATCCATCTCAAGACCGCCCCCGGAGAGCCGCCCGCAACCGCCCGTGACGTAGCCGATACCGTGCAGATCATGCTGGCACGGCTGCGGACGAGCGGTGCGCAGGTGGCGCTGGAATATGCGCGGCAACTGGATGGCTGGAAAGGGGAGATCACTGTGCCCCGGGCCGAGATCGAGGCAGCCCGTGCGCGTGTGCCGCAAGCCCTGCGCGACGATATCGTCTGGGCGCATGACAATATCTCGCGCTTTGCCGCCGCACAGCGCGCCACGGCGCAGGACATGGAGATCGAGCTGCGCCCCGGGCTACGCGCCGGTCAGCGCCAGATCCCGCTTGGGGCGGCGGGCTGTTACGTGCCGGGAGGGCGCTATAGCCATATCGCCTCGGCGCTGATGTCGATTGCCACGGCGCGCGAGGCGGGCGTGCCCGACATCACCGCCTGTTCGCCGCCCTGCGGCCACGGCCCCATTCCCGACGCGATGCTGTTTGCGATGGATCTGGCGGGGGCCACGCGCATCCTGACCATCGGCGGCGTACAGGGCATCGCGGCGATGGGGTTTGGCCTATTTGGCGCGCCGCCCGCCGATATCCTTGTAGGCCCCGGCAATGCCTATGTGGCCGAGGCCAAGCGGCAACTATTCGGACCCATCGGGATCGACATGTTTGCAGGGCCGACCGACAGCCTGATCCTTGCCGATGACACGGCCTGTCCCGACACAGTTGCCGCCGATCTGGTGGGGCAGGCCGAACACGGGGCCAATTCGCCGGTCTGGCTGGCCACCACGCACAAGCCCTTGGCTGAGGCGGTGATCGCACGCGTGCCTGCCCTGATCGCTGCCCTGCCCGAGCCAAATCGCAGTGCCGCAGCCGCCGCCTGGCGCGATCTGGCCGAGGTGGTGCTCTGCGACAGCGCCGAAGAGATGGCGTGCTACGCTGACGACAAGGCCCCGGAGCATCTGCATGTGCAGGCCCGCGACCTGCCGTGGTGGCGCACCCGGCTGCGTGCCTATGGCTCGCTCTTCCTGGGTGAAAACACCACCGTCGCCTTCGGCGACAAGGCGGCCGGCCCTAACCATGTCTTGCCCACCTCGGGGGCGGCGCGCTACACAGGGGGGCTGTCGGTGCACAAGTTCCTCAAGACCGTTACCTGGCAGGAGGTGGACGAGCACGCGCTGCCCGATCTGGCACGCGTCACCGCCAATCTCAGCCGCGCGGAACGGATGGAGGGGCATGCCCGCAGCGCAGATATCCGCCTCGGCCCGGTTCCCGGTGCCGCGCAATCGACGGGGTAAGACGACCGCATGAAAACCGTGGGCATTCTGGGGGGCATGGGCCCCGAGGCCACCATTCTGTTGATGCAAAAGGTCATGGCGGCGGTGCCCGCGCGCGACGACGCCGATCACGTGCCACTGATCGTGCATCAAAACCCGCAGGTCCCGAGCCGGATCAAGGCGCTGATCGAGGGCACCGGCGAAGACCCCGGCCCGACACTGGCGCGCATGGCGCGCGATCTGCATGCGGCGGGTGCGCAGGCGCTGGCCATGCCCTGCAACACCGCGCATCACTATGCGCCTGCGGTGGCAGGGGCGACGCCTCTGCCGTTTCTGAATATGCTGGATCTTACGGCGGCCTCGCTCGCCGCGCAGGGCGCGCGGCGGGTGGGGATGCTCGCCTCGCCGGCGACACGGCTCGCGGGGGTGTTTGACGCGCCCTTCGCGGCGCATGGTCTGACGCCGGTCTTCCTGTCCGACGATGGCGACCTTCTAGACATCATCCGCGCGGTCAAGGCCGGTCAGGGCATCGCCAAGCTTGGCCCGCGCCTGACGGCAGAGGCCGGGACGCTTGTCGGTCAAGGGGCCGATCACCTGCTGGTCGCCTGCACCGAATTGTCGCTGATGACCGCCGCCCTGCCCGATGCTGTGCCGCAGACCGACAGCCTCGACTGTCTGACCACCGCCATCGTGGCATTTGCAAAGGGCTGACAGCCCGCCGCCCGCTCAGAGCAGCAAGCGCGGATCGGGCCCCATGTCGACCCCGGGAAACACCGCGTCCTGCAGCGTTGCACGTTCCAGACCGAAGGACTGCCGCATGATCCAGGCGGCATGCGCGCGCACATCGCGGGTCGGGCGTAGATCGCGACGCTCGTAGAGATCGGCCTCCGAGAGCCCCGGCCAATCGCCAATCACCCGTCCGCCCCTCAACGCACCACCCGCAAGCAGCATCGCGCCACCGGTGCCGTGATCGGTGCCGCGCGTACCGTTGAGCCGCGCGGTGCGACCGAATTCCGTCATCGCGACCACCGTCGTCCTGTCCCAGATCGCACCCAGTCCCTCGCGCAGGGTCAGGATCGCGGTCTGCAAATCCGAGAGCGCGCGCGGCAGGGTGTTGATCTGGCGGGCATGCGTGTCGAACCCGTTGAGCGAGAAGGCCGCAATGCGCGTGTCGCCGCGCAGCTTGTCGGCGGCGAAGCGGGCGATATCGGCGGTCCCGCCGCTCTGCCGCGCGGTCTGCATGCTCTGGCGCATGTCGCCCATGCCGACGTCGGGCATCGCGCTGCCAGATGCCGGCATGGACCCATCCGAGAGCGCCATCGCCTCTAGCATGGTATCGCGGAACAGCGGGTCATCATGCATCACCTCTTCGAGCAGCAGGCGCGCCTGCGGGCTGAGCGTAAAGGCGGCATCGGGCGACCAGTTGGCGACCGGTGCGGGCCCGCGCGTGAGCAGCATGTCCGAGCGCCCGATGGCAAAGGCGGTTTCCGCCTCGATGCCCGGCACGTGTTGCAGCAGGCGGTTGAGCCAGCCGTCACGAATACCGCGCGGATCGTCCGGACCGGTGCCCGCCTCGAGAATATCCTGTCCCTCGAAATGGCTGCGCTTGTCGCGATAGGGCGTCGAGACGGCATGCACGAAGCCCAATTCGCCCCGGTGCCAGAACGGCATGAGATCGGCAAGCCCCTGATGCAGTGCGAAAAATCCGTCGAGATCCTGCGGCGCGGGCGCATCGGCGGTCTGGCCCGGGTCCATGCCGGCGCGCAGCTGGCGGAACTCCGGCGCGCCAAGCGGTTGCACCACGTCGAGCCCGTCCATGCCGCCGCGCAGGATGATCACCACGAGGCGGTTGTCCCAGGGCGCGCTTGCCATGGTTACCGGCGTGACCAACGGGCTGGCCGCCAACGAGCAGCCCAGGGCCGTGGCGCGGGTCAGGAAGCGGCGGCGGGAAAGCGGGGCGGCGGACATCGTGAATCTCCTGTCACATGCGCTGGAAGGCGGCGGAGGCCAGCACGAGCCCCACCCCTTCGGCGCGGGTTTCCGCAGCGCGCGCGGCAAAGGCTACGCGGGGCGGCAGCGTCCGGCCAAAGGCTACGCGCGCCAGATCGCGCGGATCGGGCAGCGTCGGCAAGAACAGCACCGGCGCCTGCATCGCCCAGTTGAGCCGTGCCGCCAGACGCTGCGGCGTGATCCAGTCCTCGTCCGCCTCGGGCCAGCCATCGGGGCCGAGGGGCTGGCCCCAGGTCTGCCCCATCAGGCGCAGCGGCGTGAGGAACAGATCGTTCATCTCGCGCGGGCGGGCATGCTTGCTGAGCGCAGCGCCCGGATCGAGCGCGCGCAGCGCAGAGCCAATGAAATCAATCGGCTGTTTGACATTACCCACGGGCACATCCCAGGCCGAGGGATGATCGAGCATCGCCGCATAAACCTCGGTCAGGGCGCCGCCGGTTTCGCGATACCGGGTGGTCATCGCCTCGATCAGGCGCGGGTCGGGCCGATCCGCGACGAAATGCACCGCCAGCTTTCGGCACAGATGCGCCGCCGTCGCGGGATGCACGGCTAGTTCATCGAGCAGCGCGTGGATATCCTCCAGCCGGGCCCGCCCCGCCCCGCCATAGCTCTGACCGAGCACGGTTTCCGGCCCGGGTTGCGCATGATTCGGACGAAACCGGAACCCCTCTTGCAGGTCGAAACTCAGCCCGGTGAGCAACCGCGCCAGTTCCTGCACATCGCGCTGCGTATAGGGGCCATCCGCCCCGAGCGTGTGCAGTTCGAGCAATTCGCGCGCCAGATTTTCGTTGAGCCCACTGAGGCGTTTGGAGTTGCGCGCTTTCACGCTGTCGGGGCCGACCGACGCGGCCTGATCGAGATAGCGCAACATCAGCGGATGCGTCACCGCCGCGCGCAACAAGTCGGAAAACCGCCCCGCCACATGCGGCCGGATCGCCTCTTCGGCATATGGAATGGCCGCGAAATGCCAGGCCGCGCCCTGCCCCACAGCGGTGAAGTGGTCGCCCCAGAACTGCACCAGCCGCTCGCGCAAACCGTCGGTTCCATCGGCGCGCCGCAGCAGGACATTCGCATACCATGGGGCCGCCTCGCGGCGCAGGGCGCGAATGGCGCTGCGGCGGGTCTCACGCGCGCGCTCGAACGCCGCCTCGGACCCGTCCTTGCGCGCTGCTCTGCGGGTGTCACGCAGGCGGGTCTGCAAGGTCAGGACATGATCGAAACCGCCCACCGGATAGCGCCGCGCCGCCTCATCCGGGCCAGTCAGGCGCGCCAGCATCTCGGCAGGCGACGCAGGGGGCGCATGGCGCGCAGAGAGCCCGCAGCCAAAGCGTATCTCGGCACGTTCTGGATCGAAAGGCATCAACCGCTCCGACATGGGTGAACAAATTGGATGATATCATCATCGCGCCGCATGCGCACCTGATTCAGCACGTGTCGTCGGCGGGTTCCTGCCCGATCCTGCCGGACATCGCGCAGGACCGTGACGAGGGCCGAGGCGGCTGTCAGCCTGCGCCCTGCGCCGGGTCCGAACTCACCCGCACGAGGCGGGTGAGCGTGCCGAGACGCTCGCGTTGCCGCCCATCCGCATCGAAATTTGCGGGATCCAGCCAAAAGCCGAACGCCTCTTTCAGCGCGGGCCATTCGGTGTCGATGGCGGCGAACCATGCGGTGTCGCGGTTGCGCCCCTTGACCACCGTGGCCTGCCGGAACGTGCCCTCGTAGCTCAGCCCCAACCGCTGCGCGGCTCGGCGCGAGGGCATGTTGAGCGCGTCGCATTTCCACTCGAACCGACGATAGCCCGCGCCAAAGGCCCAATCCATCATCAGGTAAATCGCTTCGGTCGCGGCGCGGGTGCGCTGCAAGGCGGGGGCAAGGTTGATATGACCCGCCTCGATGCTGCCCGTCTGCGGTTTGATCCGCAGATAGCTGGCCACGCCGCCGACCTGTCCGGCATCGAGATCAGTAATCGCATAGAACAGCGGATCATCACCCGCCGCCGCCTCGCGCGCCCAACGGTGGTATTGCGAGGCCGAGGAAAACGGCCCGTAGGGCATGTAATCCCAGAGCGACGGATCGCCGCTCATCGCGCGGTGCAGGTCGCCCGCGTGCCGGTCCGCATCGAGTCGGTCGAGACGCGCATAGCGACCGACCAGCGGCGTGCCATCCGGGGCGGGCGGGGGCCGCCAATCCACCAGCTTGGGACCGCGGGGGCGGCTCTGATCCATCAGCGCGGTCAGTCCTGCGGAATGACGCGCAGCCCCAGTTCCATCAGCTGATCGCTGGTCGGATCCGAGGGGGCGTTCATCATCAGGTCTTCGGCGCGCTGGTTCATTGGGAACATGATCACCTCGCGGATGTTGGACGTGCCCGCCAGCAGCATCACGATCCGGTCGATGCCCGCCGCACAGCCACCATGCGGCGGCGCGCCGAACTGGAACGCGTTGACCATGCCGCCGAACCGCTTGCGCACCTCGTCCTCACCATAGCCCGCCAGCTCGAACGCCTTGAACATGATCTCGGGCCTGTGGTTCCGAATGGCCCCCGAGACCAGCTCATAGCCGTTGCAGGCAAGGTCATACTGATAGCCCAGAACCTCCAGCGGATCGCCGTCGAGCGCGGCGCGCCCGCCCTGCGGCATCGAAAACGGGTTGTGGCTGAAATCGACCTTGCCGGTTTCTTCATCCGCCTCGTACATCGGAAAATCGACGATCCAGGCAAACGCAAAGCGGTTTTGCTCAGTGAGGCCCAGTTCCTCGCCGATCACGTCGCGCGCCTTGGCCGCCACCCGCTCAAACGCCTGCGGCTTGCCGCCAAGGAAAAACGCCGCATCGCCCACGCCAAGCCCAAGCTGCTGACGGATCGCCTCGGTCCGCTCGGGGCCGATATTCTTGGCCAGCGGGCCTGCGGCTTCCATCCCGTCACCCTGATCGCGCCAGAAGATATACCCCATCCCCGGCAGCCCTTCTTTCTGGGCAAAGGCGTTCATCCGGTCACAGAACTTGCGGCTGCCACCAGTGGGCGCGGGGATGGCGCGAATTTCGGTGCCGTCCTGTTCCAGCAGCTTGGCGAAAATCGCAAAGCCCGAGCCGCGGAAATGCTCGCTGACATCCTGCATCTTGATCGGGTTGCGCAGGTCGGGCTTGTCGGTGCCATACCAGAGGGCGGCGTCGCGATAGCTGATTTGCGGCCAGACCTTGTCGACCGTGGCGCCCTCGCCGAACTCCTCGAACACGCCCTGAATGACCGGCTGGATCGTGTCGAACACGTCCTGTTGCTCGACAAAGCTCATCTCGAGGTCAAGCTGGTAGAAATCGGTGGGCGAACGGTCGGCGCGCGGGTCCTCATCGCGAAAGCAGGGCGCGATCTGGAAATACTTGTCGAAGCCCGAGACCATGATCAACTGCTTGAACTGCTGCGGTGCCTGCGGCAGGGCGTAGAATTTGCCCGGATGTTGCCGCGACGGCACCAGAAAATCGCGCGCGCCCTCAGGCGACGAGGCGGTGATGATCGGCGTCTGAAACTCGCGAAAGCCCTGATCCCACATCCGGCGACGCATCGCGGCCACGACGTCAGAGCGCAGGGTCATGTTGTGCTGCATCGCCTCGCGCCGCAGGTCAAGATAGCGATAGCGCAGACGCGTCTCCTCGGGATAGTCCTGCTCGCCGAACACCTGCAAAGGCAATTCGCCCGCCGCCCCGAGGATTTCCATGTCACGAATGAAAACCTCAATCTCGCCGGTAGGAATCTTGGGGTTCACCAGACCTTCGTCGCGCGCCTTCACCGCGCCATCGATTCGGATGCAGAATTCGCTGCGCAGTTTCTCCACCTCGGCGAAAACCGGGCTGTCGGGGTCGCACAGCACCTGTGTCACGCCATAGTGATCGCGCAGGTCGATAAACAGAACCCCCCCGTGATCGCGGATGCGATGCACCCAGCCTGCAAGGCGCACGGTCTCGCCCACGTCTGTTTTCGTCAAATCTGCGCAGGAATGGCTGCGATAGCTGTGCATGTTATCCTCTCCGAGCCCGGTCGCGGGCCTGTCTCTTGGGTCCGGGCCGATACACCTTGGCGGGGCGGCAAAGTCAAGTGCGGGGCGGGTCAGGGCCGGGCAAAACCGTTTACAGAACAGGGAAATTGCGCAAAAATACCTTTCACACGAGCAGGCTACCCGGAACAAACGGGCACAAGGAGAAGTTTGGTACGCCGTAAAGATGCCCTGGAACCGGGTGCCAGAAAGCGAGGTGTAGCATGTGGACCAAGGCTCTGGACAGATTTCTGACCCATCTTTTCAAGCGTGGACGGTTGCGCGTCACCTACCCTGACGGACAGACCCACGCCTATGGCCCCGGCGGCGACGCACCCGAGGCTGCGGTGACGCTGCACGACCCAACCCTGCCCCGCCGGATCGTAATTTCGCCCGACATGGCCATCGGCGAGGGCTATATGGACGGGACCGTCACCTTCGAGAGGGATGATGTCTACGGCTTTCTCAGCCTCGCGATCATGAATATCGCCGATCAAGGGCAGCCGTGGTTTCGCCGTCCACTGGAGGGGCTTCGCTGGCTCAAGCGGCGGCTGGATCAATTCAACCCGGCGACTCGGTCGCGCGCGAACGTGGCGCATCATTATGACCTGTCGGGCGAACTGTATGACCTGTTCCTCGACGAGGACCGGAACTATTCGTGCGCCTATTTCGCCCGTCCCGACATGTCACTGGAAGAGGCGCAAGCGGCCAAAAAGGCGCATATCGCCCGCAAGCTGTTGATCGAACCAGGGATGCGCGTGCTCGATATCGGCTGCGGGTGGGGCGGCATGGGCCTCGCGCTGGCGCGCGATTTCGGGGCCGAGGTGACGGGCGTGACGCTGTCACGCGAGCAGCATGCGATGGCCAATGCCCGCGCCGATAAGGCCGGGCTGGCGGGCAAGGCGCGGTTCGAGTTGATGGATTACCGCGACGTGCAGGGGCAGTTCGACCGCATCGTCTCGGTCGGCATGTTCGAACATGTCGGCGTGCCGCATTACGATGCATACTTTGCAACGGTCAAACGCCTGCTGAGGCACGATGGCATCGCGCTCATACATTTCATCGGGCGAGCCGGGCCGCCGGGGGCGACCAGCCCGTGGATCACCAAATACATCTTTCCCGGCGGCTATTGCCCGGCCATGTCCGAGGCGATGGCGGCGGTCGAACGGCACCGTCTGGTGACCACAGATGTCGAGGTCTGGCGGCTGCATTACGCCGAAACGCTGCGCGAGTGGCGCAGGCGGTTCGAGGCCAATATCGAGCGTGCCCGCACCCTCTATGACGAGCGGTTCTACCGGATGTGGCGCTATTACCTGATCGCCAGCGAGTTGACGTTCCGGCTCAACAATCAGGTGGTGTTCCAGTTCCAGATGAGCCCGCAACAGGACGCGGTGCCGCTCACGCGTGATTATCTCTATCGTGACGGTTCGGGCAGCGGGGCCGATACCGACACCGCACCGGAACGCCGTATCGCCTGATCCCGCAGTCACATTTGCGCCAACCGGGCGTGCGCGCCGTGGACAGTACCGCATGCCTGCCCCAAGCTATGCGCCAATCCGCCATTCAGGAGTTGCCCGATGTGGAGCCATCTGCTTGACCGTTTCCTGCGCGCGCTTGTCCAAAAGGGCAGCCTCGCTGTCACCTATCCCGATGGCACCTGCCGGAATTACGGCGATGGCAGCGGGTCTGCCGTCGGCCTGCGACTGCATGACGAGACCATCGTGCGGCAAATGCTCCTGAAGCCAGAGCTTGCCGCGGGCGAGGGCTATATGGAGGGGCGGCTCACGCTGGACGGGGACGACCTGCATGGCTTTTTGTCGCTGGTCAAGACGATGGGCAAGGGCAGCCGCCCACCCCGCCTGCTGCGCGCCATCAAGCGCCTGCGCAAGCTGCTCAAGCGGGTCGCGCAGCACAACCCTGCCGCGCGATCACGCCGCAACGTGGCGCATCACTATGACCTTTCGGGCGCGCTCTACGATCTCTTTCTCGACGAGGACCGGCAATATTCCTGCGCCTATTACGCGCGCCCCGACATGACGCTGGAAGAGGCGCAGGCCGCCAAGAAGGCGCATATCGCAGCCAAGCTGCTGACCCGTCCGGGGATGCGCGTGCTCGATATCGGCTGTGGCTGGGGCGGCATGGGGCTGATGCTGGCAGGCCAGCACGGGGCCGAGGTGACCGGCGTCACCCTGTCGGAGGAACAGCACAAGATGGCCAATGCCCGGGCCAAAAAGGCAGGGCTGGCGGACCGGGCGCGCTTTGAGCTGACGGATTACCGCGACGTTGAGGGGCAGTTCGACCGGATCGTGTCGGTCGGCATGTTCGAACATGTGGGCGTGCCACATTATCACAGCTATTTCGAGAAGATCCGCGAGTTGCTGAGCGAAGACGGCGTTGCGGTCATCCACACGATCGGACGCTCGGCCCCGCCCAGTTCGACCAACCCCTGGATCGCGAAATACATCTTTCCCGGCGGCTATGTCCCGGCGCTGTCAGAAGTCGCGCCGGTGATCGAGCGCGAAGGGCTGATGATAACCGATCTCGAGGTCTGGCGCCTGCATTACGCCGACACGCTGCGCCACTGGCTCGGCCGGTTCGACGCCAATATCGACAAGGCCCGCGCGCTCTATGACGAGAAATTCTGCCGGATGTGGCGGTTCTACCTCGTCGCCTCGGAGATGAGCTTTCGCGACGGGCACCATGTGGTGTTTCAGTTCCAACTGACCAAGCGGCACGGGGTGGTGCCGGTCACGCGCGATTATCTTTGTGGGGAGGACGTTGGAGCGGGTAACGGGAATCGAACCCGTAACTGAAGCTTGGGAAGCTTTCGTGATACCTTTTCACCATACCCGCATCTGAGCCGTTGAGATATGGCTTTGCGCGAAGGCGGTCAAGAGGAGAAAGCGGCGCGGTTTCAAACAAGACGTGCCCTGTCCCGGCGCACGCGATGCGCCACCGCACGGACCCCAGAACACAAAGACGCCGCCCGGATCACAACCCGGGCGGCGTCTTCTCTGTCCCTCGATGCGACCCGGCTCAGGAGGCCAGCGCACCTTTCGCCTGATCCACGATCGCGCCGAACGCGGCGGGTTCGTGCACGGCGAGATCGGCGAGCACCTTGCGGTCGACCTCGACCCCGGCCAAGGTCAACCCGTTGATGAAGCGCGAATAGGTCAGCCCCTCATCATGAGCGCGCACGGCGGCATTGATCCGCTGGATCCACAGAGCGCGGAAATTGCGCTTGCGGTTCTTGCGGTCGCGCGTGGCGTATTGGTTGGCCTTGTCGACGGCCTGTGCGGCCACCTTGAAGGTATTCTTGCGGCGGCCATAGTAACCTTTGGCGGCCTTGACGACTTTCTTGTGACGGGCGTGGGTAACAACCCCACCTTTGACGCGTGACATCTTTCAGATCCTCCTTGGGGCTTAGCGTGCGTAGGGCATCATCGGCTTGATGATACCTTCGTCGGCTTTGCTGAGCGTGGTGGTGCCACGCGCGTTACGGAGAAACTTGTTGGTGCGCTTGATCATGCCATGGCGCTTGCCGGCCTGTGCGGCCACAACGCGGCCAGAGGCCGTCACCTTGAACCGCTTCTTGCAGCTCGATTTTGTCTTCATCTTGGGCATTTCCGGCTCCTTTTCTAGGTCGGTAGGGACGCACGACTCGGCATGCCACGTCTGGCCGGTCCTGCGGATAGAGCGCGCCGTATACTCGGACGCCGGGATTAGTTCAAGAGGCCGGTTGCGGATTTCCGGCGTCGCTCAAATATAACGGGCGATCACCGAGATCAGCACATGTGGAAGGTCCGCGAAGCTATAGCCACCAGGCTTGTTGGCGATCGCCCAGAGGATCAGCCCGCCGCTCGCCATCAGGGTAAAAGAGGCCACCCTCGGTGCCCGCCGGTCCGACAGCGCCGAGAGAATGGAAGGGACGGAAAACACCCCCAGCACCATGCCGATAGCCATCGCGAGATCGGGATCCATCATACGCCTCTGGGAAATCGCTTGCGTCAATTGAGCAAGTCTACCCCGGATCGGTGGCGTAAATCAAACTTTCCTGACAGGGGGCCACGCGCAGGATGTTGGTGGTGCCCGGCACGTTGAACGGCACCCCGGCGGTGACCACGATCTGATCGGACTCCTCGGCATAGCCCTCGGCGCGGGCGGCGCGGGCCGCGTTGATCACCGCCATCTTGAAGCGGGTGAGTTCGCCGGTCATCACCGGATGCACGCCCCATGTCAGCGCCAGACGCCGCGCGGTGCCGCGAAGGCTGGTCAGGCCGATGATCGGCACCTTTGGCCGTTCGCGCGCGGTCAAGAGAGCGGTGGTGCCCGATTCGGTGTAGCAGCAAATCACCTTGATATCGGTGGTTTCGGCGATCTCGCGGGCGGCGGCAACGATACCATCGGCCACGGTCTGCCGGTTCGCGCGGCGGCTGGCCTCAATCACCTCGCGATAGGTCGGGTCGTCCTCGACCTCGCGGGCGACATTGTCCATCGTCTGCACCGCCTCGACCGGGTAATCGCCCGCCGCCGATTCCGCCGACAGCATGATTGCGTCCGCGCCCTCGTAGATTGCGGTGGCCACGTCCGACACCTCGGCGCGGGTGGGCATCGGGCTCTCGATCATCGATTCGAGCATCTGAGTTGCCACGATCACCGGCTTGGCCATGGCGCGGCACTTGCGCACCAGCCGTTTCTGGATCGGCGGCACGTTCTGCACCGGCAGTTCCACCCCCAGATCGCCGCGCGCCACCATGATGCCATCACTGACCGCGAGAATGTCGTCAAAGCATTTCACCGCCGCCGGTTTCTCGATCTTCGACATGATCGCGGCGCGCCCGTTCACCAGCACCCGCCCCTCATTCACATCCTCGGGGCGCTGCACAAAGCTCAGCGCCAGCCAGTCGACACCCAGTTCGCAGACGAATTCCAGATCGGCGCGATCCTTGTCCGACAGCGCAGCCAGCGGCAGGATCACGTCGGGAACGTTCACACCCTTGCGATTCGAGATCGTGCCACCCGCGACCACCTCGCAATCGGCATGGTCTGGCCCGCAGGTACGCACCCGCAACCGGATCTTGCCATCGTTGACCAGTAGATCCGCGCCCGGCTCCAATGCGGCAAAAATCTCGGGATGCGGTAGGTTCACGCGCGCGGCATCCCCCTCTGCATCGTCGAGATCGAGACGGAACGCGGCGCCTTCGATCAGTTCCTCTTCCCCGCGTGCAAAAGTGCCAACGCGCAGCTTGGGGCCCTGAAGATCGGCGAGAATGGCAATCGGACTGCCCGTATCCTCTTCGATCTGGCGAATGATGCGATGACGTTCGGCGATATCGGCGTGCTCGCCGTGGCTCATGTTGAGGCGAAAGACATCCGCCCCGGCCTCGTGCAGGGCGCGAATGGTGTCGTAATCCGAAGAGGCGGGGCCAAGCGTGGCCACGATCTTGACATTGCGGTGGCGTCTCATCTGTGCTCCTTCGTCTCTCGTCTTTCAGGCCTTGCCAAAAGCGATGTTATCGCTAACACAAGCTTCAATCGCCTTATTGCGCAATTCACATCCCGGCGCAACTGTCCTAGAGGAAGACCGAGGGAAATCCAACACGATGATGTATCAGCCTTATGAAATCGACGGGGCGGCACGCGCCACACGCTGGCTGGTGACCTGCGATCACGCGACCAATACGGTGCCGCCCTTCGTCAATGGCGGGTGCCTGGGCGTGGCGCCTGCGGACATGGCCCGCCACATCGCCTATGACGTGGGTGCGGCAGGGGTGGCGCGGGGGCTGGCGCAGGTCCTCGACGGTCCCGCGATCCTGTCGAATTTCTCACGCCTGGTGATTGACCCGAACCGGGGCGAGGATGACCCGACGCTGGTGATGAAACTCTATGACGGCACGGTGGTCCCGGCCAATCGCCACGCCGACGGGCCCGAGATAGAGCGCCGTCTGAACCGGCTCTACCGGCCCTATCACACCGCACTCTCGCAGCTTGCCGCCCGGCGCGACGACACGGTGATCGTCTCGATCCACAGCTTCACCCCGCAGCTCAAGGGCCGCCCGCCACGGCCCTGGCATATCGGCCTGCTCTATGCCGCCGACACGCGATTTGCCCGCCCGCTGCTGGCGCGGCTGCGCGAGGAACCGGACCTTTGTGTCGGCGATAACGAACCCTATGGCGGGCACCTGCCCGGCGACGCCATCGCGCGCCATGCCATTGCCCATGAACGGCCCAACGTGCTCATTGAACTGCGCAACGATCTGATCGAGACACCCGGGCAACAGACGGCGTGGGCCGCGCGCCTTGCGCCCATCCTGACCGAGGTGGCGGATATGATCGGCGTCTGACGGGGCTTGCATGCGCTCCACGCGCGCCACATCTTGACACCAAACAAAGGAGCTGAACCCATGGACGACCAGACCCGGATCGAACTCGAAGCCGCCGCGTTCCGCACCCTGCGCGATCACCTGATGGAAAAGCGCACCGATGTGCAGAATATCGACCTGATGAACCTCGCAGGTTTTTGCCGCAACTGTCTGAGCCGCTGGTATCAGGAGGCCGCCCATGCCCGCGACATCGCGATGACCAAGGACGAGGCCCGCGAGATCTTCTACGGCATGCCCTATGACCGGTGGAAATCGCGCTACCAGATCGATGCCGATGCCGAAAAGAAAGCTGCCTTCGAGGCCGCATTCGCCGAAAATGTGGGCGAAAAGGGCTGAGCAGGGTCGCTTTCCGGCAAGGCGCGGGCGCAGGGCCCGCTAGGGTCACGCCATGACCTACCGCCTGCATTACGCACCCGACAATGCCTCGCTCGTGATCCGCCTCGCACTGGAGGAACTGGGCGTGTCCTACGAGACCGTGCTGGTCGATCGCCGCGTGCGGGCGCAGAAATCGCCCGCCTATCTGGCGCTCAACCCAGCGGGGCTGATTCCGGTGCTGGAGACGCCCGATGGCCCCGTCTTCGAAACCGGCGCGATCCTGCTGTGGCTCGCCGACCGGCACGGCGATCTCGCCCCCGCCCCGGATCATTCGGCACGCGGCGCGCTGCTCAAGTGGCTGTTCTTTCTCTCAAACACGCTGCATCCGGCGATGCGTATGATCTTCTATCCCGATCAATATGCAGGCGCGGATATCGACGCACAGACCCGGCTGCGCACCCATATGCAGACCGAGGCTGCGCGCCATCTCGACACGCTGGAGGCGGCAGCAACGGCGCATCCTGACCTCTTCAGCGGGGCCAAACCCAGCGTGCTCGGCCTCTACCTGGGCCCGGCCTTGCGCTGGCTCGCGCTCTATCCTGCGGGGGAAACCGGCTGGTTCGATCTTGCCCGCTGGCCGATCTTGCGAACCCTCGCCCAAACCCTTGAGTCCCGCGCCAGCGCGATAGCCGCCGCCCGCGCCGAGGGGCTGGGGTCTGCGCCCTTTACCGCCCCCGGTCCCGCCGATCCACCCGAGGGTGTGGCGCTCTGATCCGCTCACATGTCAGGGAGACGCCCTTGCACGGTCGCTTTCGGACAAGTAGCTGTGACAGGAACCGGGGATAACGCCCGCGACCCACCCACGGCCCAAGGGAGCGCGCTATATGTTTCTATCCGTCTTCGACATGTTCAAGGTCGGTATAGGCCCATCCTCGTCGCACACGATGGGGCCGATGGTGGCCGCCGCGCGGTTTCTTGACCGGATGCGCAATGAGCCGTTCCACTATGCGGGGCTCAAGGGCTCGCTGCATGGCAGCCTTGCCTTTACGGGGGTGGGACATGCCAGCGACCGCGCGACGATCCTCGGGCTGGCGGGGTTTCGCCCCGACACCTACGATGCCGAGGCCGCCGAGACCACGCTCGAGGCCATCCGCGAGACCCATACCGTCACGCCCCCCGGCCTGCCCGAACTCAAATTTCACGCCAAGGACGACCTGATCTTCGATTTTGGCCCCAATCTTCCGGGCCATGCCAATGGCATGATCCTGATGGCCACCGACGCGCAGGGCGACGTCCTGCTGCAAGAGACCTATTATTCAATCGGCGGCGGTTTCGTGATGACCGAGGCCGAACTGGCAGCAGGCCGCAATACCGACGAGGGCGCGCCGGTGCCCTACCCGTTCAAAACAGCGGTCGAGATGCTCGATATGGCCGAACGCTCGGGCAAGAGCATCGCCGCGATGAAACGCGCCAACGAGGTGGCGCGCGGCGGGCCGGAGAACCTGCGCTCCGGCGTGGCGCGGATCTGGCAGGTGATGGACGATTGCATCGAACGCGGGCTCAGCACCGATGGTATCCTGCCGGGCGGCTTGGGCGTCAAGCGCCGCGCCAAGGGCATCCGCGACGCGCTGATCGCCGAGCGCGGCACCAATTTGAGCGCACCGCACAAGATCAACGACTGGATGAGCGCCTATGCCATGGCCGTCAACGAGGAAAACGCCGCCGGCGGGCAGGTGGTGACCGCGCCCACCAACGGGGCTGCAGGCGTGGTGCCTGCGGTAATCAAATACTGGCTTGACCACGTGCCGGGTGCGCATGAGGCCCAGATCGAGGAATTTCTGCTGACGGCGGCGGCGATCGGCGGGCTGGTCAAGTTCAACGCCTCGATCTCAGGTGCCGAGGCGGGGTGTCAGGCCGAGGTCGGCTCTGCCTCTGCCATGGGGGCGGCGGGGCTCGCGGCGGTGCTGGGCGGCACGCCCGCGCAGATCGAGAACGCGGCCGAGATTGCGCTCGAGCATCACCTCGGGATGACCTGCGATCCGGTGCGCGGCCTCGTGCAGGTGCCCTGCATCGAGCGCAACGGGCTGGGCGCGATCAAGGCCGTCTCGGCGGCCTCGTTGGCGCTGCGCGGCGATGGCACCCATCTGGTGCCGCTCGACGCCTGTATCGAAACGATGCGCCAGACCGGCGCGGACATGAGCGAGAAATACAAGGAAACGTCGCTTGGCGGGCTGGCGGTGAATATCCCCAACTGCTGACGCGGCCTTGCGCCCTAGCCCCGCTCCAGAAACCGGATCACCGTGTCGCCATAGCGCCGCTCTTCGATCACGTGCATCCCCTCGGGCGGGGTGATTGCGGCACTTTCCTCCCAGACGATCAACGCCGCCTCAGACACCCAGCCCCCGGCCAATGCCGCCGCAAGCGCCACCTCGCCCAGCCCCTTGCCATAGGGCGGGTCGAGAAACACCAGATCATGCGGCGCGGTCGGGCTCACGCCGGGCTTGCGTGCATCCTGAGCGACCACCCGGCACACCGCCTCGGCCCGGCAGAGGCCGATATTCTGCCGCAACAGGGACAGCGCCTTGCGCCCGCTCTCGATAAAGCTCGCCCTCTCGGCGCCGCGCGACAGCGCCTCCAGCCCGAGCGCGCCGGTGCCCGCAAAGATATCAAGCACATGCGCGCCCGTTACAGGATCGCCATACCCCCCCGCCAGCACGTTGAAGAGGCTCTCGCGCACCCGGTCGGAGGTCGGGCGCAGATGCGCCGCCGCATCGCCCTTGCCGACACTGGCCAGCGCCCGCCCGCGATGCGCGCCGCCGATGATCCTCACGATTTCAAGAGCGGTTTGAGATCGGCCCCGGCATCGGCCACCACCGCGGGATCGGCGGATTTCCCGGCATCAATCAGCCGCTTTCCCACCATATAAGCGCGCGGATCGTTCATCGCGTCCACGGCCAGCAACTGATCGCCACGGTAATACCAAAACGACACCGCCGCGCCGCCATCGCGGGTCACGATCCGGTCATAGCCGGTGCTGAGCCCGGCGATCTGCAATTTTACATCGTATTGATCTGACCAGAACCACGGCTGCGGCACGTACACCTGCGCGCGGCCCATGATATTGCCTGCCACGCAGTCGCCCATGTCGATGGCATTGGGCACGCTCTCCAGCCGCAGCCGCCCGCCCCGATGCGGGAAGGAGGCGCAATCGCCCACCGCCCAGATCGCCGGGTCCGAGGTGCGGCCCTGCGCATCGACGGCGATGCCGTTGCAGGTCTCCAGCCCGGCAGCCTCGGCGAGGCCCGTGTCGGGCACGATGCCGACGCCGACGATCACCATGTCCACGTCCATCTCGGACCCATCGCTGAGCCGCGCGCCGCTGACATGGCCGTCGCCCAGGAGATGCTCCAACCCCACGCCCTCGCGGATATCCACGCCGTGGCGGGCATGCAGCGCGCGAAAATAGTCCGACGTTTCCTTGGCGGCCACCCGTTGCAGGATGCGCTCGGCCATCTCGACCAGAACCACCTGCATGCCGCGCGATGCTGCCACCGCCGCCGCCTCGAGCCCGATATAGCCGCCGCCGACGATCAGCACCTTTGCTCCCCGCTGAAATCCCGGCGCCATCGCATCCACATCCGCCAGCGTGCGCACCACATGCACGCCCCCCAGATCGCCGCCAATCGCATCCGGCAGACGGCGCGGCAGCGAGCCTGTGGCCAGCACGAGATGCTCATACCCCAGCCGCTCCGTGCCCATCACCACCTCCTGCGCCGCCCGGTCGATACCGGTCACGCGCGTACCGGTGCGCAAGTCGATCTCGGCCTCGGCATAATAGCTCTCGGGCCGCAGGTAGAGCCGCTCCAGCGCCATGTCGCCCAACAGGTACTTCTTGGAGAGCGGCGGGCGCTGATAGGGCGGCACCGGCTCGTCTCCGATCAGGGTCACCGGGCTGTCATAGCCATCATTTCGCAGCTTCGCCACCAAAGCGGCACCTGCCTGCCCTGCCCCTACCACAACGACATCTGCCATCTTGATCTCCCGAGTTTCCCGTGGTCACCTGCCTACCATCCGCCTATATCTACATCCACACGCAATCCACCAGAACGACAAGGAGCGACCATGACCCTTTCCACTGGCGACAAACTGCCCGACGCGACCCTGCTGAAATTGGGCGAGAACGGCCCCGAAGAGGTGGCGCTGAGCGCCAGGACCGCAGACCGCAAGGTGGTGATCTTCGCCGTGCCCGGTGCCTATACGCCGACCTGTTCCGCAGCACATGTCCCGAGCTTTGTGCGCACCAAGGGGCAGTTTGACGCCAAGGGCGTGGACGAGATCATCTGCGTCAGCGTCAACGATCCCTTCGTGATGAACGCCTGGGGCGAGGCGACCGGCGCATCCGAGGCGGGCATAACCATGCTCGGCGACCCGCAAAGCGCCTTCACCAAGGCGATCGGGATGGACTTCGACGCGCCGCCCGCAGGCCTTCTGGCACGGTCCAAGCGTTATGCGATGTATGTCGAGGACGGCACCGTCAAGGTGCTGCATGTCGAGGAAAGCCCCGGCACCTGCGAGGTAACGGCGGGTGAATCACTGCTGGCCGAGATCTGAACCTGACACCGGGTGCGAGGGGCCAGCCCCTCACGCTCCCCGGGGACAGTTGCGGCCAGAAGAAACACCACCCGGTTTCTTTATGGCCCAAATACTCGAAATACTACGGCTCAGCCCGCGAGCCCGTCGATTTTGCGCGCAAGCTTGACGTCGAGCGAACTCAATCCGTCCACGTCATGGGTGGTCAGGGTGATCTCCACCTTGTTGTAGACGTTGAACCATTCCGGGTGGTGATTCCATTTCTCGGCCCAGATCGCGGCGCGGGTCATGAAGCCGAACGCCTCGGTGAAATCGCCAAACTTGAAGGTCTTGTGGATCGCATCGCGCCCCTCGACCATGCTCCAGCCGTTTTCCAGCAGCGGCTCTAGCGTCGTCTTGCGCGCGGTATCACTCAGCTTGTCGCTCATTCTTGATCCTCCATCGTGGTTTTTCGGAACGGGCCATAGCTGGTGAGAACCTCGATATCCTCATCCACGGCGGCGCGTTCGGCCTCCAGGTAATGCGCGACCGCCTCAGCAAAACCCGGATCGCGCAGCCAGTGCAGCGACTGCGTGGCCACCGGCAGATAGCCGCGCGCCAGCTTGTGCTCGCCCTGCGCGCCAGCCTCTACCCTTTGCAATCCGCGATCAATCGCGAAATCCATGGCCCTGTAATAGCAGAGTTCGAAATGCAGGCAGGGGTGATCCTCGACGCAGCCCCAGTAGCGGCCATATAATGCCGACGCGCCGATCAGGTTCATCGCGCCCGCCACCGGCTGCCCGTTGCGCAGGGCCAGCACCAGAAGGATATCGTCGCGCAGCGTCTCATGCGCGCGCTCGAAAAAGCGGCGGGTGAGGTAGGGCGTGCCCCATTTGCGCGCGCCGGTGTCCTGATAGAAAGTCCAGACCGCGTCCCAATGCTCTGCCCGGATCTGATCGCCGGTCAACGCCACGATCTCGCCGCCGAAACCTTGCGCGCGAGCACGCTCCTTGCGGATCGTCTTGCGCTTGCGCGATGACAGATCGGCGAGAAAGGCGTCGAAATCCTCGTAGCCGCGATTGACCCAGTGATACTGCTGCGTGCGCCGGGGCATCAGGCCAAGTGCCGCACCTGCCTCGGCCTCCGCCTCGGTGCAGAAGGTGACATGCAACGAGGAAATCCCGTTGCGCTCGGCCACCTGCGTGGCCCCCTCCACCAGCGCCGCGCGTCCCGCCGCCTCGAACCCCGGCCGGGTCAGAAATCGCCGCCCCGTCACCGGGGTGAACGGCACCGCCATCTGGAATTTCGGGTAATAGCGCCCACCCGCACGCTCATAGGCATGGGCCCAGTTGTGATCAAAGATATATTCGCCCTGGCTGTGGGATTTGAGGTAGAGCGGCGCGCATGCGATCACCTGCCCGCTCGCCTCGGCGGTCATATAATGCGGATGCCAGCCGCTGCCGGTGCCGACCGAGCGGCTGTCCTCCAGCGCCTTGAGAAAACGGTGCGTGGTGAACGGATCCTCGGCACGGCCATGTGCGGCCTCGGGGCAGGCGCAGGCATCCCAGACCGCCGCCGGGATATCGGCGATCCGCTCATGCAGGCTGATCGTGATCTCGCTGTCGCTCATGCTCTTGGCCCCGTGCCGTGCCCGGCTCTATCCGGGCCTCGCCCGGCGCGGCTCAAGCCGGGATGTCGGGCAGATAGCCCTCGAATGTGATGTTATCGGCCATCACGCGGGCGCGCGCCTCCACCTCGGCGCCGCGCACCGTCCAGCACAAGATCGCGGCCCCCTCGCCGCGCAACTCGGACAAGCGCAGGGCGTCCAGATCGTGCACATCATGGCTGACGAAGACCGACCCGCTCGTACCATAGTCCGCCACCGCGCGCAGGTGCTCGCGGGTCTCGGCGCGCAGCAGCGGCCAATCCTTGCGCGTGTAGCCGCAGGTCACGATACCGCGCGGGATATCCGGGGCGAGCGCCGCCATTCGCAGCACCATATGCGGGTTGAAGGACATCACCGCCACCGGCCCGTCATAGCCTGAGAGCGCATGCGCCGTGGCCGCCTCCAGCGTGCCGCAGGTCTCGCCCATCTGGCCGTGCTGATCCTTCAACTCGATCAAGAGCGGCACGCGGCCCGCCCCGAGGCCGAGGATTTCGGGCAGGTCGGGAATGCCTTCCGCCCCACCCTTGAGCGGTATGGCCGCCAGATCGGCGGCGTCGCGCTGGCGCACCGGACCGCTCTCGCCGGTCAGACGGCCAAGGTCGTAGTCGTGAAACACCATCGCCTGCCCGTCGCGGCTGAGTTGCAGGTCGATCTCGATCCCATAGCCCGCCGCGATCGCGGCAGCGACCCCGGCGCGCGAATTCTCGGGGCGGCCATCCGCGACATCATGCAGCCCGCGATGCGCCAGCGGCACGCGGCGAAAACCCTCCGGCAATCCGCTCATTTGATCTGGAACACCCCGTCGATCTCGACCGCCACGCCAAAGGGCAATGACGGGGCCGAGACGGCGGCGCGCGCGTGCTTGCCCGCATCGCCCAACGCCTCGCCGATGAAATCCGAGGCACCATTGATCACCGCCGGCTGCTGGGTGAAATCCGCGGTGGAATTGACGAATCCGGTCAGTTTCACGACCCGCACCAGCCGGTCGAGATCGCCGCCACAGGCCGCCTTGACCTGCGCCAGCAGTGCAATCGCGCAGACCTTGGCCGCCGCGGCCCCCGCCTCGACATCCATGTCATGCCCGAGCTTGCCGGTCAGCAGCGTATCGCCGTCCTTGGCGATCTGGCCCGAGACATAAAGCATGTCACCCGCCTGCACGTAAGGCACGTAATTGGCAGCCGGGGCCGGGGCCTCGGGCAGGGTCACGCCCATCTCGGCAAGTTTTTTCTCGAACTGGCTCATGTCACTTTCTCCCGTGAGGTGTTTGCGGCGACGCTAGCCGCAGACGCCGAGAAAGAAAATCCGAAAACCGCAGGCTTTATTCACGGAACGCCTTGGCGAGGTAATCGGTGAACGGTTTGACAAGATAGGCGATCGGGGTGCGGTCCTCGGTGCGGATGAAGGTCTCGACTGGCATGCCGGGCACCAGCGTCACGCCCTTGGGCAGGCGTTCCTTCTCTCCGTCGTTGAGCACAACCTCGGCGCGGTAATAGGTGGCACGGGTCTGCTCGTCCTCGAAGGCATCGGCGGAAATGCGGGTGACATGCCCGAACAGCTCGGGCGTGGTGCGCTGATCGAGCGCAGAAAAGCGCAACGTCACCTCCTGCCCGATATGGAGCTTGTCGACATGGATCGTGTCGATCTCGGCATTGATGACGAGCGGCCGGTCCTGCGGAATCACATACATCAGCGGATCGGCGGGCCGGATGACAGAGCGCAGGGCGAACACCCGCAGATCATAAACGATTCCCGTCGCCGGAGCGACGATATCGAGCCGGTTCAGACGCTCCAGCAGCGCCCGGCGCTGTTCGCGCAGTTCCAGCTCGCGGAATTGCAGATCGCGCAGGGTGGTGACCGCTTCTTCGCGCTGATCGGTGCGCAGGGTGATGATTTCAAGGTCGATTTCGGTGATCCGTCCCTCGGATTGCGCCTTCTGCGCCGTAAGCTCGCCCATGGTGCCGGTCAGCCGGGCCTCCTCGCGTTGCAGACCGAGCACGCGGGTCGCCTGCGCCAGACCGCGATCCAGGAGGGATTGCTGATCGGTCAGTTCCTCTGCGATCAGTTCAAGCTGCCGGGTCAGCGCGGTCTGCTGGGCGGTGATTCCCTGGATCTGATCAGTCATCTGGTCGCGGCGCTTGCTCAATTGCTCGACGCGCGCGGCCATGGTTTCGGCCCGCGCGGTCATCAGGGTCTGCTGGCCCTGCATCAGATCGCGTGCATCCGGGTTGACGCGGGCCATCTCCTTTAGAAGCGGGTCGAATTTCAGATCGTCGCGACCGTCCCGCTCCGCCTCGAGACGCGCGCGGCGCGCCATCAGTTCGGCCAACTGATTCTCGATGATCGAAAGCTCCGAGCGCAGCTCGGTCGGGTCGAGCCGTACCAGCACCCCGCCCTCTTCGACGGTCTCGCCTTCAGCCACTTCGATCTTCGCCACGACGCCGCCATCGGGATGCTGGACGACCTGACGGTTCTGATCCACCTCAATGCGCCCGCTGGCGATCACCGCGCCCGAAATCTGGGTCATGCCGGCCCATGTTCCGAACCCGCCCAGCAGGGTGATAAGACCGACCAGACCAACGAGCATCGGGCCCCGCACAGACCAGCTTCCACCTTTACCGGCATTGCTCACTGGACACCTCCCACCACTTTCGGAGCGACCACATCCTTGTGATTCTCAAGAACTTCGCGCAGCACCTTGTCCCTCGGGCCGAAGGCGCGCACGTTGCCCTGTTCGAGCATCAGGATCAAATCGCATTCCTTGATGATGGACGGGCGATGCGCAACAACCACGACCACCTTTTCCGCGGCCTTAAAGCCGCGGATGGCGTGGTTGACGGCTTCGCTGCCGGTATTGTCCAGATTCGAATTCGGCTCGTCCAGCACCAGGATCACAGGGTCACCATACATTGCCCGAGCGAGACCGATGCGCTGCATTTCGCCCCCCGAGAGGCGCCCGCCACTGGCGGTCACGCGGGTGTCGTAGCCATCGGGGAATTTCAGAATCATCTCATGGGCGTCTGCCTGTTTGGCGGCCTTCACGATCATCTGCGCATCGGGTGACGGCGACAGCCGCGCGATATTTTCGGCGATGGTGCCATCGAAAAGCTGCACGCGCTGCGGCAAATAGCCGATATGTTGGCCCAGAACCGACGGCTCGTACTGATCGAGCGCGGCTCCGTCTAGCCGGATCTTGCCCCCTGCCGGTCGCCACACCCCCGTGAGCGCTCGGGCAAGGGTCGATTTCCCGGCCCCCGAGGGACCGATGATGCCCACCGCCTGCCCGGGATCAACCCGGAAGGTGACGGATTTGAGCGCGGCCTGGCTCTCGCCCGGCGGCACCACGGTGAGGTGCTGCGCCTCGAGCCGCGCGCGCGGTGCGGGCAATGGGGTGCGCGGAGCCTCGGGCGGGACATCGCCCAGCAGTTCGGCAAGGCTATCCCAACCCTGCTTGGCGCGCTGCACGAGGGGCCATTGACCGATCGCCTGCTCGATCGGGGCGAGCGCGCGCCCCAGCAGGATCGAGCCCGCGATCATCGCGCCCGGGGTCAATTCACCCTTCAAGACCAACAAGGCCCCCACACCCAGCATCGCAGATTGCAGCAAAAGCCGGAACGCCTTGGTTCCACTGGTAAAGCTGCCTCCGAGATCGGCGGCACGCAGTTGTTCCTCCAGCGCCACCTCGCGGGCCTGCTGCCAGCGGTTGAAGGCCGCGTCGCGCATGCCCATGGCCTGCACCATTTCCGCCTCGGACCGCAGCCGGTCCGAAATCGCCTCGGACTGGACACCGGCCGCACCGGCACGGCGCGCGGGACGCCGGGTCACCGCCTGATTGATCACCGTCACGATGATCAGCAGGCCGCCGCCCACCAGAGCAAGTATCCCCAGCCAGGGGTGAAACACCCAGATCGCCGCCACGAAGAACGGTGCCCAGGGCATGTCGAACAGCGCCAGCAGCACCGGCGAGGTCAGCAGCCGCTGCACCGATTCGAGATCGCGCAGCCCGGTGGCCGTGCGCTCGTCGGGCCGCACGGCGGATTTGCGGATCACCGCGTCGAAGACCCGCCGGTCCAGACGCGCCTGAAAACGCGCGCCCACGCGCCCCATGACACGACCGCGCGCATAGTCGAGCAGCGCCATCATCGTGTAAAGAAAGAGGACCAGAACCGACAACGCGATCAGCGTCTCGATCGACCGGCTGCTCAGCACCCGGTCATAAACCTGGAGCATGTAGATCGGGCCGGTCAGCATTAGAAGATTCGCGAAAAAGCTGAAGATGCCCACGAACCAGTACAGTCCCCGGCTCTCGCGGCGCGCCGCGCGCAGCTCCTCGTAACCCGCCTCTATTCTTGAATTATTCAATCGCATTCCCAATCGCCATGTTGTACATTGCGTCTTTGTTGGCAAGTATACCGGTGAATAGCATGCCCTGTCGCCATTCTGCCACATAATTGTGAACCCACTTCTCGCGATGCTGGGTTTCAGGGACTAATAAGTTATGCAAGTTTACGACAACGGTTTGACTGTGGAATTTAGCTTGATGCCTACCAGACAAATAAACGGGCGACGTGTCGCCCAAGCCTTGGCCCTTGCCGCGATCATGACGCTAGCGTCCTGTGCTCAGTCGTCGCAGGATGCGCAAGTGAAGCGCGATGTGTACGACCCGTACGAGCAGGAAAATCGTCGAATGCACGATTTCAACCGGAATCTCGACCGCTCGCTCGTGCGCCCGGTGGCCATAGGCTACGACACCGTGATTCCGGACGATATCGAAACCGGCATCGTGCGGTTCGCGGTCAATACCTCGCTGCCGAGCGATATCGTGAATAACATTCTGCAACTCAACATGCGCGGTGCGATAACGGACAGCGCGCGATTCGTCGTCAACACCACCGTCGGCCTCGGTGGTTTCTTCGACCCGGCGAGCGAAATGGGCATGCCGGCGGGCACCAATACCGATTTCGGCCAGACGCTGCATGTCTGGGGGGCCAAGGAAGGCCCCTATATCGAACTGCCGTTGCTTGGCCCGTCCACACAGCGCGACACCTACGGCATTTTTGTCGATGTATTCAGCAATCCGCTCACTTATGTGGTGCCTAGCCCCGAGAATCTTGCACTGACCGGGTCAGGCGTGGCCGCTGGTCTGTCGCGGCGCAGCAGGTTCTCCGACACGATTGACGCGATTCTCTATGAAAGCGCCGACAGCTACGCGCAATCCCGCTCAATCTACCTGCAAAACCGGCGGTTCGAACTGGGCGGCACCGAGGGGGGGGTGTATGACGATCCATATGACCCATATGATGATGGTGCAACCCCTGCCCCCACGTTGGAGGACCCCTATGACCAATAACACTTCCCGCCGCCGTTTCCTCGCGACTGGCCTTGCCGGGGCAGGCACTCTCCTTGCGCCCCTGCCGCTGCATGCGCTGACCGAACAGCGTGCGCGGTCCCTCGTCGACCAGGTCGTCAACGATATCAACCGGGTGATTACCTCAGGCAAGCCGCTCTCAGGGATGATCAACGAGTTCGAGAGCATCTTCACCCGCTATGCCGACGTGAACATTATCGCAAGATCGACACTTGGGGCTGACGCCAGACGTGCCTCGGCGGCGCAAATGCGCGCCTATACCGAGGCGTTTCGCGGCTATGTCGCGCGCAAGTACGGCAAACGCTTCAACGAGTTCCGGGGCGGTCGGATCGAGGTCAACAGCATCAAGCAGGTCAAGTCCTGGCATGAAGTGAAATCCACCGCCTACCTGCCCGGCGAATCGCCCTTCGAGGTAAGCTTCTTGGTGTCGGACCGTTCGGGACAGGACAAGTTCTTCGACATGATCATCGAGGGGATCAGCCTGCGGCTCAGCGAACGCACCGAGATCGGGGCCATGCTCGACAGGCGCAACGGCGACATCGACGCGCTTATCCAGGATATCAAGCAGGCCGGGTGATCCGCTCGCCCCGTATGTCGAGGCCAAGCGGGGCTCAAAAGGCACGCTTTAAGAAAGATTATTGCGCAAAGCGGTGACTTCGAAATATGATCTGATGCGACGCACCGCTCTCGGATCACGTTCGAGGTCTAAAAATGAGTGCATCGCGTTTCGTCAAATCGGCAATGGCGGGGCTTGGCCTTTGCGTCCTTGCCGCGTCACCCGCACCGACGCAAGAGCACGCAGCCCCCGACCTGATGACCTTCGCGCAGGGTGTCCTGCCGCTCTCGGTCGAAATGCAGGGCACCGACATGCGGGGCGGCTCGAAATCCATGCCGAGGCGGGGCAGCAAACCGAGCTTGCGCTCGCCTCCGATCAGCCGGAGGTGCAATGGCTGCGGCTGCGGCTCTCGGACGGCATCAATATCGAACGGGACGAGACGTTCTTCGAGTTTTCCGAATTGATCGGCGAGGGCACGCAGCGGGACGCCGAGCTAGCAACCGATTTCGGCGGCATCTGGAAGGGCCGGGGCGTCAAGCTAGAACTAGCGCAGGAGGGCGCGGTCGTGTCGGGCTGCTATGACGCCAATGGGCGGCTCACCGGCACGGTCGAGGGTCGGGTGCTGCGCGCGCTCGGGCAGGATGCTGCGGGGATCAGGTCGCAATTCATCCTGATGACCGGGGCTGATGGCACCCTGCGCGGCCTGCGCTCCAGCAATGGCGCGCCTTTCAAGCCCTATGACGGAGCGACGGTGCAGGGACCTGGGGTCTGCCCCGCACCAGAACCGCCACGTCTTGGCTGCGGGTCGATCATCCATGGCATCGGCTTCGACTCAGACGTGATCCGTGCCTCTTCGCAGCCGCTGATTGTCCGGCTCCATAGCGCGCTCTCGGCGGCTGGGGCGGCGCGGATCGAGATCATCGGTCATACGTCGGCCGAAGGGGCCGCAGAGTATAATCGAGACCTGTCGCGGCGACGGGCGCAATCGGTGGTCGCGGCGCTGGTGGCGCTCGGGCTCGATTCGGTCGCACTCTCTGCCTCGGGGCACGGCGAGGACGAACCGATTGCCAGCAATCGCGACGCGGCCGGGCGCGCGCTCAATCGTCGGGTCGAGGTGCAGTGCCGGGACTGATCCACCCCGGCGTAAGCAAGATCAATTGCCGAAAATACTGCGCAACACATTCTCGATCGGATTGCCACCTGCAACCGGTGCGCGGCGTTGCGGGGTGGGGGCCGGTTCGCGGCGCGGGGCGGGGCGCAGCATCGGCAGCGGTTTGGGCGGCACGCCCTTATGCACCCGCAGCATCGTCTCGTGCCAGATCTCGGCGGGCAGGCCGCCGCCCGTCACACCGGTCAGCGGCGTGTTGTCATCATAGCCCATCCAGACACCGGCCACGTAATCGGCGGTAAAGCCCAGGAACCATGCATCGCGCGCCGCCTGCGTGGTGCCGGTCTTGCCCGCCGCCTCGCGGTCCGGCAGTTTCGCGCGGCCGCCGGTGCCGCCTTCCACGACACGGCTCATCATATAAATCAACTCGCGCGCGGCGCTCTCCTGAATCACCCGCTCGCCGATGCCGCCGCCTGCGCCCATCAGGGGCTCATTCTCGCCCAGCAATTTCAACTCGGTCAGACCAAAGGGCGCCACCGACGATCCACCGTTGAGAATACCGGCATAGGCCCCGGTCATCTCCAGCAGGGTGCTCTCGGACGCGCCCAGCGCCAGCGCAGGGCCGGCGGCCAAATCGCTCTCGATGCCGAAATCGCTGGCCACCTTGCGCACAAGGTCGCGGCCAACGCTCTCGGAAACCTTGACCGCAGGCACGTTTATCGACTGCGCCAGAGCCTGCGTGAGCGTCACGCGCCCCTTGTAATCGCGCGTGTAATTCTCCGGGCACCAGCGGCCCGACCCCGGAATGTTCAGGCAATAGGGCTCGTCCACCACAACCGAATCTTGGCTGTACCCCATCTCAAGCGCGGTCCCGTAGACAAAGGGCTTGAACGCCGAACCGGTCTGACGCTTGGCCTGCGTGGCACGGTTGAACGCCCCGATCACGCGGCTCTTGCGCCCGCCCACCATCGCCCGCACCGCGCCATCGGCGCTCATCACCACGATGGCCGCCTGCGCCTTGGACCCATCGCGCACCTTCTCGTCGAAAACAAAATCGAGCGCCTCCTCGGCGGCGCGTTGCAGGCGCTGATCAAGCGTGGTGCGGATGATCACGTCCTCGGTGGTGTCGCGGGTAAAGAATTCCGGCCCCGAAGCCATGACCCAATCGGCGAAATAGCCACCCGCCTGCCGCTGCGCGGCCTCGGACAGTTCCGCCGGACTGGCAAGCGCCACGGCGGCGTCATGGTCGCTCAGATAGCCCTGCCGCCGCATCAACCCGACCACGACCGAGGCCCGGTTCTGCGAGCGTTCGAGATTGGCAGTCGGGGCGAGCGTCGAGGGTGCGGTCAGAAGCCCCGCGATCATCGCCCCCTCGGCGGCGTTCAGCTGCGCCGCCGATTTGCCGAAATAGCGCTGCGCTGCGGCTTCGGCCCCGTAGGCCCCGGCCCCGAGATACGCGCGGTTGAGATAGACGGTCAGAATCTCGTTCTTGGTATACTTAACCTCCATCGCCATGGCGTAGACCGCTTCCTTGATCTTGCGCCAAAGCGAAGTGCGGCGGCAATCGGCGACATACTCCGCCTCGCTTTCCCATTGGCTCTCATCGTATTCGACACCGAAACACAGCAGTTTCGCGGTCTGCTGCGTGATGGTCGAGCCGCCATTGCCCGAGAGCGGTCCGCGCCCCTCGCGCAGATTGATGCGGATGGCACTGGAGATGCCGATGGGATCGACACCGGGATGCATGTAGAAGCGACGATCCTCGGTGGCGATCACCGCGTTCTTGAGATGCGGGCTGACCGTCTCTGCGGTGACCACCCCACCGAACTGATCGCCGCGCCAGGCGAACACCTGCCCCTCTCGATCCAGCAGCGTGACCGAACCGCGTGCGCGCCCGTCCATGAGATCCCGGTATTCGGGTAGTGTCGTGTAGGTATAGGCCACCGCCAGCCCCACGATGATCACCACCACCGCTGTCACTCGCCAGCCGATGGCCCAGAGCACACGCCAGACAAAGCCGAGGATCGCGCGCACCAGCCGCACCAGCGGATTGCGCGAGCGCGCCCGACGCTGCGGCTTGCGCTTGGCGGTGGCCCGTCGCGCGGGTTTCGGCTTGGTTGCCTTGCGGGTCCTCTTTGGGGCCACCAATGGCGGTTTGCGCCGTCCTGAATTGCTCATGCTCGCCCTGCCCGGCCATCGTTTGTTTGGCGCAGTTTACCCTGTGCATCACCAAATGTAGAGACCCGGCGCGCGGATCGGTACGTTTTCGATTTGCACTTTAATTGTGCATATAAATTTTCAAGTTCATTTTTTAGGCAAAAATACGTGACAGACTGTGCCACCCCCCCGCTTCTCCCTTCCAGACTCTGCGCCAAGCGCCTTTTCTGCACCTGCAAACAGCGCGCTGAATGAGAGAAAACCGAAAGGGACCAACGTGAAACTCATCATTGCAACGATCAAGCCATTCAAGCTGGAGGAGGTCCGCGAGGCGCTGACCGATATCGGCGTGCGCGGCATGATGGTCACCGAGATTAAGGGCTTCGGCTCACAATCGGGCCATACCGAAATCTATCGCGGGGCGGAATACGCCGTGAACTTCGTGCCCAAAATCAAGCTCGAAATCGCCGTCTCGGCGGCGATGGCCGATCAGGTGGTGGAGGCCATCACCAAGGCCGCCCGCACCGGCAAGATCGGCGACGGCAAGATCTTCGTGCTCGACATCCAACAGGCCATGCGCGTGCGCACCGGCGAAACCAACGACGACGCGCTTTGAGACGCAAGGGGGAAAGACCAATGGATATGAAAATCTTTACCAAAAGGGGCCTCGTCGCAGCCGCGATGATCGCCCTGCCATCACTGGCCATGGCGCAGGACGCCGCGGCCCCTGGGTTCGACGAAATCGGCCCCTATATCATGACGACATTGCTGTTCTGCATGGCAGGGTTTCTGGTGTTCTTCATGGCCTGCGGCTTTGCCATGCTGGAAGGTGGACTGGTACGCTCCAAGAACGTCACCATGCAGATGACCAAGAATATCGCGCTCTATTCGATTGCCGCGATCATGTACTGGTTCATGGGCTTCAACCTGATGTACCCGGGTGACTTCAACGGCTATGTCGGCAGCTTCTTTGTGCCGACGGTGCTGGATCCGGTTGGGATCGCCGCCGCCGATGCCGCACTCGACTATGCCTCGATCGGCTCGGACTTCTTCTTCCAGCTGGTGTTTGTCGCCGCCACCGCCTCGATCGTGTCGGGTGCACTGGCAGAGCGGATCAAGCTGTGGCCCTTCCTGGCTTTCGTGGTCCTGCTGACCGGCGTCATGTATCCGATCTCGGGCTCTTGGCAGTGGGGCGGCGGCTGGCTGTCTGAGGCAGGTTTCTCGGACTTCGCAGGCTCGACCGTCGTGCACTCGGTAGGTGGCTGGGCCGCGCTGGCCGGTGCCATCGTGCTGGGCCCGCGCATCGGCAAGTATAGCAAGGACGGCAAGGTCATCCCGATCCCGGGCTCGAACCTGGCGCTTGCCACACTCGGCACGTTCATCCTGTGGCTGGGCTGGTTCGGCTTCAACGGCGGTTCGCAGTTGGCCATGGGCACCGTGGGTGACGTCTCGGACGTGAGCCGCATCTTCGCCAACACCAACATGGCCGCCGCGGCCGGTGCTGTAACGGCGCTGATCCTGACGCAGGTGATGTATAAGAAACCCGACCTGACCATGGTGCTCAACGGTGCGCTGGCCGGCCTTGTGTCGATCACCGCCGAGCCGCTGGCACCGACGCTCTTCGGGGCGCTCTGGATCGGGGCCGTCGGTGGCGTGATCGTGGTCCTCGCCGTGCCCATGTTGGACAAGCTCAAGATCGACGACGTGGTCGGTGCAATTCCGGTCCACCTCTTCGCGGGCATCTGGGGCACCATCGCCGTGATCTTCTATAATGGCGACGCGAGCCTCGGCACGCAGCTTGTGGGGATCGCCGCCTACGGTGTCTTTACCTTCGTCGCCAGCCTCGTGGTGTGGTCGATCCTCAAGGCCGTGATCGGCATCCGGGTCGGCGAAGAGGAAGAGATCAACGGGCTCGACATGTCCGAAATGGGTATGGAAGCCTACCCCGAATTCTCCAAGAGCTGACGCTCCTCCTTCCCGTCAGTTTGAAGAGATCAACCCCGGGCGTTCGCGCCCGGGGTTTTTTCATGGGTTGACCACCTGCGGCGCACCGGTGGCCATGTTGGTGCCGATATAGCGCCGTTTGGCCGCCTTCCACGCGCCGAAACCGCCCTCCATATGCGCGATCCGACCGATCCCGGCGGCGATCGCGGCGCGGGCCATCTTCTCGGATCGCACGCCCGAGCCGCAATGGAACACGAGGCGCTTGTCGCTCTGGCCCGGCAGTTTCTCAGGCTTGAAGAACGGCATCGGCAAGAGCAGCGCACCCTCGATATGTTCGAACATGTATTCCTGCGGCGTGCGCACGTCGATCAGAACGATTTCGTTGGCGTCCCATGCGCGGCCCACCTCGTCTATCGTCCATGTCTCCAACGTGGTGCCGTCGATCTCTTCGGTTTTCATCTTGGTCTCCTTGGCTCAGAATCGATTGGCTGGGATCTTGAAATAGCGCTGCCCGTCGCTTTCGGGTTCGGGCAGGCGGCCACCGCGCAGGTTGACCTGCAGGGCGTAGAGGATGCGATCGGGCAGGCCGAGCGTCGCGTCGCGGTCATCGCGCACCCGCATGAACGCGTCGCGGCTGGCCCCCCCGCCGACATGCGGATTGTCGCGCTTGTGTGCGGCCACCGTCGCCTCCCATGCCGGATCCTGCCGGTCGCCCACTGGCGGGTAGTCATGGCCGACGAAAAGCCGCGTCTCGTCGGGCAGCGCCAGGATCGCCTGCAAACTGTCATAGAGCACGCTGGAGGAGCCGCCGGGGAAATCCGCCCGCGAGGTGCCGACATCGACATGCATGAACGTGTCATGCACGAAAGCTGCATCACTGCCCACCACATAGGTGATCGAGCCGAGCGTATGCCCGGGCGAGAGCATCACGCGCACCTCCATTTCGCCGATCCTGAACTGCGCGCCGTCGTCGAACAGCCGGTCGAAATCGCGGTCGGGGTCAAAGGCACCGGGCATGTGGTAGAGGTCTTCCCAAATGCGCGCGATGTCGCGCACCTTGGCCCCTATCGCGTTCGGCGCGCCGAGTTTGTCACGCAGCCAGGCCGAGGCCATCAGGTGATCCGCATGCGGATGCGTGTCGAGAATCCATTCAACGTCCAGCCCTTCGCGGGTGACGAAATCGAGAATTTCCTGCGCACTGTCGTGATAGGACCGGGCCTCGGCGGGATCGAAATCCTGCACAACGTCGATCAGGGCGGCCTTGTTCGTGGCCGGGTCTGCGACGACATATTGAATGCTGCCCGAAGCCTGATCGTAAAACCCGGTGACGGCGGGGGATCCGGGGCCTCGGGATGGGCTGGTGTGACTGAACATGATCAACTCCTTTGCCATGCTGAATTCACATAATGGAATGTTACGGCCTTCCAACCCGATGCACAGGATTTATTTTGCCCAAGCCCCGGAATGTCACATCGGAAATATGGCAGAATCGCTATGATCCGTGCTAGGTATTGGGGTATGAACAAACCTAGCCCCAATATAAGCCAGCCCCCTCCGGTGATCCGTCAGTTGGATGAGGGTGCCGTCAACCGCATCGCGGCGGGCGAAGTCGTGGAGCGTCCGGCCTCGGCGGTCAAGGAACTGATGGAAAACGCGCTCGATGCCGGGGCGGCCCGGATCGAGGTTGCGGTGGCCGATGGCGGCAAGACCCTGATTCGGGTGAGTGATGACGGCTGCGGCATGGCGCCCGATCAATTGCCGCTGGCGCTGGCGCGGCATGCCACCTCCAAGATCGACGGCAGCGATTTGCTGAACATCTATTCCTTCGGCTTTCGCGGCGAGGCGCTGCCCTCGCTCGGCGCGGTCGGGCGGCTGAGCATCACGTCTCGGGCAGAGGGGCACGAGGCCGGTGCGATCACCGTCGCAGGTGGGCAGATGGGCGGCGTGAAACCTGCCGCGCTCAATGCAGGAACCGTGGTGGAGTTGCGCGATCTTTTCTACGCCACGCCCGCGCGGCTGAAATTCATGCGCAGCGACCGCGCCGAGAGCCAGGCGATTGCCGACACCGTCAAGCGCCTTGCCATGGCAGAGCCGCATGTGGGCTTTACCCTGCGCGATGTGTCGGGCGGGGGCGAAGGGCGGATCACCTTCCGCGCCGATCCTGAGACGGGAGATCTCTTCGACGCGCTGCATGGCCGTCTGGCGCGTATCCTCGGGGCGGAGTTCGCCGACAACGCGCTGCGCATCGACGCCACCCGCGAGGGGCTGCGGATGACCGGCTATGCCGCCCTGCCCACCTATTCGCGCGGCTCGAGCGTGGCGCAATATCTCTTCGTCAATGGCCGCCCGGTGCGCGACAAGATGCTCTACGGTGCGATGCGTGCGGCCTATCAGGACGTGCTCAGCCGCGACCGGCACCCGGCGGCGGCGCTGTTTATCGACTGCGACCCGGTGCTGGTGGATGTGAACGTGCATCCTGCGAAATCCGAGGTGCGGTTCCGTGATCCGGGGCTGGCGCGGGGGCTGATCGTCTCGGGGCTGCGCCATGCGCTGGCCGAGGCGGGGCATCGCGCGTCAACGACCGTGGCGGGGGCCACGTTGGGCGCGTTCCGGCCGGAACCCTCGGGCGCGCGCGTCTACCAGATGGACCGCCCGTCGCCGCAGGCGCGTAACCTCGCCTATCAGGCGCAGGCCCCCGGGTTTGCCGAGATGGTGGAAGATTGGAGCGCGCGGGTCGAGCCGGAGATCCAAACGCCGGAGCCGGAGGACGTATCCGTCACCGCCCTGCCCCTCGGGGCCGCGCGCGCACAGATCCACGAGAATTACATCATCGCCCAGACCGAGACCGGCATGGTCATCGTCGATCAGCACGCCGCGCATGAACGCCTTGTCTACGAACGCCTGAAACGTCAGATGGCCGAAACCGGCATCGCGGCGCAGGCCCTGCTTATCCCCGAGATCGTAGACCTGTCCGAGGCCGATTGCGCGCTTCTGGCCGAGCATGCCGAGGATCTTGGCACCCTCGGCCTTGTGGTCGAGCCGTTTGGCGCGGGGTCTGTCGCTGTGCGCGAAACCCCGGCCATTCTGGGCGAGGTCAACGCGCAGGCGCTCTTGCGCGACATCCTTGACGAGTTGCACGAACAGGGGGCGAGCGACACGCTCAAATCCCGCATCGACGCCATTCTCAGCCGCGTCGCCTGTCACGGCTCGGTCCGTTCCGGCCGCCGGATGAGCGCGGAGGAGATGAACGCACTTCTGCGCGAGATGGAGCGCACGCCGCATTCCGGCCAGTGCAATCACGGGCGGCCCACCTATGTGGAGCTGCCGCTGTCGGACATCGAACGCCTATTCGGTCGCACATGATCCAGATCGGCACCTATTCCCTGTCGCTTGACGACCCTCTCACGCTGATCGCGCTGATCGGCGCGGGCGTGCTGCTGCTGATCGTGATCCTTCTGATCACCGCCGTGCGCGCCGCAACCCGGTCGGCGCGCATGACGGAACCGCTGGCGCAGCAGATGAGCCAGCTTGGACAGCGGGTGCAGGGGCTGTCGGACGGGCAGCATCAGCTTGCAGGCGGGCTCAACCATGTCTCCGAGGCGCAAGCGGCCAGCCAGTCGCATATGCTGCAACTGATGGAAAAACGCCTTGCCGAAGTGGGCAACCAGATGACCGAGAACCTGCAAGGCTCGGCTCGCCGCACCGCGCAATCCTTGGGCGATCTGCAACAGCGCCTGCAGGCCATCGACAAGGCGCAGGACAATATCACCAAACTGTCGGGCGATGTGCTGTCGTTGCAGGATATCCTGTCGAACAAGCAGACGCGCGGGGCGTTCGGGGAAATCCAGCTGACCGATATCGTGACCAAGGCGCTGCCCTCGGACAGCTACAGCTTGCAGGCCACGCTCTCGAACGGGAAACGCGCCGATTGCCTCATTCACCTGCCCAACCCGCCGGGGCCGATCTGCATCGACAGCAAATTCCCGCTGGAGGCCTATGAGGCGCTGCGCCGGGCCAAGACCGATTGGGAGCTGAACGAAGCCGCGAAATTCCTGCGTACCTCGGTCAAAAAGCACATCCGCGACATTTCCGAGAAGTACATTCTCGATGGTGAAACAGCCGACGGCGCGCTGATGTTCCTGCCCTCCGAGGCGGTCTATGCCGAACTGCACGCCAATTTCCCCGAACTGGTGCGCGAGGGGTTCGCAGCCAAGGTCTGGATCGTGTCGCCCACCACCTGCATGGCCACGCTCAATACCATGCGCGCGATCCTGAAAGATGCGCGGATGCGCGAACAGGCGGGCGCGATCCGGCGCGAGTTGGGATTGCTCTTTGCCGATGTGGACCGGCTCGGAAGTCGGGTCGAGAACCTCGACCGGCATTTCCATCAGGCGGCCAAGGACATCTCGGAGATCAAGATTTCCGCCGACAAGGCCGGGCGACGCGCGCGCAGGCTCGATAATTTCGACTTCGAGGAACTTGCCCCCGAGTCCGAACCTGCCTTGCCGGCCCCGCATGAGGGGCTGGCGCGCAAGGGCTGAGTGCGGGTTCAGGAGCCCGCGTTTTCCAGCGCTTCGATCCGGGCCTTGAGCGCCTCGTTTTCCTCGCGCGCCTTCTGGGCCATGGCGCGCACCGCGTCGAATTCCTCGCGGGTGACAAAATCGCGATCAGCGAGCCAGCGGTCGATCATCGACTTCATCGCCGTCTCGGCTTCGTCGCGTGCGCCTTGGGCCACGCCCATGGCATTGGTCATCAACTGGCTGATATCGTCGAGCATCTTGTTGCGGGTTTGCATGGCATGTGCCTCCGGCGTTAAATTTCCTCCCCATATATGGCCCGAGGACGGGCGATCACAAGGTTGACTTTCCCCACGCGGCAACGGCACAGAGACACCCATGCAGGCCATGATCCCCTTCCCCGATATCGCGCCGGAGATCGTCTCGATCTCGCTCTTCGGCATGGAGTTCGCGCTGCGCTGGTATGCGCTGGCCTATATCGTGGGGATCGTCATCGGCTGGCGCATTGTGGTGGCCAGCGTCCGGCGTCCGGCACTTTGGCCAAATGACACCGCGCCGATGGATGCACGCGCGGTCGAGGACCTGCTGACATGGGTGATCCTCGGCGTGATCCTTGGTGGCAGGATCGGCTATGTGCTGTTTTACCAGCCTGGCTATTACCTTTCGAATCCCAGTGAGATCATCGCCGTCTGGCAAGGCGGAATGGCGTTTCACGGCGGGCTGATGGGGGTCGTGCTGGCGGTGGTGGTGTTTTCCTACCGGCGCGGCATCCGCTGGCTGTCGGTGGCGGATGTGCTCTGCATGGTGACGCCTGTGGGCTTATTGCTGGGCCGGATCGCAAATTTCATCAATGCCGAACTGTGGGGGCGGCCCACCGATCTGCCCTGGGGCGTGGTCTTTCCCGGCGGGGCGGCGCAGGATTGCCCGGACATCTTGGGGCTTTGCGCGCGCCACCCGTCGCAGCTGTACGAGGCGGCGCTTGAAGGGCTGATCCTCGGGGCGGTGCTGTTGTGGCTGGGCTGGCGGCGGGGCGCGTTGAAAGCCCCCGGTACGCTGACCGGGCTGTTCTTTGCAGGCTATGGCGTGGCGCGGTTCATGGTGGAATTCGTGCGTCAGCCCGATGCGCAATTCGTCGGCGATGGCAATCCGCTGGGGCTGGCCTGGCATGTGGCGGGCTATGGCCTGACCATGGGCCAGATCCTGTCGCTGCCGATGATCGCCTTCGGCATCGGTATGTTTCTCTGGGCCCGCCGGACACGGAAACCGGCCCCGGCGTGAGCGCGCTCAAAGGTCATATCGCCGCACGCATTGCCGCCGTCGGGCCGATCTCGCTGGCCGATTATATGGCGCTTTGTCTGATGCATCCCGAGATGGGTTATTACGTGACGCGCGACCCTTTGGGCGCGGCCGGCGATTTCACCACCGCGCCGGAAATCAGCCAGATGTTCGGTGAATTGCTGGGCCTATGCCTGGCGCAGTCATGGCTCGATCAGGGGCGGCCCACGTCCTTCGCACTGGCCGAGTTGGGGCCGGGGCGCGGCACGCTGATGGCCGATATCCTGCGCGCCACCAAGGGCGTGCCGGGGTTTCATGCAGGCGCGCACGTGCATCTGGTCGAAGCCTCGCCCACACTGCGCGAGAAACAGGCGCAGAGCATCAACCATGCGCGCGTGACATGGCATGACCGGGCTGAGGACCTGCCCGACCTGCCGCTCTTTCTGGTGGCGAACGAGTTTTTCGACGCCTTGCCGATCCGGCAATTCCAGCGAGAGGGCGAAGGCTGGCGCGAGCGAGTCGTCGGGCTACGCGACGACAGGCTGACCATCGGCCTCGGCGGGCCGGTGGCACCGGCCGATCTGGCGCATCGGCTGGCCGACACTCGCGACGGCGACATCGTAGAGATCTGCGCCCCGGGCCGTGCCATCGCCCAGGAGATCGGTACAAGAATCGAGGCGAGAGGCGGGGCCGCTCTGATCGTCGATTATGGCGACTGGCGTTCGCTTGGCGATACGTTTCAGGCAGTGCAGGCGCACGCGCCCACCGATCCGCTAGCCGCACCGGGCGAGGCCGACCTGACCGCGCATGTGGATTTCGAGGCCCTGGCCCAGGCCGCCCCCTGCGCGCATGCCCGCCTCATTCCGCAGGGCACGCTGCTCTTCCGTCTGGGCATTGAGGCCCGCAAGGACGCGTTGGCACGCAAACTGACCGGGGCCGCGCGCGACAGCCATCTGGCGGCATTTCAACGCTTGACCGACCCCGCCGAAATGGGGAGGCTCTTCAAGGTGCTTGCCCTGCATCCCACGACCTTGCAGCCTCCGCCCGGATTTGACCCATGACGCTTGAAATCCTGACCTCGGACAGCCTCGCACCCTTGCGCCACGGATTCTTTACTCGGCGCGGCGGGGCCTCCTCGGGCGTATTTGCGGGGCTGAATTGCGGACCGGGGTCGTCGGATCAATCCGAAATCGTGACGATCAACCGCGCCCGCGTGGCACAGGCGATGGCGGTGGAGCCCGCCAACCTCGTGACCGTGCATCAGGTGCATTCGGCAGATGTTGTGACAGTCGATGGGCCACTGGCCGAACGGCCCCGCGCCGATGCGATGGTGACGGCAACCCCCGGCGTGGCGCTTGGCGTGCTGACGGCGGATTGCCAGCCGGTGCTGTTCGCCGATACCAAGGCCAGGGTGGTCGGCGCGGCGCATGCGGGCTGGCGCGGGGCGCTCGACGGGGTGCTGGAGTCGACGGTGGAGGCGATGGAATCCCTCGGCGCGGGGCGCGACCGGATCACGGCCGTGATCGGCCCCTCGATAAGCCAGGCGGCTTATGAGGTGGGGCCGGAATTCCTCGAGGATTTCGTGGCCGAAGACCCCGGCTACAGCCGGTTTTTCGCCAATGGCGAGAACGGGCGCTATCAGTTCGACCTGCCCGCCTTCGGGCTGCACTGCCTCCGCCGGGCAGGCGTGGGCCATGCGGAATGGACCCGGCATTGCACCTATGCTGACGCGGCGCGGTTCTATTCCTATCGTCGCGCCACCCATGCGAATGAGGCCGATTACGGGCGGCTGATCTCTGTGATCCGGCTCTGAGCCGGGGCAATTCGGGCAAGAACCCGGCACGCGATGACCGGTTTTCGTCAAACTTTGGGGCGCACTCGCACGGCCTTGCTCTGAAAAACTCTGCTCAGAACATTGATTTCATTACCTTTCTGAGAAAGAGAAAGTCCGTGCATCATGACCCGCATGGGTATCCATTTTTTTTGAGAATTCGCGTTTAGCCGTCAAAACCTGGCCTCAAACCGTTGCCATAGTTGCCTTTAGAGAAACAATGCGCCCACGGCACGGGCCAATCGGAACGAGGATCAGGTCATGAAAACACGTTGGTTGAAATCGGTGGTCAAGCACAGCAAGCGCCCGGCCCCGGCGCTTCCCTACCATCGCAACGCGCGTTCCCTCGCGACACGCCGCGCTACGGTAACACAGGCGAGGGCTGTCAACTCGGCCTGACCCCCGCGATCATCGGGGCCGCCTGACACGCAGACGGCCCGCAAGTCATCTCTGCGGCGCGCTTATGCCGCCTGCTCGACATTCACCTGATGCGGATAGGGAATCGAGATGCCGCCCGCGTCGAATGCTTCTTTCACCGCCTTGGTCATGGCGAATTTCAGATCCCAGTAATCGGGCGCATCGCACCACAGGCGCACGCCGATATCGACGCTGCTGTCGCCGAGGTTCACCACGCGCGCCCACGGTTCCGGATCCGACTTCACGCGCGCATCGGCCTTGGCGGTGTCGAGGATGATCGCGATCGCGCGGTCGGCGTCGTCGCTATATCCGATGCCGAAGGTGAGGTCACAGCGCCGGGTTGCGTGATGCGAGTAATTCGTGATCACCGACCCCCAGGCCTGACCGTTGGGCAGGATGATCTGCACGTTGTCGGGTGTCGAAAGTTCGGTGAAGAAGAGATTGAGGTCGACCACGGTGCCCGAGGTGCCGCCGATATCGACATACTGTCCCAACTTGTAGGGCCGAAAGAGGATCAGCATGAAGCCCGCCGCGAGGTCACTGAGCGTGCCCTGAAGCGCCAGGCCGACGGCCAGCGTGGCCGCGCCCAGAACCGCGACGAGACTGGTCGCCTGGATCCCGAAAATCCCCAGCACCGCTACAAGCACCATCAACAGGATCACCCACTTGACGATGGAGGCGGCAAAATTTCCGATGGTCTTGTCGATACGCGCGCTCGTATTGACGCGGCGCCGCACGATGCCGCTGACAATTCCGGCCGCCATCCAGCCGAGGATCAGAACGGCGAGGGCCTTGGCGGCGGCGATAACAAGCGGCCCGTAGCCAGCGAGTTGTGTCATCAGGTCTTGCATCTTTCTCTCCCTTCAACAGGCCCCATGTGCGCGAGACGGGAAAAGGGCCCGCCGAACAGCGGACCCTTCGCCATGTCACCGGCTTATTTCTTCAGTGAATCGCGGATTTCCATGAGGATGTCCAGTTCCGACGGGCCGGGATCGGCCGCCGGGGCTGCCTCCTCGGGTGTGGCGGCGGCCTCCTTGGCGCGGTTCACCGCCTTGACCAGCAGGAACACCACCCACGCGATGATCAGGAAGTTGATCACCGCCATGATGAAACGGCCATAGGCGAAAACCGCCGCGCCCGCCTCTTCTGCGGCGGCGATGGAGGCGTATTCACCCGACCCGAGCAGCATATAGAGGCCGGAAAAGTCGAGCCCGCCCATGAACAGGCTGATGATCGGATTGATAAGGTCGGCCACCAGCGAGCCGACAATCGCGGTAAACGCCGCGCCGATGATGATGCCAACGGCCATGTCCATGACATTGCCCTTGGCGATGAAATCCTTGAACTCTTGTAACATAATCGTCCCTTTCGCACTTGCCCTTGGCGGTTCATCTGCTCCGCCACTGACGCGATTTACCATGAAACCCGCAAAATCCTCGTGAAAACGTGATGCACCGTCGGGGAAAAAGCGGTTGACCTTCCCCGCAGGCGTGCCTGCCGCCTTGCCATGACTGCGGGGCCCGCCTAGCGTGACGCTGTAATCGACCCCGATGGAGAGACGTATGCACCTGACCCTTGGAGAAACCGACGCGCTCTATTACCTCCATCATCGGCCCTCTCGCGACGGCGCGCCGACCTTCGTCTTCGTCAACGCGCTCACCGGATCGACCGACGCCTGGGAAGCCGCAGTCGCGCCTGCACTGCGCGATCAGGGCTTCGGCACGCTAAGCTACAATTTCCGGGGGCAGGCCGAGTCGCCGTTCGATGCAGCGCTCGACCTGACCGATCAGGTGATCGTTGCGGATCTGGAACGGCTCATGACCGAGGTCGCACCCGCGCGCCCGATCCTCGTCGGGCTGTCCATCGGCGGGCTTTACGCCGCGCGCGCGGTGCTGAATGGCACACAGGCCGAAGGGCTGGTGCTGCTCAACACCCTGCGCGAGATCGGGCCACGGATCGACTGGGTCAACACGGCGATGGCACAAATCGTGGCGCATGGCGGGGTGTCGCTTTTTCTCGACGCATTGTTTCCGCTGCTGGTGAACGAGGATTTCGCGGCAAAGGCGCGCGGCAATTTCCTCAAGGGCACGTATGCGCCGCTGCCGCCCGAGCATGGCCACATGAACCTGATGCGAAATGCCGCCAAAACCGACTGGCACCTCGATTACAGCACCCTTGCCCTGCCGGTTCTGGTGATCACCGGCTTGCAGGATCGGGTATTTCTGGACCGGGACGTTGTCGACCGGCTCTATGCCACCCTGCCCGATGCGCAGCGTGAGGACTGGCCCGAGGCGGGCCATCTTCTGCCGCAAGAGGCCCCTGCGCGGCTGGCCGAGAGCCTGGCACGCTTCGGAGCGGAGATCTGCCCATGAACATCCCCGAGAAATGGGCCTATCCGGCGGTGATGATCGGCGTCGTAGGGCACGCCAGCAGCGAGTTCTTCGCCAAGCTGTCGGGCGTCGCCGGGCCGGAAACCAGCGTCTGGCGCTACCTTCTGGGCGGCTTTGGGCTCATTCTCTGGGCGCTCTGGGATCGCGATAGCCGCGATCTCATCACGCCCTTGCGGCAGGAGGGGCTGCGTATCCTGTGGCTGTCGATCATGGGGGTCACGGTCACATATCTGTTCTTTCACTGGGCGCTGGATTACGCGACGGTGATTCAGGTGGCCACAGTGACCACCACCATCCCGATTTTCGTCGGATTGGCGAACTGGGTGCTCAACGGCGTGCATCCCGGCGCAGTCAAGATGGTAACCGGGCTTTTGGCGGTGCTGGGCATCGCCGTGCTGCTGACCGACGGGGCACTCACCACGTTGGCCGGTGAGGCAGGCACCCTGCCCGGGGTTCTGCTGGCCATGGGCTGTGCCGCACTCGGCTCGTTCTACGCGGTGCTGATCAAGCCGGTGATGGGGCGTCACGGCGGATTGCGGATCATTGCGCTGACCATGATGATCGGCGGCATCGGGTTGTGGCTGCTTGTCGGCGTGGCCTGGGGCACCTGGGTCAACCCGGCAAGTATCGTCGAGAAACCCCCGCTTGCCGCGTGGTCGCTGATCGTCCTTGCGCTGTGGAACACGACGATCACGCAATTGCTCTGGTTCGGCGGCCTCTCGGCGGCCCCGGACATCACCCGCGCCTCGTATCTCTTCTTTCTCAAGCCGATCATAGCAGCCGCATTGGCCATCGTGATCCTTGGAACCTGGCCCACGAGCCTGCAGGTTGTGGCGATCATGCTGGTAACCGGCTGCGTTCTGGTCGAGCTGTACTGGCCGCGGTTGCGTGCCGCATTTGCCGGGCAGGGAACCCGCTGAAGACAGTTCAGGCAGGCATCGGCATCAACGCACGGGCAAAGCGCGCCTTCCAAAGCGCCTCCTCGTATTCGCCCTCGGCGGTGCTGTCATAGACCACACCGCCGCCGACGTTGAGCGTGGCCTGCCCCTGCTCCAAGAGCAGCGTGCGAATGGCGACGTTGAATTCCGCACGCCCATCCGGTGCGGCCCAGCCAATGGAGCCGCAATAGATCTCGCGCGCAGTGCCTTCGAGGTCGGCAAGAATCTGCATCGCCCGCAGCTTTGGCGCACCGGTGATCGACCCGCAGGGAAAAAGCGCGCGCAGGATGTCCGAGAGCGTGGCACCGGGTGCCAGATCGGCGGAGATAAGCGAGGTCATCTGGTGCACCGTCTCATAGCTTTCGACGCTGAACAGTTCCGGCACGCGAACCGAGCCGGGCACGCTCACCCGACTGATATCGTTGCGCAGAAGGTCCACGATCATCAGGTTCTCGGCGCGGTTCTTTTCATCCGACTGAAGAAAGAACCGGCGGCGCGCATCCTCCATCGCATCCGTGCTGCGCGGCTGCGTGCCCTTCATCGGCCGGGTCTCGATCCCACCCGTCGCATCGATGCGAAAAAACAGTTCCGGAGAGCGTGACAGGATCGAGGGCAGCCCCTCGGCCTCGATCAGCACGCCGTGGCGCACCGGCTGAATCCGGCTCAGCGCGGCATAGAGCGCCTGCGTCGTGCCGGTCACCTGCATCCGGATCGGAAAGGTGAGATTGGCCTGATAGATATCGCCCGCGCAGATATAGTCATGCACGATCCGGAACGCTTGGCGGTAGCGGCGTGCGTCCCAATCGGGGCGCATATCGCTCAATTGCGCGGGGCCGGGGCTGAGGGGGGCAGCCACCTGTGGGGCGTCAAATACGCCGAACTGCAAGAGCGGCAGGCGGCGACGCGAAGGCAGGGTCGCGGCAAGGCGCGGCTCGAACGCATGGCCCAACTCGTAGCTGGCAAACCCCGCGAGCCAATGCCCCGCTGCGCGCGCCGCGTCCATCGCAGCGAGAGCGGCGGGCACGTCCTCCACCTCATGCGCCACGATCAGCCTTTCAGCCTGCGCGAACTGACAGGCGGCCCCGGTCGGTCCATGATCGAAACGAATCTGCACGTCGCATTCCTTTGGGCAAGTGCTGCGCTTTTTAGGCCGCGCGGCACCGAAAGACACCTACAAAAGCGCCGCTTTGATCCGGTTTTGCGCAAGCCCCCGTGCTTGACACACACGATCGCAGGCGCGACGCTCGGACCAAAAGGGCGATTTAAGGACCGGATTGATGAAACTTCTTTTGCACAGCGGCATTCTGGGTCTCTGCCTCTGCGCCGCGGTGGCGAGGGCGGAGCAGGCCTCGATCGGGTTCGAGGGGCCGGGCGAAGGCCCCGCGCCGCAGAAAATGCAAGAGGACGGGTATCGCATCGTCACACGCAATGCGATGATCTCGACCGCTGAAAAGTCGGGGGACGGCACCGATGGTGCGAACGAGATCGAGGGCACCATGGGGCAGCGTGGCGGCATCGCGATCCTGCGCGACGCACCTTTTACCTTTGTCTCGCTCGACTGGCAATCCGAGCGCGGCGCGCCCGAAGTGCAGGTCGAGGGGTATCTCGGCGATCTGCTGGTTGCGGGCGACCGCTTTGTCGCCGACCTTGCACAGCCAGGCTTCACGCGCTTCGACGCAGGTGCGCTCAAAGGGCAGGTCATAGATCGGCTGATCCTCTATCCGCAGCGCGACGGCGCGGGCATGGGCGCGCTTGACCGGATCATTCTGGAGGACGCGCCCGAGATGCCCGAAACCTCCTGAACACGCACCGGGTTTGCCCCTTGCACACGGGCGGATCATGGATATAACCCCACCAATTTGCGCGCGCGCCCCACCGGCCCGCGCGGTCATCAAGCTGCCCGGGGACCGATATGCCGAAAAGAACCGATATCTCATCCATCATGATCATCGGAGCGGGGCCCATCATCATCGGACAGGCCTGCGAATTCGACTATTCCGGCGCACAGGCCTGCAAGGCCCTGCGCGAGGAAGGGTATCGCGTCATCCTGGTGAACTCTAACCCCGCGACGATCATGACCGATCCAGGCCTTGCCGACGCCACCTATATCGAGCCGATCACCCCCGAAACTGTGGCCAAGATCATCGAGAAAGAGCGGCCCGACGCATTGCTGCCCACGATGGGCGGGCAGACCGGGCTCAACACCGCCCTCGCCGTGGCCGATATGGGCGTGCTGGAGAAATTCGGCGTCGAACTGATCGGCGCGAACCGGCAAGCCATTGAAATGGCCGAAGATCGTAAGCTCTTCCGCGAGGCGATGGACCGGCTGGGCATCGAGAACCCGAAGGCGACAATCGCCAACAACATGGATGAATGCATGGCGGCGATCGACTATGTCGGCCTGCCCGCGATCATCCGCCCAGCCTTTACCCTTGGTGGCACCGGCGGCGGCGTGGCGTATAACCGCGACGATTATATCCACTACTGCAAATCCGGCCTCGACGCCTCGCCTGTCAGCCAGATCCTGATCGACGAGAGCCTGCTGGGCTGGAAGGAATACGAGATGGAGGTGGTCCGCGACCGCGCGGACAACGCGATCATCGTGTGCTCCATCGAGAATGTCGATCCGATGGGCGTGCACACGGGCGATTCGATCACCGTGGCCCCTGCCCTGACGCTGACCGACAAGGAATACCAGATCATGCGCAACGGCAGCATTGCCGTGCTGCGCGAGATCGGGGTCGAGACCGGCGGCTCCAACGTGCAATGGGCCGTGAACCCCGAAGACGGGCGCATGGTGGTGATCGAGATGAACCCGCGCGTGTCGCGCTCCTCTGCGCTCGCCTCCAAGGCCACGGGTTTCCCGATTGCCAAGATCGCGGCCAAGCTGGCGGTGGGCTACACGCTCGACGAGTTGGACAACGACATCACCAAGGTGACGCCGGCCTCTTTCGAGCCGACCATCGACTATGTCGTGACCAAGATCCCGCGCTTTGCCTTCGAGAAGTTCCCCGGCTCCAAGCCGCATCTGACCACCGCGATGAAATCGGTGGGCGAGGCCATGGCGATTGGCCGCACGATCCACGAGAGCCTGCAAAAGGCGCTCGCCTCGATGGAAACCGGCCTGAGCGGGTTCGACGAGGTGGAAATCGAGGGCGCGCCGGACAAGGCCGCGATCACCCGCGCGCTCTCGGTCGCTACCCCCGACCGGATGCGCACCATCGCGCAGGCCATGCGCCATGGCCTGACCGATGACGAAATCAACGCCGCCACGGCGTTCGATCCATGGTTCCTCGCCCGTATCCGCGAGATCGTCGAGGCCGAGGAGCGCATCCGCCGCGACGGCCTGCCGATGACCGAGGACGGGCTACGCCATCTCAAGATGATGGGCTTCACCGATGCCCGCCTCGCCACCCTCACGGGCCGAGACGAGGATCAGGTGCGCCGCGCGCGCATTAATCTAGGCGTGCATGCGGTGTTCAAGCGGATCGACACCTGCGCCGCCGAATTCGAGGCGCAGACGCCCTATATGTATTCCACCTACGAGGCCACGATGATGGGCGAGGTCGAATGCGAGGCGCGCCCATCGGAGGCCAGGAAGGTCGTCATTCTGGGCGGCGGCCCGAACCGGATCGGTCAGGGGATCGAGTTCGACTACTGCTGCTGTCACGCCTGTTTCGCGCTCAGCGATGTGGGCTACGAGACAATCATGATCAACTGCAACCCCGAGACGGTCAGCACCGATTACGACACCTCGGACCGGCTCTATTTCGAGCCGCTGACGTTTGAGCATGTCATGGAAATCCTGCGCGTCGAGCAGGAAAACGGCACGCTGCACGGGGTAATCGTGCAATTCGGCGGGCAGACCCCGCTCAAACTGGCGCGCGGGCTGGAGGCCGAGGGCATCCCGATCCTAGGCACCACACCCGACGCCATCGACCTGGCCGAAGACCGCGAACGGTTTCAGGATCTGGTGGTCAAACTGGGCCTCAAGCAGCCCAGAAACGGCATCGCCTCAACGGACGCGCAAGCGCTCGCCATTGCCGAGAGCATCGGCTTTCCGCTGGTTATCCGCCCCTCCTACGTGCTGGGCGGCCGCGCGATGGAGATCGTGCGCGACATGGCCCATCTGGAACGCTACATCGCCGAGGCGGTGGTCGTTTCGGGCAAGAGCCCGGTCCTGCTCGACAGCTACCTGTCGGGTGCCATTGAATGCGACGTCGACGCGCTCTGCGATGGCAGGACCGTCCATGTCGCGGGCATCATGCAGCATATCGAGGAGGCCGGCGTGCATTCGGGCGATAGCGCCTGCTCGCTGCCGCCCTACTCACTTTCCCCGGCGACCATCGAAGAGATCAAGACACAGACCGAGGCGCTCGCGCGCGCGCTCAATGTCGTGGGGCTTATGAATGTGCAATTCGCGGTCAAGGGCGAGGATATCTACCTGATTGAGGTAAACCCGCGTGCCAGCCGCACCGTGCCGTTCGTCGCCAAGGCGACGGATAGCGCCATCGCCTCCATCGCCGCGCGACTGATGGCGGGCGAGAGCATGGCCGCCTTCCCCTATCGTGGCCCCTACCCGCGCGACACCCAGCCCGGCAGCCTGCCGATGGCCGACCAGATGACGCTGGCCGATCCCAACATGCCGTGGTTTTCGGTCAAGGAGGCGGTGCTGCCCTTCGCACGCTTCCCGGGTGTCGATACGATCCTCGGCCCCGAAATGCGCTCTACCGGCGAGGTGATGGGCTGGGACGTGTCGTTCCCGCGTGCCTTCCTCAAGGCGCAGATGGGCGCGGGCGTGGACCTGCCCGAGGGGGGCCGCGTGTTCGTCTCGATCAAGGACAGCGACAAGACCCCGCAGCTTGTGGAAACCGCGCAGGTGCTCACGAGTCTGGGCTTTACCCTCGTGGCGACACGCGGCACCGAGGCCTTCCTGACCGAGGCGGGCCTTGCCTGCGAGGTGGTCAACAAGGTCTATGAGGGGCGGCCCAATATCGTCGATATGCTCAAGGATGGTGAGATCGCGCTGGTGATGAACACCACCGAGGGCATGCAGGCGGTCGAGGACAGCCGCGAAATCCGCTCGGTCGCGCTCTATGACAAGATCCCGTATTTCACCACCGTGGCCGGATCGCACGCGGCCGCATTGGCGATCAAGGCGCGGCAAGAGGGCGAACTGTCGGCCATGCCCTTGCAGGGTGTGCCCGGCTAACCCGATCAGGTTCCGGCCCGCGCCGTCACCCGGCGCGGCGTCGGTGTGCGATCTGCGCTGCGGCCCAAGCCGCGCCAAAGGCCCCGAGCCCGTCAGCCAGAAGGTCGGCCCACTCGGCGCTGCGGCCCACATAGGGCTGAACAATCTCTATGGCACCGCCATAGGCGAGCGCCACCAGTGCCACCGCTCGCCAATGCACCGGGTGCCGCCAGGCAAGCGGCACAGCAAGCGCACCGAAAGCGAGGAAATGAGCCAGCTTGTCCATCCATGAAACCCCGTCCGGCCCGGGCGGTACTGGCATCAGGGTCAGCGCGGCAATTGTGAGTGCAAGGCCAAGGGTCAGAAAAAGGGGCATGGCGGCCTCTTAGGCCCCCACCGCGCCCCGATCAAGCGCCGATCAGGAATCGAAGATCTCTCCAAATAAACCACCACATCTCTTGCGCGGCTTTCCGCCCGAAAAACCGCGATCATCGCCGCGTGGACGATACCCGGCATCGGCGCGGTCGATGATCTTGTCGAATTCGCTCGGTCGAGCCACACACCACGGCATGTCGGGCAATAGTCGATCTCAATTCCGGCCCGCTCCGCAAGCACGAGTTCGTTTTCGTCAATCGAGCACGGCCTAACTTTCCTCCTGTCTGTGGCCCAAATCACCCGAAAAGGTGGGCGCACGGGGCCACCGGCACAGGAGGGCGTGCGATCTGCCGCAGCCTAGAGCGGGCGCAATTTCGAACCGAAAATGTCTACCAACTTTTTCTGAAATTGCTTTAGCGGATCACATGCACCGCGCAGGTGGCATGGCGCACGACCTTGGCCGCGGTCGAGCCCAGAAGCAGATCCTGCATGCCGGGTCGGTGGCTCGCGATCACGATGCAATCGGGGCCGTGCGTTTCCGCCCAGTCGAGGATGGTGCGGCCCGAATGCCCCTCGATCACGAAGGATTCGGCGCGCGGCAGGGCGGCGGCCATGCTCGCCAGTTCCGTCTCGATGGCCTTGCGCGCCTCGGACTGATACCCAGAGGGCAGATAGGAGATCGCGTAGGCCGGCACCTGCTCAATGACATGCAAGAGGCTGATCGTGCCGCTCTCACCGGCGAGCAGCCGCGCCGCCGCCAGCGCCCCGGCACCGTCGCGTTCCGCATCGAAGGAAACGGGCACGAGAACGTGGTCATACATGGGATATCCTTTCGCGTTGTTCTGTCCGAGTGTCCCGCCAAAACGAGGGCCCTGCCTTGATCCAGATCACTTGGCCGCTATTGCTGCGCGTCCCGCATCTGCTGTGCGATCTGCGCCGCCCACTCACCGATGATCGGCAGGAACTCGATCTGGCTCAGGGCCCAGAGGATCAGCGACAAGAGCACTGTTGCTCCCAGTACCGTACCAAGCCCGACCGCGAGCCCGCGCGCGAAATTGAACGCCAAGAGGCGCGGCAGATTGTTGTGGATTCGCACGAAACGGTGGCTGTTGAGCTGCCGGACCTCGCTGCGCAGGGCCCGAATCTCCTCGCTCAGATCGTCGGGTTTCGTGGCCTCATCCTTCATTCGAAGGTCGCCACGACATCATACATCACCGGCTCGAAACTCTTGCTCAGCTCGTTGATCGTTCGATTACGCGCGCGCATCTCGTCGCTGCGCAGCATAGCCTGAAAATCTTCGCGCGCGCGCCATTGCGAATAATTGGCGATACGCGTCTGCGCGTCATTCACATGCAGACCGGCAGCGATGAAGCCAGGCTGTTTCGAGATGAACTCGCGATAGGCGTCGCGCAGCAGGTCGAGCAGATCTTCGCAGGTCCCCGGAGTGACCTCGAAGGTGGTGAGCACGGTCTGATGGCTGCTTTGCTCTGTGATATGTGGCATGGCACACCTCCCTTGATCTCAGCCTAGCACGCGGACACGGGAGGGTAAATTCTCTCCCCACCTTAACCCTCGCTTTACCCTTTCCATCGAAGGTTAACGCAGAGGTAATCATGTTGAGATACCTGTTGCTCTCCCTTCTGCTCATGCCGTGGTTCGCCGCCCCGGCGCTGCCCGGCGCGTGGCCGCGTGCGAAGGGCACGGCGTTCGTCGCTACCTCCGCCCAGATCGAGGGGCCGGACGAACACGGGGTCTACCGGCAAAACGTCACCCTTTTCGCCGAATACGGCCTGACCGAGCGGCTCACCCTCGGGGTCGATGTGGGCGGCGACGCCGTGCGTACGAGCAAGACCGTGGCCTTTCTGCGCTGGCCCGTTGGCCCTGCCGAACGCCCACTCAAGCTGGCAGTGGAACTCGGGGGGGGACAGGTCCAGGGCGAGACAGCGCTGCGCCCCGGCCTGAATATCGGCCGGGGCATCAAGCTATGGGAGCGCTATGGCTGGCTGGCCGTCGACAGCCGCGCGGTGCTCGTTGAGGGCGGTGGCACATCCCTGGAAGGCGAGGCAACCTTCGGTCTCTCAGTGACGGCGCGCAGCAGGGTGATCCTGCAACTACAGGTCGGTGCGCCCGATGAGGGCCGCGATTACACGCGCTTTGCCCCGTCCTTTGTCTATCAGATCCGGCCCGGAGCCCATATCGAGGCCGGGCTGATTGAGCCCCTCACAGGTGCCGGGCATCGCGGCTTCAAGCTCGGGCTCTGGCGCAGTTTTTGAGCGCCAGTCATGGCCGCATCAGACCGCGTCGTCGATCCGCAGGCGCAACACCACCTTGCCCGAAACCGCGCCTGGCCATCGCAGGTTGATGCGGTCATTCTCCGGCCCCTGCCGGGTTTCGACATAAGCTGTCATATGGCTCACATCGCCGCCGGGATCGCGTAACGGCCCGTCCGGCAGGATTGACTCGACGGTCTGCGCCCACGCCCCGAACGGCAGACGCGGGGCGGGCTCGACCACCCAGGTTTCGCTCGCGCTACTCTCTTCATGCGCCATGACAAGCGGGCTCGCGGCCTGAATGCTGATGTTGTGAAAGCTGTTCTCGGCAAAGGTGATACCCCGCACCCGGTCGAAATCGAGATCGGCAAAGCTGGTATCCACCGTCTCCACACGGTCGAGCGTGCCTATGGCGCGAAAGGTATTGCCGGTCACGGTCATGCCATTGAGGAAATGGCCCGGACCGTGAGGTTTGACCGTGATAAAGGTGAACCACGGGGCCATGTCGCTGGCCAGAAAAACATTGCCGGTCACGCTGAGCGCGCTGAACGAGAACTCACTGGCAAATTCGGGGGCGGCGTCATGCTCGTTCGCCCATTCGATGAAGCAGTTGTCGATGTAGTTGCCGTTGATCGTGCCGCGATTGTTGGTGCGCGTCATCACGAAGCCTGCGCTGCGGATCCCGTTCGAGGCGGAATCGCCCTGGAACACGTGATTGCCGGAAATCAGCGAGCTTGACCCGGCCATCACGGCGAAATGCCGGAAGAACGTCGCGCGGTTGTCGCGGATCTTCAGGTCATTGGCATTGGCGTTGAACCCGATGCTGGCGCGCTCCGTCACCATAAGCGGGCTCTCGTTCGAGAGAAACTGGCAACGGTCGATCATCATCCCCTGATCGCCTTCGCCATGACTGGTGATGCCACGATCCCTGGGGCGGGTGATGAAACAGTCGCGAAAATGGTTGGCCGAACCCGAAGGCGGCAGCAACACCGCGCTGCAGTCGCCCGAGCACTGGAAATCCACCTCGGAAAACACCATGCGCGACACGTCCTGAAAGCCGCTGAAATCGATCATGTACTTGAACCGGCGGAAGGTGAACACTTGGGTTCCGGCGGCATCGAAAAGCGGCTGGCTGAGCGTCAGACGCCCGGCGGCGATGTTGCGCGACGTGACATAGACCTCGCGGCCCACACCAGTGCCCTCGACCAGAGATCCCACCGCGATATTGGCCACGTCCACGACGTTCGACAGGCGCTTTTCGTCGGCCTCGGGATCGTAGCTTGCCTGCGAGGTGACGGTATCGGTCTCCCAGGCGGGGGTCGGAAATACCGAGAACTGGCCATTCTGGATCACGTGGCGCTGGTTGTAGGTGCTGCGGTTGCCAACGGCGGCGGCCATATCGACCGGTTCGCGCAGGGCAATCTTGCGGCCTGCCAGATCGAGCGTCACGTGCCCGGCATTGTTCAAGAGCGCCTGATAGGCCTTCTTGAAGGCCAGTTCGCTGTCGCCGAACGCGTCGATATAGGCGGGCAGGTCGTAATTCTTGGTCAGCGACAGGATCGCATCCTCCGGCATCGCCAGCGTCCCCTCGAACCGGATGCGGCTCTGGATCGTGGTGCTTGACCCGAGGAAATACGTACCCGAAGGCACGATAATCTCTCGCCCCCCCGCCGCCGTGTCAGCGGCTTCGAAGGCGGCGTGATCGTCCTTCACCCCGTCACCGATGGCGCCGAAGTCGCGCACATCTACCGTGGCGATCACGTCGCGCAGAAAGAACCGGCTGACATCCTCGATCTCGATATCGTCGATCCGCACCACACCGCCCGACGGGCCGGTGAGGTCGATCCCGAAATGGCCGAACACCGCCTGCGGCCCCCAGACCATATCCACCCCCGTGCGCCGCCCGATGCCCACGATTGCGCTCACCTCGACCACCTCGCCATAGGTCGTCAGCGTGACCTGCGTCGCCTCGACCGTCACACCGGCTAGCCCCGCACCGTCGGCATCCCCGGCAAATGCGGCAATCCGCACATTGGGCAGGTTGCCCGCGATGGCCTTGATCCGCGCGCGCACCTGCAGATAGCAGCCCGGCAGGATCGGCGTCTCGCCCATGAACCGCACGCGCTGCACGGCCTCGATCTTCTGCAGTTCCAGCGCACCGCCGAAATCCTGATCGGCTGGTACAAAGGCCGCATTGGCCACGTTTTCATAGGTGTCCGAGCCGGGCCGCCCGTCGCCGCTCGACCACTGATCGAGTCCCGCCGCGAAGGGCCGGGGCATGAAAACGATGCCTTGGGTGATTGTCTTGTTCATGGATATCCCTTTCTCTCTCCCGCGCCGCGCGTGATGGAAAGAGGGATTAGCCCCGAGGCGTTAACCGGATGTCAGGGCATCGTCACGGTGCCTCTTGGATGGCTCAGGCCGCAGCCCCGGGGGCCAGGCGCACCCGCACACCATTGATTTTCAGGCCGTCCTCCCGCTTGACCATCTCGTATTCGACGATCCAGAATTTGCCCGCCGGCCCGCGCAACAGCACACTCTGCCAGAGCTTGCCCGCTATCACCTCAGCCTCGAGAAAAGTCACATCGGACGGACGCCAGACCATCGGATAGCCCTCGCGGACCATGCGACCAAAGCCCTCGGGCGTATCGAACTTGCGCTGAATGAACGGGCTGGCATGGCTGAACGCGCGCTCCAAATCCTCCGACAGGAATGCCTCGATCTGGGATGAAATGACCGCTCTCAGCGCCGTCTCATCGGCGCGCGCAGCACCGCTCAGACCAATAGAGACGATCAGGGATAGAATGAAATATCGCATGGCAACACCTCCATGCAAAATTGAAATAGGCCACCACCCTAGCGTTGCAAGCCCTCCAGATAGGCGACCAGATCGGCCATCGGCGGGCTGACCCGCACCGTCTCGCCCCGTTCGGTGCGCAGGGCCACGCTGCGGGCCTCGAAGAAATCTCCATAGATCGGCATCTCGCTGCCATGCGCCACAATCGGATCGCGCCCATCGATGCGCTGCACCACCCGCGCCAGCGGGAAGTGCCCGCCATTGGCGCGCTGCAATACGGTCAGATCGGAAGGGCCCACCGTCAGCACCATCCTCATAGGACCATCGCCCCGGGCGGCCGAACCATGACAGGCGGCGCAGTAGCGGTCATAGACCGCCTTGCCAGCGCGCACGTCCTGCGCCTGCGCAGCACCTGCCAGAATTGCGACGGCCGATAGAAAAAAAATGGCTTTCATTGCAGCTTCCTTGCACCCTGTCGCCAGTCTCTCCCGCAAAAGTGCCCCCCGCCATGATCAAAGTCAAACACCGACCCAGCCGTCCAAAAAGCCGTTTGCAAACGGCTTCTAAAGCGGCTTGAAAGCCGCTTTCCACGCGCTTTGCAAAGCGCGTGACAAGGCCTTTGCAAAGGCCTTGTCCGTTTACCCCGCGAGGTGGAGCACCTTTTGCCAGACTGCATCGGCCACCTCGACCGGGTCGGACGGGCGTTTACCCTGCCCAGGCAGGCGGGCGTTCTCGTCCTGCGTTGCCGCCTCGGCCACCTGTGCCAACCGCTCGAAGAATGCGCCCGACACCTCCGGGTCCATCAACAGGTAATACTGCCCCAGATCATGCGGCGGTCCTTCGGCGGCCTTGAGCGGCTTGACATCCCGGCTTATCACCCCGCCGGTCATCCCCGCCGCCAGCAGTTCCGCCATCAGGCCAAAGCCCCAGCCCTTGGGCCCGCCAATACTGACCAGAGAGCCGCCGAGCGCGGCATCGGGATCGGTGGTCGGTCGGCCCTCGGCATCCACCGCCCAGCCTTCGGGGATACGCTCGCCTGCGGCCTTGGCCATCGTGATCTTGCCCAGGGCCACCACGGTCGTCGATTGGTCGAACTGCATGGCAATGCCGCCCTGCCCGTCCGGCACCGAAAAGGCGATCGGGTTGGTGCCGATCACCCGTGTCTTGCCACCCGGGGCCGCCACGATGGGCGAGGCATTGGTCATCCCCAGACCGATCAGGCCCCGGTCTGCGATCTGTTCGGTGAAATAGCCCAGAGAGGTGCAGGTATGCGCATGCCCCACCGCAAGGCTCGCCACACCGCAGGCGCGCGCTGCCTGTGCCGCCCGGTCGATCCCCAGGGCAAAGGCGGGCTGCGCGAAGCCGAATTTCGCGTCGACGACCACAGCGCCGGGTCGCGGTTGCGTCACCTCGGGCACCACATCGCCCTTGACGCGCCCGGTCTGCAATTGCTGGCAATAGCTTTCGAGATAGTAGAGCCCGCAAATCCGGTTGCCGACGCTTTCGGCCTTGCGCACCGCGCGCGCTACCTGTTCGGCGATCCACGGCTGCGCGCCATGCCGGATCAGCGCCGCGCAGGTCCTTGCCTCGATCTCGTCTAGGGAAATTTGCACCATCCCGCCTCCGCTCGTGTCAGAGACAGCTATGGTCGGCTCCCTGCCAGAGGTCAATTCAGACCTTCTGAACCCGCTTTCAGCCGGAACAAAACGCACGCGCTCAGCCCGCCACGATCCGCCCCTGATCAAGCTTGACGATCCGGTCCATCCGCGCCGCGAGATCAAGATTATGCGTGGCGATCAGCGCCGAAAGGCCGGTCCCTCGCACCAGCCCGGTCAGCGCCCCGAACACCTGATCCGAGGTGCCGGGGTCTAGATTGCCTGTGGGCTCGTCGGCCAGCAGAACGCGTGGGCTGTTGGCAAGCGCCCGGCAGAACGCCACGCGCTGCTGCTCGCCCCCCGACATTGCTGAGGGGCGATGCCCCGCGCGCGCGCGCACGCCCACCTGCTCCAGCAACTCCTGTGCTCGCGCCTGCGCGGTTTTGCGCGCCACCCCGTTGGCCAGTTGCGGCAGAACGATATTCTCGAGCGCGCTGAACTCGGGCAGCAGATGATGGAACTGATAGACGAACCCCACCTCCTGGCGCCGCACCGCCGTGCGCCGCCGGTCGCTCAGCCCGGTCATGTCCTCACCGCCGATCTGGACCTGCCCCATATCGGCCACGTCCAGCAGCCCCGCGATATGCAAAAGCGTCGATTTGCCCGCACCGGAAGGGGCCACAAGCGCCACCATCTCGCCGTGTTCGAGCGTCAGGTCAGCCCCCGCCAGCACCTGCACCTCGCCGGTCTGCCCCTTGTTGTAGGTCTTCTCGATCCCCGTCAGGCGCAGCATCGCGTCACTCATAGCGCAGTGCCTCCACCGGGTTCATCCGCGCCGCCCGCCGCGCCGGAAAGATCGTCACCACAAAGGACAGCCCCAGCGAGAGCATAACTGCCGAGAGCACATCACCCACCTGCAACTGCGCCGGCAGGTGATAGATGCCGCGTATTGACGGATCCCAGACCTGCCCCCCCATCAGCACGTTCACGAAACTGAAAATCGGGTCGATATAGATCGCGAACAGGCACCCGAGGATCACCCCCGCCGCCGTGCCGATCAGCCCGGTAAACGCCCCGCAGATGAAGAAGATGCGCAGCACCGAGCCTTCGCTCAGCCCCATGGTGCGCAATATGCCGATATCGCGCCCCTTGTTCTTGACCAGCATGATCAGCCCGGAGGTGATGTTCATCGCCGCAATCAGCACGAGGATCGACAGGATCACGAACATCACGTTATCCTCCACCTCAAGTGCGCGCAGAAACGAGCCGCTCGAATCCTGCCATGTCCAGACTTGCGCGCGCTCGCCCGCAGCACGTAACAGCGGCAGGGTCATGTCGTCGACGTTTTCGGGCGCCTCGACCATGACCTCCAGCTCATCCGCGCGCCCGTCGCGGTTGAAGAAGGATTGCGCCTCCGCAAAGGGCAGATAGACCCGTACCCGGTCGATGTCATAGCGTCCGGCGGTGAAGATATAGACCACCTCATAGGCATTGATCCGCGGGCTTGTGCCAAGCGGCGTCTTGACCCCGTTGGGCGAGATCAGCTTGATCCGCTCGCCCAACGTCACGCCCAGTTCCTGTGCCACCCCCGAGCCGACGGCGATGCCATCGCCGAACCGCGCGATATCGCCGCGCGCGGTTTCGGGATCGGCCACGCGCGGGATGGTGCGCAGATCCTCGGGCCTGATGCCAAAGACCTGCACGCCCGCGTTGCGGTCGCGCGCACTGGCCATCACCTGCCCCTTGACCAGCGGGGCCACGCGCGTGACATTCGGCACCTCGCGCACCCGGTCTGCCATCGCCTCGTATTCCTCGATGGTGCGATCGATGCGGCCAGACTGTTCATCGACTGTGCCCGTATTGTAGATCGTCACATGTGCGTTGGCCCCAAGGATGGTATCGACGAACTCCGCCCGAAAACCGGAGCGCACGGCGAGCGTCGCAATCAGCGCGAACACCGCCAGCGTAATGCCGATCAGGCTGATCCAGGTCATCACGCTCACGCCACCCTCGGCGCGTTTGGCGCGCAGATAACGCCAGGCGATCATCCACTCGAAGGCGGTAAAGGGGGCGGGCGATCTGGCCATGGCGGCTCCTTGGGTCACGTCGCGCGGACAGTGCGGTCTTGGGTCGGGGGCGTCAAGGTCGCGCGATGCATGTTGCCAGTGGCGTTCGCGCGGAACCACTCCACATCCAACCCTGCCCGCGTCACGGCAGCACCTGCAACCAGAGCCACGCTGTCACTACCGTCAACGCGGTCGAAATCAGCACGCTCGACGCCGCCACCCGTTTGGCGTGGCCGTAGATATTGGCGAAGATATAGGCGTTGACCCCCGGTGCCATCGCCGCAGTCACCACCGCAGAGCGCACGCCTTCGTCAGGCAGGCCCAGCCCAACGCCCAGCCCCAGCGTGATCACCGGATGCACGACCAGCGAGATCAGGCACACATAGAGGATCACCCGCAGATCCCCCTCGGGCCGATATTGCACCAACACACCGCCCAGACCGAAGAGCGCTGCCGGCAATGCCGCACGCGCCATCAGGTCGAGCCCGCCCTGCACCGGAACGGGCAGGGCCATCCCCGTAAGGTTGACAACGAACCCCGCCGCAACCCCCATGATCAGCGTGTTCGAGAACATCGCCTTGAGCACTTTGAGCACCACCCTCGGCCCGGCCACGCCGCGCGCCTTGACGACCTCCATGACCGTGATGCCCACCCCGTAGCAGAACGGCGAATGCACCGCGATGATGGCGAAATTGGCCGCCAGCGCATCCGGCCCATAGGCGTGCTCCATGATTGGAAGGCCCAGAAGCAACGAGTTGGAGAACAGGCAGCAAAAGCCGATGGCAACCGCGTCTTCCCATGATCGGCCAAAGATCAGCCTCGCACCAAACAGCCCCAGACCAAAGCCCGCGAGCGCACCAAGATAAAAGCTCGACAAGAGCCGCAGGTCGAAACTCTGCCCCAGATCGAGCCGGGAAATCGCGGTAAAAAGCAGGCATGGAATGGCGAATTTCTGGGTGAAGGTCATCAGCCCCTCGACACCCGCCTTACTGAACCAGCCGCGCCAAACCGCGAGATAGCCGAACCCGATCACCAGAAAGACCGGCAGGATGACCTCGATCAGCGCCTGCATCGCGTCACACCGCGTAGCGCAGGATCATCCCGTCATAGGCTGGGGTGATATGCGCGGGCGTCTCATCGGCGACGGTGCGGTAATCGAGGTCGATATGCATATTGGTCAGCACCGCCCGGCGGGGGGCCGCCCGCGCGATCCATTGAAGCGCCAAATCGAGATGCGCATGGGTGGGGTGCGGCGTGCGCCGCAACGCATCGAGCACCCAGCAATCGAGACCGACAAGCACGGACCAGACATCTTCGGGTATCTCGGCCACGTCGGGGAGATAGGCCAGCCCCCCCACTCGAAAGCCAAGCGCGTCGATCGCGCCGTGCCCGACCTGAAACGGGATAAGAGGAATAGCGCCCCCTGCCCCCTCGATCTCGAACGGTCCGTCAATCGTGTGCATGTCGAGGATCGGCGGATAGGGGCTGTCTTCGGGCTGGGTAAAGGCATAGCCGAAGCGCGCATAAAGCGCGTTCTGCGTATCGCCATCGGCATAGACCGGCAAGCGCTGCCGCATGTTGAACACGATCATCCGCAGATCGTCGATGCCGTGCACATGGTCGGCATGGGCATGGGTATAGACCACCGCATCGAGCGCGCCGATGCCCGCATCGAGCAATTGCGCGCGCAAATCCGGTGACGTGTCGATCAGCACTCGCGTCACGCCATGTTCCGTCTCGCGCTCGATCAGCATCGAACAGCGCCGCCGCGTGTTGCGCGGCTCCGCGGGGTCGCAGTCGCCCCAATGTCCACCAAGGCGCGGCACCCCGCCAGACGAGCCGCAGCCAAGGATGGTAAAGCGCAGCTCGCCCATCACACCACCGCCTTGGTGAACAGCCGCTCGAAATTGGCCTCGGTCTGCGCAGCAAACTCTGCCCACTCCATGCCGAACACCTCCGCCCCTTTCTGCGCGGTATGCGTGGTATAGGCAGGCTCGTTGCGCTTGCCGCGATAGGGCGGCGGCGCGAGATAAGGCGCGTCGGTCTCGACCAGGATGCGGTCAACTGGCGCGGCGGCGAAAATGTCACGCAGCTCGTGGCTCTTGGGAAAGGCCGTAATGCCCGACATCGAGAGGTAGAACCCAAGATCGAGCGCCGCCTTGGCCAAATCAGGCCCGGACGAAAAGCAATGCATGACACAAGAATACGCGCCACTCCGGTATTCCTCGGTCAGGATGCGCGCCATGTCCTCATCCGCGGCACGCGCGTGGATGATCAGCGGCAGGCCGGTTTCCCGCGCCGCCGCAATATGGAGGCGCAGGCTCTGCTTTTGCACCTCGGCGCTCTCGGCGGTGTAGTGATAATCGAGGCCCGTCTCACCGATGCCCACGAATTTCGGATGGTCGGCCAGTGCCACCAGCTCCTCCACCGTCACCATCGGCTCGGTGGCGGCGGACATTGGATGCGTTCCCGCGGCGTAGAATACCTGCGGATAGCTTTCGGCAATGGCGCGCACCTGTGGTTCTTGCCGCAGCTTGGTGCAGATCGTCACCATGCGTGCCACGCCCGCCTCCACGGCGCGGGCGACCACATCGTCACGCTCGGCGTCGAAATCGGGGAAATCGAGATGGCAATGGCTGTCGGTAATGCGGATATCGGTGCTCATGCCTCTCCCTCGGCGGGCGCTCAGCCCTTCGCGGTTTGCTGAATTCTGAACACCGTATCTAGGACTAGGCTGGCAGGGTCAAGGTTGACCGCCCGGCCATGGCGCGCCCGCGCCCCGATCTCTTGCGCACAATCAGCCCAGGCCCGCGCGCGATGTGGATCCGGGGCGAGGCGCGTGAGCAGTGCCGCCTCGCCCGGCGCGGCCTCTGCCTCGGGCGGATGGCCCGTTGCACCCGTGCGCGCGAGACGGATCATGAAGAGATCGGTCAAGGAAAACAGCAGGTCGCGCCGCTCTTCCGCCCCGCGCATCGCCGCCGCCTCGGCCAGCTTCAGCGCGCGTGCCCGGTCAAGACGCGGCAGGCTTTCCATCAGGCCGACAAGCTCCCCATAGGTCTTTAGCCCGCCGAGATTGAGCAACCGCACCGCAGCACCAACCGACCCGCCCGACAATTCTGCAAGGGCCACGGGGTCGCCCTCGCGCGTGATGCCCGCCTGATCGAGCGCCGCCGCCATATCCTCGGGACCAAGGGGGGCGAGCCTCAGCGTGCGACAGCGCGAGCGGATCGTCGGCAAAAGGCCCGAAGGCTGATGCGAGACAAGCAACAGAACCGTGCGCGCGGGCGGTTCCTCCAGCATCTTGAGGATCGCATTGGCGGCCTGCATGTTCAATTCATCCGCCGCATCGACGATCACCACGCGCCGCCCGCCATCGGCCGAGGACAGCGCGAAGAAATTGCCCAGCTTGCGCACCTCGGTCACCCGGATCTCGGCCGCCAGCCGGTCGCCCTTGTCATTGGGGCCACGCCGCAGCAGGAACAGCCCCGGCTCCGACAGCGCCGCGATGCGCCTTGAAACCGGGTGCTCGGGATCGACATCGAGTATTTCGGGCGGGGGCGGCGCACCGAAAAGACTGTCCTTTTGCGCCTCCTGATTGGCCAGCAGAAAGCGCGCCAACCGCCAGGCAAAGGTCGCCTTGCCCACCCCGCGCGGCCCGGTGATCAACCAGCCGTGATGCAGCCGCCCGCTATTGAACGCATCGAGAAATTCTGTCTCTGCGGCCCCCTGCCCTATCAGCCGCGCCGTCTCGCGTGGATGCGGCGCGCCTTCGACGCGATCGGGCTCTGGCAGAAACGCGTCACTCATGGCAGCCGCGCCTCAACCACGCGGGCCACGTCACCGGCGACCGCCGCCACCTCGCGCCCGCCGTCGATCACCACGAAGCGCCAGGCGAATTCCTCGGCAAGGGCCAGAAACCCGGCGCGCATCCGCACCTGAAGGTCCACGCCAAAAGATTCGAACCGTGCCTCGCCACTTCCCCGAGACAAGGCACGGCCAAGGCCCAGATCCGGGGCGATGTCGATCAGCACCGTCACATCCGGCTCGCGCCCGATCATCAACGCGTGCAGCTGATCGACCAGCCCACGCAGATCGGCGCGGCCAAGCCCCTGATACATCCGCGTGCTGTCGGCGAAACGATCACAGATCACCACTTGCCCGGCGGCAAGCGCAGGCGCGATCACCCGCTCCAGATGGTCGCGCCGCGCGGCGGTAAACAGCAAAAGCTCGGTCTCGGGCGACCAGCGGTCCTTGTCGCCTTCCAGCACCAGACGGCGGATCTCCTCGGCTCCGGCACTGCCGCCCGGTTCACGGGTCAGCACCACATCGCGGCCTTGCCCGCGCAGATATTCAGCCAGCAGGCGCGCCTGCGTAGACTTACCCGACCCGTCGATCCCCTCGAAACTGATAAACAGGCCCGGCCCGCTCAAAGCGCGCCCTCGGGACCTTCCCGCAATCGCTTGAGCAACAGGCCCGACACCGTGCGCAGCCGCGTCATGAACCCGCCCTGCGGCACCGACTCTGCAGCCACCAGCGGCACCCGCGTCTCGGGCAGCCCCTCGGGCGTCAGCACCAGTTCGGCCAGACGGTCACCCGCAGCCACCGGCGCACGCACCGGCCCGATAAAGACCACCTGCGCCGCCACTTGATCGCCACCCAATACCGGCAGCAGCGTCTCGACATCCTCGGCCGGCGTCAGCCCGACACTCTGTGCCTCGCCCATCCAGACCGGCGCGCGCGCCACCTCTTCGTCGGCCTTCACCACGGATTTGCGGGCGAATTGGCGAAACGCCCAGTTTATGATCGTCTCGGATTCGCGGGCGCGAGCGGCCGCGCTGTCGAGGCCGGAAATCGCGAAGATCACCCGCCGGTCGCCCTGCTTGGCCGATCCCGTAAGGCCGTAACCCGCCTCCTGCGTATGCCCCGTCTTGAGTCCATCGGCACCGATGCCCAGACCCAGAAGCGGATTTCGGTTGTAGATATTGCTCGGTGCGCGCCCGTCAAAGCTGTATTCGCGCTCGGCGAACATCTCGTAGAATTCCGGAAAATCCTCGATGATATGACGCGCCAATAGTGCGAGGTCCCTCATGCTCATGACATGGCCCTCGGCGGGCCAGCCGTTTGAATTCTTGAACACCGAATTGGTCATGCCCAAGGCTTGTGCACGCTGCGTCATGAAACGGGCGAAGCCGGCCTCGGTGCCGTCCGGGCTCAGCGCCTCGGCTATCACCGCGCAGGCATCGTTGCCTGACAGCACGACGATGCCACGTAACAGATCCTCGACCCGCACCCGGTCGGTCGTGTCAAGAAACATGGTAGAGCCGCCATAGCTCATCGCGTGCTGCGACACCGGAAGACGTTCGTCAAGAGATAGACGCCCGGCGCGGATCGCCTCGAAGGCCACGTAAAGCGTCATCAACTTGGACATCGACGCGGGCGGCAGGGGCGTGTCGGCATTCTTGTTGAGCAACACGGTGCCGGTCGTGACATCGACCACATAGGCCGCGCGCGCAGCCGTCTCGAAGGCAGCAGCGGGCCAGGCCAGCACCACCCCGAGAAGAGCGGCGGCGAAAGGGCGGATCAGGCGCATATCGGGCTCCCGCGATCAGTTGGTGACGGGATAGGCATCATCAAAGCCGATCTCCTGTATCTTCTTCAACAAGGCACCGCGTTCGGACGTGCTCGTCGCCGGGCCAACGATGACCCGCCAGAATGCCTTGCCCTGAGAGGTTTGCTCAAGAACTGTGGGCACCATACCAGCTTGCCGCATGGCGGTGGCGGTATTCTGGGCATTTCCCTCAACGCTGAAAATCCCGACCTGAATGAACGGCTTGTCCGGCGACGACGCGCGGGGTGCCGCGGGGCGCGGTTCAGGCTTCTGTTCGGGCGCGGCCTCTTCGGCAGGCGCGGCTTCCGCTTCCGCCTCTGCGGCCTCGATGGCGGCGGCGGCGCCGGCCACGGGATCGAGCGCGCTTTCCTCGATTTCCTGTGGCTCGGTCAACGGCTCGCCTGCGGTGTCCTGCTGTGGCTCGACACCCTGGTCTTCGGGTTCGACCGGCACGGACGCCTCCTCGCGCCGCAGCGCAGTCACGTTGAGTTGTGCAGGTGCCCCGGCGAGCATGTCGAGCGCGGCCGCAGCATCGGAAGACACTTGCAGGGCCGGGCCCGGAGTCTCGCGTTCACGCCGGAACAACGCGCCGATCACGAAATTCGAATTCGACATGTTGCGGATGATTACCCGCTCGGGCTCTTTCACATCGGGATGCGCAACCCAGACACCACCCAACGAGGGGCGCCCGTCCCACAAGCCCATATCGGTGACCTGAAAGACATCCGGTGCCTCGACATCGCGTTCCACCAGCTTGACCGAATTGCCGGACCGCACCTGTGGCGCACTGTCGGCAGCACCGGGCTGGAGCATGAAATTCCCGTTCTCGTCACAGCCCGCCACGAACGCCAAACCAAGCCCCGCCAGAATCAAACGGCACCACGGTGTTCGTTTGCCCCCAATCTCATGTCTCATATTCTGCCCCTTGCCTCTGGCTCACGCCCACCCGGCCTGCGCCGGTTTTCCGGTCGCGCCGCTCGTTAACCCGGTATGATCCCGCGCACACTCTAGCGCCTCACCCACGAGGTGAAAAGTGCGCAGGCGCGGCATGGGCGATTTTCCACACGAAACAACGTCTTTCAGAATCGAGCGCAGCGCTGTAGATGGATCGCTGCCGGAGGAGTGGCAGAGTGGTCGATTGCACCGGTCTTGAAAACCGGCGTGCGTGAAAGCGTACCGTGGGTTCGAATCCCACCTCCTCCGCCACCCACCTCAGTCTCCATTTCAGCGTGCGGTTTTCACTATTTTTCCCACGCGTTTTCCGCCGGTTACAGTGGGCCATTCCCAACAAAGACGCACCGCGTCGGCAGTAATTCCCGATCACAGGCGCAGAGTCTCAGTAGCCCATTTGGGCCGGTTCGCTTTTCGCGAGACTTCCCTGTTAACAGGCAATTTACAGCGAATTGCCCCTAATTCGACGATTTCAAATTATGCTAAACCTCATAAAAACAATGTCTTAATGAACAAATTCCCTACAATCGAAACAGAGAATTTTCTAGACTGAACAGGGAAGTTTCAGGGAAGTACAGGGAGCGCGATTGCTCTTGCAGGGAATAGCTAGCGAACGGTCAATCCCAGACGGCGTTCCTGCTCTGACCAATCGAGCGGCAACTGACCGCGCACCAGCTTTTCAAGTGTCAAATCTAGCGGTTGCGTGCCGTCCAGAATCGCGCGTTGCAGTCTGGGCGAGAGGCATGCGAGTTGTGCCCGCGTGCGAATGAAGGCTTCGCTGACGTTTTCGCTCCGGGCGACCTCGGAGATGGAAGAACCTGACTTCAGCGCCGCCATCCATCCATGCGCCTTCGCCAAAGCGCGCAGCATGGTCAAATCCGGTGCAGGTTTGACATCGCCAATGACGATCCTGGTTTCAACGCCACGGCGGCGGGTTTCAAACGGCGCCGTACAACTCAGTACGTTGTCGGAAATATCCCCGGGCGGGACCTGCAGGAGATCCGCCAGCGCGTCGCGGTCAAAAGTCATGGAAAGGTGATCCGTGGAAATTTGTGCGTTATGGATGATCACCGACAATAGGTCATTCTCACCGTTCCTCAGTCGATTGATCAACGCCCGCGCGTTGTCCTCCAACCTGGGGCCTGCGCCGATGTCGGGGATAGTGACCAGAGTATGGCGCTCGGCCATCAGATCGAGATGATCGGCAACACGAGCGGCCACCGACGCCTCGAAGCGCCCCGCAGGCAAACGCCACCCCGCGGGATCATGGCGCGAGAGAAGACGATTCGAGACATAGTAGCGGATACGCTGGCTGCCCCTCTTGGTATGTGTCGGTGTCAGCCGGTCACCGGTCGGGTCCCGGAACTTGCCCGTCAACACCGCCACGTCAGTCCGGCGGCCTTTTTGGATCGCGCAGCCACCCCGCCTGGGGCGACCACTTGCTTCCTGCAACTTGGCCTGCACGCGGTCCCAGAAGTCGGTGGCGATGATGGCGGCATGCTGTCCATCGAATACCTTGTCCTTGTGCCGGATGCGCCCGGCATAGACCGGGTTGCAAAGTATATGATGGATTTGGCCACGCGAGAGCGGGCCGCCGCCCTGCTCGCGTCCGGTGGAGAAAACATGGCGCTTGGACCGAAGCCCACGGATTGCCGCTTCCCGCTCAACCGCGCGCAGACATCCAAGATCCTCGTAGAGCGCATAAAGCGCCTCGACCGTACCGCGCTCCGTCTCGTTGACCACGAGGCTTCGGGTGTTGGGATCGGGATGTGCATCATAGCCGAGGGGTGGCACGCCACCCATCCATAGACCGCGTTTCTTGGAGGCGGCGATCTTGTCACGAATGCGCTCGGCTGTAACTTCCCGCTCGAATTGCGCGAAACTGAGCAGCATGTTCAGTGTCAGCCGGCCCAAGTCACCAATGAGTGTCGGCAATTCACGTTCAGACAAAAAGCAGTAGGGCTTGTTTTGATTTGACAACAGGCTTTGAGCCAATCCGATCTCTTAAGCGACTGCGACGGCTACAATCTCTTCAAAGTATCGCCTTGCCGAAGCGGTTTGACGCAACACGCTCCACGACCGGTCAGACAAGCAAAATACTGACGTCTAGAGTCAGAATTTATGGAATTCAGGGTTGAAGTAATGTCTAAATTTCGACCTGATGGAACTGCAACCGTCCGACGGCGAATAAACTCAGGGAGATTGAAATGAGTAATATGACCATGAATACCTTCGCGTCAGCCCTTATTATATCGGCCATGGGCCTTACAGCCGCCTCCGCTGATGTGCTCGACAGCATCAAGGAACGCGGCACGCTCGTTGTGGGCGTGAAGGCCGATTACAAGCCCTATGGCTTTCTCGACTCCTCCGGCAACATCATCGGTATCGAGCCCGATCTTGCCCAGGATGTTGCCGACAAGCTGGGGGTTGAGGTGGAGTATGTGCCGGTGGTCAGTTCGAACCGTATGCAGTTTCTGGAGCAGGGCAAGATCGACCTGATGATCGCGACGATGACGGACACAGAAGATCGTCGCAAGGTCGTGCAGATCGTGGACCCCAATTACTACTCCTCCGGAACGAACATCCTCGCGCTCAAGAGTCTCGGCCTTAAAGAGTGGGAAGACCTGCGGGGCAAGCCTGTCTGCGGGATTCAGGGCGCGTTCTACAATAAGCCCACGTCGCAGAATTATGGGGCGGAGATCGTCGCCTTCACGGGCACCGCCGAGGCGTATTCGGCTCTCAAGGCCGGCAATTGCGCTGCGTTTGTCTATGATGACAGCGCAATTGTCGCAAAAACGAATGACCCTGAATGGTCGGACTATGAAATGCCGCTCAAGACGATCGACGACGCACCTTGGGGTCTTGCCGTCCAGTTGGGCGAGGACGAGTTCGCAGCCCTGATGAGCGACATGATCACCGAATGGCACAAATCCGGTCGTATTCTTGAACTTGAGACCGAATGGGGCGTGGCCAACACGCCGTTCGCCGAAGCGATGCACGCGAAGTTCAAGTAAACTACAGCTGGCGAGGCATTCCGCTTCGCCAGTCACTTCTGCCCCGGAGCGCCTCCGACATGGACGTCATATTCGAATGGTTTCGTGTTCTCTACGACGAAACCAGCATAAACCTGCCATTTCTTTACGATGCGTATGACCGCAATCGCATGATCGACGGGTTTTTCACGACGATCCGGCTTTCGCTGGTCTGTTTGTTCTTTTCAGTGCTCATCGGGGTGGTCGGGACGTGGCTGCAAGGGTCAACGTTCAAGTGGGCGCGTCGTATCGTGAACGGGTATATCCAGCTCTTTCGCAACACCCCGCCGCTAGTGCAGCTATATTTCTTTTATTTCGCCATCGGCACGATGCTGCCAACCGTAGAGAACGATTGGGGCGGCCAGTCGCCAATTCTCGGCAGTTTCGCCTGGGCGGCGATATCGCTGTCTTTTTTCGCCGGGGCTTTTAATGTCGAGATATTCCGCTCGGGGATCGAAGCGGTGCCGAAATCCACCGTCGAAGCGGCAGAGGCTCTCGGGTTTTCGAGACTGCAGATCTACCGCGACGTGACTCTGCCTCTGGCGTTCAGGGTGGTTTTGCCCGCCCTCAACAACAACCTCGTCAACCTGGTCAAGACAACCACACTCGCCTACGCGATCGCAGTGCCCGAGATGCTTTACGAGGCCAACCAAATATGGTCCGACAACGTGAACGTCACCGAGATGATGATCTTCCTCCTCCTGGCGTATTTTGTCCTGGTCGGCATCCTCGTGGGCGGCATGAACCGTTGGGAGCGCGCGATGAGAATTCCGGGGTTTGGATAATGAGTTATAAGACCGACCTTCCAGTGATGAAGCCTTTCAAACCGCGCGAGCCGGAACCGCTCCTGGGGTTTCGACCGTGGCACTTTGTCGTGATCGCAAGTATTGCCGTGTTCGGACCTTCCCTTGCCTTTGCGCAAGCGGGCGTGCCGCTGCTGACCCCGTTTGCTGTCCTGCTGGACTGGGTGCCCTTGCTGTTGCAGGGCTTCATCTTCAATCTCGCAATCTCTTTTCTTGCCATGGCCCTTGGAACCGCGCTCGGCGCCTTGCTGGGGCTCGGACAGATATCGCTCTCACGGGTGACACGCGGCGTGTCATGGTTCTTGACCCAGTTCTTTCGCAACGCCCCTTGGCTAGTCCTACTGTTTTTCGCGATGTTCCTGTTACCGTTCGAGATCAACCTGCTGGGCCTGTCAATCCCGTTTCCCGATTGGTTCAAAGCCATTCTCGGCCTGTCGCTGCCAGTGATGGCGAATGTGTCCGAGATCGTGCGCGGGGCCGTCAAATCTCTGCCCAGCGGACAATGGGAGGCCGCTGAAAGCCTTGCCTATTCGCGGCGGCAAACCCTGTGGCTGATCATCCTGCCGCAATGCGTCAAGCGCATGCTGCCGCCCTGGATGAATCTCTATTCCATTTTGACGATGGCAACGGTTCTAGCCTCGATCGTCGGCGTCTCGGAGGTCATGACCCTGACCGGACAGGCGCTCGCCGCAGAAGGCGGTCGTCCTGAATTGCTGGCACCGTTCTATGGGTTCGTCCTCTTGTTGTTCTTCGCCTACTGTTATCCCATCGCACGTTTCACCGTTCGGCTGGAACGCAAATTCGCAGTAATCAACTAAGGAAATAAAATGAGTTGGACCCCTGCCGAACCGATGGTCTCACTGAACGACGTCCACAAGTCCTTTGGCACGCTCAAGGTTTTGAACGGCGTATCGCTTGATGTGATGAAAGGTGATGTGATCTGCATCATCGGCCCATCAGGGTCCGGTAAATCGACACTGATCCGCTGCGTCAATGCGCTCAACGATATTCAGCAGGGATCTATTCTCGTCGAGGGGCAAGAGGTGAACGACCCTAATCTGGACAAGCTGGAGTTGCGCAAGAAAGTCGGCATGGTGTTTCAGCAATACAACCTGTTTCCGCACAAAACCGCGTTGCAGAATGTCATGATGGCACCAGTGCGCGTGCTGAAACAAGACAAGGCAAAGGCGGAAGCGACGGCACGGGCCTTGTTGAAAAAGGTGCGTCTCGAGGGCAAGGAAGGTGCGTATCCCGGCGAACTCTCCGGAGGGCAGCAGCAACGTGTCGCCATCGCACGATCCTTGGCAATGCAGCCTGACGTAATGCTATTCGATGAGGTCACCGCAGCACTTGACCCCGAGACCGTCGGTGAGGTCCTGCAGACCATCAAGGATCTGGCCGAAGAGGGGATGACTTGTATCCTCGTTACCCACGAAATGGCATTTGCCCGGGAGGTAGCAGACCATATTTACTTCACTGACCGGGGCGTCATCGTCGAACACGGCCCGCCGGAGACCTTCTTCAAGAACGCACAGGACCCGCGCACCAGGGAGTTTCTCAGCCAGATCCTCTGATGCATGTCCCACAGCCACGGTGCTTAACGTGAGTTGGAGGTGCAACGGGTTGCCGAATAGTCGACAAGCGTCGAGCACGATGTGACCAGCATCCACGCCAGAAGGGGCATTCGTGGGTGCGTATTCTGCCGAGCGGATCTCATACTACCGCGGCGGCATGCAGGTCTGGCTTGTGCTTGGTCTGACGGCGGTAGGTGGAGGATAAGGCCAACGCAGGAGTAGCCTGCATGGCGTGACGCCCCGGCCTGGGCGGACAGGCAACAAATCGCAGCTTTCGTCAGTGTCCGAATTTCGGCGGGTAGCTCACACAAGCAGATTTAATATGCCAGACTATTGCTTTTCGAGATTGAAGAAAGCACGCAGTCGTTGCGTATCTATAGCTTTGCAGACCCCACGCGCAGGGCGCGCGAAAGGAACATCCTGAGCAGCAAAAAGGTAACCGCGCCATTGGCACCGCCTGCCTGACGCTTGGGCAATGATCTAAGATACGTGTTTAACTACGTCGTTAGCGACGTGTCTTATGCGGGGTCTTTGATGCGTGGAGAAGTTCTTGGGTTGGAGC